>NZ_JAEKFD010000006.1:0-371666 GCF_016650735.1 Pseudomonas sp. TH37
AAGGCTGCGATCTTTTTTTTGCTCGGCTCGGTCTTAACGCTCGATCAACCGCCCCAACCCATCCAGCAACCGCTGCAACGCGCCCTGATTGGTACGCATCACCTTCAGCCCCGCCTCGGCCATCCGCTGTGCATCGCGCGGCAATTCGAACAGCCGCTGCACCGCCAGCGCCAGACCTTCGGCATCATCGACCTCGGCCAACGCCCCGGCACTGCGCAACTGCGCGGCGATTTCGAGGAAGTTGAACAGGTGCGGCCCGCTGAGCACCGGTTTGGCCAGGGCCGCCGGCTCCAGCAGGTTATGCCCGCCATTCGGCACCAGACTGCCACCGACGAACGCGCTGTCGGCTAACGCGTAGAGAAACAGCAACTCGCCCATGGTGTCGCCCAGCAGCACCGAAGTGTCTGCGGTAACCGGTTCGCCCGTCGAACGCCGCACCGTGGCGAAACCCTGCTGTCGGCACAACTCGAACACCGGGTTGAAACGCTCCGGATGACGCGGCACCAGAATCAGCAAGGCATCGGGATGATTGACCAGCAGCCGACGATGGGCAGCCAGCACCACATCGTCTTCACCTTCATGGGTACTCGCGGCGATCCATACCGGGCGATCCTGTGCCTGCCACTGCGCACGCAATTCGCCGGCACTCTCCAGCAGTTGCGGGTCGATGGTCAGGTCGAATTTGATCGAACCGGTCACTTCGACGGTTTCCGGGCGTGCGCCCAAATCCCGGAAGCGCTGCGCCTCGGCTTCGGTCTGCACCGCGAACAGGCTCATCTCGGCGAGCATCGGCCGGGTCAATTTATGGAAGCGGCCATAGCCTTTGGCTGAGCGTTCAGACAGTCGCGCATTGGCCAGCGCCACGGGAATCCCGCGTTTGGCGCATTGATGGATATGGTTGGGCCAGAGCTCGGTTTCCATGATCACCGCCAGTTTCGGTCGGGCCCGATCAAGGAATCGCGCCGCGGCGCAGGGCAAGTCATAAGGCAAATAGCAATGCTGGATGCGCGGCTCGTTGGCGAACAACGCCTGGATGCGCTCGGACCCGGTCGGGGTCATGCAGGTGACGGTGATCGGCAGCGTCGGATACCGTTGCAGCATGGCACGAATCATCGGCGCCGCGGCGATGCTTTCGCCCACCGACACCGCATGCACCCAGAGGCCGTCCGGCTTCATCGCCGGCAGCGCGAGGGAGAAACGTTCGCCAATGCGCTTGGCATACGCCGGCGCCTTGCGCGCCCGCAGCCAAAGACGAATCGCTACCAATGGCAGCCCCAGGTAAAACAGCGCGGTGTAGAGAGTTCTATTCATGGCGGCGGAGTTTATCGGTTTTTTAGCTGATCGCCTGCAAGTGCACGGCAAAACGTTCCGCCAGCCAACGGGCTGCCGGGCCGAGGGGCTCATCGCGACGCCAGACCAGTTCGACAATCAATGCCGGCGGAGTCCATTCGCTGGCCAGTTCGACCATCTGATCCTGATACGCGGGGTACTGCACCACATGTCGCGGCAACCAGGCCCAGCCAAGGCCGCGCATCACCCATTCAGCCATCACATAGAAACTGTCGGCGCGCCAGACCTGTGGGCTGGCCGGCTCGCTGCCGGGATAGACGCTGGACTGCGTGGACATCAGTAACTGTCGATGCTGCGCCAATTGCTGACAATCGACCTGCGCCTGCTTCGCCAAGGGATGCCCCGCGCCGCACACCGTGACCATCTCGACGCTGCCCAGCACTCGCCGTTCAAGGGCTTCGGGAATCTGGTCGTGATAAAACAGCAAGCCCAGATCAGCCCGGCGCTCCACCAATTTGCGCGCGACATCACCCTGGGCGGCGCTGGTCAGCTGCACTTCAAGGCTGGGAAATTTTTCTGCCAGGGCCTCGAAGCTTTCGACCACCGCTTGATAGGGCATCGCTTCATCCTGAGCCACACGCAGACTCGCTTCCTGACCACGCATCATCGCCAATGCCCGGCCATTGAGGCGCTCGCATTGGCGCAGCACTTCCCGCGCCTCCTCGAGCAGCGCGGTGCCGGCTTCGGTGAGTTTCGGCTGACGACCACTGCTACGATCGAACAGGCTAACGCCCAGGTCCTCTTCCAGCAGCGCAATCGAACTGCTGACCGCCGACTGTGCCTTGCGCTGATCCCGCGCCACAGCGGAAAACGAACGCTGTTCCGCGACGCTGACAAACAAGCGCAGCTGTTCCAGATTCCATTGCATGTTCATGGCTCAACCCATCTTCAGAACAGATAGGTAATGACTTTACCGCATCTGGCGAATCTCTAGAATGCCGACCTCAGAAAGCAACACTTCACACGAGGATTAACCCATGACCGCTTACTACTATCTGGCCATCGCCATCTGCGCCGAAGTGATCGCCACTGTTTCGATGAAAGCGGTCAAGGGTTTCAGCACGCCACTGCCGCTGCTACTGGTCATCGTCGGTTACGGCATTGCTTTCGGGATGTTGACCCTGGTGGTGCGCAGCGTTCCGGTGGGCGTGGCCTACGCGGTATGGGCCGGCATGGGGATCGTGATGGTCAGCGTCGCGGCGCTGTTTATCTACGGGCAGAAGCTGGATGTGCCGGCAATGCTGGGGATGGCGCTGATTGTGCTGGGCGTTGTGGTTATTCAGCTGTTCTCGAAGACCGCGGGGCATTGAAAGAAAAGATCGCAGCCTTCGGCAGCTCCTACAGATGTACACATAACCCTGTAGGAGCTGCCGAAGGCTGCGATCTTTTTTCACGTCTTAGCTCCGATCCACGAGTCTGTATACTGCGCCCTCGTCTTGAACACTGAGGTCGCTGCATGCCATCCGTTATTTCCACCGACGTTCTGATTGTCGGCGCTGGTGTCGCCGGCCTCTGGCTGAATGCGCGCCTGCGCCGCCAGGGTTTTTCGACCGTGCTGGTGGAAAGCGCCAGCCTCGGTGGCGGGCAGAGCGTGAAGTCCCAGGGCATCATCCACGGCGGCGCCAAGTACGCGCTGCACGGTGCCCTGACCGGCGCCTCGGAAGCCATTGCCGACATGCCGCGTCGCTGGCGTGAAGCGCTGGCCGGCGACGGCGAGCTGGATCTGTCCGGCGTGCGCCTGCTGTCCGAAGCCCATTACCTCTGGTCCCCCGGCACCCTCGCCGGCAATCTCACCAGTTTCTTTGCCAGCAAAGCCGTGCGCGGGCGGGTCGATCAGGTCAAAGGCGAGCAGCTTCCACCAGCCCTGCAAGACAAGCGCTTCAAGGGCAAGGTCTATCGCCTGGCGGAACTGGTGGTCGATGTGCCAAGCCTGATCCAGCGCCTGGCCGATCTGGCTGGCGACGGCTTGCTGGCCGGTCAGCACATCGAACCGCTGCTGGAAAACGGCGAACTGGTCGGCTTGAAAGTCGACGAACGCGAGATCCGCGCCCAGCGCATCGTCCTCAGCGCCGGTGCCGGCACCGCCGACCTGCTCACGGCGCTGGGCCTGAGTCAGCCGGCCATGCAGCGCCGCCCCCTGCACATGATCATCGTCAAAGGCCCGGGCCTCAAACCGCTGTACGCCCATTGCCTGGGCGGCGGGCCGAAGCCACGCATCACCGTGACCACCCACCCGGCCGCCGATGGCCAGTGGGTCTGGTATCTGGGAGGCGACATCGCCGAAGCCGAAGGCGTGGCCCGTGATCCTGCCGCGCAGATCGCCACCGCGCAAAAAGAACTCGGCAATCTGTTGCCATGGATCGACCTGAGCACAGCGCAGTGGGCGACCTTGCGAGTCGAACGCGCCGAGCCGCTGCAATCGGGCCTGACTCGCCCGGACAATGCCTTCCTCGCCGAGCAAGATCGCCTGCTGGTGGGTTGGCCGACCAAACTGGCCCTGGCGCCGGACTTCGCTGATCGCGTCCTCGCCGCACTGCAACGCGACAGCATTCAGCCGAGCCATCCGGCGCCGCTGCCGGAACTGCCGAAACCGCCGATGGGCGTCCCTGCCTGGGAGCAACTGCTGCCATGAGCCAGCCAACCCTGCACGATCTGCATCGCCCTTTGGGCAGCACCGGCCTGCTGGTATCGCCTCTGGGCCTGGGCACGGTGAAACTCGGCCGCGATCAAGGGGTGAAATACCCCAACGGCTTCCAGATCCCCGGCGATGACGAAGCGCGCATGCTGCTCAAACTCGCACGCGACCTGGGCATCAACCTGATAGACACCGCGCCGGCTTATGGCCGCAGCGAAGAGCGCCTTGGCCCGTTGCTGCGGGGGCAGCGCCAGGACTGGGTGATCGTCAGCAAGGTTGGCGAAGAGTTTACCGACGGCCAGTCGAGTCACGACTTCAGCGCCGCCCATACTCGCCTGTCGGTGGAACGCAGCCTGCAACGGCTGGAAACGGATGTTATCGATCTGGTACTGGTGCATTCCGACGGCAACGATCTGGCGATCCTCAATGACAGCGAGGTCTACGCGACCCTCGCCGAGCTCAAGCGCGAAGGCAAGATTCGCGGTTTCGGTTTTTCCGGCAAAACCGTCGAAGGCGGCTTGAAGGCTCTGGAACAAGGTGATTGCGCGATGGTCACCTACAATCTGAACGAACAGAACGAGAAGCCGGTCATTGACTATGCTGCTGCTCACGGCAAAGCGATCCTGGTCAAAAAAGCCCTGGCCAGCGGTCACGTCTGCTTGAGCCCTGGCGTGGACCCGGTGCGCGCCAGCTTCGAGTTGTTGTTTGAACACCCGGGTGTGGCCAGTGCTATTGTCGGGACCATCAATCCGCTGCACCTCGCCCATAACGTCGCGACCGTTGCCCAGGTCCTTCGTAGCCATTGATGCCGCCCACGCGGCCTTAAGCAGGAGCCGACATGCCGCGTACGCTGATCAGAAAGAACCCGAGCAACTTCAAGACCCTGCCGTTATTCGTCGAAGCGACGCCCGAAGGCCTGAGTTACCAAAGCGTCGGGATGCCATTGAATTTTTCCCAGACCCTGCAACGTCGCCGCCCGGTGACGGTGCCCGACAGCGAGCGGTTTGCCCTGGAGCTGGCGAACCTCGGGGTTTCGGTGCGCCTGACCCTGCATTGGCAGAATCGCGATTACTGGGTGTTGGTGCGTCAACGTCGGCAGGATCGCGGCGATGTAGTGCTCAAACTGATCTCGGGTTACGTGCCGGCCCATGAACTGAACCTGCCGCTGCACACGGCGACCCAGGAAATCGCCGAAGAGTGCCTGCTGGAAACCCCGGAAGGCTGGCTCAGCGGGCGTTTCAACGATACCTGGCTGCCCGCGCCCTACTCGTCCGCCCTGCATTACCGCGAAGCCCTGCCGTTTCGCCTGACGCCGCTGTCCGGCTCGGCGCGGCCGGTGCGCTGCGCCAACATGCCGCTGATCGAGCGCCCGCGGGCCTACGTGCATTTGCCGACTGCATCGCTGCAATTGATCTACGACTTGCGCCTGGATGTGCCCAAGGAAGCCAAATCCTTGAGTCTTTTTCATGTCGACGAACGGCTGGAGGGCGATCAACTGGTGGCTCGGCTCGATCGCAAACGTCCCGATTTGTATTTGATGCCACTGCAGGACGGCCAGCCGATGGCCGAGCTCTATACCCTGAAAAAGGATGAGCTGTACCCGGCGAGTACCCGCGGGTTGTATCTGGCGGAGAGTTTTGCCCGGCAGGAAGGGTGGCTGGTGAAGGATGAGCGGATTCGCTGGAAAGACTGGGTGCGGCAACAGGGTTTGAGCCCGCCGGGGAAGGATTCCGGTTTGGCCCGCTTGCACGGAAAAGCAAAGCAACTGCTGAAAAGAATCGTGCCGCGCAAGAAAGTCAGCTCCTAAAGCCAAAGATGATCGTTCCCACGCTCTGCGTGGGAATGCAGCCAGAGACGCTCCGCGTCTCAAAGCGGACGCAGAGCGTCCATAGAGGCATTCCCACGCAGAGCGTGGGAACGATCAAGCACACTCGCCACAATCAGTGATTGCGGATCTTCTCGACAATCGCCGTGGTCGAGCTGTTTTCCACCAGCCCCAGCACTTTCACGGTCCCGCCGTAAGCAGTGACGATGTCCGCACCGACCACTTGGTCGATTCCGTAATCGCCGCCCTTGACCAACACATCCGGCTTGACCTCGCGCAGCAGGTTTTCCGGGGTGCCTTCAGCGAAGCTGATTACCCAGTCCACGGCGCCCAGACCGGCCAGTACGGCCATGCGACGGTCGACGCTGTTGATCGGACGACCTGGCCCCTTCAAGCGGCTCACCGACGCATCGTCGTTGACCGCCACGATCAGACGATCGCCCTGGGCCCGCGCCTGTTCGAGGTAGGTCACATGGCCGGCATGCAGGATGTCGAAGCAGCCATTGGTGAAGACAATCTTCTCTTTGTGCGCACGCGCGTCATCGACCGCCAGCAGCAGCTGCTCCAGCCCCAACACTCCACGCTCGGAACCTTCTTCACGCTGGATAGCACGACGCAACTCCGGAGCACTGATGGCCGCGGTACCGAGCTTGCCGACCACGATGCCTGCCGCCAGGTTGGCCAAGGCCACGGCGTGGGGCAGTTCTTCGCCAGCGGCGATCGCTGCCGCCAGGGTAGAAATCACCGTGTCACCGGCGCCGGTCACGTCGAACACTTCACGGGCACGGGCCGGCAGGTGCAGTGCCGGATGATCCGGGCGCAGCAAAGTCATACCGTGTTCGCCACGGGTCACCAGCAAGGCGCCGAGGTCGAGGTCGTGCATCAGCTGTGCGCCCTTGCTCACCAGCTCGTGCTCATCGGCGCAACCACCGACGATGGTTTCGAATTCGCTGAGGTTTGGGGTGATCAGGCTCGCGCCTCGGTAGATCGAGAAATCTTTGCCTTTGGGATCGGCCAGCACCGGAATGCCACGGGCACGGGCGGCCTGAATCAGCACCTGATGGTTTTTCAGCGCGCCTTTGCCGTAGTCGGACAGCACCAGCACCTTGATGCCTTCGAGCAATTCGTCGACTTGCTCGCCCAACGCCAGGGCGTCGGTGGAGAAAGGTTCTTCGAAGTCGATACGCAGCAATTGCTGGTGACGGCTCATCACCCGCAGCTTGACGATGGTCGGCTGGTGGGCGATGCGCTGGAACAACGCCCGCACGCCGGCGCCCTTGAGGCTATTGACCAGGCTGTCGGCAGCCTCGTCATCGCCGGTCACGCCGACCAGCGAGGCCGGCGCACCGAGCGCGGCAATGTTCAGGGCAACGTTGGCGGCACCGCCCGGGCGGTCCTCGATTTGCTCGACTTTGACTACCGGTACCGGTGCCTCAGGGGAAATCCGTGAGGTACCACCATGCCAGTAACGGTCGAGCATGACATCACCGACCACCAGGACAGGGGCCTGATCGAATCGTGGCATGGATAACTTCATGGAAACTCCAGGGGCAATAAAAGCGTCGCGGATAATAACATAGCGAAAGAATGCGGCCGCACGCGAGCAAACAGGCTCAGCGGCGGTCATCCTGTGGAGGGGCATCCAACGGACGCACCCAGAAAAGTTCGTGTCGGCGCACCGCTTTGCGGAAGAACTCGTCTTCACCTGTGCGGGGCCAGCGACGCCCGGCCAACAACCGCTGAATTACCCGGCGCAGACGTCTTTTGAGCGGTGGACGGCCCTGCAAGTCGTGCTGCATGCCCAAGGCCATGGCTTTGTCCATGCGGGTTGGCGCGTCCAGCAACGGGCTCCATAGCCCATCAGCCGGCAACGGCTCGATGGTCGGTGGCAGGGCAATGCCATAATCCGCCGGGCCCATCGGCCAGCGGTCGTTGTCATGCAGGTGATTGGCATAGAGCAGCAGGGTACGCGGGCGCCAGGTACTGAGTTCAATCGCGTCCATCAAGGCGCGCGTGCTGGCGACATGATCGCTGTGGGGATCCAGTTCGGGATGGGGCGTCAGCACCGCGTCGGGACGGTGATGCTCAAGCAGACGCGCCAGATCAGCCACCAGGTTGCGCCAATGGGGCTGACCATCGACGTCACCCGGCAGGCTAAGGGCATTGTGCCGACGCACGTCGCGTATATCGCTCTCACCCGACTCCCGGGAACCGAAGCTTTGCTCCGGCTGCTGCGCCATCGCATTCAGCTGCAAGCAGTAGTAACCCAATTGCACACATTGCTGTTGCGCCACCCCGCCCCACAGCGGCACTGCCAGGCTGTCCCAACTGCGCAGGCGCCCCTTGAGTCGGGCGGCCTGAGCGGCGTCGAGGCCCATTTTGCGGTAGTTTTCGGCCTCAATCTCGCCTTGGGTCAGTGTGACGATAGCCACCTCGGACGCCCGGCTATAAAGACCAAAAGCCGCCAGTTCAGCATCATCGGCATGGGGGGCGATGATTAGCAGACGCTGCTGAGCAAAATCCGGATTATTCAGGGCGTGCAAAGTTGCCTGTGGCGCCAGGCTGCAAAAGCATCCACGTAAGGTCAGGGTCCCGGCAGCCAACGCCGAACCTTGCCCGGACAGATTGAGAAAACGCTCTCCCGCAACACCGCGCTCCAGATCCTGACGGTCGTCACCGATCCATACCTGAGGGTCAAGAAAGCGACCTAGCCAATGGTTCTTCACCCGCACCTGCAAAACCAGGGTTTGCGCCACGCCAAAGTCCCCCGTCACCTGCAAGACACCATTGACCAGGGTGGTGGGGAATTGCGGCGTACCCGCCGGGAAGTCATAGCGATAATCGTCGCCCGGGGCATAGAACAGATGGTCGGCGAACCAGGCTTCATGGGCGATCCAGCCCAGCAGCAAGAACAGCGGTAACGGCCACCATGTGACAAAAATGCCAAATAGTAATGCAGCCAACAACGCACCGATCAGCACCACACGTTTGCGTTGGCGATGGCGTTTAAGCAATTGTTGCTTGCGTGCGCTCATGACTGCCTGTCCTCGCTTAAACCTGATAGACCGGAACCCGGTGACACCAGCGATCCTTGTATTCGCGATCGGCACGACCGAACGAGTAACGCAGCGGCTTGCCCACGGCACGGGCCTGCTCCCATGCGGCTTGGGTATTGACGAAACTGAGTACACTGCCAGGGCTGAACTCGCGGTTTTGCGGGTCGACACCGCCGTTAATGTATTCCAGGCTGACCCACTTGGGCGCCTCGACCCGGTACAGAATCTGGATCGCCACCGGTTCGTCGTTCAGGTAGATCAAGGACCCGGTCATGAACTCACGCAACAGGCTGAACACTTCAGAAAGACGCGCCTTGCCCGGTGCTTCAAAGTTCCAGCGGCGCTGGAACAGGTCAGCATAGATGGTGGCCTGTTCGCTGGCGCTCAGCTCCAGCATCGGTCGGATGATGCCACCCGCCTCTTCAAGCAAACGCTGGTCACGACGTTGGTTGTAGCGAAACTTCTTGCTGTAGTCCTCTGGTTCACGAGCCAGCGCCAGACCTTCAGGTTGCTCAGAGAGACCGGTGATGTTTGGGGCATTGAGTTCGGACACATAGCGCGCGCGATGCCGCACACGAACCTGGACGTCTTCGGCAACCGGCAGGATGATCTCGGCATTGCCGAGATCGAGCAGGCCACGTTTGCCTTCACGCTTGAGCACTTCCTTGGACAAGGCCACATGACGACCCCAGGTCGGCATCGCAGCGCACAATTCACCGTCGACGAACCAGCCCAGATAACGCACCGGGATGCCTACCAGCCCTGCCAGACGCTCAACCACTTCGGGATGAGTCGCCACGCTGCCGCCAAACTGTTGCCAGGCCTGGGTATAAGCCGTTGCATCGACGGGCGCCCAGCCGCTTTCTCTCCAGGCTCGCCAGTAACTCAAAATCAAACGTGGGACTCCGTCATCGCCTCGTCGGTGCTTTCGACGAAGTCCTTCTCGTGCAGGCGTGCGTAGAGACCGTTCAACGCCAACAACTCGGCGTGGGTGCCGCGTTCGACGATGCGGCCCTGGTCCATCAACAGGATCAGGTCAGCCTTCTCGATGGTCGACAAGCGGTGAGCGATCACCAGCGTGGTACGGCCCTTCATTACTTGTTCCAGAGCCGCCTGAATGTGGCGCTCGGATTCGGTGTCGAGGGCCGAGGTAGCCTCATCGAGGATCAGCAATGGCGCATTCTTGAGCAGCGCCCGGGCAATCGCCAGACGCTGGCGCTGACCGCCGGAAAGCAGCACACCGTTTTCGCCCACAAGGGTGTCGTAGCCTTGAGGCATTTGCTCGATGAACTCGGCGGCGTAGGCATCTTCGGACGCCTTGCGCACGTCTTCGAACGGTGCGCCGGCGAGGTCACCGTAGGCGATGTTGTTGGTGACGCTGTCGTTGAACAGGGTGACCTGCTGGGTCACCAGGGCAATGTGACGACGCAGGTTGGTCAGCTTGTATTCCTCGACATCCACACCGTCGAGCAGGATCTGGCCCTTGTCGTGGTGATAGAAACGCGGAATCAGGTTGGCCAAGGTCGACTTGCCACTGCCTGAACGCCCCACCAAAGCAACCATCTGGCCTTCTTCGGCGGTAAAGGAAATATCGTTGAGCACAAGTTTCTCGGTGCCCGGGTACTGGAAGCTCAAGTTACGCACTTCCAGGCGACCGCTGACGCGCACCATTTCCTTGGTGCCCGTATCGACTTCCGGTTCTTCGTCGAGCTGCTCGAAGATGCTCTCCGCACCGGCCAGCCCTTTCTGGATCGTGGCGCTGACTTCCGACAACTGACGAATCGGCTTGGGTAACAAACCGGCGGCGGTAATGTAAGCAACCAGTTCGCCAGCAGAGGCATCGCCGCGAAGGTAAAGCACCAGATACATCAACACAGCCATGCCGACGTAAATCACCAGTTGCAGCATCGGGGTGTAGATCGACTGGGTGCGGGTCATGCCCAGGCTGCGATTCATGTTGTCGGCGCTGGCCTTGTGGAACCGATCGATTTCGTAAGTCTCACCGCCAAAACTGCGAACCACGCGATAGCCCTGGATCGTCTCCGAAGCCACATGGGTCACATCGCCCATCGCCACCTGGATTTTTTTGCTTTGCTTGCGAAATTTTTTGCTGGCGCTACTTACCAGAATCGCGATGACCGGCAGGATTGCCAGCAATACCAAGGTCATTTTCCAGTTGCTGTACAGCAGGTAACCGAACAGGAACACCACCGTCAGGCCTTCACGGATCACTACTTTGATCGCATCGGTGGCGGCACCGGTGACCATGGTCACGTTATAGGTAATACGGGAAATCAGGTGACCGGAGTTATTGTTGTCAAAGTAGCGGTTAGGCAAGGTCAACAGGTTGTCGAACAAGGCGCAACGCAGGTCGTGGACCACGCCCCGGGCAACCTTGGCCAGGTAATAGTTACCCAGAAATGAGCCGATACCCTGATAGACCGCAATCAGCACAATCAACAACGGTACGCCGAGTACCAGCGAGACGCCCAGAAACTTGGTGTCATTGGGTTTTTGCAAGGCGTCGAGAAAATGCTTGAGCATGTCCGCCAGCATCGGCTGGCTGGATGCGAACAGCACGAAGCCGACAATACTGATGGCAAAAGCGCCCCAGTACGGGAGCACGTATTTCAGCAACCGCAGGTAAATCTTCATGCTTGATTGCTGGTCGGAATTGGCCATTCGGCGCGCCTCGTACGTTTGAAAAAGACAGACAACCTGTGGATTGTAACAGCGAACGAATTACAACATCGGCTCAGCCCGGACAAGGTGCCGAAAACGCTTTAGCACTTCGCTACCGGGCCAGGAGTATCAGTAGCTGAAACACTCCAGACGAAAGTTTTGGTTTCATTGCCAGCACGAGTGGCCAACACGATACTCAAGGCAATCGGTAACCAGGTAATCAACCAGTCCGCGTTGGGCTTGAGCCAGAGGCCGATGCCATCGGTCATCAATGACGCCCCGGAAAACACCCAGAGTGCCAGCAACACCTGCCCCAGTGGCTGTGCGCGCGAAATCCAGCCACGCCAGCCAACCGCCAGCCACAGCCAGCCGAATAGCAGTAGCCCAGGCACACCAAGACGCACACCGATATCCAGGAACAGGTTATGGGGATGTTTGAATACCTGTCCGATTTCAGGGACAGGAATCAGGTACTCATGGAATCCCAATCCCATCCCCCAATGATCCAGCATCAATTGAACGCCGCCGCTCCATAGCTCGGGGCGGAAAGAAACGCCACGCTGCAAGAGGATTTCCGGCTTGAATACAGCAATGGACGCCAACCCCAGGACCACCAGAATGATCAGCCCGCCCGCCATGCGCGACGGGCGCGCCACTCCCATCACGAAGAGACAGGCCAGCAAGCCGATCCACACACCGCGGGTTTGGCTGAAGCCCAGAAATAGCGCATATCCCAGCGCCGGAATCAGCAGCAACACCATCGCCCAGGGATTGAAGCGCTTGGTCTGCAGCGTGAAAACGCCAAGAATCGCCAGAGCCCCCACCCCGTGCGCGGCCATGATCGCGGTGTCCCACAAGCCAATGGCAATCAGCCTGCCGCTAAACGGCTGAGCGGATGTTTCATAAAAGTAGACCCAAGAAGCCGCGGCAAAGAAACCGCCGATAATCGATGCGTACAACAACATGGATTCCAACCGCCACTTGCGGTTCTGGGCAGCCAGTAACACGCCTAACAGGGTAAGGGACACATAGAGCGTCACCTTGCTTTTGCCGACGACGTTAGCGCCCCCCTCAACCATCAGCACCAATAATGTCCAGGCCACGAAAATGGCAAAAAGGATGCACTCCGGTTGCTTGAGCATCAGCCGAAAATCCCGATGGAACAGCGCCAGCATGGCGGGTAACCAGAGCAGGAAAATTATCATTTGATGATAAATTTTATTGTTTGGCAGTACCCATGCCCCACACAGCAGCACGAGAAGACCGATAGACGCCCATGCCGCCAGGGCATTCCTATCGATAAGTTTTTTCATTCCTGTCAGCATTCGACTTTACCCAGCAGTCGATTGGCGACCCGCTGCAACTGGGCCTTGTCGGCGTTCTTCCAGCCACCCTTGATACAGTAGTGTTCAGAGAGGTAATGGAGAAAATTACGCCGCAACCGCTCATCGAGTGGCCATTGCGGGAAGGCGCGCGCCAGTTCCACCACTTGCTCGGCGTTATCGGCATGCATTACCAGCCCCTCGATATTGAAAAACGCCTGACCGAGGGTCAGCACGGGCTTACCCAAGAGGAGGCTTTCCAGGCCAACCGTCGAGTTCAGCGTGACCACAAACTGACTGGACTCGATCAACTGCTGAGTGGCGTTGCCGTTGGCGAACAACAGACGCTCGTGAGTACGCTCATGCAACTCAGGATACGTTTCGCGACTGGATGGATGCTCCTTGAACACCACTGTCAATCCAGTCTCTTTGGCCAAGCGCTCGCCCAAGGCGAACATCTCGCGCATGTTCTTGATCCAGGGAGAAAACAGCCGAACCTGACTATCGCGGTCGTCCTGGAACGGAATAAAGACGAACTGCTCCGGCAGCACAATCGGTGCCGGGCCACTCGTACGAGGCTGGCGTGGAATCAGCACGGGCACTGCCTGATTTTCAGGAACCGGATAAGGATAGTTGAGATAAAAACCGGCCTCGCGCGGAACGGCGTTCAGGTAGTTCACGCCCCGCGGGTCAACGGTTGTGGTATCGGGCAACAAGCCGTTCTCGAAAAAGAACGTCTTACAATCCGCTGGCGCCAAGGCCGTCAGCAATCGGCAGTAACGATGGGAACCATTCCAGAACACCAGCGCGTCGGGGCGCTCACGATCAAGCAAAGCCTGGGCACGCAGCGCCATCCAAATCAGCTCAAGACGTAACAACAGACGATACAAGCGACCATCGTTTTTGTTCTTGACGCGTCGCTCCTCGCATTTTTCTTCGATCAGGCTCAGCCAGTCGATTCGCGAAAGCACTCTGGAAGTCTGCGACAACCTTGGCCAAGGCATCTGTGGTGGGGTAACGACTTTACCTTGTAGCTCGGTCTCATTGAGTAACCGATTGAAATAGAGGCCTTGATGCTTGGCCAGGGAAATGAACAGCATTGTCGTCATAGGGTGTCCAAAAATAGGCCGCATCCACCCGCCAAAGCGCAATATAACCACGTGCGACAAGTCCGCAGACATCAACACCCTGTTATTCGCCCGTCCGCGTATGGAAGTATAAAACCAGGAATCAGGAGCAAGCACTCTGTGGTATTGCGCCAGGCAACCCCGTGAACGGGCAACTGCCGCTTAAAAAGTGCGGCGATTGTACCACAGCGGTTTTTTGCAGCATGCGCACTGCGGTAACATAGCCGGCTGACCATCCCATCAGGCCAAGCCTTGGAGCCTTGATGCAAACGCTCGACCATACCGCTTATCTCAACATGCGCGAGGGCGCCGACGTTCTCGAGGCCGATGGTAAAGGGGATAAAGTTTTGTGCCTGGCCGATGGCTCGATGCTCAAGCTGTTTCGCCGCAAGCGCCTGCTGACATCTGCGCTTTGGGCGCCTTACGCCCGGCGCTTCGCCGACAACTGCCGAGCACTGCACGAACGCAATATCGGATGCCCAACGGTTCGCCAGATTTATCGCATCCCCAGCATCGAGCGCGATGCCGTGCATTACGACCCCCTGCCCGGTCGCACCCTGCGTCAGTTGCTAGGCACCGATAACAACGAATTTCTTCGGGCACAACTGGGTGAGTTCATTGCACACCTGCATGAGGACGGCATCTACTTTCGCTCCGCACACCTGGGCAATGTGGTATTGACGCCTGAAAACACGTTGGGACTGATCGACATCGCCGACCTGCGTGCCTATCGCAAGCCGCTGCGCAA
The DNA here is from genome assembly GCF_016650735.1 of Pseudomonas sp. TH37. Taxonomy (NCBI): domain Bacteria; kingdom Pseudomonadati; phylum Pseudomonadota; class Gammaproteobacteria; order Pseudomonadales; family Pseudomonadaceae; genus Pseudomonas; species Pseudomonas sp. TH37. The sequence goes on from NZ_JAEKFD010000006.1 coordinate 14,746, forward strand.
AGGCCTGCGCCTGCGTAATTTCAAGCATATGTTGCGCTATCCCCAGGATCGCGAGTGGCTACTCAAAGACAACCAGTTCCTTGAGCACTACCTGAACCACCAACGCGTGTGCAATGGACGGGAACTGAGCTTGGCGCTCACCCCTTAAGCCCTTAAACCGCCAGTCTCAGCCGGCGGCAGACAACCTGAAGGTCTCGAAGTCACGCGCAGGGTCTGTGCCTCTTAGCAAGTTATCAACCAGTTGAATGGTCTTTGCCAAACCCTGAGAACCGTATACCAAGTGGTAATCGGCAAAACGCCGGGCTTGGGCCACATGCCCCGGATAATCCTGCTCAAGCGTTTGCAACTGGCGGGAAAACTCATGCTCATCGCGCACTTGAGGCCCAAAAAACAGCGAGTGAGAGAAGATATCCACATCGCTGCCCGCATTCACATGGATCACCGGCCGACCCGCCAGCCCTGCCTCAATACCGGCATTGGACATGATATTGACCACAACGCTGGCCTGCGCCAGAGCGTCCGCCAGTGAACACGTGCTATCCAGCAAATCGATGCTGGCTAACTGCGCAGCGGCATCGCTCCAGAATTGCGCCTTGCTGCGCGGATGACGCTTGAACAGCACGCGATAGTGCGGATGCTGCTCGGCCCAGTTGCGCAGTAACTGATAGGTGCGCTGGTAGCCCGGTTCTTTTTCCCGATCAGGGCCAACCCCCAGAATCAACAACGTCCGCAGAGCGGGATCAGCAACGGGCAGATCATAGGTTTCATCGGCGAGGTAAGAACCGATCAGCACCACCGTCGACTCACCGAACCGCAAGGTTCTTTCTTGCAAGGCAACCAGCGAACTATGGCCAAAGACGCCGTAATAATCGTAGTCATTCATCCCCAATCGCCGTGAAGACTCCAGCGTCGTCGCATGGGCCAGTTGCAGCAGGCGGGCACCACGCGCAGCCAATGCCAAGCGCAGGAACGGCGCATGAAGACTACCGTTGCGCTCGTTGATCAGCACCTTGGGTGAATATGTCATCACCAGCCACTGAGCATGAGCGGCGTATACCAGATAACGCAGCGGCACAGACTGCGGCGGCGCCAGGAGCATGCGCTGGGCGCAGGCGTCCGACGGAGAACGTAACGCTGCCTCCGTCAGGTGGTGCTCGCGCTTGCGCAAGCCCTCGATCAGAATATTCTTGCGCTGCAGCGCCATCGACTTTGGTGCCGAATGCAGCAACAGCACCTCGCAGGGCGCAGCGACCACCGAACCACTCAAGCACGCCTTGGCGCGTATCCCGACCGCCACATCCACCAGCACATCGCGAACCAGGCGAAAAAGACTGCCACAGCGACCATGACGCTCGCGCAGCAGCTTCCAGCGATAACGGTCCAGCTCACGCGCTTTTTGTGCCCAGCATCCCTCAGCCTGGAACACAATTGCATCAGACGGCGGCGCGCTCACTTGAACAGCAACCGAATGGCCTTGCGGGTGTAGGACCAGCGCGTGAGTGAGCGCAGATCGGCGCGCACGGCACGGACGTAAAAAGCCTTGGCGTTGACATAATCGCCGGCACTGTAGCAATCGCGGAACAACGACAGGCAGCGCTGAGCCAGGAAAGCCTGGCGCAAGTCCTGCAGTTCCCGAGGCATTCGGGCCGAGGAAAACACCTCGTCAACCATCCCCACGCCCGCCGCCAGGCTTTGCTTGAGGTCATGGCGCATGCTGTCGCCATGCTTGTAGATCAACGCCAGCGGCTGATCGAGCACAGTGCACGGGAAACGCGCCAGCACCTGAGCAAATACCGGAATATCTTCAACGTTGCGCAAATGCTCAGGATAGTTGCCCGGCGCAAACACTTCGCGATGCATTGCGCAGGCGCCGTTAGACAGCGATACCGTCTTGTCCAGCAAGTAGCCCCGCACACGCTGACGCGGGGTGGCTGGCAAGGGTTTTACGGCATGCTGGACGCGACGACCGTCGTCGAACACCGACCAGTGACCGCCAATGATCAAACGGCTGTCCGGATTGCTGGAGATATGCCGGGTCAATGCAGCCAGCGCACCAGGCGCCATCTCATCATCGGCATCGAGGAAGATCAGGTAATGCCCCCGAGCCTCCTCGATCCCGCGATTACGCACTGAAGACAAACCGCCATTGGGTTTGCGCAGAGCTCTAAAGCACCCCGCATGTTCAGTCAGGAGCTGCTCCAGAACTTGCGGCGTCGCGTCAGTGGAACCGTCATCGATTACCAGCAACTCAGCCTGGGCATCACCCAACTGCGCCAACACCGAATTCACCGCACGTGGCAGGGTTTTGGCGTAGTTATAAGCAGGAATAACGATACTAATCAGCACGTCAGTCAACCGCATACTCGTTGGCACCTTCTTTGACCACCAGAATGTCTTCCATGATCAGGTACTGTAGGTCGGAACCGAAGAACATATTCAAGGCGTCGGTCGGCGAGCAGATCATCGGCTCGCCACGACGATTGAGCGAGGTGTTCAGCGACACGCCGTTACCGGTCAGCACTTCCAGCGCCTTCATCATGTCGTAGTAGCGCGGGTTGTATTCGCGCTTCAACACCTGGGCCCGGGATGTGCCGTCTTCGTGGACGACTTCCGGCACGCGGGTCTTCCACTCTTCAGCCACTTCGAAGGTAAAGGTCATGAACGGCGCCGGATGATCGATCTTGATCATCTGTGGCGCAACGGTGTCGAGCATCGACGGGCAGAAAGGCCTCCAGCGCTCGCGGAACTTGATCTGATGGTTGATCCGGTCAGCCACGCCGGTTGCGCTCGGGCAACCGATGATCGAACGACCGCCCAAGGCGCGCGGACCGAATTCCATGCGGCCCTGGAACCAGGCCACCGGGTTGCCGTCGACCATGATTTTGGCGATGCTTTCCGGCATGTTCTCAAGCTTGCGCCACGCCGGCTTGCTCGGGTGACGGGCACAGGCCGCGAGCACGTCTTCGTTACTGTAGGACGGGCCGAGGTAGACGTGTTCCATCTTCTCGACCGGTACACCACGGGCGTGGGACACGTAAGCCGCAGCGCCGACCGCGGTACCGGCATCGCCGGACGCAGGCTGAACGAACAGCTCTTTGATGTCGTCGCGGGCAATGATTTTCTGGTTCAGCTTGACGTTCAACGCACAGCCGCCGGCAAAGGCCAGCTTGCCGGTTTCCTTGAGCACATCGCCCAGGTAGTGGTCGATCATCTGCAATGCCAGCTTCTCGAACAGCGCTTGCATGCTCGCGGCATAATGAATGTACGGCTCGTCGGCGATGTCGCCTTCGCGCTTGGGCCCCAGCCATTCGATCAGCTTCGGCGAGAAGTAGAAACCCTTGCCCTTCTCTTTATAGCGACGCAGGCCGATGACGTTGGCGTAGTCGGTGTTGATCACCAGCTCGCCGTTCTCGAACGAGGCCAGACGCGAGAAATCGTATTTGCTGGCGTCGCCGTACGGCGCCATGCCCATGACCTTGAACTCACCGTCGAGCATCTCGAAACCAAGGAACTCGGTGATTGCGCCGTACAGGCCACCGAGGGAGTCCGGATCGAAGAATTCCTTGATCTTGTGGATCTTGCCGTTTTCGCCGTAGCCGAAAAAGGTCGTGGCGTACTCGCCCTTGCCGTCGATCCCGAGAATCGCGGTTTTCTCTTTGAAACCGGAGCAGTGGTAGGCGCTGGATGCGTGGGCCAGGTGATGCTCGACCGGCTCGATCTTGATTTTCTTCGGATCGAAGCCCAGTTGCTCGAGGCACCAGACAATCTTGTTGCGATAGCGCTTGTAGCGGCGGTTGCCCATCAGGATCGCATCGAGGGCGCGGTCCGGGGCGTACCAATAACGCTTGGCATAGTGCCAGCGAGCCTTGCCGAACAGGCTGATCGGCGCAAACGGAATCGCCACCACGTCAACGTCGGACGGCTTGATGCCCGCCTGCTCGAGACAGAACTTCGCCGATTCATAAGGCATGCGGTTCTTTGCATGTTTATCGCGCACGAAGCGCTCTTCTTCAGCCGCCGCGACCAGCTTGCCGTCGATATACAGGGCTGCGGAAGGATCATGGCTAAGGGCGCCGGACAGGCCAAGAATCGTCAATGCCACAGGGGTCTAGCCTCTTTAGTCTGCATGCAGGCGCAACGCGCCTCAAAAATTAATGTGCCCTCGCAAGGGGCGAGAGACAGCTAAAGGGCGGGATTATAGCGTAAACGTGGCGGGAATGACCCTGCCCTTATCAGCGCCATGAAGATGACGTCGAGCCCACGCGTTCGCCTTCGCTCATCCGCGACCCGGGCGCCAGTAAATCCTGATATTGCCGTCGGTTGCCTGCCGGTAAATTGTGTACGGCAAGGCAACCGAGTCCAGCGCACCAGACAAGGTCAGATCCAGCAGTACGAATGGCACCAGAATACCGGTGGGATCAGGCGGCGCATGCAGGAGGCAGAAGTCGTGGGCCAGACCGCTATAGATGCGAGGGATGGACTGGCAGTAGGTTTTTTGCTTTCTGAGGCCTCGGGCGGCGGTCTCGTCATCCTGCAACACCGTGACAGCGGTCCCGCAGCCAGATAGCGCCAGTGAGAAAGTGCTCAGCAATACAGCCATTTTTATCGTCAAAATCTGCCCTCCGAGAACGTCAGGCAAACTAGCATCGTGGCTATTCAGGGCACAGTTCACGGGGTCTGGAGATCATGTAGGACGATTCATAAGAACTTGTCCTACATGATCTCGGAAGACTGATCTGGCCCCATCGCGGGCAAGCCCGCTCCCACAGTGATCGCACCGCACACAAAGCCTGTGCACACCACTGAACCTGTGGGAGCGGGCTTGCCCGCGATAGGGTCGAAGACCCGATTCAGGCAGTGCTAGAGATATCTTTGGGCAAACGCTGATCGATCACATGATACAGCGCACTGCTCTCAGGCCAATTGCGCATGAATCGCGCCCGATCCCGCGCGTACGCCGGGGCAAAGCTACTGACCGAGCCATGCTGACACATCGAATCCAGATCGATCAGCGCCCAGCGATCCTGCTGCCAGAACAGGTTATGGCCCTTGAAATCGCCATGGCTGATCCGCTCGCGAATCAGCTCGGCGAACAGGTGATCCAGAGCCTGCAACTCGGCTTCCGGCGCTTCGCCGCTTTCCACGTATGGCGCAAACCGCTCGATGATGTCTGGCCCCGGCAAATACTCGGTCACCAGGTACGCCCGGCTGCGCAGCCAGAGAAAACGCTTCTCCAGTAACGCCAACGGCTTGGGGGTGGCGATGTCCAGGAACGCCAGGCGATTGCCTTCTCGCCATGAGTGCCAGGCGCGGCTCGGGCGCCAGAAACGTTTGAGCCAGTGGGCAAAGCCTTTGATGTTGTAGCGTTTGACCACCAATGTGCGCCCAGCCACCTCGACCTTGCCGACGCTCGCCGCGCCGCCGGTCTTGTACAGATGGCCTTGATCGAGCAAGGCGTCGGCCTGCTCCAGCACCGGCAATATCGCCGCCTCTTCCTCACGGCGAATCGCCCGCAAGCCGAACGCTCCGCGCTGGACGCTGAATAGCGTACATTCGCGGCCGACCTTGATCAGGAAATCCTTCAAGCGCCAGCGACGGACCTTGTCGATCTGTTTCTGCAACGCTTCCATGGGCAAGGCATGCTCGCCGTTTCCCAGCAGGTAATACACCAGCAATTCTTCGGTGAAGGGTTCCAGCGATTTTGGCAACTGGGCGAAAAACACCCCGAGGTTTTCCAGGACTTTGTGCTGTGACAGTGGCTTGCCAGCCGTCTCGGCACAGATCCCGGCACCATCGATCAAATACAACTGACCGCCATGGCGCAACAGGTTGTCCAGGTGCAAGTCTTCCTGCCACAGGCCTTTGCTGTGCAATTGCCCAATGGCGCCCAAGGCCTCGGCCAGCACCGCTGATTGCTCATCCGCCAGCACCGGCAAGTGTTCAACCTGTTTCCAGGCGTCTCCCAGGCTCTCGGCGCCTTCAAGGAAATCGAACAACAACCAGCCGCCTTCGCCGTCCTTCAGGCCATCAGCCAATAACAACGGCGTGGTCAGCCCCTGAGCGGCGAGCAAACGCACGCCGTCCAGTTCACGCTTAAAGTGCCGCGCCGCTTTACCGCCGACCAGCAATTTGGCCAACACCGGCCGGCCGCGCCAGACGCCGGCGCCCACATAACGCTGCCCTGGCAACACCCGCAGCAGGCTCAGCAACTGCAGCTCCGCAGGCCCCGCGGCATCGGCCAGTGGAATGCTCAGCGGCAGGTTTGGGCTGCGGCCGGCGTGTTTCAGTTCGGACAAACGCATCAACGCGCCTCCTTGTGACTGCGTCGCGCACTCAGGCGCGATACCCAACTGTCCACCAGCGAACTGTTCAATGGCTGATCCAGATAAATCGCCAACAACTCGCGCAGCTGACTTTCGCTCCATTCCGGTGCCCGACGCAGCAACGGGTCCAGATCCTTGACCCGATCACGCTGACCAAAAAACAGCGGGCGAGTTTTTTCCAGATCGATCAACCGAGCCTGATAACTGTCGCCGGTGGCCTGGAGAAAAATGTGCTTGGGATAGAAGCAACCGTGGAGTTGATGCACCTCGTGCAGGCGTCGCGCCAGCTGCCCACAGGCTTTCAGAATCGCCGAGTGTTGCACAGCGCTCAGGTCGGACCAGCGCTGCAACAGCGAATCCAGGTCATCCCAACCGTCCAGCGCGCGGGTCAGCAGAATCGCCCGGACTTCGCCGTCGACTTTGCGCTCACCGAAAAATGCCGCCTGCAGCGCCGGTATACCCAGCTTCTGATAACGCCTGATGTTGCGAAACTCACGGGCAAAACTCGGCTCGCCAAAGGGCGAATGCAATGTGCGTGTCAGGTAGTTGCTCTGGCGTTTGAGGTAATAGCTATGACCTTCCAGTTCCAGCCGAAACACACTGCTCCAGCCACCCCGACCGGTGTTGGGTTCGTCCACGGCTTCGAGCTGTTTGGCCCAAAGTGCGTCGAAGGTGCCGAGGCCATGACGTTCAAGCAGCGCACGGTCTTCAGCAGCCAGAAAATCAGTCATTCGCGGCCCTCGAAAAATCTCACCACGTGCCGAATCCGTTTCTTGTCGGCGGCATTGAGCCGGGTGCATTGGCGGTATTGCAGGTAAAAGCGCAGACGCTGGGTGGCCGACAGGTGATATTTGGCCACTTTGTCCAGACAAGCCAGGTCTTTGGTGATTCGGTATTTGAGCCAGAAGCCGCGCCAGAAATCACCGTTGGGGCAGTCGATCAAAAATAGCCGGGGCTCATCGTCGATCAGCAGGTTGCGCCACTTCAAATCGTTATGGGTAAAACGGTGGTCGTGCATGGTCCGGGTATAGCCCGCCAGCTGTCGACTGATGTTGTCGACCCAGGCGCGGTCCGCCAGCTTCGGATCATGCCGACCAGCCAAAGCCGACAAGTCTTCGGTATTGGGCAGCTCGCGCGTGATCATCGCCCCGCGATCGTATGCCGCGCCGCGCCGTTCCAGCCCCCAGGCCACTACTTCGGCGGTAGGAATGCCCCACTTGGCGAAACGCTTGAGGTTCTGCCATTCGGCTTTCACCCGCGGCTTGCCCAGGTAACGGCGCAGGCCTTTGCCGGCGCCGACGTAGCGCTTGACGTAATAGTTGACGCCATTGCGCTGGACGCGAATGACCTCGGACAGTGGATCGCGGGTCAGTCGCTCGCCCTCGAGCGCGAACACCGCGTCAAGACTGCCGAAATCTTCTGCCAGATCGCTGTAAGCAGGTTCCAGTGTCCAACCCGACATCAGAGCGCATCCCCGTATCGCTGCTTACGCTCGTAGAGCTTGTTGGCCTTGCCTTCGAGCCATGCCAACAGCCCCGCTTCTTCAGCCAGAATCTGGCGCAGGGGCTGTTGGAAGTACCCCTTGAGGAAACGCAGTTTGTCGCGACGGGTCAGGCCAATGTCGAGCGCCGAAAAATACAGCGCCGCCAGGTCCTTGTTGCGCCAGCGCTGGGTAATCGTCGGACGGGTCTGAGCACGGTGCAGATCGATCACCGACAGCTTGAAGTCGTCGACTGTCACCGGTTTGTCGGTGTGCAGCAGGAAGTGGCAGATGTAACAGTCGCGGTGGTTGACCCCGGCGCGGTGCATCATGCCGGTCATGCGCGCGACTTCGGCGATCAAGGCGCGCTTGAGTTTTGGCTCGGGCGGCTGCTTGACCCAGTCGATGCTGAAATCTTCGAGGCTGACGGTGGGCGCCAGCTCTTCAGTGACGATGAATGAATGCTGATCCGCGGGGTTGCTGCCCTTTTCGCCGTAAGCGACGGCGGTCATGGTCGGCACGCCGACTTCTTGCAGGCGCTGAATGGCCTTCCACTCCTGGCCCGCGCCAAGCACCGGCAGCTTGGCGGTCAGCAGGTTCTTGAAGATCTCGCCCCAGCCGATGCCACGGTGGATTTTCACGAAGAACCCGTGACCATCCACTTCGGTACGCAGTGTCCGGCGCGCTTCAAGCTCGCGGTACACCTCGCCCTCGAGGCCCTCGACTTCGGCGAACGGGTCGCGTCCGGCCCAGAGGCTCTTGAACGGTTCAGCCAGCATCAACTTCATTAAGCGTGCTCCGCCAGAATCACATCGGCCGCGTGCTGCGGCATGCTGTAGAGGTCGGCCGTCTCGGCGAAAGCCAGACCGTTGCGGCTCCAGGCCGCCCGTGCATTTGCGTCGTTCAACATGCCGGTCAGGTACTGCGTCAGTTGCGCCTGATCGAAGGGTTCGTCCAGCACCAGACCGGCGTCGGCCTCGGCGATGTAATGGGCATAGCCGCACACCGCGCTCACCAGCACTGGCAAGCCGGCTACCACGGCTTCAAGCAGCACCGTCCCGGTATTTTCGTTATACGCCGGGTGGATCAACAGATCGGCACCGAGCAGGAAACGCGGGATATCGCTGCGGCCCTTGAGGAACTGCACGTTGTCGCCGAGCCCCAATGTGGCGCTCTGCAACTGGAATACTTTGGGGTCGTCCTGGCCAATTACAAACAGCCGGGTGCGCTTTTTCAGTTCGGCGGGCAAGGCAGCCAGTGCCTTGAGGCTGCGGTCCACGCCCTTGGTCTTGAACCCGGAGCCGATCTGCACCAGCAGCAGTTCATCATCTTTCAGGTTGAATTCGCGACGAAACTCGGCACGGATCTGGGCGGCATTGGCCGGCGCGCGACGGTCCTGAGAGATACCCGGCGGCAGTAAATGGAAGCGCGCAAGCGGCGTGTCGTAATGCTTGATGAACAGCGGCTGCTGCACTTCGGAAATCATCAGCACTTCGGTCTTGGCATCCTTGCCAAACACCGCGCGCTCGTACTCGGCGAAGTGCCGGTAGCGGCCCCAACGACGGTACAGCGAGTTGCGCAGGTTTTGCGCCTTGTCTTCGAAGCAGCCGTCGGCGGCGTAGTAAACGTCCAGGCCCGGCATCTTGTTGAAACCGATCAGGCGATCCACCGGACGCTTGGCCAGATCGGCCTCCATCCACTCGGTGAGCTTCTCGTTGCGCCGATGATTGAAGAACGCCTTGACCGGTGCCACCAGCACTTCGAAACCCGGTGGAACGTCGCCTTCCCAGATCAGTGTGTAGACGCGAATCTGATGGCCGCGCTGCTGACACTCCAGGGCGATGCGCATGAAGTCGCGCTGCAAGCCCCCGAATGGAAAGTACTTGTACAGGACAAATGCCAATTGCATCAGCGCAGCTCCTCAGCCAGTAACAACGTGCTCAGTCGGCTCGCGACACGCTCGGGATTCAGACGCGTGAAGCACAGGGGCCACTCGCGTTTCAGGTCGAACCGACGGGCATCGTCGGCCGTCGGTTGATAAGTGCATTTCTTTTGCAGGCACGGCGCGCAGGGAAAGTCGCTGGCCATGTGAATCTGCGACTTGCCGTACGCACCGGTCAGGCCCGGGTTGGTCGGGCCGAACAGCGACAGGGTCGGCACGTCCAGCGCCGCAGCGAGGTGACCGAGACCGGTGTCCACCGCTACGCAGGCTTGCGCCCCGGCCAGAACTTTACCGACACCTGCCAGGTTCAGCTTGGGCAGCACTTCGACGTGTCGCATGTCTTTGGCGATGCGCTCGGCGCGGGCCTTTTCGATCGGATTACCCCACGGCAGCTTCACCGCCACGCCGAGGTAACCCACCCGCTCGGCCAACTCGCGCCAATAGGCTTCGGGCCAATGCTTGGTGTCCCAGGTGGTGCCATGGAGAAACACCACGTACGGATTCTTGCGCGGCAATTCCACCAGTCGTTCGACGTTCAGGCCATAGTCGCCTAGCCCCTTAGGCAGGTCGTAACCAAGTGCCACTGCGAACAGCTGGCGCACTCGCTCTACCGCGTGCTGCCCACGGGCCACGGCCAGACGTCGGGAATAGAAACGCGCGGCGATCGGTTCGCGGGCCGAGTTCTTGTCCAGCCCGGCCACCGGGGCTTTGGCGTAGCGAGTCAGCAACGCGCTTTTCAGCAGGCCCTGGGCATCGATCACCAAGTCGTATTTTGTCGCGCGAATGCTTTGTTTGAAGCGCTTCCACTCGCCACTCTTGATGGTCTGCCAGATGTTCTTGCGCCAGCGACGGATCGCCACCGGAATCACCTTGCCCACGGCCGGGTGCCAGGTCGGAATCTCGGCGAAGCCTTCTTCCACCACCCAGTCGAACGTGATGCCGGGGATCGCCCGCGCTGCGTCGGTCAACGCTGGCAACGCGTGAATCACGTCGCCCAGCGAAGAAGTCTTGATCAACAGTACCCGCAAACTATTTGACCTCGACCACAGTGCCCAGCAACCGCTGCAAGGCTTCGTTCACTGCCTTCGGCATGAGCTGGCGCAAGCAATTGTAATGACCGAAACGGCAGGTGCGATCGAAGCACGGACTGCATTCGATGCCCAGGCGTACGATTTCGACGTGCTCGGCCAATGGTGGCGTGAAACCCGGCGACGTCGAGCCGTATACCGCCACCAATGGGCGGTTCAGCGCGGCGGCCACGTGCATCAGGCCGGAGTCGTTGGAGACCACCGCATCAGCGCAGGACAGCAGATCGATGGCCTCGGCCAGAGAAGTGTCGCCACTGAGGTTCACCGACTCTTCACGCAGACCGGGAATCAGTCGCGCGCGAATGTCTTCGCCGACCGCATGATCGTTTTTCGAGCCGAACAGCCAGACCTGCCAGCCTTCACGGATCTTCGCTTCGGCGACCTTCGCGTAGTGCTCGGACGGCCAGCGCTTGGACTCGCCGAACTCGGCGCCGGGGCACAGCGCCAACACTGGACGGTCGAGGGCCAGACTGAATTTGGCCAGTGCGCCGTCGCGGGTCACCGGGTCGATCTGCAGGCTCGGCCGCGGATACGGCTTCGGCAACTCGACGCCGGGCTCAAAGGCCAGGGCCATGAAGCGCTCGATCATCAGCGGGTAACGTTCTTTGTCGAGCGTGCGCACGTCATTGAGCAGGCCGTAGCGGAATTCGCCACGCCAGCCGGTGCGTTTCGGGATACCGGCGAAAAACGGTACCAGTGCCGACTTCAGGGAATTGGGCAGCAGGATGGCCTGGTCGTACTGACCGACCAGGGACTTACCGATGCGCCGACGCGTCGCCAGCTCCAGCACGCCGTGGCCGAGCGGGAAGCTCAAGGCTTGGCGCACTTCGGGCATGCGCTCGAGAATCGGCCGGCTCCACTCGGGGGCCAGCACGTCGATTTCGCATTGCGGGTGGCGCTGCTTGAGACACTGAAAAAGTGTCTGCGCCATCACCATGTCACCGACCCAACTGGGCCCAACGATCAGAATTTTCATGTGGTTTCCAAAAACGAGCCGGGGAGGCATACGCCTCCCCGCCTCGAGAATCCAGCACCTTCGGGGTGAACCGTCAGGTCATTTGGACGAGCCGATTGGGGCTCGTCGGATCAATTTTGTGCACATCCATGCGATACAGCTTAGCTGCCTCAATCTACCAAACACCGCAGATCCAGTGTGGGAGCGACCTGTGGCGAGGGGGCTTGCCCCCGTTGGGTTGCGAAGCAGCCCCAAAAATCTCTGATATGCCAAAGATCTTGTGAGTGCTACGCACTCAAACGGGGGCAAGCCCCCTCACCACAGGCCCGCTCCCACATTGGGTACCAGGTGTTGCAAACATCCCGTCTCAGCTTAACCCCAGCTCGCGCCAGATCCGCATTACCTGCCGTCGTTCATCCACAAACTGGTCGCCCGGTATCACGCCGGCGTCCTTCTGCAAGGCCTCCCGGTGAGCGGCGGAGCGATAGGCCTTATAGGCCTCACGCAACAGGCTGGCGTCTTCGGCGGGCATCAGCCCGACCTCCTCCAACCCTTCCAGAATGCGGATATTGTCGGTATAGCGCAGTAACGACGGATGCGCCTCAGACCATGCCAGAGCCGCGTATTGCACCATAAATTCAATATCGACGATACCTCCGGCGTCCTGCTTGAGATCGAACGGCGCCGTGGCCTCGAAGGCATTTGCCGCCGTGCCCGCCGCCGTGCTCTTGCTGCCGAGATTATCGCGCATCTTGGCGCGCATCTCGCTGACCTCCTGGCGCAAGGTCGGCAGGTCCCGCGGCTTGGCCAATACCGCCGCGCGAACCTTCTCGAACGCTTGACCGACATCCTGACTGCCCACCAGCACCCGCGCCCGCACCAGCGCCTGGTGCTCCCAGGTCCAGGCTTCGTTTTCCTGATACCGGGCAAATGCCCCCAGGGAACTCACCAGCAAACCGGAGGCACCGGACGGCCGCAGGCGCATGTCCACTTCATACAGCTGGCCGGAGTTGGTCTGCGCCGTCAGCAAATGAATGATGCGCTGCCCGAGCCGGGTAAAAAACTGTGCGCCATCGATAGGCTTCGGCCCGTCGGTTTCGGCCTGCGGATCGCCGTCGTGGATGAACACCAGATCCAGGTCCGAACTGTGCCCCAACTCCAGACCGCCGACTTTCCCGTAACCGACAATGATGAAACCAGGGTCGCACAAGCTGCCGTCGGTGCGCAGCGGCGTACCGTACTTGGCCACAGTCTGGCGCCAGGCCAGGGCCAGCACTTGCTCGAGGATCGCTTCGGCGAGCCAGGTCAAATAATCACTGACCTTCATCAAGGGCAGGCTGCCGGCGATTTCCGAGGCGGCGACGCGCAAGCGGTGCGCCAGTTTGAAATGCCGCAGGGCTTCCATTTGTTGTTCGAGGTCGTCTTCGGGAATCCGCGTCAAACGCTCGCGCAACTCGGCGGCCAATTCCGGCGCCAGCGGTGGCTTGAACAGCCGGCCTTCGTTGAGCAACTCATCGAGCAGCAGCGGGAAGCGCGTGATCTGTTCGGCAATCCATGGGCTCGCGGCGCACAGCGTCAACAAGCGGCGCAAGGCGCCGGGGTTCTCGGTCAACAACACCAGATAGGCGGAACGACGCGCCACGGCTTCCACCAGTGGCAGTACTCGCTCCAACACCAGATCGGGATTGGCATGCTCCACAGCCTGAGCCAGCAAACGCGGAATAAAAGCATCGAGGCGTTCACGCCCCAGGCGCTGCATGGCGCGCAATTGCGGACTGCCGCGCAGGCTGGCCAAGGCTTTCAGCGCTTTGGAGGCGTCGGCGAAACCACCCTCTTCCAGCTGACGGCAGGCGGCCTCCTCGTCCTGGGCCTCTTCCCACAGCGGCAACCATTCCCCGCCGACCACCACTTCGCTCTCGGCGCCGGCCTCTTCATCGGGATCGGCGATCACCTGAGCAAAGTGCCAGGCCACCCGGCCACGCCAGTACATCAGCTGTTCGTGGAATGCCGTCCAATTGGCAAACCCGAGCATAAAGGCAATGCGTGCCTGATCCTGCTCACCATCCGGCAACATCTGAGTCTGGCGATCGGCAATCGCCTGAATCGCGTGTTCGGTGTAACGCAGAAATTCGTAGGCTTCACGCAATTCGCTGACCACCGCCGCCGGCAGGTAACCCTGACCTTCGAGGGTGCTCAGTACTTTTAATAGAGGACGCTGTTGCAGGCTCAGGTCGCGGCCACCGTGAATCAGCTGGAAGGCCTGCGCGATAAATTCGACTTCACGAATGCCGCCCGAGCCCAACTTGATGTTGTCGGCCATGCCCTTGCGCCGGACTTCCTGCTGGATCAGCTGCTTCATGGTGCGCAGCGCTTCGATGGCCGAGAAGTCCAGGTAACGTCGATAAACGAACGGCCGCAGCATCTCTTGCAGTTGCGCGCCCGCCACTTGATCGCCAGCCACCACGCGCGACTTGATCATCGCGTAGCGTTCCCAGTCGCGGCCCTGATCCTGGTAATACTGTTCCAGCGCATTGAAGCTCAGCACCAGCGCGCCGGACGAACCATACGGCCGCAAGCGCATGTCGACGCGGAACACGAAACCGTCGACGGTCATCGGGTCCAGCGCCTTGATCAGCCGCTGGCCGAGGCGAATGAAAAATTCCTGGTTATCCAGCGACCGCTTCACACCGACGGTTTCGCCGCCCTCGGGGTAGGCGAAGATCAAGTCGATGTCCGACGACAGATTCAGCTCCACGGCGCCGAGCTTGCCCATGCCGAGGATGACCATCTGCTGCGGCTCGCCGATACGTCGCCCGGTGGGCGTGCCGAACTGCTGGCAATGGCGCTGATACAACCACTGATAGGCCTGATCGATGCTGGCATCGGCCATGTCCGAGAGGTCGCGACAGCTCTGGATCAGATCGGCCTGGCGAGTCAGGTCGCGCCAGATAATCCGCACTTGCTGGCGTGCGCGCTGGCGACGCAAGGCGCGACCAAGCTGGTCGTCGGTTTCGGCGGTGCTCACCGCCGTCGCAATCTGTGCGCACAACTCGCCCGGCGCAAAGACGCGATCCAGTTCGCCGGACTGCACCAGCTCCAGCAACATCAAAGGGTCACGCACACTCTGTTCAATGACAAAGTCGCTGGCCGCGGTGACGCGGGCAAATTGCGCCCAGCGCTCAGGCGTCCAGACAGACAGGCCATGATCATCGGCAAGCGCCGCGACAGCCGTACGGAACGACTGCTCGGCACGGGTGACAAATGGCAGGAGTACGCCGGGCAGTTCGGCAAGCGAAGGGAGGCTCATGGTCTATCCTTGATCGGCGTGTGAAGGGCTGCATGTAGTGATTCGTGAAAATTCGCTACCTGACCGACTGTCGAACAAAGGTTAGAAATAGCTGAAATTTGTTTATTTTTGGCAGCGATCATCAAGCCTTCACCTTTTTTGGTTGGCAAAAGACCAACCTTAACGATTATTCTCACAACGCAGCCGGAGGCCACAAGCCAATCTTCTGTAGTTTTACTACTCGTCTATACATTCGAAAGGCTGAAATGCCCGATGATTTGTAGTAAAACTACACGCCGCCGGAACATACCTCTCGGCAATCCAAGAATTTATATCGTCTGCCCACAAGGCCAGTCGCAAACTCAGGCAACCGATTCTGGAAGCCTTTCCGCCCTGGAGCAAGCCATGCAAGACCTCGATCCCGTCGAAACCCAGGAATGGCTGGACGCCCTGGAATCGGTTCTCGACAAAGAAGGCGAAGACCGTGCTCACTATCTGATGACCCGTATGGGCGAACTCGCGACCCGTAGCGGCTCGCAGCTCCCTTACGCCATCACCACGCCTTACCGCAACACGATCCCCGTTACCCACGAAGCACGCATGCCTGGCGACCTGTTCATGGAACGCCGCATTCGCTCGTTGGTACGCTGGAACGCGATGGCCATGGTAATGCGTACGAACCTGAAAGATTCTGACCTGGGTGGTCACATCTCCAGCTTCGCTTCCAGTGCGACCCTGTATGACATCGGCTTCAACTACTTCTTCCAGGCCCCGACCGACGAGCACGGCGGCGACCTGATCTACTTCCAGGGCCACACCTCGCCAGGCGTTTACGCCCGCGCGTTCATGGAAGGCCGCATCACCGAAGACCAGATGAACAACTTCCGCCAGGAAGTGGACGGTCAGGGCCTGTCGTCCTATCCGCACCCATGGCTGATGCCTGACTTCTGGCAGTTCCCGACTGTATCCATGGGTCTGGGCCCGATCCAGGCGATCTACCAGGCACGCTTCATGAAGTACCTGGAAGCCCGTGGTTTCATCCCGGAAGGCAAGCAAAAAGTCTGGTGTTTCCTGGGCGACGGCGAGTGCGACGAACCGGAATCCCTGGGCGCCATCTCGCTGGCTGGCCGCGAGAAGCTCGACAACCTGATCTTCGTCATTAACTGCAACCTGCAGCGCCTTGATGGCCCGGTTCGCGGCAACGGCAAGATCATCCAGGAACTCGAAGGCGTGTTCCGCGGTGCTCAGTGGAACGTGACCAAAGTCATCTGGGGCCGTTTCTGGGACCCACTGCTGGCCAAAGACGTCGACGGTATCCTGCAACGTCGCATGGACGAAGTCATCGACGGCGAGTACCAGAACTACAAAGCCAAAGACGGCGCGTTCGTGCGTGAACACTTCTTCAACTCGCCAGAACTCAAGGCGATGGTTGCAGACTTGTCCGACGACGAGATCTGGAAACTCAACCGTGGCGGCCACGACCCGTACAAGGTCTACGCGGCGTACCACGAAGCGGTCAACCACAAAGAACAACCGACCGTCATCCTGGCCAAAACCATCAAAGGTTATGGCACCGGTGCCGGCGAAGCGAAAAACACTGCGCACAACACCAAGAAAGTCGATGTCGACAGCCTGAAGTTGTTCCGTGATCGCTTCGACATTCCGGTCAAAGACGAAGAGCTGGAAAACCTGCCGTTCTTCAAGCCGGAACCAAACAGCGCTGAAGCCCGCTACCTGAGCGAGCGCCGCACTGCACTGGGCGGTTTCGTGCCACAGCGCCGCGCGCAGAGCTTCAGCGTGCCGACCCCGTCACTCGATACCCTCAAGGCTATCCTGGACGGCTCGGGCGACCGTGAAATTTCCACCACCATGGCGTTCGTGCGGATCCTCGCGCAACTGGTCAAGGACAAGGAAATCGGTCCACGCATCGTCCCGATCATCCCGGACGAAGCCCGTACCTTCGGTATGGAAGGCATGTTCCGTCAGTTGGGCATCTACTCCTCCGTCGGCCAGCTCTACGAGCCAGTCGATAAAGACCAGGTGATGTTCTACAAAGAAGACAAGAAGGGCCAGATCCTCGAAGAAGGCATCAACGAAGCGGGCGCCATGAGCTCCTTCATCGCTGCCGGTACTTCGTACTCCAGCCACAATCAGCCAATGCTGCCGTTCTACATCTTCTACTCGATGTTCGGCTTCCAGCGTATCGGCGACCTGGCCTGGGCCGCTGGCGACAGCCGCACCCGTGGTTTCCTGATCGGCGGCACCGCCGGCCGGACCACGCTGAACGGCGAAGGCCTGCAACACGAAGACGGTCACAGCCACATCCTGGCTGCCACCATCCCGAACTGCCGCACCTTTGATCCAACCTACGGCTACGAGCTGGCGGTGATCATTCAGGACGGCATGAAGAAGATGACCGAAGAGCAGCAGGACGTTTTCTACTACATCACCGTGATGAACGAGTCCTACCAGCAACCAGCCATGCCGGCCGGTGTCGAGGAAGGCATCATCAAGGGCATGTACCTGCTCGAGGAAGACACCCGCGAAGCGGCGCACCACGTTCAGCTGATGGGCTCCGGCACCATCCTGCGTGAAGTCCGTGAAGCGGCGAAGATCCTGCGTGAACAGTTCAACGTCGGCGCTGACGTGTGGAGCGTTACCAGCTTCAACGAACTGCGTCGCGATGGCCTGGCCGTCGAGCGCAGCAACCGTCTGCACCCGGGCCAGAAGCCTAAACTGAGCTACGTCGAAGAGTGCCTGAACGGCCGTAAGGGTCCGGTCATCGCGTCTACCGACTACATGAAGCTGTTCGCTGAGCAAATTCGTCAGTGGGTCCCGTCCAAGGAATTCAAAGTCCTGGGCACCGATGGTTTCGGCCGCAGTGACAGCCGCAAGAAGCTGCGTCACTTCTTCGAAGTCGATCGTCATTTCGTGGTGTTGGCAGCCCTGGAAGCTTTGGCTGACCGTGGCGATATCGAACCTAAAGTGGTGGCTGAAGCCATCGCCAAGTTCGGTATCAACCCGGAAAAACGCAACCCACTGGACTGCTGAGGAGACACTCTGTGAGCGAACTCATTCGCGTACCTGACATCGGCAGCGGTGAAGGTGAAGTAATTGAACTGTTTGTGAAGGTCGGCGACCGTATCGAAGCCGACCAGAGCATCCTGACACTTGAGTCGGACAAGGCGAGCATGGAAGTGCCTGCGCCGAAGGCCGGTATCATCAAGAGCCTGAAAGTGAAGCTGGGCGATCGTCTGAAAGAAGGCGACGAACTGCTGGAGCTGGAAGTCGAAGGTGTCGCTGCGGCTGCCGCTGCGCCGGCTGCCAAGGCTGAAGCTGCGCCTGCTGCCGCGAAAGCGCCGGCTGCTCCAGCTGCCGCGCCTGCTGCTGCCAGCATTCAGCAAGTGCACGTGCCGGACATCGGTTCGTCGGGCAAGGCCCAGATCATCGAGATCCAGGTCAAGGTCGGCGACACCGTCGCGGCTGATCAGTCGCTGATCACCCTGGAATCCGACAAGGCGAGCATGGAAATCCCATCGCCTGCCGCTGGCGTGGTCAAGGCCATCAGCGTCAAGCTCAATGACGAAGTCGGCACCGGCGACCTGATTCTGGACCTGGAAGTGGCGGGTGCTGCTGCACCGGCCGCGGCCGCGCCAGCCCAGGCTGCTGCGCCTGCTGCCGCTGCTCCAGCGCCAGCCGCTGCGGCTCCGGCGGCTCCGGTTGCCGACACCGTTCAGGACATTCACGTCCCGGACATCGGTTCTGCGGGCAAGGCCAAGATCATCGAAGTGCTGGTCAAGGCTGGCGATACCGTCACCGCCGACCAGTCGCTGATCACCCTGGAATCCGACAAGGCGAGCATGGAAATTCCATCGCCTGCCGCTGGCGTGGTGGAAAGCGTTTCCATCAAGCTGGATGACGAAGTCGGTACCGGCGACCTGATCCTGAAGCTGAAAGTCAAAGGCGCGGCACCTGCTGCAGCTCCGGCGCCAGCCGCTGCTGCACCTAGCGCTCCTGCTCCAGCCGCCGCAGCACCTGCTGCTCCGGCACCTGCCGCACCTGCTGCTGCACCGGCCAAACCGGGCGCCAAGGTTCACGCAGGTCCGGCGGTGCGCCAACTGGCCCGCGAATTCGGCGTCGAGCTGAGCGCGGTCAGCCCAAGCGGCCCACACGGTCGCGTGCTGAAAGAAGACGTGCAGGTTTACGTCAAAGCCATGATGCAGAAGGCCAAGGAAGCACCGGCCGCTGGCGGCGCAACCGGCGGCGCGGGCATCCCGCCGATTCCGGTCGTGGACTTCAGCCGCTTCGGTGAAACCGAAGAAGTGCCGATGACTCGCCTGATGCAAATCGGCGCGTCGAGCCTGCATCGCAGCTGGCTGAACATTCCTCACGTGACTCAGTTCGATTCGGCTGATATCACCGAGCTGGAAGCGTTCCGTATTGCTCAGAAAGCCGTTGCAGAGAAGGCCGGCGTCAAGCTGACCATCCTGCCGCTGCTGCTCAAATCCTGCGCGCACCTGCTCAAGGAACTGCCGGACTTCAACAGTTCGCTGGCGCCAAGCGGCAAGGCGATTATCCGCAAGAAGTACGTGAACATCGGCTTCGCGGTCGACACCCCTGAAGGCCTGCTGGTACCGGTCATCAAGAACGTCGACCAGAAGAGCCTGTTGCAACTGGCAGCCGAAGCCGCTGCGCTGGCTGCCAAAGCCCGCGACAAAAAGCTCACCGCTGACGACATGCAAGGCGCCTGCTTCACCATTTCCAGCCTCGGCCACATTGGCGGCACCGGCTTCACGCCGATCGTCAACGCGCCGGAAGTGGCGATCCTCGGTGTTTCCAAGGCAACCATCCAGCCAGTCTGGGACGGCAAAGCCTTCCAGCCGAAACTGATGCTGCCGCTGTCGCTGTCCTACGATCACCGTGTGATCAACGGCGCCGCTGCTGCACGCTTCACCAAGCGTCTGAGCGACCTGCTGGCGGACATCCGCACCATCCTGCTGTAACACCGGCCGGCCCTCCTTCACCGGAGGGCCAGTCGCGGTCCATGTTTTCCGAGCGCCACGCTCGTACCTCAACCCCGCCAATTTGGCGGGGCTTTTTTTGCCCTGAAGAAAGCCCTCCTCTGCACCTTATTCCTACATTCATGGCTTACGCCGCCTACAACTCGAGTCCACTTCCTCCCGATATTTTTTGCGAGCCAATAACTAGTCTTAGTTAGGAGAATTTCTAATAGAAACTTCGACAACTTAATCTGCTTAGTTAGCATTACTTCGAATGGATTCGAACATGTTCAAACCGACTGTCGGCCCGATTATTGGCCACACTACAACTAACCATGCCCGCATTTTCTTGCGCGGCGAATTACAAAATAATGCCTTGGTATTTGCAGGCATCCGTTATCGACGCGCCGGTGAAGAACACTGGTCCAAAGGCGTATTTACAGAACTGACCATCTTGCGCGACATGTCCGATGTGATTGCACTCACCGATCTCGCCATTGATACCGACTATGAATATCAGGCGGGATGGTTCAGCCCCATGAGCCCGGTGCATACCGTGGAGACGATCCAGGAACTGCCGCTGCAATGGCCGCGGGAGATCTACCGCTTTCGCACACAGTCCAGCAAAACCACCACGCCACGGGCCTATATCGTAGGCTCATGTCGTTACCTGCGAATGACCGCCGGCATTGCCTCGGCACCGCATTTGGGCGATCGGATCTTTGCCTCGATCAAAAACCTGGCGGAACGCGCCGAGCCGCCTATCAGCGCCATGCTGATGACTGGCGACCAAATCTACGTCGATGACCTGAACCTCGTGGCCCCCGACCGGGAATACAAAGACATCCTCAGCAAATACCGCACGGCTTTTTCTCAGCCGCATATCTCGACGTTAATGTCCGGCGTGCCGACTTACATGATCCTCGATGACCATGAAATTGAAGACAACTGGCCCGCCAATGCAAGTAAGAGCGATGTTCACTTATACCGAAACGCCATGGCCGCGTATGAGCTCTATCAAGTCAGCCACAGCCCCGTACATGAACTGCTTGCCAACGGGCAAGTCAACAGAGCGCTGTTGCCGCACTATTGGTATCAATTCACCGAGGGCGATATCGAATGGTTTATTACCGATAGCCGAACCCAACGCAATCTGTCGGCCAGCGACCGGCGCATCCTTGATGAAGAGCAGGAGCAGGCGCTGCTCAAATGGCTGATCAACAGCACGGCCCGGGTCAAATTCGTGGTCACCAGCGTCATGTTCTACCCCGACCGAAAACTTAACGGCGATGACGCCTGGAAAGCTTTCCCGGAACAACGACTACGGCTGCTGGAGACGATTCGTACGCACGGCATCAAGAACGTCTTGTTCATTTCTGGCGATGTCCACGGCTCCTTGACCAGCCGCCTGACCCACAGCGAAGACCCGGACTTCGAGGTGCACACCATTGTCTCCTCACCCCTGTGCAACAGCAAACTGCTGCCGTATGCCAAGGCCTCCACGTTCATCCTCGATCAACCGCTGGCCCAGACGACCGCCGGCAACTATCGACACGAACTGACCAGTCAGGTGATCAGTGAAGACAACTTTGCCCATGTGGTTGTCGATTTGGAAAAGATTCGAATCAGCTATCACACCAAGGATGGCAAAGCGCTGCAAACCACTGAAATTTCATTGCGCTGACACTGGAAAGTAAACATCCAGAAAAACAATTGAGTACAACAACGATAAATATCTATCGCACAGCCTCGCTGTGCTTCCCCTAATTTGCCTACGGAAATCAGGTTATAAATGGAGAACACCGTGCAACTACAAAATACTACCGTAGGCCCTATTCTCGGGCACATAACGACGACAACAGCGAGAATCTTTCTGCGTGGCGGAGATCAACTCAAAAAAGACAACAGCGTCAGGATAGCTGCAGTTCGCTATCGAGACTCCAGGAACACACTGTGGAAAGTACACACGAAAACGATACAAAGAGAGAATGACAACACTGTCGTCATCCAGTTATCAGGGCTTAGCTCAAACAAGAACTATACGTTCCAGATTGGCTGGTGCAATGCAAGCAATGAGTTCCTGGCGGATCCAGACGCTACAGAATCATTCATTTGGCCCCAAAAAAAATTCAAATTCCGAACACAGAGCGACACAAGCAACTTGAAGCGCAGCTACCTCATCGGCTCATGCAGATATTTAAACATTACCGCTGGAATCCCCATCAGCGCAGGGCAAAGCTCGTCTATTTTCAGGGCAATGGCTAGACAAAAAATCAAAACCGACGCGCTTGTCATGGTAGGCGACCAAATCTATGCCGACGATATGAACGCGTTAGGCCAAGACACGTCACTGAATGATTTCCTTCTTAAATATAGAGCGGCATTTTCTGAAAAGAACATTCGAAAACTCATGGCAAAGACACCCACCTACATGATCCTGGATGATCACGAAATAGAGGATAACTGGCCTGCCAACAAATCTGATGAAGACACAGACTTATTTAACAACGCAATACGTGCCTATGAGATCTACCAGTCCAGCCACGGTCCCGCTCACTCACTTTTACCCGATGGATCACTGAGCAATCGACCGACTCATTACTGGTACCAATTTTCACATGGCAGCGTCGAATGGTTTGTTCTGGATACTCGCACGCAACGAAACCTCTCGTCCGAGGATCGACGGATACTCGATATTGAACAAGAAAAGGCATTGCTCGACTGGTTAGCCTGCAGTACCGCCAAAGTGAAATTCGTCGTTACCAGCGTCATGTTTTACCCGGACTTGAAGGAGGACGGAGAAGACTCGTGGAAATCCTTTGCCGAGCAACGCAATCGAATTCTTGAAAGCATCCGCTTGAACAAAGTCAAAAATGTATTTTTTATTGCCGGAGACGTTCATGCCTCGATGACAAGCAAGCTCACGCACTCGGAGGACAAAGACTTCGTTGTCCACACCATCGTCTGCTCGCCATTGAACTGTATTCCCTTGTTCGGCCCCCCGACCGCAGACGCATTTATGCTCGATCAGGTGCTGAGCACAGTCAACGGGGCGACCTATGCGCACACCCTTACCTGCGCAAAAGTAATCAGTACTGATAATTTTTCACGCGTCACTGTCGAAGGCGATATCGTTTCGGTGAGCTTCCACAACAAGAGAGGCACGCTCCTGGAAACGGTCAACATTGCCCTGCGCTAACCCCGTCCAATCCGCCGGCGGAGCTGACTTTTCACCGGCGGAACTATAAAACCATACGGCGGCCTGCAGAAATCGTCCTCTCTGCCGACATATTCTTATAGCACTTGGCCTTCATGTCTCTTGTCAGTCGGTGTCGCAATGATGCAACCTTGCCGCAGACAACAGTAAAGAGGGCGAGAGCCCGGCGCGATCAGCATATTCGAAGCGAGTTTCCCTCCATATGAAGAGCCAACCCGATGCCGCCAGCCGTATGGTGGCCGAGGTAGTGACGCAGTTGCCTGTGCCCTCGCGGCTCGGCATGCTGCGTTTCGAACGGCTGAATGAACCGAGCTGGGCGCTGCTGTTTCTCGACCCCAATTGCGAACGACAGTTTGGCCTGCCGGCAGTGGAGCTCTGTGCCCTGGTCGGCTCGCCCTATGCCAGCCTGATGGAGCCGGAAGCGCGCTATCAACTGCACGACACGATCCAGCAGCAACTCGCCGATAGCCCGCATTACCTGATCCGCTACACCTTGCACACTGCCGCAGGCGTACTGAGCCTGCTGGAACTGGGCGAAGCTTACAAACAACACAATCGACACCTGCTGCGCGGCTACCTTATGGTGGTGGACGGTCTGTTCGGCGGCGAACCGCTAACGCCGGCGCTGGATCTGGAAACCCAGAACTCACGCCTGCAAATTGCCCTGGAACTCAATCAGCGCGCCCAGCAGGAACAACTGCAGCACCTGGACCGGGTGCGCGCCCAGCAAGATCTGATTCTGCTGCTGACCCGCCAGCGCTACAGCACCAACAATTCCCTGCAAGAAGCCGCCGAGCTGATCACCCGCAGTGCCTGCGACATCTATGAAGTCGACTGCGCCAGCCTGTGGAACCTCGACGGCTCGCTACTGACGCCGATCTCCGCCTATCACCGCGTTACCCGGGGTCACCGACTGCCGGAGCCGATCGATGTCAGTGGTTTCCCCGATTACCTCGACGCCTTGCACACCGGGCGCGCTATCGATGCCCACAACGCCATGCGCGACCCGCGCACCCGGGAAATAGCCGAGAGCCTGCGCCCGCGCGACGTCAACGCCATGCTCGACGCCAGCATCCGCGTCGATGGCCAAGTGGTCGGCGTGCTCTGCCTGGAACAGATCGGTGCGACCCGCGCCTGGCAGTCGGACGAAATCGCCTTTGCCGGCGAGCTGGCGGATCAGTTCGCCCAAGTCATCAACAACCACAACCGCCGCACCGCCACCAGCGCCCTGCACCTGTTCCAGCGTGCGGTGGAGCAAAGCGCCAACGCCTTTCTGCTGGTCAATTGCGATGGCGTGGTGGAGTACGTCAACCCAAGTTTCACGGCGATCACCCAGTACACCACCGAGGAAGTCCACGGCCAGCGGCTATCGGAACTGCCTGCGTTGGAGAACCTCAGCGAACTGCTGTTCGACGCACCGTCGGCGCTGGCCAAGAGCAACAGCTGGCAGGGCGAGTTCAAGAGCCGGCGCAAAAACCTCGAACCCTACTGGGGCCAGTTGTCGATTTCCAAGGTCTATGGCGACAACCGAGAGCTGACGCACTACATCGGCATCTACGAAGACATCACCCAGACCAAGCTCGCCCAGCAGCGCATCGAGCGCCTGGCCTACACCGACAATCTGACCAACCTCGGCAACCGCCCGGCGTTCATCCGCAACCTTGATGAACGCTTCGCCCGAGACAGCGACACGCCGATCAGCCTGCTGCTGGTGGACATCGACAACTTCAAACGCATCAACGACAGCCTCGGCCACCAGACCGGCGACAAGCTCCTGATCAGCCTGGCCCGGCGCTTGCGCAACAGCCTGAGCCCGAGCGGCAGTCTGGCGCGCTTCGCCAGTAACGAGTTCGCGGTGCTGCTGGACGACACTGACCTCTCGACTGGCCAGCAGGTCGCCAACCAATTGCTGGCAACCCTCGACAAACCGATGTTCGTCGACAACCAGTTGATCAGCGTCACCGGCTCCGTGGGCCTGGCCTGCGCGCCGCTGCATGGTCGCGACCCGCAGACGCTGATGCGCAACGCCGGCCTGGCGTTGCACAAGGCCAAGGCCAACGGCAAACATCAGGTGCAGGTGTTCACCGAAGCGCTGAATGCCGAGGCCAGCTACAAACTGTTCGTCGAAAACAACCTGCGCCGCGCCCTGACCCAGAACGAGCTGGATGTGTTCTACCAGCCCAAGCTGTGCCTGCGCAGCGGTCGCCTGCTGGGCATGGAAGCGCTGCTGCGCTGGAACCATCCGGAAAAAGGCATGATCCGCCCGGACCAGTTCATCAGCGTCGCCGAAGAAACCGGGCTGATCATCCCGATCGGCAAATGGATCGCCCGCCAGGCCTGCCGCATGAGCAAAGAACTGACCGCCGCCGGCCTCGGCGATCTGCAAGTGGCGATCAACCTGTCCCCCAAACAGTTCTCCGACCCGGACCTGGTGGCGTCCATCGCCAACATCCTCAAGGAAGAAGAGCTGCCGGCGAACCTGCTGGAGCTGGAACTGACCGAAGGCCTGCTGCTGGAAGCCACCGAAGACACCCACTTGCAGCTCGACCAGCTCAAGCGTCTGGGCCTGACCCTGGCGATGGACGACTTCGGCACCGGTTACTCGTCGCTCAGTTACTTGAAAAAATTCCCGATCGACATCATCAAGATCGATCGAAGCTTCATCCACGAAATCCCCGACAACCAGGACGACATGGAAATCACCTCCGCGGTGATCGCCATGGCCCACAACCTGAAACTCAAGGTTGTGGCTGAAGGCATCGAGACGGCCGAGCAGTTGGCCTTCCTGCGCCGCCACCGCTGCGACGTCGGCCAGGGCTACCTGTTCGACCGACCGATCCCGGGTTCCGAGCTGATCGAAAAGCTCAAACGCTACCCGCGCGGCCCAATCGCCTGAGCACACCGCAATCCCTGTGGGAGCGAGCCTGTGTGGCGAGGGGGCTTGCCCCCGTTGGGCTGCAAAGCAGCCCCAAAATCTCTGATGTTCAAAAATCTTGTGAGTGCTACGCACTCAAACGGGGCGATGCGGCGTTCCGACAAGCCCCCTCGCCACAGGCCCCACTCCCACAGGGGTAGTGCGTAACTGACCGGCATTAGGCACACTGGCAGTCTGTTTATTTACATCTCAACCTGACTGAGAGGACTGATCATGGTCTTGCGCTCGGAAATCCTGGTGAACAAAAACGTGCTCCCGACTAAAGAACAAGCTCTGCCTGGCCGCGAAACCCCAATGACCGTGCCGGAAAAACACTTCGTCCACGACGCCCCGCTGCTGGGCCCGTTCGTCACCGACGTGGATTTCGCGATCTTCGGCCTCGGCTGCTTCTGGGGCGCGGAGCGCAAGTTCTGGCAGCGCGAAGGCGTGGTCAGTACGGCGGTGGGTTACGCCGGCGGCTTTACGCCAAACCCGACGTATGAAGAAGTCTGCTCGGGCCTGACTGGCCACAGCGAAGTGGTACTGGTGGTCTACGAGCCGGCAAAAGTCAGCTACGAAGAGCTGCTGAAAATGTTCTGGGAACTGCACAACCCAACCCAGGGCATGCGCCAGGGCAATGACATTGGCACCCAGTACCGCTCGGTGATCTACGCCACCAACCCGACTCAGTTGGCAGCCGCCAAGCACAGCGAGCAAGTATTCCAGGCCGAGTTGACCAAGGCTGGCAAAGGCACCATCACCACCGAAATCGAAGAAGCCCCGACGTTCTACTTCGCTGAGGCGTATCACCAGCAATACCTGGCCAAGAATCCCGAAGGCTACTGTGGGATTGGCGGTACAGGCGTGACTTGCCCGATCTGATTTTCGGGCCCTGAAAGCATCGCGGGCAAGCCCGCTCCCACAAGGTGATGTGTCTGACCACTATGTTGTGATCGACATAACACCTGTGGGAGCGGGCTTGCCCGCGATGGCGTCGGATCAGACGCCACTAACGCAATGTATCAACTCTCAGCAATCAACCAATCCATCTGCCACCCACCCTGAGTCTGCCCAAGCTTCTTGGACAACCACGGCAACAACTCACGCAATTCCTCTTCCAGCCCCCATGGCGGATTAGCAATCGCCAACCCCGAGCCATTCAGGCTATTGGGCGTATCCAACGGATGCACCAGCAACTCCACCCGCAACAACTTCGGCGCGCCCGTGCCGGTCAGATCCTGATAAAAACGACGCAACATGCGCTGGTCCTTCACCGGGTACCAGATCGCCGCCACTGTCTGACGCATCCGGCCAATCGCCTCTTTCAACGACGCCGCACAACGCTGCATCTCATCAAGCTGCTCGAACGGCGGATCAATCAACATCACCGCCCGCTTCTCCTGCACCGGCAACATCGCACGCGGCACATGCCAGCCCTCGCCCAAGTGAACCTTCACCCGACGATCACCGGCCATGTTGTCCTTGAGCAGCAAGCCGTCTTCGGGGTGCTTCTCGTTGAGCATCAGCCGATCCTGCGGCCGCGTCAGACGCCGCGCCAACTCCGGCGACCCCGGGTAATAGCGCAACTGGCCATCCGGGTTCATGTCGTGCAGCACCTTCATGTAATCCGCAGTCAGCGCCGGCAAATCCGGCTGATCCCACAACCGCGCGATGCCTTCCAGGTACTCACCGGTACGACTGGCCTGATCGCCCTGCAGGTCATACAGACCAATACCGGCGTGAGTGTCGAGATAGGCAAACGGCTGCTCCTTGCGCGACATCAGGGCGATGAGGCGGGTCAAAGTCAGGTGTTTGAACACATCGGCGTGATTGCCGGCATGGAAGGCGTGACGATAATTCATGATTGCTCCTGCGAAGGCCGGGAAGTTTACCTTGTACCGAGGCGAACGTCAGGGGTTCGCGGCTGAGCGGACAATCTGCCCGGCAATCACCCCAACGCAGAAGCAAGGGGGTGATCCCAACCCTGTAGGAGCTGCCAAAGGCTGCGATCCTTTGATCTTTGCCCTTGTGGCGAGGGAGCTTGCTCCCGCTGGGCTGCGCAGCAGCCCCACAATATCCCGGTCAACTACAAAACCCCGTGGCGAGGGGGCTCGCCCCCGTTCGACTGCGCAGCAGTCGCCAAACCAAACACCGCGGTCTGCCTAAAAAAACCGGATTGCTGATTTTGGGGCCGCTGCGCAGCCCAACGGGAGCAAGCTCCCTCGCCACAAAAGCTGCTCGGCGCTAGTCCGAAGGCCGAGCCCGCAACCGCCGCCCAATCACATCCAGCACATCACACCCATCCCGCAACGGAATGGCACACAACAACGCAAAATCACTAAGAATGAACGATTCACACTCAACCGAACCGCGCATCGACATGTTCTCAAGCACCTGCGTGACGGCGCGAATTCGATAGTTGGCAGCGTCGTATAAAACATCGAGCGGCGCGTGGGTATCGACGAACAGCGTGGGCATGTCGGTGCAGTTGCTGGTGAGGGCCATGAAGCGATTTTTGGGGTGGGGGAATGGTTTTTCGTAGGGTGGATCTGGCGTTAGCGTCGTCATTTGTAAATTTCATGAGTATGAAAATGAGCTGCCAAACGCCCCCTCCTACAGGTTTGGGTGGCAGCCATGCGCAGGAGTAGGAGTACCGAGCACTCATGAACCTCGGTCACGCCGAAGCGTGTCCCACGCACAGCCGCCGCGAACGATCATATGGACACGAGTTAAGTGCCGCAATCAAACGACAGAGCTGTTGCATCATGAGAGAGGGCTCCTACACCCTGCCACCACTTGCGCGGTGACAGCCAAAGACTATCCCTGCAACCCATCGCCCACCAGTTCATGGAAGCCGCCACAACTTGAAGGAAACTTCCGACGACCTTGCCCGGAAAATTCGTTACCACCACGAAAATATTAAACAGATCTTAATTAGTCTGTTGTGCTGGCAATGAGTGCGCTGAGAGTTCGACGCTTGGGATTCCAGATCGTCAGACACCACACCCCCCACCACTCCAAACCCGCATCAAAGTAATTGCTCCATGGTTCTACATCTGGCGTTTTATCGTCATCGACATCCATACCCGTACGAAACCCCTCGACCCAATTGATTACTGATACATCATCTGCTCCATTTAAGCCAAGGAGTTCGCACCATTCTTTAAAGACAGATTGAGCCTCCGCCTGACCTTTTTTAAATTTCGCACGATAGGGTGGATTCAAAAAACAGGCATATAGTGCCAACCGCTCAAAAATATCGGCTCTATCCGTTAAGGTCAGATTTCGAATCTCATCCTTACTTAATGGAGTAGCTATGGCACCTTCTAAATCCCAACTAATCAGCGGCTCTGGAAAATCCTCATACTTTGGATCCTTTGTGAGATTTTGGTGCCAATGTAGCGCTTCCTTCGTCAGCGCGTCATGAAGTGCAGTCAACGCTTGCCGATGTGTAGATTCATCTACTTCAATAGCAGATTCGGACGCAAGAACAACAAACTGGAAAACGCATCCGGCGTCATACATTCGTTTATACAATGATGCAGTTTATTCTTCTTCAATAACGTTCAACACAAACAAAGCCACCTTTATCTAAAATGCAAATACGCGACACAAGCAATCAAACTAAAAATCACTAAAACTCTTTACCAACTCGCTGGATCTTCAAGACTGGCTTTTTGAAGGTCGTCTTTCCACTCCACAGTTGCCAATCGATAAATATCTTCAAAAAAAACTCTTGTATTTTCCATTTCATCCCACCCACAGGGGAATGAGGAATACGCCTCTGGGTCATATTCCAGCAGCGACTGGAAATCATAGCTTTTGTCCTGAAGCGCCTCTTCTAAGCATTTATAAAGTAAAAAACGGTGTCGATATGTGCGATTTCTAACCAGGCAATACTTGAGTATTAACTCTTCTCTGTCCGCTGGATCATTTGGATTGAATTTTTCCAGTTCCTCTCCAAGAGTATGCTCACGATCATAAATATCGAAACAACCCAAAAAATATGAAGGTGTCGGCATATAAGGCTGCTGAGTATCAGGATCAATAAACATAATCTTCCTCACTTGATCGGATATAACGTAAATGGAACGCCAGCATCATTAAACTTCATTTCAAAGCCGTCCAATTTAATAAGCCTTGGATTTTCCTTCGACCTAGTGTTTGGCACATATCCCTCCCCGGCACCCGGAAGCCTCATTCTAACGATGTTATTTCCCTCCCCGTCCGTCCCCGTAAATCGAGATAGCCCTCGCTCAGTCCTCGTTATTGCAAGAGTGTAAGCCTCGAGCATCAACTCCCAACTACTAAATCTGGAGCTTGGATTACCACGTTGGTGCCAGGGTCTTCTACCAGTCATCGGATCCGTACCATCAATAGCTCGCTGCTTCCATTTGCCATCTGGTACCGCTGGGCTATGTTTCCCCACCATATGCATGCCCTGGCTTTTATCCAACCGTCTAACTTCTTTCTCGGCAAGCTCCCGAGCACTTAACTTAGGCTTTGGTAACGCTGGCTCACCCTCATCAACCTTAGCCCCGGCCGTATCATCGGGCGCCGAACATCCCGGCTTATTCGGGGGCGGACAATTTCCGCTCAACCCCAACGGATCAACCCACCCTGTCGGATTCGGCGTGTACTGATACTGGTTCAGCCCACCCGCCAACTTGATCGGATCCGGCGTCAGGTAGCGGCCAATCTCCGGATCATAGTACCGATGCCGGTTGTAATGCAGGCCGCTCTCGGCATCAAAGTACTGCCCCTGAAACCGTAACGGTTGCTCAAGTTGCTCGCCCCCGCCGAACGCCAGGTGCGTGACTTTTCCGTAGGCGTTGTACTTCGCCGACCAGACAATCTCGCCACCAAAATCGGTCAGTTCCTGCGGCGTGCCGAGGTGGTCGAGTTGGTAGTAGAACGGGCAGGTTTTTCGTGGGCCTTTGCCGTCGAGCATGGCCAGCGGGCGAAAGCTACCGGGTTCATAGACGTAACTGCGGTAATGCTCGCAGCTGCTTTCAGCGACAAGGTTGTCGCCCTGCCAGAAAAACTCGGTGGTTTTGCCGTCGACGGTTTTGGCGATGCGGCGGCCGAAGGCGTCGTAGCGGTAGCTTGAGCAACGACCGTCCGGGGTGGTGACGCCGACCAGCCGGTGTTGGCAGTCGTAGCGGTATTCGGTGACGAGTTTTTGCGCGGTGCCGCGGCGTTCGCGGATCAGGTTGCCGAAGGCGTCGTAGTCGTAGTGGCGGTCGCCCTGCATCAATAGACGATTGCCTTTGACGGTCGCGGCGCCGGGGCGATCCTGCATCAGCAGGTTGCCAGCCGGGTCGTGGGCGAAGGTTTCTGGTGGGTCGTCGCGGGTGTGCCGGACGCGGGTCAGGCGGTTGAGCGGGTCGTACTGGTAGCTGCGCTGGCCGTGCCGGGTGTCGGCGATGTGGTCGAGATTGCCGTTGAGGCTGTAGGCATAGTCGCGGCGGTACAGGTTTTTTTGCTGTTGATTGACAGCGTGGGCCTTCAAACGGCCCTGGTCGTCGTAGGCATATTCGCTGAGCAGCAGGCCTTGCTGGCGCTGCTGTTCGCGGCCGGATTTGTACGTGTGACTTGTAAGCCGCGCGCCATTAAGGTCAATCGCCGTCAGCGCGCCGCCCTTGGCATGGTGATAGTCGAGTTTGCTGCCGTCTGGCAGGCGCAGGCGATTGAGCTGGCCACAGGCGTCGTAGCCATAACGTAGCGTGCCCCAACCCTGATGCTCGGTGATCAGGCGGTCCTGCTGGTCATATTCGAATTCCAGCGGATGATCGTGGCCGTCGTCGACACTGGTCAGTCGGCCCAACGAGTCGTAGCGGTATTCGACGTTGATGCCGTCGGGCAGGGTCTTGGTCAGCAACCGTCCGGCCGAGTCCCGCTCATAAGCCGTGATCAGTTGCGAGCCGTCGTCGCCGAACTCGGTTTTCTCCAGCAGGTGCCCATTGAGATCGTGGGCGTACGCGGTACGGCGGCCGTCGAATCCGGTTTCCTGTCGGATCAATCCATTGGGCGTGTAATCCAGCCGATATGTTTCGCCGGATTCGTTTTCGATTTCCGTCAGCAGCAGCTGCGCGTTGTCGTAGCGGTACTGGAGGTGGGTGCCGTCGGGGTTGATCCGGCGGCTGACCAGGTGCAGATCGTCGGCGTATTCGTAACGGGTGACGCGGCCCAGCTCGTCGCGTTCGGCAGTGATCTTGCCGTAGGCGTTGTAGGAGAAGGCGCGGCTGGCACCCGTCGGCAATGTCGTCTGGATCAGTCGGCCAACGGCGTCCCATTGGTACTGGGTGAGCGCACCGTGTTCGTCCTGACGGGTAATCTGCCGCCCCAATGCGTCGTAGGAAAACTTTCGCTGCCCACCGTCCGGCAGTGTTTCCTCAAGCAACTGCCCCAAGGCATTCCAGACGAACACATGGCGGCTGGTGTCCGGGTAGCGGATCGACAGCAGTCGGCCTTGTTCGTCGTAGTGGTAGTGAGTGACCTGGCCGTCGGGATCGGTGACTTCGGTGACATCCCCCTGAGCATTGCGCTGATATTTCCACACCGCTTTGCCGCGATAGCGCGCATGCAGGAAACCGTTGCGATACTCGTAGGCCGTTGGCTCGTCTTCGGGTGGAATCAGCGCCACTAACCGTCCGACTTCGTCGTAACGGTATTCGGTGACGGCCCCGAGCGGATCCTGCTCGGCAATCAGCCGACCTTGGTCGTCATAGGCCTTGAGCTGTTCGCCGCCGTCCAGCTCGACCTTGCGTACCAGCCGCGCCCGGTCGTCATGAAGGTAAACCTCTTGGCTGCCATCGACGTTATGAACCGTGACGCTGCCCTGATCGTCCCAGACATAGCACGCATCCATCTGCGCAAACGACGCCCAGTGCCGGATGCAGCGTGCCGCCTTGCCGGACCGTTCCCACGCCCAGAAGAAACTCGCCCCACCGACCAGTTGCCGCTGCAGAATCACGTGCCGGTCGTCGTAGTCGTAACGCTCGCTTTCCCCGGCGGCATTGCTCGCTTCGATCAGCTGAGCGCATTCGTCGTAGCGGTAACTGACCAGCGTCTGCTCGGTGTGCCAGGCCTCGTCGACATTTGGAGCAGGGACAAACACCTGATAGTCGACGGCGATCAGATGGGCGCGGTCATAGCGCAACAGCAAAGCGCGGCCGACGCCGTTGTCGAGGCGCTGGATGCGCTGCTGGCGGTCGCGGGTGACGCGCAATCGATTGTCGTAAGCGTCGCTGATCGCCGTCAGCCGACCGTTGTGGAAGTGGTAGAACCGCGCGTCGTCGCCGGCCTGGGCGAGGATCAGTTCTTCGGGTTCAGCGCCGAGATAAATCGCCGCGCGCGACAGGCTGTTGTGGATCGCCGGACGTTCGGCAGACGGTAGCGGGAACGTGGTGCGACGGTTTTCGTGGTCGATCCAGAGGACCTGATCGCCCTCGATCTCCAGCCGATGGGCGAGCGAATGACTCCAGCCAAAACCCAGCCCGCAGTCGATCTCGGCGGCGCTGGTGCGGTAGAGCCGGGTGAAGTCGAACGGCAGGATGCCGTCCAACGATCCGTCGGTGAGGGTCAGCAGTTCTTCGCCGGTGACCATCGACACCGGGCATTTGTTGGTGACGGTTTTATCGGCAGAGTCGGCACTGTCGCCGTTGGGGTTTTTCGCCTGATCCGGGACGTCGTCGTGGTGTTCGTTTTGCTTGAGCGTGGTGTTGCGTTTGGCATCCCAGCGCAGTTGCATCCGACCTTTTTTCAGACCCGCTGCAACACCGCGTGCAGCGACTGTTTTGTACTGGTCGACGTACTTCATGAAGGTGGTGAGGATGCTGAATGTCGCATCGACGAAACGCATCGCAAGACCAGCCAGCAACGCCCCGTACTTAATCCCGCGAAATGTGAGATAGGCTTTGGCGACGGGTATACCTACACCCGTCCAGGCCAGCGCCAAAGCAATCAGAATATCGATCAGTACCGAGACAATGACATGGCTGGCTACCTCTGCCGAGTTACCAGCCATTTCGCTAGGCGGTAACGCCGAAAGCCAAAGACTCGCGGCACGAAACAGCAGACAAAGCGCCGCTTCATCGCTTGCCAGCAGCATGGCTTTTTCCATCGTTGCTGGTGATTGCTTCGCCAGATCGATGAGTTGCTGTGCACTGCTGCCAAGTTGTTCAAGGTGAGCGGCAGGATTCTTAAGGATGTCAAAGACAAGGCTCAGGCCATCCCAAACACCCATGACTGCTGCCCAACTTCCCGCCAGCATTCCGTTACCAGCGGCCACAAAAGTCGACTGCGACCATTGCGGTTTGAACCCCTCCCACTCCTTGCGTAGCCAGCCCTCCAGCTCTGTGGTCAGGCCGTCGTATGAGGAGAAAAGATCATTGATTTGAGTCGGGGTAACTTCACTTTGAACATGAACGCGATAGAACTTGCCGGGTAAGCCTTCGAACTGTCCTTTACCGTTTTCATCGAGCGTCACAGGCGTCGACTTACCGCCATCCATTGCAATCACATCGATCTGAATATTCCCCAACGGAATGTCATAAACCGATTCGAACTTGCTCTCGATCTCCAGAATTCCGCTGTCCGGACACTGCGCAACGCTGGAATAAAAATCGTCATCGCGACTACTTACAGACTTGCTGGTATTGCCCAGCTTGATCTTCCGCTCCATGTCCA
Source organism: Pseudomonas sp. TH37 (assembly GCF_016650735.1). Lineage (NCBI taxonomy): Bacteria > Pseudomonadati > Pseudomonadota > Gammaproteobacteria > Pseudomonadales > Pseudomonadaceae > Pseudomonas > Pseudomonas sp. TH37. Next base: position 49,642 of record NZ_JAEKFD010000006.1, read on the forward strand.
TCAGCGATGGCATATCCGTAGCCCGGCTGACCCTGTCCGCATTCCGGCTCAAGAAGCTGCCAAGTTGCTGGCGATACAAACTCAAGGTGTCTTTAAAACCGTCGAGCTCCTGCTCGATCCGTACGATCTGATCCATCAGTTCAGCTCCGTCATCAGATAATCCACCAAAGCTGATTTCGGGGCTTGAGGCAGGTCTGGCATCTCAAGAAAGCTCGCGACTTTGTGCCGCAACACACGTTCGGAAAACGCTTCATAAAGGTCTGGGCGGTCCTCACTCAACCACTTCATCAAGTTGTTGATGCGGGTTGTGGCGGACTCGGCGGCGAGGTGTTTGAGCAGCGATTCAGAAACTTCCCACCACGGAAAATCCCTAGCGGTTTTCAATGCACTGCCACCGATATCGAGCGGTTGCCCATTGATCAAACAACGGTCGATGACAGGCATTAACTGCGTGGCGTTAACGTCGGCAGACTGAAGAATCGACAGCAAATAACGCCCATCCCAAAAACGGAAAAACACCACGTTGCCGTTTGGCAAAAGAACTTGAGTGAGGCTGCGCAAATGCTCGACCAGCGCTTCTTGAGAAGCAGAAGAAACCGCCAACCACCCCCAATCGCGGGACCCGGTCGTAGCAACCCACTCCATAAACTCACTACCAGCAGCGACGATTCCGACATAGGGCATCACCGCTTCCCACTCGGCATACGCGGTGTCAGCCCAGATAGGGCTCGGCGCTAGAGCGGTGATTGAGCGTTGCCAAGTTTTAAAGGGTTCAGCAGCACTGGCACTGCTGAAAATCGCGAACAGTTGCTCTGACGGTTTCAGCGGCTGGCGCTCCAGCCAGGCCTGAGGTGACAAGGCATCAGGCGGCACAAACACCGTCCTTGCAGCGCTCGCATTCCTCGCAGAATGGTGCGTCGCTTTGCAGGCTGAGTATTTGTGCGGCACTGAGCGCCGCCGCCGGGGCGGCGGCGAGTTTCAACGGAACATCCGGCAGGCTCGGCGCCGCAGCCATGGCCGCCATCGGTGCGCCACCGACCTGGATCGGCACGCTACTGAAAATCCCGCCAGGGCCGATGTTGATCCACTGCCCGCCCGCTTGAATGGTCGCGCTGGCGCCGCCGTCGATGACCACTTGCTGGCCGGCGCTGACGTGGAATTGCTGACTGGCGTTGAGGGCCTGACTGGTCACGCGAATGTGCCGGTCGCCGACCACCACCAGGTGATCGTCCAGCCGCACTTCGGTCTGGCGCTGACCGTGGGTGATGCGTTTTTCGTCGGCCTTCAGTTCATGGCGGGCGCTGCCGGTGACGACGATGCTGCGCTGGTTGTCGACCTGCACCTGTTGATCGTTCAGTACATGCTGAGTCCAGTTCCGCTGGGCGCGCAGGTAGATTTCCTCTGCGCCTTTGCGATCCTCGATGCGCAATTCGTTGTAACCGCCGCCACCGGGACTACTTTGGCTGCGGAAAATGCTGCGGGTCTTGTCCGTCGGTAGATCGAGCGGCACCGGGGTCGCCGCGCTGGGCAGGCAACCCATGACCAGCGGTTTATCGGCGTCGGCGTCGACGAACCCCACCAGCACCTCCATGCCGACGCGCGGAATCACCACGCTGCCGTAGCGGTCGTGCGCCCAGCCAGTGGCAACACGCAACCAGCAACTGGAATGCTCGTTGAGCTGGCCGTCACGGTCCCAGGCGAGCTGAACCTTGACCCGACCGTACTCGTCGCAATGGATTTCGCTGTCAGTCGGGCCGGTGACCACGGCAGGTTGATAGCCGAGCATCCGCGGCTTTTCTGGCCCCAGCGGCGGGCGAAAGGAAACGTCCCACGGCGTCGCCATAAAGGTATTGCGATAGCCCTGGAAATCATCCGGGCTGTCGCCGGTGGCCGACTCTTCCAGCACCTGCGGCTGCCGACCACGGTGTTCGATTTCGGTGATCAACCACAGGTCATTCCACGCCTGACGCGGGTGGTCGGCGAGGTGTAGGAAATGCCCACTGACCAAAGCAGATTCGTCGCCGCGACCTTCGGCCTGGCGGTAATCTGCACTGTGGCGCTCCAAGGTCCGTTGAGCCAGATGTTTGCCGTGTTCGCGATCGGTGAATTGGCCGGGAAAGTGATAGTCCTCGAGCACCGGGCGCTGCTCGCTGTCGAGGCGGCTTTCGAGTTGCAAACGCGGTTTCTGGAAGTCGTAGTCCCGGCGAGTGACAGCTGTGGTCCGGGTTTCCAGCCGCACGTTGAAACGTTTGACCGCCGGCGCATCCGCCGCCATCCCACTGCCCGGCAGGTACAGCGTCGGCTCGGGCAGCCGGGGGAAAACCGTCTGGTCATCGCCGAACACCAACAGATGCCCGTCGGGGCTGTGCTGGAAGTGGTAATGAATGCCGACTTCTGCACACAACCGCTGGATGAACGCCAGATCGCTTTCGGCGTATTGCACGCAGTACTCGCGCTCGGGGTAATCGCTGCCGAGTCGGAACTCGAAGGCATCGCGCTGGATGCCGTGGTCTTTGAGGATTTGCGTGACGATCGCCGGCACGCTTTTGTGCTGGAAGATTCGCTGATTGATGCGCCGAGCGAGGTACGCCAGACGCGGCACGATACTGATTTGGTAGCCCGTCAGACGTTGGCCGGAATCGCCCTGGCCGACGCGAAAAATCTGACCGTGAATACCGGAACCTTGTGCATCGAAACTCAGAAACGCCTGACGGTGCAGCAGGCTTTCGAGGTCAATGTCGGGCCGTTCGCTGACCAGTTCCAGGTCAAAGCGGTAGGGTTGGCTGATGGCTTCCTTGCCCGTGAACTCAAGTACCTTGAGCTCATTCTGGACGCCGTCGAGGGTCAACGTGAAACGCGGTTGATTGGCAGGCGCGAACATCCGATGTGTCTCTGCAGAATGAAGGCGGGCGATTCTGCATGAGCGACAAGGGGTGTTGACGGAGGGACAAGGAAATCAGATTTTCCCTACTTTTTTAGGGATTTTTCCTTCACAAGTTGAGATATAGAACTACAGACATTCCTGTCAGAAGCACCACCGAACAAATGTGGGAGCGGGCTTCACGCCCTGCGCCAGACGTAAAAGCGCAAAAAAAAACGGCCCGCCTCCAAAAGGAAGCGGGCCGTTTTCATGTTCAGCGGAAGATCAGAGCATCAGCTCATCCCCATCACTGGTTCAGGCGGAAATCCTTCTCGGCCGCGGCAAAGCGCTGAAGCATGCCGGCGGTCGGTGCGCCCATTTTGCTGACGAAGTAGATCGCCAGGCTGGCGAAGATGAAACCAGGGATGATTTCGTACAGGCCCAGCAGTTCGAAGTGTTTCCAGACGATCACGGTGATCGCGCCAACCAGGATGCCGGCCAGTGCGCCGTTGCGGGTCATGTCTTTCCAGATCACGGAGATCAGGACGACTGGACCGAAAGCGGCACCGAAACCAGCCCAAGCGTAGCTGACCAGACCCAACACACGGTTTTCCGGGTTAGCCGCCAGAGCGATGGCGATCAAGGCAACCAGCAGCACCATGGCACGGCCGACCCAGACCAGTTCCATCTGGGAAGCGGTTTTACGCAGGAAGGTTTTATAGAAGTCTTCGGTCAGGGCGCTCGAGCACACCAGCAGTTGGCAGCTCAGCGTACTCATAACGGCAGCCAGGATGGCCGACAGCAGCACACCAGCAACCCATGGGTTGAACAGGATCTTCGCCAGTTCGATAAACACACGTTCGTGGTTTTCGGTCACAGGACCGGCCAGTTCAGGGTGCGCCGAGAAGTAAGCGATACCGAAGAAACCTACAGCGACGGTGCCGCCCAGGCACAGGATCATCCAGGCCATGGAGATGCGACGCGCTTTGGCAATCGACTTGACCGAATCCGCCGCCATGAAACGCGCCAGGATGTGCGGCTGGCCGAAGTAGCCCAGGCCCCAGCCCATCAGCGAGATGATGCCGATGAAGGTGGTGTTTTTCAGCATATCGAAGTTGCTGGCATCTTGCGCTTCGATGGCCAGGAACGTGGTGTCGACGCCGCCGGTGGCCAGCAGCACGATGATCGGCGTCAGCAACAGGGCGAAGATCATCAGCGTGGCTTGTACGGTGTCAGTCCAGCTCACTGCCAGGAAACCACCGACGAAGGTGTAGGCAATCGTCGCCGCAGCACCGGCCCACAGCGCTGTCTCGTAGGACATGCCGAAGGTGCTTTCGAACAGACGGGCGCCGGCCACGATGCCGGAAGCGCAGTAGATGGTGAAGAACACCAGGATCACGACCGCGGAGATAATCCGCAGCAGGCCGCTTTTGTCTTCAAAACGGCTGGAGAAGTAATCCGGCAGGGTCAGTGCATCGCCGTTGTGCTCGGTCTGCACGCGCAGACGGCCGGCGACGAACAGCCAGTTCAGGTAAGCACCGATGATCAGGCCGATGGCGATCCAGCTTTCGGAAAGACCGGACATGTAGATAGCGCCTGGCAGGCCCATCAACAACCAGCCGCTCATGTCGGAAGCACCAGCGGAGAGTGCAGTCACGACGCTGCCCAGGCTACGACCGCCCAGAATGTAGTCAGAAAGGTTGTTGGTGGAGCGATAGGCCATGAAGCCGATCAGCACCATTGCTGCGATGTAGATCACGAACGTGATCAGGGTTGGATTGCTTACGCTCATTGAGTTACGCCCTGGCATTGTTTTTATGTAACGGCGGCTGGTGAACCGCTCGCAAACGACGACGTTTGACAGACGATTCCGGATCCCGCGCATTTATGACTGATGTTTCCCCAGGAAAGCCATCAGCCGGCACACCGATCTTTTTGACCGGTTGCACCTTGGCCGCGAATGCTATTCAACAAAGCAAATAAGGTGCAACCAGTTTCGTACGAATAAGTTGCACCTAGTCGGATTTTCCTGAAAAGGGTCGGTTTTTGCTCCTTTTTAGGGCGTTTTCCAGGTTGCGCTAGAAGTAAAAGCACCAAGCAGGCGCGGGAGAGATGTACCAGAATCAGTTTCCTGACGAGCTGCTTATTATTCCGACAAAAAAAGGGTTGCACCCGGTTGCACCTCGACCGACGCACAGCTAATCTTGCCGCCAGCTGATGCCACGCGGTCGTGGCAAACATGAGGATAAAAATATGGCTACCACCACTCTTGGGGTCAAACTTGACGACCCGACCCGCGAACGCCTCAAGGCCGCCGCGACCTCGATTGATCGCACGCCGCACTGGTTGATCAAGCAGGCAATTTTCAATTACCTGGAAAAACTCGAGGGTGGTGCAACCCTGTCCGAGCTGAACGGTTTGAACGGCAAGGAAGTTGACGAAGCGGGCGAGATCCACGTTGATCACGCGCATCAGTGCTTCCTGGAATTCGCTGAAAGCATCCTGCCGCAATCGGTGCTGCGCGCTTCTATCACTGCCGCCTACCGTCGCCCGGAACCTGAAGTGGTGCCGATGCTGATCGAGCAGGCGCGCCTGCCGGCCGCGATGGCCGAAGCCACCAACAAGCTCGCTGCCTCGATTGCCGAGAAACTGCGCAATCAGAAAAGCGCCGGCGGCCGTGCCGGGATTGTTCAGGGCCTGTTGCAGGAATTTTCCCTGTCGTCCCAGGAAGGCGTAGCGCTGATGTGCCTGGCCGAAGCGCTGCTGCGCATCCCGGACAAAGGCACCCGTGACGCCCTGATCCGCGACAAGATCAGCACCGGCAACTGGCATCCGCACCTGGGCAACAGCCCGTCGCTGTTCGTCAACGCCGCCACGTGGGGCTTGCTGCTGACCGGCAAACTGGTCGCCACCCACAACGAAGCTGGCCTGACATCGTCCCTGAGCCGCATCATCGGCAAGAGCGGCGAGCCGATGATCCGCAAGGGCGTCGACATGGCCATGCGCCTGATGGGCGAGCAGTTCGTCACCGGCGAAACCATCGCCGAAGCCCTGGCCAACGCCAGCAAGTTCGAAGCCAAAGGCTTCCGCTATTCCTACGACATGCTGGGTGAAGCTGCACTCACCGAGCACGACGCCCAGAAGTACCTGGCCTCGTACGAACAAGCCATCCACTCGATCGGCAAAGCCTCTCACGGTCGTGGGATTTATGAAGGCCCGGGCATTTCGATCAAGCTGTCCGCATTGCACCCGCGTTACAGCCGCGCCCAGTACGAGCGCGTGATGGAAGAGCTGTACCCGCGCCTGCTGTCGCTGACCCTGTTGGCCAAGCAATACGACATCGGCCTGAATATCGACGCCGAAGAAGCCGATCGCCTCGAGCTGTCGCTGGATCTGCTGGAGCGCCTGTGCTTCGAGCCGCAACTGACCGGCTGGAACGGCATCGGTTTCGTGATCCAGGCGTACCAGAAGCGTTGCCCGTATGTGATCGACTACGTGATCGACCTGGCTCGCCGCAGCCGTCATCGCCTGATGATTCGCCTGGTGAAAGGCGCGTACTGGGACAGCGAAATCAAGCGCGCCCAGGTCGAAGGCCTGGAAGGCTATCCGGTCTACACCCGCAAGGTGTACACCGACGTGTCCTACATCGCCTGCGCACGCAAACTGCTGTCGGTGCCGGAAGTCATTTATCCGCAGTTCGCCACGCACAACGCCCACACCCTGTCGGCCATCTACCACATCGCCGGTCAGAACTATTACCCCGGTCAGTACGAGTTCCAGTGCCTGCACGGCATGGGTGAACCGCTGTACGAACAGGTTGTAGGTAAAGTTTCCGAAGGCAAGCTGAACCGTCCGTGCCGCGTGTACGCACCGGTTGGCACGCACGAAACATTGTTGGCGTACCTGGTGCGTCGTCTGCTGGAAAACGGCGCGAACACTTCGTTCGTCAACCGCATCGCCGACCAGTCTATTTCGATTCAGGAACTGGTGGCCGATCCAGTGGCCAGCATCGAGCAGATGGCTACGCTGGAAGGCGGCTTCGGCCTGCCGCACCCGCGTATCCCGTTGCCGCGTGATCTTTATGGTGCCGAGCGCGCCAACTCCAGCGGCATCGACATGGCCAACGAACATCGTCTGGCTTCCCTGTCGTGCGCCCTGCTGGCCACTGCTCACAACAACTGGAAAGCGGCGCCGATGCTCGGTTGCGCGTCCAGCACTGAAACCCCTGCGCCAGTCCTGAACCCGTCCGATCTGCGTGACGTGGTTGGCCATGTGCAGGAAGCCACCGTCGAAGACGTCGATAACGCGATCCAGTGCGCCCTGAAAGCTGCACCGATCTGGCAGGCCACTCCGCCGGCCGAACGCGCCGCGATTCTGGAACGTGCCGCCGATTTGATGGAAGGCGAGATCCAGCCGCTGATGGGCCTGCTGGCTCGCGAAGCCGGCAAGACCTTCGCCAACGCCATCGCCGAAGTGCGTGAAGCCGTGGACTTCCTGCGTTATTACGCGGTGCAGGCTCGCAACGATTTCACCAACGATGCCCACCGCCCGTTGGGTCCGGTGGTCTGCATCAGTCCGTGGAACTTCCCGCTGGCCATCTTCAGTGGTCAGGTCGCTGCTGCTCTGGCCGCCGGTAACCCGGTACTGGCCAAACCTGCGGAACAAACCCCGCTGGTGGCCGCTCAAGCCGTGCGTTTGCTGCTCGAAGCCGGGATTCCGGAAGGCGTGCTGCAACTGCTGCCGGGCCGTGGCGAAACTGTCGGCGCCCGTCTGGTCGGCGACGATCGCGTCAAAGGCGTGATGTTCACCGGCTCCACCGAAGTCGCTCGTTTGCTGCAACGCAACGTCGCCGGTCGTCTGGATGCTCAGGGCCGTCCGATTCCGCTGATCGCTGAAACTGGCGGCCAGAACGCGATGATCGTCGACTCCTCGGCGCTGACCGAACAGGTTGTGATCGACGTGGTGTCGTCGGCATTTGACAGTGCTGGCCAGCGTTGCTCGGCGCTGCGGGTACTGTGCCTGCAGGAAGATTCCGCTGACCGTGTCATCGAAATGCTCAAGGGCGCCATGGCTGAATGCCGTCTCGGTAATCCAGAGCGCCTGTCCGTGGACATCGGCCCGGTGATCGACGCCGAAGCCAAGGCGGGGATCGAGAAGCACATCCAGGCCATGCGCGACAAAGGTCGCAACGTGTACCAGGTGGCCATCGCCAACAGCGAAGAAGTCAAACGCGGCACCTTCGTGATGCCGACCCTGATCGAACTGGAAAGCTTCGACGAACTGCAACGGGAGATCTTCGGCCCGGTTCTGCACGTGGTTCGCTACAAGCGCAAAGAGATCGATCAACTGATCGGCCAGATCAACGCTTCCGGCTACGGCCTGACCCTGGGCGTACACACTCGCATCGACGAGACCATCGCCAAGGTGATCGACAACGTCAACGCCGGTAACGTCTACGTGAACCGCAACATTGTTGGTGCTGTGGTCGGCGTGCAACCGTTCGGCGGTGAAGGCCTGTCGGGTACTGGCCCGAAAGCCGGTGGTCCGCTGTACCTGTACCGCTTGCTGTCGACACGTCCTACCGATGCGATCGAACAATCCTTCGCCCGCGGCGACGCTATCGCTGCACCGGACGTCCGCCTGCGTGATGCCATGAGCAAACCGCTGACCGCGCTGAAAGCCTGGGCTGACAGCAATAAGTTCGCAGACTTGAGCACCTTGTGCGTACAGTTCGCGGCGCAATCGCAAAGCGGGATCACCCGTGTTCTGGCGGGCCCGACCGGTGAGCGCAACAGCTACGCCATCCTGCCGCGCGAACACGTGCTGTGCCTGGCGGAAGTCGAAGGCGATTTGCTGACCCAACTGGCTGCGGTATTAGCCGTGGGCGGCTCGGCGATATGGCCGGACGCTGAACCGGCCAAGGCCCTGTTCGCACGCCTGCCGAAAGAAATCCAGGCGCGGATCAAGCGGGTTACCGACTGGACCAAGGACGAAGTGGTGATTGATGCGGTTCTGCATCATGGCCATTCCGACCAGTTGCGTGCGGTCTGCCAGCAAGTGGCCAAGCGTGGCGGTGCGATTGTTGGGGTTCATGGTTTGTCGCAAGGCGAGACCAACATTGCGTTGGAGCGTCTGGTGATCGAGCGTGCATTGAGCGTTAACACCGCTGCGGCGGGGGGTAATGCCAGTTTGATGACGATCGGCTAAACCGCAATAAGACCGGGCACCTGCAATGGGTGCCTGGTTACACAATACCTGTGGGAGCGGGCTTGCCCGCGATAGCGATGTATCAGTCACTGATGATATTGACTGGTCTGACGCCATCGCGGGCAAGCCCGCTCCCACAGTTGCTTGTATCGCCTGCTAAGCCGCCGCTCTGCTCCACCATCACGCTCATCAATCATCCTTTCAGCCCACCCTCCTCCCGCCTAGACTCGGTCCATTCCAAAAAAAGGTAGGCCGCCATGTCCGAGACGTTGCTCAGTTCCCGTAATCTGGCTTTCGAGCTGTATGAAGTCCTTGATGCCGAGGGCCTGACCCAGCGTGAGCGGTTTGCCGAGCACAACCGCGAGACGTTCGACGCGGCCATTGGCACGGCCCGCAGCATTGCCGAGAAGTTCTTTGCCCCGCACAACCGCAAGGGCGACGAGAACGAACCGCGCTATGAGGACGGTCAGGCGATTCTGATTCCGGAAGTGAAACCGGCGGTGGATGCCTTCCTCGAAGCAGGTTTCCTCAACGCCGCGCGCAGTTTCGATGCCGGCGGCATGCAACTTCCTACGCTGCTGTCGCAAGCGTGCTTTGCGCACTTTCAGTCGGCCAACGCGGCATCGACCTCTTATCCGTTCCTGACCATGGGCGCGGCGAACCTGATTGAAAGCTTCGGCACCGAGGAGCAGAAACAGCGCTTCTTGCAACCGATGATCGACGGCCGTTTCTTTGGCACCATGGCCCTCACCGAGCCGCATGCCGGCTCGTCGTTGTCGGATATTCGTACACGCGCCGAACCCGCGTCCGACGGCACCTATCGACTCAAGGGCAACAAGATCTTCATCTCTGGCGGCGATCACCCGCTGTCGGAAAACATCGTGCACATGGTGCTGGCCAAACTGCCGGACGCACCGGCCGGGGTGAAGGGCATTTCGCTGTTTATCGTGCCCAAGTTTCTGGTCAACGATGACGGCAGTCTCGGCAAGCGCAACGACGTATTGCTGGCCGGGTTGTTCCACAAGATGGGCTGGCGCGGCACTACGTCCACCGCGCTGAATTTCGGCGACAACGGCGAGTGTGTCGGCTATCTGGTGGGCAAGCCGCACCACGGTTTGAGCTACATGTTCCAGATGATGAACGAGGCGCGGATCGGCGTCGGCATGGGCGCGGTGATGCTGGGTTACGCCGGTTATCTGTACTCACTGGAATACGCCCGCGAACGTCCGCAAGGTCGAGTGCCGGATAGCAAGGATCCGACCACCGCACCGGTGGCGATCATTCAGCATGCCGACGTCAGACGCATGCTGCTGACCCAGAAAGCCTACGTCGAAGGCGCGTTCGACCTCGGGTTGTACGCGGCGCGGCTGTTCGACGACACCACGACCCTTGAGAACGAAGCCGAGCGCAAACAGGCCCATGAGCTGCTGGATCTGCTGACGCCGATCGTCAAATCCTGGCCGTCGGAGTTTTGCCTGAAGGCCAATGAACTGGCGATCCAGATTCTCGGTGGCCACGGTTATACCCGTGAGTACCCGGTGGAGCAGTACTACCGCGACAACCGCCTGAACCCGATTCATGAAGGTACTCACGGCATTCAGTCGCTGGACTTGCTGGGGCGCAAGCTGGCCCAGAACGGGGGCGCGGGGCTCAAGCAACTGATCCGCCTGATCGCCAACACCGCCGAGCGAGCGCAGGCGTATGAATCACTGACGCCGCTGCGTGAATCGCTGGAGAAACTGGTGGCACGCCTGCAAACCGTGACCATCGGCCTGCTGACCGATCTGGCTCAGGGCAAGGTCAACAGCAGCCTGGCGAACTCGGCGCTGTATCTGAAAGTGTTCGGGCATATGGTGATTGGTTGGCGTTGGCTGGAACAGGCGATTCGCGCCGAGGAAGGATTGGCCAAGGGGAATGCGGCGGATGAGAGCTTTTATAAAGGCAAGCTGCAGGCGGCGCGGTATTTCCTGACGTGGGAAGTGCCGGGTTGTCACCATGAGCTGGCGATTCTTGAGGCGCGGGATGATGTGTGCCTGGCGATGCGGGATGAATGGTTCTGACCGAAGCTTTGTGGCGAAACTGGCATCCAATCGCGGGCAAGCCCGCTCCCACAGGGATCTCTGTTGTTCACAGATAATGTGTTCAACACCCAAATCCTGTGGGAGCGGGCTTGCCCGCGATGGCGTCAGTACAGGCAATACATTTATCAGCTCAACCGAAACCCACCCATCTGCCGCGCCAGATCATCCGCCAAGCGCTGCAACGTCTGACAGTCTTCCCGACAAGCCCTGACTTCCCCCGCCGTAGCCCGCGCCAAATCAGAAATCCCCTGCACGTTGCGGTTGATCTCTTCCGTCACCGCCGACTGCTCTTCCGTCGCCGTGGCCACCTGATGGTTCATGTCGCTGATGCGCTCGACCTGCCCGGTAATCGCCGTCAACGACGCCCCGGTGCGCTGACTCGACTCAACACCGGTGCCGGTCGCCGCTTGCCCGGCGTGCATGGAAGACACCGCATTCTCCGCGCCCTGCTTGAGGCTGCCGATCATCTGCTGGATCTCGTCGGTAGACGACTGAGTCCGCCGCGCCAGGGTCCGCACTTCATCGGCCACCACCGCAAACCCGCGGCCCATATCCCCAGCCCGCGCCGCTTCGATAGCCGCGTTGAGCGCCAGCAAATTGGTCTGCTCGGAAATCCCGCGAATCACCGCCAACACCTGATCGATTGACGCCACTTGGTGGGCCAACTCGCCCACCGCACCGGCAGCGATGCCGATCTCGTCGGACATGCTTTCGATATGCCGGATCGATCCGCCCACCACTTCCCGCGCCTGCAGCGCTTCATCCCGCGCGGTTTGCGAAGCGACGGCCGCGTTGCCGGCGTTTTGAGCGATTTCCTGCACGGTCAGGCCCATCTCGTGGACAGCGGTGGCGACCATGTCGGTCATTTCCTGCTGACGGCCTGAGCGTTCGGCCGTGTTGTCCACCACCCGCGCCACTTGGCCGACCGCCGTGCGCAAGCGCTCACTGGTGGCCAGGACTTCGCCGATCATGTCGCGCTGACTTTCCAGGAACCGATTGAAGCCGCGAGCGAGGTCACCCAGCTCATCGGCGCGGCTGGAATCTAACCTGTGGGTCAAATCTCCACCACCGCTACCGATGGCTACCAGCGCCGCCTTTACCTGACGAATCGGTCGCACCAATCCACGGGCCAGCAACACCACCAGCAACAGGCAAACCAGCGCCACCGCCAGACCGATGCCGCTGCTCATCCACATCGCGCGCCGGGCTTCGGCGTAGATCTGCGACTGCGGCACTTCGGCCACCAAGGTCCAGCCCAAATCACGCAGCGGCAGGCTCAATGCCAGAAAATCTTCGCCATCGCGGACAAAACTGCTGGTGGCGGACGCGGTGGAGGTAGAGAGCTGCCCCATGACCGCTTGCGCCGCCGGGGCGCCGATTTGCTCGACCAGCGTGCGTTTGCCGCTGAACTGCGTCTCGGGGTGAATCTGGATCAAACCGTCGGAGCGCACGAGATAGACCTTGCCGCGCTCACCGAAGTTGAAATTCTGGATCAACTCCGACAGCTCTTTCATGCTCAGGCCCAGCCCGGCGACGCCCACGACTTTGCCGGCCTGCTCGACCTTGAGGTCGATAAACAGCGCCAACTCACCGGTGGCGGTGTCATTGTCAATATTGAGGGTGCGCGGCTGGTTGCTGTCCAGGAAAGAATAGAACCAGGCGTCATTGGGATTGGAACGGCTGAGCGTCCGGTCCAGGCCTTTTTCAGTGATGTAATGGCTTGAAGCGGCCCCGATAATCAGCGCGGTAAAGGCTTTGTGCTCGGCGCGGATGCCTTCCAGATACTTCACAAATGTGGCGGTCTGGGCATTGTTCTCACCCCCGGCCAACCAGTCGCGCACCATGCTGTTACTGGCGATGTCCTTGGCGGCGGTGAGGGGTTGAACGAGGATTCGTTCGATGTCGTTGCGCATCGCCTCGATGCTCGACGGCAGCGCTTGTTCGACCAGATAGCGCTGGGCGAGGCGGTTGACCACGAGGGTATAAACGCCAACCACGATCAGAATACTGACCAGCAGGGCGGTGCCCATGCTCAGGATCAACTGCCATTGAATACTGCGTCGCCAGAAATGCATGGAGCACCCCCAAAGAATAAGAGGCTGAAACACTGCAACAGCCATGCCGATTGTATACAACGCAAGCGACAATTTATTCTTTGGTTGTGCGCAAAGCTGATCAGGCTTGATTGATTGTCTTGGCGATCACTTCAACCGTGGCGCTGACTTGCTCTTGGTAACGGTTGAGTTCCTCCTGATGACGCTTTTGCATTTCGATCTGCTGCGAGCACAGATTCATCGCCGCCAGCACCAGCAAGCGGTCACCGATCAGCGTCGGGTATTTCTTTTTAGTCTCGGCCAAGGCGGCCTTCAACATTAATGCGGCGTCCAGCAGGGTCTGCTCTTCCCCGGCCGGCGCCTTGATCGAATAGTCCTCCCCCAGAATCGAGACGACTTTTACCCCTGCGGCGCCGTAACTCATGCGCTGACAGGGCCGGCGCTGACGCGCTCAACCAAGGCCTGAATGCGTGCCGCGGTGGCGCCTTGCTTCTCTTCCTGTTCCATCAAGCTCAGTTGCAGGCTTTCGTTTTCATCCTTGACCTGGGCCAGTTCTGCACTCAGGGATTGATTGGTGCCGAGCAGGGTCTGGTTCTGCTGTACCAGGTCGCTGACCAGTTGTTCCAATTGGCTTAGGGATGCTTCCAACATTTTGATTTTCCGGGCATTTTCAAAGGGCGCGTACGATAAAGAAAAGTCACCACAGATGCCAGGGTTATGCAGGCGCAAGGCCTTGATTTTCCTGGCGGGCGACCTTCCTCGCGAGTTTTAAAGACTGTGATTGGCGGTTCTGGTTCCTGCACTTCGTCGCCGCGGCCCTTCTGCGACAAAAGCGCGCAGCGCCTCAAGACTTTAGTCGCATGACCGATAAGTCATGCATGCAACAGTCTCAGCCCCGCACAGATGTGCTTTTTTCGGTGAAAACCATGTCCTTACGAAATATGAATATCGCACCGCGGGCCTTCCTCGGTTTTGCCTTGATAGGCAGCTTGATGCTGGTTCTGGGGGTGTTCGCGCTGAACCAGATGAGCAAGATTCGCGGCGCCGCCGAGGAAATCACCTCGAACAGCGTACCGAGCATTAAAAGCCTCGACGAGTTCACTCAGCTAACCCTGCGCCTGCGTGTCCTGTCTTACCGTCTGTTGGTGAACCGCGAGCCGGACGTCCAGCAGAAAACCATGGACCTGCTGGAAACCCGTAACCAACAGATCCGAGCGGCTCAAGCCGTCTACGAAAAACTGATCGCCAGCCCGCAGGAACGTGCGGCCTATGATCAGTATGTGCAGCTGCTGGGGCAGTATCGCCAGATCGAAGACCGGATGAAGAGCCTGTCGCGCAACAATCAGCTCGACGAACTGCGCACATTGGTCAACACCGATTTGCTGAACAACTCTGAAGCCATCAACACCGTGCTCAACCGTTTGCTGGAGATCAACACTCAGCAGACCCTCGACACCAACCAGCAAGCTGCCGAGGAGTACTCATCAGCCTTCAACCTGACGGTGACCCTGCTGGTCATCGCCACCGGTCTTACCCTGCTGTTCGCCTGGCTGCTGACCAACAGCATCACCAAGCCAATTGCCAACGCCCTGAGCGCCGCCGAAGAAATTGCTGAAGGCAACCTGACACGCCCGATCATGGTCGATGGTGAAGACGAAGCCGGTCGCCTGCTGGCCGCGATGGCGAAGATGCAGGACAAACTGCGCGACACCCTGCAACGGATTTCCGGTTCGGCCACGCAACTGGCCTCCGCCGCGGAAGAGCTCAACAGCGTCACCGACGAAAGCGCCCGTGGCCTGACCCAGCAGAACAACGAAATCGAACAGGCTGCCACCGCCGTCAACGAAATGACCAGCGCCGTGGAAGAAGTTGCCCGCAACGCCGTGAGCACCTCCGAAGCCTCGAAAAACGCCACCACTTCGGCGGGTGACGGTCGTGACCTGGTACAGGAAACCGTGAGTGCCATCGAGCGCATGAGCGCCGACGTACAGAGCACCGCCACCCTGATCGGCGACCTGGCCAACGAGTCGCGAGACATCGGCAAAGTGCTGGACGTGATTCGCGGCCTGGCTGATCAGACGAACTTGTTGGCGTTGAACGCCGCCATCGAAGCAGCTCGTGCCGGTGAAGCCGGTCGTGGTTTCGCAGTGGTCGCCGACGAAGTGCGCGCCCTGGCCCATCGCACCCAGCAGTCGACCAGCGAAATCGAACGCATGATCGGCAGCATCCAGAGCGGCACCGAACACGCAGTGGATTCGATGCGCAACAGCACCGAGCGGGCTGAATCGACCTTGAATATCGCTCGCGGTGCAGGCATGTCGCTGGACACTATTAATAGCGCCATCGTCGAAATCAACGAACGCAACCTGGTGATCGCCAGCGCGGCCGAAGAACAGGCGCAAGTGGCCCGTGAAGTGGACCGCAATCTGGTGAACATTCGTGACCTGTCGGTGCAATCGGCCACCGGTGCCAACCAGACGAGCGCGGCCAGCAACGAGCTGTCGCGCCTGGCGCTGGACCTGAACAACATGGTTGGGCGGTTTAGTCTGTAACCCTGTGGCGAGGGGGCTTGCCCCCGTTCGGCTGCGCAGCAGTCGTAAAACCTGGGCCGCTACGCGACCCAACGGGGGCAAGCCCCCTCGCCACAGCAAGCTCCCTCGCCACAGTGGTCACACCCGGCTCAAGCGGGTGTACATCGTTAAAAGCTTTTTGACAGCATCACATTTCAACAGGTTAGAATCGCTGGCACGCAGACTGCATGGTCAGTTTGTGCCCGCCTTTAGCTTTCTGGAGTACTGCCTTTGAATGCGACGACCATCAACAGCCTGTTCTTGATCGGCGCGTTGCTGGTAGGTGCGAGCATTCTGGTGAGCTCACTTTCATCGCGCCTCGGTATCCCGATTCTGGTGATCATCCTCGCGGTGGGCATGGCGGCTGGTGTCGACGGTGCCGGCATTATTTTCGATAACTACCCAACGGCTTATCTGGTCGGCAACCTCGCCCTGGCAGTGATCCTGCTCGACGGCGGCTTGCGCACCCGGGTGGCGAGTTTCCGCGTGGCGTTATGGCCTGCGCTGTCGCTGGCTACAGTCGGGGTGTTGATCACCACGGGGCTGACCGGGATGGCGGCGGCGTGGTTGTTCGACCTTAATCTGATGCAAGGCCTGCTGATCGGCGCCATCGTCGGCTCCACCGACGCCGCGGCCGTGTTCTCGCTGCTGGGCGGCAAGGGCCTGAACGAACGGGTGAGCGCGAGCCTGGAGATCGAATCCGGCAGCAACGATCCGATGGCGGTGTTCCTCACCGTGACCCTGATCGACATGCTCGCCAGTGGCGAAACCGGGCTGCACTGGAATCTGCTCCTGCATTTGATGCGCGAGTTCGGCATCGGCGGTGTGATCGGCCTCGGCGGTGGCTGGCTCATGCTGCAACTGGTCAACCGTATCCACCTGGCCACCGGCCTTTATCCGATTCTGGTCATCGCTGGCGGTCTAGTGGTGTTTGCCCTGACCAACGCCCTGCACGGCAGCGGCTTTTTGGCGGTGTATCTGTGTGGCCTGGTGATCGGCAACCGCCCGGTCCGCAGTCGCCATGGCATTCTGCACATGCTCGACGGCATGGCCTGGCTGGCACAGATCGGCATGTTCCTGGTGCTGGGGCTGTTGGTTACGCCCCATGACCTGCTGCCGATCGCCCTGCCGGCGCTGGGCCTGGCGCTGTGGATGATTCTGTTTGCCCGTCCGCTATCGGTGCTGGTCGGCCTGTTGCCCTTCAAGGCGTTCCATGGCCGCGAAAAAGCATTCATTTCCTGGGTTGGCCTGCGCGGCGCAGTACCGATCATTCTGGCGGTGTTCCCGCTGATGGCGGGGCTGCCCAATGCTCAGCTCTACTTCAATCTGGCGTTCTTTATCGTCCTGGTCTCGCTGCTGGTGCAAGGCACAAGCCTGCCCTGGGTTGCCAAGCTCTTGAAAGTGACCGTCCCGCCGGAGCCATTGCCGATCTCTCGATCGGCGCTGGAAGTGCATGTCACCAGCGAGTGGGAGCTGTTCGTGTACCGCCTTGGTGCCGAGAAATGGTGCATTGGATCCCCTCTTCGCGAGCTGAAAATGCCCGAAGGTACCCGTATCGCAGCCCTGTTTCGTGGCCAACAACTGCTCCATCCGTCGGGTAGTACGGTGCTCGAAGTCGATGATTTGCTCTGCGTAATCGGCCATGAACACAACCTTCCGGCCCTCGGAAAACTCTTCAGTCAGGCACCGCAACGGGGTCTGGATTTGCGCTTCTTCGGCGACTTCGTACTTGAAGGAGACGCCCAGCTGGGCGCGGTTGCTGCCCTGTACGGGTTGAAAGTCGAAGGCATCGATCCGAACATGTCGTTGGGCCACTTCATTGCCCAGAAAGTGGGCGGTGCACCCGTAGTTGGTGACCAGGTGGAATGGAACAACACCCTCTGGACCGTCGCTGTCATGGAAGGGAACAAGATTGGTAAGGTAGGCGTCAGATTCCCCGAAGGAAGTCGCCCCGGACCGGGACTCTTCCTCTAAACTCCATTCTTCGCCTCGTTTTCGATCGGTCTCTATGTCAACCCTGCGCACTTTTATCATCATGGCCCTGCTGGGCTTGAGTCTTTCCATCAGCACGCTGCAAGCCGCCGAACCGCCGTCCAGCGAAGCCGTGCAGGCGAGCCTGAACAAGATCGCCGACCGCAAACTGCCGGAAGCCGATCAAAAGGCCCTGCAAGCGGTCTTGCAGAGCACGCTCACCCAACTCAACAACCAGAGCGATTACGATCAGAAGCTGGTTAATCTCAAGCAGCAGCTGACCAATGCGCCAAAGCAGAACATTGAGAACCAGCGCGAACTGACCCGTCTCAAGGCCACCAAAGTGGTTCCGGTGGCGCAACGCTATACCAAAGAGACCATTCAGCAGCTTGAGCAATTGCTGACCGAACGCTCCACCCAGCAAAGCGATCTGCAAAAAGCCCTGGCCGAGGCGAACAGCCTGATCATTACCGCCCAGACCCGCCCCGAGCGCGCCCAAGCCGAAATATCTGCCAGCCAGACGCGCATCCAGCAGATCAATAACATCCTCAAGCTTGGCAAGGACAGCGGCAAGACCTTGACCCCTGAGCAACGCGATCAGCTCAACGCTGAACTCGCGGCACTGAACGCCTTGATACCGTTGCGTCGCCAGGAACTGGCCGGCAACAGCCTGTTGCAGGATTTGGGTAACAGTCAGCATGACTTGCTCTCGGAGAAATCCGATCGCTTGGATCAGGAGATCCAGGAGCTGCAAACCCTGATCAACCAGAAACGCCTGGCCCAGTCGCAAGAGACAGTGACCCAGCAGTCCATCGAAGCGCAGAAGGCTGGCGGCAGCAGCCTGCTGGCTACCGAAAGCGCGGCCAACCTGAAGCTCTCCGACTACCTGCTCAAAAGCACCGATCGTCTCAACGAAGTCACCCAACAGAATCTGCAGACCAAACAGCAACTGGACAGCGTGACCCAGAGCGATTCGGCGCTGGACGAACAGATCAACGTGCTCAAGGGCAGCCTGCTGCTCTCCAAGATTCTCTACAAACAGAAACAGGCCCTGCCGCGCCTCAAGCTCGACCGCGATCTGGCCGACCAGATCGCCGACATTCGCCTGTATCAGTTCGAAGTCAGCCAGCAACGGGAACTGCTCAGCAACCCGACAACCTATGTCGATAACCTGCTGGCGACTCAACCGCCCGAGCAAGTCACCCCGCAACTGCGCAAGAGCCTGCTGGAACTGGCCACCACCCGCGCGGACCTGCTGGAGCGTTTGAATCGCGAACTGAGCGCGGTGCTCAACGAATCCATCACGCTGCAACTCAACCAGAAGCAACTGCTCAGCACCGCGCAAAGTCTGCGGGCTACGCTGGACGAGCAAATGTTCTGGATTCCCAGCAACAAGCCGCTGGACCTTGAGTGGATGCGCGGCGTGCCAGAACGCCTGGAACGTCAGGTCACCACCCTGCCTTGGGCCTCAAGCCTGAGCGAACTGACCGATGGCCTGACGCAGCGGCCGCTGCTGTTTCTGCCGCTGGCCTTTCTGATCGGAGCGCTGCTGTGGCGCCGCAAAAACCTCTATGCCCGCCTGAATAAAGTTCACCTGGACATCGGCCATTTCAAACGCGACAGCCAGTGGCACACACCGCAAGCGATTCTGATCAACATCCTGCTGGCGATGCCCGTCGCCCTGGGTTTGGCCTTGTGCGGCCTGGCGTTGCAAATCGACGCCCGCGGGCAGAACGCCAATATGGGCGCGGCGCTGCTGCAAATGGCCCAGGCCTGGCTGGTGTTCTATACCGCCTACCGTATCCTCGCGCCGGGCGGCGTCGCCGAATTGCATTTCCGTTGGGAAAAACCTCAGGTCGAATTCCTTCAAGGCTGGATACGCCGACTCGGCCTGGTGGTGATGGCTTTGGTGGCGGTAGTAGCAGTCGCCGAGTTGCAACCAGCGATTCTGGCCGATGACGTGCTCGGCATGCCGGTTGTGCTGACCTGCTACGCCTTGATGGCCTGGCTACTCAGCCGTCTGCTGGTTAGCAGCCCGACTCACCAGAACGCTTCACTGTTCCGCAAGGCCGTGGGAGTTCTGTTCACCGCCCTGCCAATCGCGTTGTTCGTCGCCGTGTGCTTTGGCTACTACTACACCGCGCTGAAACTCAGCGACCGGTTGATCAACACGCTTTACCTGCTGATGTTCTGGCTGGTGATCGAAGCGACCTTCGTGCGCGGCCTCAGCGTTGCGGCACGGCGCCTGGCCTATCAACGCGCACTGGCCAAACGTCAGGCAGCGAAAGAGGCTGGCGACGGCGAAGCGGTGATCGAAGAGCCGACCCTGGACATCGAGAAGGTCAACGAGCAGTCCCTGCGACTGATCCGTCTGGCCCTGCTCGGCGGTTTCATCGCGGCGTTGTATTGGGTCTGGTCCGATCTGATCTCGGTATTCTCATACCTGGACAACATCACCCTCTACGAATACACCAGCGGCACCGGTGCCAACATGAGCATGGTGCCAATCAGCATCGGCGACATGCTTGGCGCGTTGATCATCATCGGTATCACCTTTGCACTGGCGCGCAACTTGCCGGGTTTGCTGGAAGTGTTTGTGCTGTCGAAGCTGAACCTGGCTCAGGGCAGTGCCTACGCCACGACCACGCTGCTGTCCTATGTGATCGCCGGCATCGGTTTCGTTTCGACCCTGTCCACGCTCGGCGTGAGCTGGGACAAGTTGCAATGGCTGGTGGCGGCACTGTCGGTCGGTCTCGGTTTCGGGATGCAGGAGATTTTCGCCAACTTCATCTCCGGCATCATGATCCTGTTCGAGCGCCCGGTGCGGATCGGCGACACCATCACCATCGGCAACCTGTCGGGCACGGTGAGCAAGATCCGCATCCGCGCCACGACCATCACCGACTTCGACCGCAAGGACATCATCGTCCCGAACAAGACGTTCATCACCGGGCAACTGATCAACTGGTCCCTGACCGACACCATCACCCGGGTGACCCTCAAGCTCGGTGTCGACTACGGCTCGGACCTGGACCTGGTGAAAGAGCTGCTGCTCAAGGCTGCCCGGGACAACCCGCGCGTACTGAAGGATCCAGAGCCTCACGTGTACTTCCTGAACTTCGGCGAAAGCACTCTCGACCACGAGTTGCGCATGCACGTGCGCGACCTCGGCGACCGTAACCCGGTGCTCGACGAGGTCAACCGCTTCATAAATCGTGAGTTCAAGAAGCAGAAGATCAACATCTCGTTCCGGCAAATGGAGGTCTACCTCAAGAACCTTCACGGCCAGGAGTACAAGATGGTGCCGGTCGAGCCGGAAACCAAAACCATCGTGCCGCTGGCCGATGGCAAACCGCGGCACGAGCCGCCACCTGTCGAACTCGACTAACCGCTCTATCCCTAGCAGAATGCTCGGACATTCTGCTGGAGATGGCCGTTGAAAGCCCTCGACGAACTGACCTTCGACAATCGCTTCGCCCGCCTGGGCGATGCGTTCTCAACCCATGTGCTGCCCGAGCCCATCGCCGCGCCACGCTTGGTGGTCGCCAGCCCCGCCGCCATGGCGTTGCTGGACCTGGACCCGGCCGCGGCCGAAACACCGGTGTTCGCCGAGCTGTTCGGTGGCCACAAGCTCTGGGCCGAAGCCGAGCCTCGGGCAATGGTCTATTCCGGGCATCAGTTCGGTTCCTACAACCCGCAGTTGGGTGACGGTCGCGGCCTGTTACTGGGCGAGGTCTACAACGAGGCCGGCGAGCATTGGGACCTGCACCTCAAGGGCGCCGGCCAGACGCCTTACTCGCGCATGGGTGATGGACGGGCGGTGCTGCGTTCGTCGATCCGCGAGTTTCTCGCCTCCGAAGCCTTGCATGCCCTGAACATTCCCACCACTCGCGCACTGTGCGTGATCGGCTCCGACACGCCGGTCTGGCGCGAGAAACAGGAACGCGCGGCCATGGTCTTGCGCCTGGCACCGAGCCATGTGCGCTTCGGGCATTTCGAATTTTTCTACTACACCAAGCGCCCCGAGCAGCAGAAAGAACTCGGCAACCACGTGCTGGCCATGCATTTCCCACACTGCCTGGAACAACCGGAACCGTACCTGGCGATGTTCCGCGAAATCGTCGAGCGCAACGCCGAGCTGATCGCCAAATGGCAGGCCTATGGGTTCTGCCACGGAGTGATGAACACCGACAACATGTCGATCCTGGGCATCACCTTCGACTTCGGCCCGTTCGCCTTCCTCGACGACTTCGACGCCCACTTCATCTGCAACCATTCCGATGATCAGGGTCGTTACTCCTTCAGCAACCAGGTGCCGATCGGCCAGTGGAACCTCAGCGCCCTCGCCCAGGCCCTGACGCCATTCATCAGCGTCGAAGCCCTGCGCGAAACCCTCGGCCTGTACCTGCCGCTCTTTCAGGCCCACTACCTGGACCTGATGCGCCGCCGCCTCGGCCTCACCACTGCCGAAGATGACGACCAGAAACTGCTGGAACACCTGCTGCAACTGATGCAGAACAGCGGCGTCGATTACAGCCTGTTCTTCCGCCGCCTGGGGGATGAGTCACCCGAAATGGCCATCAGCCGCTTGCGCGATGACTTCGTCGACATCAAGGGCTTCGATACGTGGGGCGAGCTCTACATCGCCCGGGTTGCTCGTGAAGGTGGGGTTGACCAGGAACAGCGCCGCAAACGAATGCATGCGGTCAATCCGCTGTACATCCTGCGTAACTATCTGGCGCAGAAAGCCATCGATGCGGCGGAAAGTGGCGACTATGCAGAAGTTCGTCGTTTGCACGCGGTATTGAGCAATCCGTTCGAGGAGCAGCCTGGAATGGAGAGCTATGCCGAGCGGCCGCCGGAGTGGGGTAAGCATCTGGAGATCAGTTGTTCGTCGTAGGCGGGTCAGATAAACGTCTCCACTGACACACCAAAGCGTTCGGCTAACCAGCGGATCTGCCGCAGGTTGAGCTGACG
Source organism: Pseudomonas sp. TH37 (assembly GCF_016650735.1). NCBI lineage: Bacteria > Pseudomonadati > Pseudomonadota > Gammaproteobacteria > Pseudomonadales > Pseudomonadaceae > Pseudomonas > Pseudomonas sp. TH37. The sequence goes on from NZ_JAEKFD010000006.1 coordinate 72,362, forward strand.
CTTGCCGCTCAATATCTCGGAAACCACCGACTGAGTGCCAACGCCGGGCAGGTCGCTCTGGCTGAGGCCGTGTTCGCGCATCATATAGCCGAGAACCTCTGCACCAGAGGCCTCGCGCATGGGGTGATGCTTGCGATCCCACTCCGCAATCCAGTCACCGATGATATCCACCAAGCTCATCAACGGGTGCGACTCATCATCCCCGGTCATCTCAAGCAATTCATCGAGTGCCTGCGCCAACCTGTCGTAGTCGTCTTCGTTTTTCGGTTTTCGAAGCAATGGCGAGACGAACTCCCAATGCTCGGCAGCCTTTTTGATCAGAACACTCATGACCTTCCCTCCTTCCATTTACCGCGGTCATATTCGCGGTGATCCAGCACATGCTTGATATAAAGCTTTTGAGACCGATACCTGACGAAAGCGATCAGCCGCAACTTGTTGCCACCGATGTCGAACACATGAAACTCGCCGACTTTGTCAGTCGCGGGAAAAATCGACTTCATCGCCGCGAAGTCTCTTGGGTTACTCCCTTTGGCAAGTCGATACCACTGCTCCAGTGCATTGGCTGCCCGCGGCCACTTTTCCTTGGCCTCACGGACTGGTTTTTCGGTGAACACATGCATGCAACATCCTTATCGCATTCTGCTATGGAGGTTAATCACAGATAAAAAATATCGCAAGTTGCGATAATTCTAAGCAGACCAACGGTGTCGCTCAGTACAACCCAGCCTAGTTACATCGCAGGTCGCTGCACGATTGAAAACATGAGCAAACGTCTCCAAATAGAAGTAATCGGCTTCTTAACAGGACCATCCTCATGACTGACCCACTCCTCATCCCCTGCCCCCATTGCAACGGGCTGAATCGCATTCCCGCCGAGCGTCTCAATGACCACCCAAAGTGCGGCCGCTGCAAGGCCGAAGTCCTGCTCAACAAGCCGTTCGAATTGAAGCAAGGCGATTACGCCAGTCAGATCAAGGGCGACCTGCCGTTGCTGGTGGACATGTGGGCGGACTGGTGCGGGCCGTGCAAGTCGTTTGCGCCGGTGTTCGAGCAAGCGGCGGGTCAGTTGGCGGGCAAGTGTCGGTTGGCCAAGCTGGACAGCGAGGCGAATCAGCAATTGTCGGCACAGCTGGGGATTCGCTCGATTCCGAGCCTGATTCTGTTCAAGAACGGCCGGGAAGTGGCTCGCCAGAGCGGGGCCTTCCCGTTGCCGCAGTTGATGAGCTGGCTGCGTAGCCAAGGGATTTAGAGTCACCACAAATAAATGTGGGAGCGAGCCTGCTCGCGAAGAGGGCTTCACATTCAACATCTCTGTTGACTGGACTTCCGCTTTCGCGAGCAGGCTCGCTCCCACAGTGGTTCGGTGTTGTTTGCAGGAATCAGGCGTTTTCGAGAAGGTTGTGCAGGTCAACAAACTGCTGGGTCAGTTTGTGCCGCGGGTCGAGGTGGATCAGCGGCGTGTTGGCCTGGTGGGATTCGCGCATGCGCACCGAGCTGGCCAGATACACCGGCAACACCGGTAGCCCTTCGGCGATCAGTTCGTCGAGGATTTGCTGAGGCAAACTGGCGCGGGCCTGGAACTGGTTGACGACGATGCCTTCGACTTCCAGCCCTTCGTTGTGGTCTTCCTTCAATTCTTCGATTTCCGCCAGCAGGCCATACAGCGCCTGACGCGAGAAACTGTCGCAGTCGAAGGGAATCAGTACACGATCAGCGGCGATCAAGGCCGAGACGGCATAGAAATTCAGTGCTGGCGGCGTATCGAGGTAGATTCGGTCGTAATCGCCGTCCAGCTCCTCGAGCAATTTACGCAGCTTGTTGATCTTGTGCTTGGCCTCAAGCTTGGGCTGCAAGTCCGCCAGCTCGGCGGTGGCGGTGACGACGTGAAGGTTGTCGAATGGGGTTTCGTAAATGTCGACCTGGTTTTTCTTCGAGAACGGCCCGGAGGACAAAGTCTGCTTGAAGAAGTCAGCGATCCCCATCGGGATATCATCACCGGTGAGTCCTGTCAGGTATTGAGTGGAGTTGGCCTGAGCATCGAGATCCACCAACAACGTACGATAGCCTTCGCTGGCGCTGACCGCCGCCAGATTACAGGCAATGCTTGACTTGCCCACGCCACCTTTCTGATTGAACACCACGCGCCGCATGTCAAAACCTCCGTGTATCAAAGAATGACCGAGTGTAGTAGTCCACGGCGCTGCTTAGCTACCTCGCCGGCATCGGGACTACACAGTCATTGGTAAATATCCGTCGGAAAAAACCGCCAACTCGTCCATCGACAGCCGATAGAGCCGACAGACATGTCCGCTGCAACGTGGATAATGGCCAAACGACAGCTTTTTCGCGAACCAGACGGTACATTTCGTTGCGTAAAATGTAACCAGCATTTGCTACACGCCCGCCGCACCGGGATAATGCGCACCACTCGGCGTTAAGCGCCACGTAAGGTCAGCCGCGCTTTTTTGCGACTCACCGCGTCAAGGAAGCCCGCAGGGGCGGGATGAATGTCTGTGATCAATTTCAACATCGCCCAATGGCGCGCGTGGGCCCCTGGGCTTGAAAGCGTGGATGATTGGCAGGCCTGGAGCCGACAACCGGTCGTGCTCGAGCCCAGCGATGCCGCCCCCGATGTGTCGTTTTTGCCGGCTATGCAGCGTCGGCGACTCAGCCGTCTGGCGCGGATGGCATTCAGCGTTGGCTGGCCGTTGGCTGATGGTCGCCAGGACCTACCGTTGGTCTTTATTTCCCGCCACGGCGAAACCCCGCGCACTTTCGAAATTCTCAGCGATCTGGCGACTGACCAACCGTTGTCGCCCACTCAGTTCAGCTTGTCGGTGCACAACGCGGTCATCGGCCTATGGTCGATCATGCGCGGCGAAACCAGCGAAATGACCGCCCTCGCTGCGGCCGGTGATGGCCTTGAACACGGCATGCTAGAGGCGGCGGCATTGCTTGATGAAGGAGCGCCTGCGGTACTGCTGGTAGTGACGGAAGAGCAACCGCCCGCGGCCTACTCGGCCTGGATCGACGACGTGCCATTCCCTTATGCGGTCGGCCTGCTGATTACGCCCGGCAATCAGTGGCAGCTGTCGCTGAACAGCACCTCGCAAGCGTTGTCCAAAACCCACTGGCCCCATGCCCTGAATCTGTTGCGTACCCTGCTCGGCCAGCAGACCACCTGCCAACATGCCTGGAAAAATCGTCTATGGACCTGGCAACGCAACCTGTAACCGATAAAAACCGCGACGCCTATTACTGGCGCCTGCTGGCCACTGCCGCAAGCTTCACCCTGTTCGGGTTGGGCGGGCTATGCCTGCGACTGGTGGTGTTCCCGCTGTTGAGCTGCTTGCCGGGAGAAGCCCAAGCCCATCGTCAGCGGGCACGACAGACGGTGAGCCGCTGTTTCTGGTTTTTCATTCGGTTCATGGCTCGCACTGGCGTGCTGACTTATGACATTCAGGGTGCGGAAAAGCTCGGGCGCCCAGGCCAGATGATCGTCGCCAATCACCCTTCGCTGATCGATGTGGTGTTTTTGATCGGCCTGGTGGGCCACGCCAACTGCGTGGTCAAGAAAAGCCTCTGGGAAAATCCGTTCACCCGCGGCCCGCTACGCCGCACCGACTACATCAGCAACGACGGCAGCATGGACATGCTCGACGCCGCTGCCGACGCGCTGAAAAGCGGTCAGACCCTGATCATTTTCCCCGAGGGCACCCGCACTCAACCCGGCAAACCACCGGCATTTCATCGGGGAGGCGCGGCAATCGCTGTGCGCGGTGCGAAAATCCTCACCCCGGTGATTATCGAGGTCAATCCGACCACATTGACCAAGGCCGAACCCTGGTATCGGATTCCAAAACGCCGCGTGCACTTCAGTTTTCGTGTCGGGGCCGATATAGACCCACAGGCCTTCGCTACACAAGGACCTGCACCGCAGGCCTCGCGCAAGCTCAATGATTATTTGCACCATTACTTTATTAAGGAGCTCGCCGAAGATGAGCGATCTACACCGTGAAATCAAAGAACTGATCATTGACGCCCTGGGCCTCGAAGATATCAGCGTCGACGACATTGGCGATGACCAGACACTGTTTGGCGAAGGCTTGGGCCTGGACTCGGTAGACGCCCTGGAACTCGGCTTGGCGATTCAGAAAAAGTACGGCATCAAAATCGATGCCGACGCCAAGGACACCCGTAATCACTTCACCAACGTGGCGAGCCTTGCGGCGTTCGTCACTGCAAAACAGGCAGCTTGAGACCGGACCATGCAAACTCGTGACGATATTTTCAATACCCTGCGCGATGCTCTGGTCGAACTCTTCGAGCTGGAGCCCGAGCGCATCAGCCTGGGGGCCAACCTGTATCAGGATCTGGAAATCGACAGCATCGATGCGGTCGACCTGATCGATCACATCAAACGCCAGACCGGCAAGAAAATCGCCGCCGAAGAATTCAAATCGGTGCGTACCGTCAGCGACGTGGTCGAGGCGGTCTACCGTCTGGTTCAACCCGCCGCATGAGCCGATTGATCGGCCTGGGCCTGCTGCTGGCAGGCCTGTTGTACCCCTTTGCGGTGTATTTCGGCATGGAGCATTTTGCCCCGTGGCAGTTCGGTCTGCTGCTGGGTAGCCTGTGGCTGGCGCGAGCGCTGACCGGCGAGCGGCGCCCCGGAAGCCTGTGGATGGCCACGGTCGCCATCGGGTTTTGCCTGCTGCTGGCGCTCTTCGACAGCCCGGTACTGCTGCGCTGGTACCCGGTGTTGATCAGCGGATTCATGCTGGTGCTGTTCGGCCTGAGCCTGAAATACGGCCCACCGATGATTGAACGCCTGGCCCGTCTGCGAGAGCCGGAATTACCGGCCAGGGCCATTCGCTATACCCGCCAGGTGACGATTGCCTGGAGCGTGTTTTTTCTCTGCAACGGCTTGTGCGCCGCCGCCCTGACCCTTTGGGCGCCGCTGAGTTGGTGGATGTTGTACACCGGCCTGATCTCCTACGGATTGATCGGCCTGATGTTTGCCATTGAATGGCTGATACGACAACGGGTAAGAGGCCGCCCATGAATTGGATAACACTTGAGCAACTGTTGCTCAAGGCTCAGCCGGACCGTGCCGTGACGGCCGAACCGGCGTTGAATCACGCGCAATTGTGCGAACAGGCCCTGAGCCTGGCTGCCGGCCTGCAAGCACAAGGCGTGCAGCGCATCGCCGTGCACCTTGAGGACGCTGCCGACCTGGCCATTGCCCTGCTCGGCGCCTGGCGTGCCGGGGTCAGCGTGCTGCTGCCCGCCGACCTGCAAGCGCAGACTCGCCAGCGCTGGTCGACCGAGGTCGATCTGTGGCTGACCGATCAGGCCGACGATGCGCACCTGAGCGATTATCGCCATTCACCGCTGCCGGCCAGCCCGCTGGATCTGGATCGCTGTCAGCTGAGCCTGTGCACCTCCGGCTCCAGTGGCGAACCCAAGCGCATCGACAAAACCCTGCGCCAGCTGGCCAATGAAGTCGAAGCGCTGGAGCACCTGTGGGGCGCAGATTTGGGCGAGGCCTGCATCATCGGCAGCGTCGCCACTCAACACATCTACGGCTTGCTGTTTCGGGTGCTGTGGCCGCTGTGCGCCGGGCGCTCGTTCGTGCGTAAACAACTGGCCTTCCCGGAAGACCTGCAGCGCGCCAGCCGAGAACACCCGGCCTTCGCGTGGGTCGCCAGCCCAGCGCTGCTCAAACGCATGGGCGACAACCTCGACTGGCCAGCGCTGAGCGCGGTGCGCCGAGTGTTTTCCTCCGGTGGTGCGTTGCCCGTCGAAGCGGCGCAAAGCCTGCATGAACGCCTGCAACAATGGCCGACAGAAATCTTCGGCAGCTCGGAAACCGGCGGCATCGCCTGGCGTCAGGGCCAGAATCTCTGGCAGCCCTTCGCCGATGTTGCGCTGAGCCAGGACAGCGATGGCGCCTTGCTTATCGCCTCACCTTACTTGCCGGCCGGCCATATTGAACACACCGCCGATGCCGCGCGCATCGCCGCCGACGGCCGTTTCGAGCTGTTGGGACGGCTGGACCGAATCGTCAAACTGGAAGAAAAACGTATCTCGCTACCGATGCTCGAACAAGCGCTGATGACCCATGAGTGGGTCGCTGAAGCGCGGCTTGGCGTCGTCCAGGAAAACCGTGCTTCGCTGGGCGCGCTGCTGGTGTTGAGTGAGCAGGGTTTGCATGCCTTGCGCAATCAGGGTCGACGTACTCTTACTCAGGAGTTGCGCCAACACCTGAGCCTGCATTGCGAAGCACTCGCCCTGCCCCGTCGCTGGCGCCTGTTGCGACAATTGCCACTGAACGCTCAAGGCAAACTGCCTCAGGCCGAAGTGGAGAACATATTGCTGGCGCCACGCCCAAAGGCGCCGGAAGTGCTGGAACAGATCGACACCGATGGCGAGTGGAGCCTGCAACTGGCTGTCCCGCCAGACCTGGCGTATTTCAGCGGACACTTTCCCCGAGCGCCGGTATTGCCCGGCGTGGTGCAGGTGGATTGGGCGCTGAGCCTGGGTCAGCAATTGATGGACCTGCCGGCAAAATTCGCCGGTATGGAAGTGCTGAAATTTCAGCAACTGGTGCGTCCCGGTGATGAAATCCAGTTGCACCTGCGCTTCGACTCGGCGCGCAGCAAGTTGTATTTCGCCTATCGCAATGAAACCGCCACCTGCTCCAGTGGGCGGATTTTGCTGGAGGCCCCAGGCGATGCATAACCCCTGCGCCGTAATCCCGGTCTACAACCACGAAACCGCAATCACTGCCGTGGTCGATGCGCTGCTTGCCAGCGGCCTGCCGTGCATTCTGGTGGACGACGCCAGCAGCCCGGCCTGCGCCAAGGTCCTTGATCAACTGGCCCAGCGTGACCGGGTTTACCTGATCAGGCTCACCATCAATCAAGGCAAGGGCGGCGCGGTAATGACCGGTTTGCGGGAAGCCTCGCGCCTGGGCTTCAGCCATGCCTTGCAGGTGGACGCCGACGGCCAGCACGATCTGCAAGACGTAAAAGTCTTCATCGAGCATTCGCGCACCCATCCCGAGGCGGTGATCTGCGGTTATCCGCAATACGACGCCAGCGTGCCGAAGGGCCGGTTGTACGCCCGCTACCTGACGCACGTCATGGTGTGGATCAACACCCTGTCGTTGCAGATTCGCGACTCGATGTGCGGCTTCCGTGTCTATCCATTGCCGCCGACCCTGGCACTGATCGACTCGGCCAGGATCGGCAAGCGCATGGACTTCGACTCCGACATCCTGGTGCGCCTGGCCTGGCGCAATCTGCCGATGCAGTGGCTGAAAACCAGGGTCCATTACCCTTCGGATGGCGTCTCGCATTTCCGCCTGTTCCACGACAATGTACTGATTTCGAGCATGCACACCCGGCTGTTCTTCGGCATGTTGCTGCGGGCACCAGTAATCCTCTGGCGACGGTGGCGAGCATGAGCGACAACGCAGACAAACAGCACTGGGCCGACCGCCAGGAGCGTGGCAGCTTCTGGCTGATGAAGTTCACCGCGCTCTGCGCAAAAGTCTTGGGCCGTCGGTTGTTGAGCCCGCTGCTGTACGGCATCGTGCTGTACTTTTTCCTGTTCGGGCGCAACGCCCGCCAAAGCGCCTGGCAATACCAGCAGCGGCTTGCCGACTGGAGCGGTCGTAGCGAATTGCGCCCGAGCCATTGGCGGGTGTTCGGCCAGTTCATGGCCTTCGCCGACTCCATGCTCGACAAACTCGATGTGTGGAACGGCAAGCTGAGCATCGATCAGATCGAAATCATCGACCCGGCGCTGCTGCGCAATAAACTGCGCGGCACACGTGGGCAAATGCTGGTGGGTGCGCACCTGGGCAATCTCGAGGTCTGCCGGGCGCTGGCCGAGATCGGTGAGAAAGTCACCATGAACGTGCTGGTGCACACCAAGCACGCCGAACAATTCAACCGTCTGCTGGGCGAAGCCGGGGCGACCAATCTGCGGCTGATCCAGGTCAGCGAGCTGGACCCGGTGATCATGCTGCAACTGCATGAACGCCTCGAGCGCGGCGAATGGCTGGCGATTGCCGGCGACCGCGTGCCGCTGCATGGAGGACGCAGCGTGAGCGTGGATTTCCTCGGCCATCAAGCCGCGTTCCCTCAGGGCCCATGGTTGCTGGCCGGTCTGCTGAAATGCCCGATAAACCTGATGCTGTGCCTGAAGAAACCCGCTGGCGACTATCGGCTGACCCTCGAACCGTTCGCCGACGCCATCGTGTGGAAACGCAGCGACCGCGAACAGGTCATTCATCAGTGGGCCTCCCGCTACGCCGAACGCCTGGGTCACTATTGCCTTGAAGCGCCCCAACAATGGTTCAACTTTTACCCTTTCTGGAAGACCGATGACGACGCCAACGCTTGAGCCGGTAACCTTCGGCGAACTCCCTTTGCGCATCGAAGACGTGCTGGCCCTGGCCAACCGTCAGGTGCCGACGCAGTTGCAGGGCGACGCTGAGTTTCGCCAGCGCATCGCCAAGGGCCCGCAGTTCCTTGATTCCCTGTTGGACAAGGAAGGCGTGATCTACGGTGTGACCACCGGTTATGGTGATTCTTGCGTGGTAGCGGTGCCGCTGCACCACGTCGAAGCCCTGCCCCGTCATTTGTATACCTTCCACGGTTGCGGCCTGGGCAAACTGCTCGACGCCCAAGCCACCCGCGCGGTGCTGGCGGCGCGTTTGCAATCGCTTTGCTACGGCGTGTCCGGGGTACGCGTGGAGCTGCTGGAGCGTCTGCAAGCCTTCCTCGAACACGACATTCTGCCGCTGATTCCGGAAGAAGGTTCGGTGGGCGCCAGTGGTGATCTGACGCCGCTGTCCTACGTCGCCGCGACTTTGTCCGGCGAGCGCGAAGTGATGTTCCGTGGTGAGCGTCGACAAGCCGCCGATGTGCACAGCGAACTGGGCTGGGAACCGCTGGTATTGCGCCCCAAAGAAGCGCTGGCGCTGATGAACGGCACCGCCGTGATGACCGGCCTTGCCTGCCTGGCTTACGCCCGCGCTGATTACCTGCTGCAACTGGCCACGCGTATCACTGCGCTGAACGTGGTCGCTTTGCAGGGCAATCCGGAGCACTTCGACGAGCGCCTGTTCGCGGCCAAACCCCATCCAGGGCAGATGCAAGTCGCCGCGTGGTTGCGCAAGGACTTGGCGATCGATGCGCCGACCGCGCCGCTGCATCGCCTGCAAGACCGCTATTCCCTGCGTTGTGCGCCGCACGTGCTCGGTGTATTGGCCGACAGCCTGAACTGGCTGCGCTCGTTCATCGAGATCGAACTCAACAGCGCCAACGACAACCCGATCATCGACGCCGAAGCCGAACGCGTGCTGCACGGCGGGCACTTCTACGGCGGCCATATCGCGTTCGCCATGGACAGTCTGAAAACCCTGGTGGCGAACGTCGCCGACTTGCTCGACCGTCAGCTCGCGCTGCTGGTGGACGAGCGTTACAACCATGGCTTGCCGAGCAACCTGTCTGGCGCCACCGCCGACCGCGCAATGCTCAATCACGGTTTCAAGGCGGTGCAGATCGGCACCAGCGCCTGGACCGCCGAAGCCCTGAAAAACACCATGCCGGCTAGCGTCTTCTCGCGTTCCACCGAGTGCCACAACCAGGACAAAGTCAGCATGGGCACCATCGCCGCCCGCGACGCCATCCGCGTGTTGGAGCTGACCGAACAAGTCGCTGCTGCCACGCTGCTGGCCGCCAACCAAGGTGTCTGGCTGCGCGGCCAGGCTGAAGACGCGCGCCCGCTGCCACCAGCACTGGCCGCGATGCACGAAGAATTGGCCAAGGACTTCCCGCCGGTCATCGAAGACCGTGCCTTGGAAGGCGAGTTGCGCCTGTGCCTGCAACGCATCGCCGAACAACACTGGAGGCTGCATGCGTAGCAAGGGAGTGCTTCACACCGACACGGAAATCCTCGTACCGTTCTTTGACGTCGACACCATGAACGTGGTCTGGCACGGCCATTACGTCAAATACCTGGAAGTCGCCCGCTGTGCGCTGCTGGACAAGATCGGCCATAACTACGACGCCATGGTGGCGTCAGGTTACGCGTGGCCGGTGATCGACTTGCAGCTGCGCTATGTGCGTGGCGCCGTGTTCGGCCAGAAGCTGAATGTGCGCGCCAGCCTGGTGGAGTGGGAAAACCGCCTGAAGATCAGTTACCTGATCAGCGATCTGGCCACCGGCGAGCGCCTGACCCGCGCCTGTTCCGTGCAGGTCGCCGTCGACATGAGCAGCCGCGAAATGCTGTTGGCCTCACCGAAGGTGTTCACCGACGCGGTTGAAAGGATGCTGCCATGAACCTGCTGAAAACCCTCTGTAGCAGCTGGCGAAGCCTGCGTTCGGCGGCGCAGCAGTCGCCCTGCGTTTCTTCTGATGTATCGCATTTTCAGGTTTTACGACGGCTTCGCCGCCGGACGCAGCCTCGCAGGCTCGGCAGCTGCTACCGGATTGCGTTGGGCATGTTGATGGTGAGTTTTACTTCGCTGGCGCAGGCTTTCGATCTACAGCAACTCAGCGATCAACTGGCCAAACCCGATGTGATCCACGGCAGCTTCATCCAGGAAAAACACCTGCGCGCCCTGCCCCAGCCGCTGACCAGCAAGGGCACCTTCGTTTTGGCGAAGAATCACGGCCTGCTCTGGCTGCTGAAAACCCCGCTGCAACAGGACTATCGCATCAGCGACAAGGGCATTGCCCGGCGTGATGCCAACGGTTGGCAAATGCTGCCGAACAAGAGCGCCGGCGCCGAACAGAACCGCTTGTTCCTCGCGGTGCTGCAAGGCGACAGCAGTGGCCTGCAACGGGATTTCGAGCTTTCGCTGAGCGGCGACGCACAAAACTGGAAACTGACCCTGACCCCGCGTTCGATGCTGCTCAAGCAGGTGTTCAATCAGATCAACATTGACGGCGGCGAACTGGTGCACAGCATCGAGCTGCTCGAAACCCAGGGTGACCGAACCCTGTTGCGCATGCAGGACAGCACTAGCGCACAACCTTTGAGCGATGCGGAGCAACATGACTTTGCCGAGTGAACGGATGCTGCCGCGGCTGTTTCTGATCCTGCTGCTGGCAGTGCTCGCGCTCGCCGGCTGGCAATGGCGTGACAACGCGCCGCTGTCGGCCAACCTGATGGAACTGGTGCCTGGTACCGCGCCGGACGCGTTGGAACTGCGCGCCGAACAACGCATGCAAGAACCGCTGAACCGGGAAATGCTGGTACTGGTCGGCCATAAAGACCGCCAGCAAGCCATCGCCATGGCGCAAAAGCTGGGCGAGCAATGGCAGGCCAGCGGCGTATTCGAAAAGGTCCAGTGGAACCTGCAGGCCGACTTGCCGGCGCTACGCACGCAATTGCTGCAAGGCCGCCTGGCGATGCTGTCCGCGGCCGACCGGCAGCAACTCATCGAGCACCCCGACGCCTTTATTCAGCAACGGGTACAAGCCCTGTTCGACCCTTTCACCGGCTTCAGCCTGGTGCCGAGCCAGGACGACTGGCTCGGCCTGACCGGGCGCATCCAGAACAGCCAGCCACAGCACGGCTCGGTGCAACTGGACATCGGCAGCGGTGCGCTGGTTGCCGATGCCGACGGCATGAGTTGGGTGATGCTGCGGGCGCGAACCGTCGGCAACGCGTTCGACATGAACCTCCCACTGCAAGTGGCTGACCTGCTCCAGCACAGTCGTGAAGAAGCCGCCCGGTCGGACGTGCAACTACTCGCCGCCAGCGGCCTGTTGTACGCCGCCAGCGGTCAACGGCAAGCCGCTCGCGAAATGACCTGGGTCGGCGGCGGCGCCACGGTCGGGATTCTGTTGCTGCTGTTGCTGGCCTTCCGGCGTTGGCGGGTGTTGCTGGCGTTCGTCCCGGTGCTGGTGGGCATGCTGTTCGGTGCGGTGGCTTGCGTGGCGCTGTTCGGTCACATGCATGTGATGACGCTGGTGCTGGGCTCAAGCCTGATCGGCGTGGCGGTGGATTACCCGCTGCATTACCTGTCCAAAAGCTGGAGCCTGAAACCCTGGCACAGCTGGCCGGCGTTACGCCTGACCCTGCCGGGGCTGACGCTGAGCCTGATCACCAGTTGCATCGGCTACCTGGCCCTGGCCTGGACGCCGTTCCCGGCCCTGACCCAAATTGCCGTGTTCTCCGCCGCCGGCCTGCTTGGCGCCTACCTGTCGGCAGTGTGCCTGTTGCCGGCGCTGCTCAAGGGCGTGGTTCTGCGGCCAGCACAATGGCCGATGCGCATCGCCGAGAAGTTGCTGGAGCTGCGTGAAACGTTGCTCAAATACGTACGCACGCCGGTATTGCTGGCGCTGTTGATCGCCTTCTGTGTCGGCGGTCTGTTGCAGCTGCAGAGCAAAAACGACATTCGCCAATGGGTCGGCACGCCGCAGCAACTGACTGACGAAGCCCAGACCATCGCACGCATCACCGGCTATCAACCCACCAGCCAGTTCTTCCTGGTGCGCGCGACCAATCAGCAGGAATTGCTCGAACGCCAAACGACATTGAGCGAGCGTCTGGATCAATTGGTCAATCTGGAAAAACTCCAGGGCTATCTGTCGCTCAATCAACTGGTCAGCCAGCCGAGCGAACAGCGCAAAGTGCGTGAAGCATTGAGCAAGCTGCCGCAGTTCTGGCAACCGTTGCTCGACCTCGGCGTGCCGGCCGCCGCGTTGCAGGCCGAATTGGCAACGTTGCAGGCGCTGCCCATTGAAGACATCGACGCAGCGCTAGCCGGACCATTGGCGGAACCCTATCGCACGCTGTGGCTGGGGCCGACCGATGACGGCGTGGCTGCGATGGTCAGCCTGCAAGGCTTGAACAATCCCACGCTGCTGCGGGTCCAGGCGCTGGACTTGCCGGGCGTGGAACTGGTGGATCGCCTCGGCGAACTGAACCAGGTTTTCGCCGCCACTCAAATCAGCGCCGCTGAATTGAAACTCGCTTCCTGCGTGCTGATCGTGCTGGTGCTGATCCTGCCATTCGGTCTCGGTGGCGCGCTGCGAATTGTCTCTCTGCCATTGCTGGCGGCCCTGTGCAGCCTGGCAAGCCTCGGTTGGCTCGGTCAGCCGCTGACGCTGTTCAGCCTGTTCGGCCTGCTGCTAGTGACGGCCATCAGCGTCGATTACGCGATCCTCATGCGTGAACAGATCGGCGGCGCCGCGGCGAGCCTGCTGGGCACTTTGCTGGCAGCAGTGACTACCTGGCTGTCGTTCGGCCTGCTGGCGGTGTCCAGCACGCCGGCGGTGAGCAACTTCGGCCTGTCGGTGAGCCTCGGCCTGGCGTTCAGTTTCATCCTGGCGCCATGGGCAGGACGCCAAGTCCACATCGCACCGATTACGGAGCCGGCAGCATGATGGTCGCTGCGTTCTGGTTGATGGCCCTGGTGCTGTTCGCCATGGCCACCCGTATCGGTCGTCATTTCGGTCTGATTCCGATCGTCAGCCAGTTGCTGCTGGCGACCTTCGGCCTGCCGTTGCTGATGTACTTCTGGATCGAACCGGGCTGGCACTTGAGCGGCGCCGACCTGATCTCGCCGGACTGGCTGAAGAACCTCTACAGCCTGAGCTTTGCCTTGCTGCTGGGGCACATCCTCAGCGACGTGATTGACCTGCGACTGGAACGTCAGAGCCTGAAAATCGCCCTGCCGAGTTTCTGCATTCCATTTGCCTGCGGGCTGGTGACCGCGGTCTGGCTGTTGCCGCCGCAGCCATGGATCAGCTCGCTGGCGGTCGGTCTGCTGTTCGCCATCACCGCGATTCCGGTGCTGTATCTGTACCTGCGACACATCATCTACCCGCCCGCTGCCACCCGACGCCTGGTGCAGACCGCGATCCTGATCGACCTGACCTGCTGGACTCTGTTCGCATTCGCCCAGGGCAGCCTGCACCTGAGCAGCCTTTTGCTGCCGCTGGCCGGCGCCTGTCTGCCGTTGTTGCTGCGACTGCTCGGGTTGCGCCAACCGTTGCTGCACAGCGGCTGCTTCTTCGCGCTGCTGGTGGTCGCCGAACACTTCAAACTCAATGCGCTGATTTTCGGCATCGGCTATCTGCTGTGCATGGCCACGCTCAAGGTGCCATTGGTGCTGCCATTGTCGGCGGCGTGGATGAGCCGTTTGCAGACCTGGATCGCCATCCCGCTGATCCTCACGTTCGGCATCGTGCAGATCAACGTGCACAACGCCATCGACAGTCTCAGCGGGATGCAACTGGCCGCTCTCCTGCTGTTGCCAATCGCCAGCAAACTGTTGGGCAACTGGCTGGGCCTCGGCTGGGCTGGCGCCTCGTTTGAAGGTGCCAGCCGCTGGCGGGAAAGCCTTTTACTGAATATTCGCGGCTTGAGCGAGATCGTCTTTCTCAACCTGCTGCTGCAACAACAGCTTATCAGCCCGGCGTTGTATTTCGCGCTGATGTTGATGGGCCTGATCGCAACCCTGCTGCCGGCACTCGCCGGCATGCACCGAATCCCTTTGAACATCGCCGCCCCGGCAAGGAGCACCCGTGCCAACAGTTGAAATGGAACGTCGTCAGGTACTGGTGATCGGCGCAGGCCCCTCGGGCGCCATCGCCGCCGCGTTGCTCAAGCGTAAAGGTCATGATGTGCTGATGATCGAGCGTCAGCATTTCCCACGGTTTTCCATCGGTGAAAGCCTGCTGTCCCACTGCCTGGATTTCGTCGAAGAAGCCGGCATGCTCGAGGCGGTGAACGCCGCCGGTTTCCAGCGCAAGAACGGGGCGGCGTTCGCTTGGGGCGATCAATACAGCGCCTTCGATTTCGGCGACACGTTCAGCAACGGCAAGCCGACAACGTTCCAGGTCCAGCGCGCCGACTTCGACAAGCTGCTGGCCGATCAGGCTGAACTGCAAGGTGTCGATGTCCGTTACGGCGAAGCCATCGTCAGTGCCGATTTCAGCCTGCCGAAACCGCAGCTCGACGTGCTTCGCGAAGACGGTAGCCAATACCGCGTCGAAGCCGACTTCGTGCTCGATGCCAGCGGCTACGGTCGCGTGCTGCCGCGCTTGCTGAACCTTGAAGCACCGTCGAACTTCCCGGTGCGCCAGGCCGTATTCACCCACGTCGAAGACTGTATCGACAACCCGGCTTTCGACCGGGAGAAAATCCTCATCACCACCCATCCGACCCAGCGCGATATCTGGTTCTGGACCATCCCGTTCAGCAACGGCCGTTGCTCGGTGGGCGTGGTGGCAGCCGCCGAACACTTCGAAGGCCGCACCGAGAATCTGGACAACTGCCTGCGCGGCTTCATCGCCGAAACCCCAAGCCTGGCCGGTGTGCTGAACAACGCCGTGTGGGATACGCCCGCGCGGACCATCGGCGGCTATTCGGCCAACGTCAAAACCCTGCATGGCCAAGGTTTCGCCCTGCTGGGCAATGCGGCGGAATTTCTCGACCCGGTGTTCTCCTCTGGTGTGACCATCGCCATGCGTTCGGCGAGCATGGCCGCCGGTGTGCTGCACCGCCAACTGCAAGGTGAAAGCGTCGACTGGCAGACCGAGTTCGCCGAACCGCTCAAGCGCGGCGTCAACACCTTCCGTTGCTACGTCGAAGGCTGGTACGCGGGGACCTTTCAGGATGTGATTTTCTATCAGGGCGGCACAGCGGATATCCGCCGCATGATCAGCTCGATCCTCGCGGGTTACGCCTGGGATGAACGCAACCCGTTTGTCAGCGAACCCAAGCGTCGACTGCGGATGATCTCGGACCTGTGCGCACAGGATCCGACATGAGTTATTTGAGCGACAACTACGTCGAAGAAACCCGTTTCGGTTTCTGGTTCCTGCGCAGTCACACCTGGCAGCACCATGTATTGCGAGTGGCGATCAATGATTTGCGCGATCTGTTCAGCGCGCCATTGCCCGACAATCCGGTATTGCTGGATGCCGGTTGCGGCCAGGGCAAGTCGTTCCAGTATCTGCGCCAGACCTTCGCGCCTCGGCGCCTGATCGGGCTGGATGCCGACCCTCACAGCCTGAACCTGAGCGGCGAAGAAGCTGCCCGCCAGGGCATGGATGTAGAACTGATCGGCAGTGACTGCGCGAGCATCAAAATACCGGACGCCAGCGTCGATCTGCTGTTCTGTCATCAAACCTTCCATCACCTTGTCGAACAGGATCAGGCCCTGGCCGAGTTCTATCGAGTGCTCAAGCCGGGCGGCTATTTGCTGTTCGCCGAGTCCACCGAGGCTTACATTGATACGTGGGTGATTCGCTGGCTGTTCCGCCACCCGATGCACGTGCAGAAGAGCGCCGCCGGCTACCTGGACATGATTCGTCGGCAGGGTTTTGAATTCGGCCCGCAGAACGTGTCTTACCCTTACTTGTGGTGGAGTCGCGCCAAGGATTTCGGCCTGCTCGAACGCTTCGGCCTGCGCCAGCCCAAAACCTTTGGCCAACGGGAAGAAACCCTGGTCAATGTAGTCGCGCGCAAGCCCGTTGAAGGGTGTGCCTGATGATCCGTTTCCTGCTTCTGGGTTGTGTCCTGTTGCTGAGCGCTTGCGCCAGCCAGGCACCGCTGCCCGAGCAAACTCCGAACCTGGCATTGCCGCTGCAATTGCACATCGAACGGCAGATGGCCGAGCAACGTCAGGACTGGCTGCTGGTGATCCAGCGTGAAGACCCAGGCATTCGCTGGTCGATGATGGACCCTTTGGGGATTCCCGTGGCACGGCAGAAACTGATCGATGGCCAATGGCAGGCCGACGGCCTGCTGCCGCCCAATCCGGAAGCCCGGGAGCTGTTCGCGGCCTTATTGTTTGCGTTGACCCCTGCGGGCGAGTTGCATCGCAACTATCCCGCCGCCCGGCAGGATGGCGGGCAACGATCCTTGTCACCACGCTGGAACATCCGCTATTCACAACCACTGAGCTTTGAATTGAACGTATCCCAAGGCCCGCACTATCGCGTCACTCCGTTAGGCGAGCACACGCCATGACGGCTTATCTGAATGCCCTCGGGGTGGTCTGCGCCCTGGGCCGCGACAAGCAGGAAGTCGCCCGCAACCTGTTTGCCGGCGATTGCTCGGGCATGCGCAGCGAGGCCGACTGGGTGGCGGAACGCACGCTGCCGGTCGCGGCGGTGCGCGGTGAGCTGGCGCCGATTCCGGCTGAGCTCGCGCATCAGAGCAGTCGCAACAATCAATTGCTGCTGGAGTCTGCGCTGCAAATTCGCGAAGACATCGAGCAAGCGATCCAGACCTACGGCCGCGACCGTATCGGCGTCATTCTGGGCACCAGCACCTCGGGCATTCACGAGGCCAGCAGCGGTCTGGCCCATTACATCCGAGAGCATCAGTTCCCTGCCGATTATGACTATCAGCAACAGGAACTCGGCGCGCCGGCGACGTTTCTCGCCGACTGGCTGCAATTGAGCGGTCCGGCCTATGTGATTTCCACCGCCTGCACCTCCAGCGCCCGTGCGCTGATGAGTGCTCAACGACTGCTCGATCTGGGCGTGTGCGACGCCGTGTTGTGCGGCGGTGTCGACAGTTTGTGCAAGCTGACTCTCAACGGTTTCTCGGCCCTGGAAGCGGTGTCCGAGCAGCGCTGCAACCCGTTTTCAGCCAACCGTAACGGCATCAACATCGGCGAAGCAGCGGTGCTGTTTCTGATGAGCAAAAGCGCCGGCAATAGCCAACCGATTGCCCTGCTGGGCAGTGGCGCCAGCTCCGATGCACATCATATTTCCGCGCCGGAACCGACCGGCCGTGGCGCCCTGCAAGCGATGCGCAAATCCTTGAGCCGCGCAGGGCTGCAACCGCAGCAGATCGGTTATCTGAACCTGCATGGCACCGCCACGCAACATAACGACGCCATGGAAAGCCTGGCGGTGACGACGCTATTCCCGGAAGGCGTGCCCTGCTCGTCGACCAAACCGATGACCGGCCATACCCTCGGCGCTGCCGGTGCTCTGGAGGCGGCGTTCTGCTGGTTGAGCCTGAGCGCGGACAACAGCGAACATGCCTTGCCGCCCCACATCTGGGACGGCCAGCCCGACCCCGAATTACCGGCCCTGCATTGGGTGACCCCGACTGACCACCTGACGTCCATTGCACCTCGCTACCTGATGAGCAATTCCTTTGCCTTCGGTGGCAATAACGTCAGCCTGATTATCGGAGACGCCCCATGATTACCTGGCCGCTCGCCGAACTGCTGCCGCATGCTGGCGACATGATCCTCATCGAGCAGATCCTGTCGTTCGATGACGAGCAAATTCACACCCGACTCACCGTCAAACCCGACGGCCTGTTCAATCGCCCCGACGGCAGCCTGCCGGCCTGGGTCGGCATCGAGCTGATGGCCCAGAGCGTCGCCGCGTACGCCGGTTGCCATGCGCGCCAGAAAGGCAATGCGGTGGAGTTGGGTTTCCTGCTCGGCACCCGAAAATTCGAATGCAACGTGGAACACTTCCCCGCCGGCACCGAGTTGACCATCCATGGGATACGCTCGCTGGAAGACGACAACGGCATGGGTGTGTTCGAATGCCACCTCACCGCGCCCGGCATCCACGCCACCGCCCGGCTGAACGTGTTTCGCCCACCTCAGGCCGCGCAATATCTTCATGAACCCCAAGGAGTCGAGTGATGACTGAATCCGTACTGGTCACCGGCTCCAGCCGTGGTATCGGCCGCGCCATTGCGTTGCGTCTGGCCCGGGCCGGGCATGACATCGTGCTGCACTGCCGCAGCGGCCTTGCGGATGCCGAAGCCGTCAAGATCGAAGTCGAGGCCCTGGGCCGCAACGCGCGCATCCTGCAATTCGACGTGTCCGACCGTGCTCGTTGCAAAGCTATTCTTGAAGCCGATGTCGAAACCCACGGCGCCTATTACGGCGTGGTGCTCAACGCTGGCCTGACCCGCGACGGTGCTTTTCCGGCCCTGAGCGAGGAGGATTGGGATTTGGTGATGCGCACCAATCTCGACGGTTTCTACAACGTGCTGCACCCGGTGATGATGCCGATGATCCGTCGTCGCGCCGCCGGGCGGATTGTCTGCATCACTTCAGTTTCCGGGTTGATCGGCAATCGCGGCCAAGTCAATTACAGCGCGTCCAAGGCCGGTTTGATCGGCGCAGCCAAGGCGCTGGCGATCGAACTGGGCAAGCGCAAAATCACGGTTAACTGTGTCGCACCCGGCCTGATCGACACGGCGATGCTCGACGAAAACGTGCCGGTGGAAGAACTGATGAAAATGATCCCCGCACATCGCATGGGCACCCCGGAAGAGGTGGCTGGCGCGGTGAATTTCCTGATGTCGGCGGAAGCGTCGTACATCACCCGGCAGGTTCTGGCCGTCAATGGAGGCCTGTGCTGATGAAGCGCGTCGTCGTCACCGGCATGGCCGGCATCACCTCACTGGGCAGCGACTGGGACACCATCGCCGGCAACTTCGCCGCCAATCGCAGCGGCATCCGCCGTATGGACGAGTGGGATCGTTTCACTGAACTCAACACGCGCCTGGCCGGGCCGATCGATGACTTCAAAGTGCCAAGCCACTGGACCCGCAAGCAACTGCGCAGCATGGGCCGCGTCTCGCGGCTCGCTGTTGGTGCTGCTGAGCAAGCGTTGGCGGACGCCGGTCTGCTGGGTGACGAGTCGATCAAGGACGGGCGCATGGGCGTTTCCTGCGGCTCGTCCACCGGCAGCACCGACGAGATCAAGGCGTTCGGCAATATGCTGCTCAACTCGGTGGCCGAAGGCTTGAACGCCAACTCCTACGTGCGGATGATGCCGCACACCACAGCGGCCAATGTCAGCATCTTCTTCGGCCTCACCGGCAGGCTGATCCCGACCTCCAGCGCCTGCACCAGCGGCAGCCAGGGCATCGGTTATGCCTACGAATCGATCAAGTTCGGCCGCCTGCCGCTGATGCTCGCCGGCGGCGCCGAAGAGCTGTGCCCGACCGAAGCCATGGTGTTCGATGCGCTCTACGCCACCAGTCTGAAAAACGATGCCCCGCAAACCAGCCCTCGCCCTTACGACACCGGCCGCGATGGCCTGGTGATCGGTGAAGGCGGCGGCATGCTGGTGCTCGAAGAGCTCGAACACGCCCTGGCACGCGGCGCACATATCCATGCCGAGATCGTCGGTTTCGGCAGCAACGCCGACGGTCAGCACGCCACCCGTCCGGAGCAGCTCACCATGCGCCGGGCCATGGAGCTGGCGCTGGAAGATGCCGGGCTGCAGCCTTCCGACATCGGCTATGTGAACGGTCACGGCACCGCTACAGAACAGGGCGACATTGCCGAAACACTGGCCACCAGCGCGTTGTTCGGCGAACACATGCCAATCAGTTCGCAGAAGAGTTTCCTTGGTCACACCCTGGGAGCCTGCGGCGCGCTGGAGTCCTGGTTCAGCATCGAAATGATGAACCGCGATCAGTACGTGCACACTTTCAACCTCGATGAGGTCGATCCGAAGTGCGGCAAGCTCGATTACCTGCGCGGTGAATTCCGGCAGATGAGCAACCAGTATGTGATGAACAACAATTTCGCTTTTGGCGGGGTCAACACCTCGTTGATTTTTCGCCGCTGGTCGTAATCGAATTACTCAGGGTCAAGGAGACCTCCATGCACTTCAAGAAACTCGCTGCCGCCGCCACCCTGCTGATCTGCACGTTGCCGGGCATCAGCCAGGCCCGTGACACCGCGGTGTATCTGCCTTTTGACAAAGCAGTCGCCGAAGCAACCCGCGCCGGCAAAATCGATGGCAGCGTGAAGTTCTACCTGGCAGGCAACACACCGACTGGCAACGTCACCGTAGTCAGCTCGGGGGCCGTGACCAACAAGAAAACCAACGCCTTCAACAAGTCTGACGAAGTGGCCTGCGAATGGGTCGCGCAATCGGCAATCATCAGCCTGCACCAGGCAGCGAAGAATGCCGGCGCCAACGCCGTGACCAATATCGTCAGCTTCTACAAAAGCAACGAGCGCAAGGATGCCAAGAACTATGAGTGCCACGCTGGGGCGCTCATGGCGGGCGTTGCGTTGAAAGGGGATTTGGCGAAGGTTCAGTAACGCCTGACGCGGAGTAGCCGCGACACACTCAGGTATTACCGAGGATCAAAACATCGCAGCCTTCGGCAGCTCCTACATAGATCGGTGTAGGCGCTGCCGAAGGCTGCGATCTTTTAAACGCTTTACGCGCCAGCAACTTCTCGCCACATCTGAGTCCTCGGCACATAAATGAAACATAGGAAAACGGAGTGTATCACTTCGGAAAGTTCCTACAGCCAGCCTCGTGATTTCAATATATAGGCAAACCCAAACAACCAACACATCTAAAACAAGCGCGACGAAGTATTACTTCGAAAAAACGCCGAACCATTACAATTCATTACCCCGCTATTGCCCCCCTCACTCCCAGCCTATACTTTTCACGCATTGAATTTGGATAATCAATAGCGAGCAACCAACAAAAGCAGATAAGGAGTTATCCGCATGCAAAAGAACAATATTACTTCTACATGCCTACTTCTTGCGGCATTGTTCTGTCCCCTGGGTAGTTTTGCGCAACAAGCCCCCGCCACTGCCGAGACTCGGGCTCTGGCATCTTCTCCTCGATGGCTGACAACCAAGGTCTATATAGAGGGCGCACCACAAACGGACGTAAAAGCGAATTATCCTGGCGTGGTCGGAATATCGACGTGGGATCCCGAACGCAATCGCTATGAATTCTTTTACACCGATACGGGAAAATCAAAGTACGACAATGGAGGTGGAGGTTACTTCTTTGTCACTGGCGATCAAAAAAGCCACATTTTAGTGCCCGATGTCGGGCCAACCAAAACTGTAGTCAGGCGATTGGAAAAGTTGAATCCAAATGAATTCACCTATTCTCGCGAAGTGCCTCACGACATGATAGCCAATAACCCTCTGGTGCGTATCTATGTAGTTCATGCCCCCTACACTGGAACAGTGGAAACAAAGTCCACCATTAAGTCAGATACTAATATCACAAACTGAAACCAGTCGCCCATAGCACACTAAATGACTCAGGTAGTTCCGCTGGAGTAGCGTTACCGCTTGAAATCAATTTTGCCGCCTAATAAAACATGGAATTTCAACATGCAGAAATCACTCAAAACACTCCTTGCATCTACGCTTTTGATAACCTCGGCCTTCTGCGGCGCTGTCAATGCGCAGTCCACAACAAATTCCCCTGCAAAAAATGCCGTTGCCACGCCAGATAATGCCGTCATGCTGACCGTATTTTTAAAGCACGATCAATCACGGCCATTGGGCGAATTAAAGGCTCAACTTGCCAAACAAGGATTCTATAAGGCATTTCCACCTGCGGGAGTAGAGGTTGTCAGTTGGAACATAATGATGGGTATCGGACAAGTCGTCACAGTGCGCTTCCCGGCCTCCCGTCTTGCTGAAGTAAACCTTGCACTTGAAAATACAGCGTGGGGAAGTTACAAAACCGAGTTCTATCCGACCTATGACTTCAAAGCGATAGCACAGGCAGAACAAAACAAAGCGCAGCAAATGCAAACTGCCCAGTGATGCTAGTTGGC
The DNA here is from genome assembly GCF_016650735.1 of Pseudomonas sp. TH37. Taxonomy (NCBI): domain Bacteria; kingdom Pseudomonadati; phylum Pseudomonadota; class Gammaproteobacteria; order Pseudomonadales; family Pseudomonadaceae; genus Pseudomonas; species Pseudomonas sp. TH37. The sequence goes on from NZ_JAEKFD010000006.1 coordinate 94,955, forward strand.
GCGAGTGTTAGCGAATTCAATGCGCGATGGTTGCGATTTGATGGATGTCATCGGGCGACGATTGCTGGTGCAGGTTTCGGTGTAGTGCCTGGTAAAAAAACGGGTGACCTCACTGGGGTCACCCGTAGTTACGGCTTCAAAGGTTCAACCTTACGCGTCAACAACTCCACAAACGCCCTGGCCATCGGCGATTTCTGATCCTTGCGCTGCACCAGCCACACTGCCGACACGGCCGTCGGATCGAGTAGAGGGCGGTAGACCACGCCATCGATGCGCATCCGCTGATACGACGCCGGCAATACCGACACTCCCAGACCTGCCGCCACCAGCCCGATGATGGTCATCGCCTCGCCAGCCTCTTGCGCGAAGTGCGGGCTGAACCCGACATCCCGGGCCAAGCTGAGCAGCTGTGCGTACAAACCACTGCCATAGCTACGTGGGAAAAATACGAAGGGTTCGAGGGCCAGCGCCGAGAGGAATAAACCGTCTTCGCTGCCGCTCACCAACGGATGCTTGGAGCTAAGCACCGCCACCAGTGGCTCGCGCATCAGTTCCACCACGCTGAGTGAGTCCGGCAAGCCCAGCGGCCGCATGATGCCGACTTCAATCGACTCGTCCACCAATGCATCGGCCACTTGGGTGCTGCTCATTTCCCGCAGATTCAGGTGCACCGCCGGGAAACTCTGGCGAAACGAGAAAATCGCCTGAGGAATGGTCGAGTTGAACGGGGCCGACGAGGTGAAGCCGATCTTCAGTTCACCCAACTCTCCGAGTTGTGCCCGCCGCGCAACGTCCGCCGCTTTGTCGACCTGAGCCAGCACCAACCGCGCCTCTTCCAGAAACAGCCGACCGGCCTCACTGAGTTCGACCCGACGATTGGTACGCTCGAAAAGCCGCGCACCGATCTCCTGCTCCAGCGCCTGAATCTGCTGGCTCAGCGGCGGTTGCGAGATGCCCAGCACTTGCGCGGCGCGGCCGAAATGCAGTTCTTCGGCGACGGCGATGAAGTAGCGCAGGTGGCGCAATTCCATGAAAACTCCATTAGGTCGTAAAACCTATCAAACAGGTCGAACAATATATTGGATTGAATCATTAGGCAGCTATATGATTTTTTCATTGCCTGACCGGCTGCGCCCCTCCGAGGTCTGAAGTGAAAACTGCTGCCGCTCCACTCGCCCATGAAATTCCGCCCACTCCGCTGGACGACGTCGTCACTGAGCTAAGCGAGATCTACATCGAGAAAGGCACACCGATGTTTATGCGCACGGTGCTGGCGCTGTTCTCGGGCGGTTTCGCGACCTTTGCCCTGCTGTATTGCGTGCAGCCGATGATGCCGCTGCTGTCCCACGAGTTTTCCATCAACGCAGCCCAGAGCAGCCTGATCCTGTCGGTCGCCACCGGCATGCTCGCCATTGGCTTGCTGATCACCGGTCCCATCTCTGATCGCATCGGGCGTAAACCGGTGATGGTCGCCGCGCTGTTCGCCGCAGCGCTGTGCACCATGGCCAGCGCAATGATCCCGAGCTGGCAAGGCGTGCTGGTGATGCGAGCGCTGGTGGGGCTGTCGTTGAGCGGTCTGGCGGCGGTCGCGATGACTTACCTGAGCGAAGAGATCCATCCACAGCACCTTGGCCTCGCCATGGGCTTGTACATCGGTGGCAATGCCATCGGCGGCATGTGTGGACGATTGATCGTCGGGGTACTGATCGACTTCGTCAGCTGGCACGCGGCGATGCTGGTCGTCGGTGGCCTGGCGCTGATTGCCGCAGCGGTGTTCTGGAAAATCCTCCCGGAATCGCGCAACTTCCGCGCCCGCTCATTGCATCCTCGCAGCTTGCTGGACGGCTTCAGCATGCACTTTCGCGATGCAGGTCTACCACTGCTGTTCCTTGAGGCTTTCGTGCTGATGGGCGCGTTTGTCACGCTGTTCAACTACATCGGCTATCGCCTGCTGGCCGAGCCGTATCACATGGATCAGGCCTTCGTCGGGCTGCTTTCGGTGGTGTACCTGTCGGGCATCTACAGCTCGGCGAAAATCGGCGCCCTGGCCGACCAACTCGGCCGGCGCAAAGTGCTCTGGGCAACCATTGTGGTCATGCTCGCGGGCATCGCCCTGACCATGTTCACGCCGTTACCGCTGGTGATTCTCGGCATGCTGATCTTTACCTTCGGCTTCTTTGGTGCGCATTCGGTGGCCAGTAGCTGGATTGGCCGTCGTGCGATCAAGGCCAGAGGACAGGCGTCGTCGCTGTACCTGTTCAGCTATTACGCCGGGTCGAGTATCGCGGGTACGGCGGGCGGTGTGGCCTGGCACTTGGGTGGCTGGAACGGGATCGGGTTATTTATTGGCGGGTTGTTGGTGATTGCGTTGTTGGTGGCGTTGAAGCTGGCGAAGTTACCGCCGTTGGTAAATTTGAAGGCATGACGCACAACCCTGTGGGAGCGGGCTTGCCCGCGATAGCGATGGTCGGTCCAGCACATGTGTTGTATGAGACGACGCCATCGCGGGCAAGCCCGCTCCCACAATGAATGGCATCCACTTCTCATTTTCTGAACCACAAACAAAAACGCCCGGCATATGCCGGGCGTTTTTTATTGGGCCACGATTACTCGTGATACTGCGCCGACAGTTCATGTACCGCGCGCAGGAAGGCGCCAGCATGCTCTGGGTCGACTTCCGGCGTGATGCCATGGCCGAGGTTGAACACGTGACCGCTGCCTTTGCCGTAGCTGGCGAGGATCCGGCCGACTTCGGTGCGGATGGCTTCTGGCTTGGCGTAGAGCACGGTTGGGTCCATGTTGCCTTGCAGGGCGACTTTGCTGCCGACGCGTTGGCGGGCTTCGCCAATGTCGCAAGTCCAGTCCAGGCCCAGCGCATCCGCGCCAGCGTCAGCGATGCTTTCCAGCCACAGGCCGCCGTTCTTGGTGAACAGGATGACCGGAACCTTACGGCCTTCGTGCTCGCGGATCAGGCCGCTGACGATTTTGCGCATGTAGGCCAGGGAGAACTCCTGGTAGGCCGCTGCGGAGAGGTTGCCACCCCAGGTGTCGAAGATCTGCACCGCTTGCGCGCCGGCCATGATCTGGCCGTTGAGGTAGCTGGTGACCGACTGCGCGAGTTTATCCAGCAGCAAGTGCATGGCTTGCGGGTTGTCATAGAGCATGGCCTTGGTCTTGCGGAAGTCTTTCGACGAGCCGCCTTCGACCATGTAGGTGGCCAGGGTCCATGGGCTGCCGGAGAAGCCGATCAGCGGCACGCGGCCGTTCAGTTCGCGACGGATGGTGCTGACTGCGTCCATGACGTAGCCGAGGTCTTTGTGTGGATCAGGAATCGGCAGGGCTTCGATGTCGGCCAGGGTGCTGATGACTTTCTTGAAGCGCGGACCTTCACCGGTTTCGAAGTACAGGCCTTGGCCCATGGCGTCCGGGATGGTGAGGATGTCGGAGAACAGGATCGCCGCGTCCAGTTGCGGATAGCGGTCGAGCGGCTGCATCGTGACTTCGCAAGCGAACGCCGGGTTCATGCACAGGCTCATGAAATCACCGGCCTTGGCACGGCTGGCGCGGTACTCAGGCAGGTAGCGACCGGCCTGACGCATCATCCACACAGGGGTGACGTCTACGGGTTGCTTGAGCAGGGCGCGAAGGAAACGGTCGTTCTTCAGGGCAGTCATGTCGGCATCCGGAAAAAAAGTGCGGGCATTTTCTCAGAGCGCGACGCAAAAGGCACGGCAAGAGCCGTTCCTTTTGTCTATCGGGTCAATTTGTCGCGGTTGAATGCCGTTTTGGCCACACCAAAAAACACTGTGGGAGCTGGCTTGCCTGCGATGCGGCCACCTCGGTCTTTCAGTTAGACCGAGGCAATGCTATCGCTGGCAAGCCAGCTCCCACAGGAATTGCATTCCAATGTTGGAATACGGTTAAACGCCCAGGTAATCCAGGATCCCTTCAGCGGCATTGCGGCCTTCGAAGATCGCCGTTACCACCAGGTCGGAACCACGAACCATGTCGCCACCGGCGAAGATTTTCGGGTTGCTGGTCTGGTGCTTGTACTGGCCTTGCTCCGGTGCCACCACGCGGCCCTGGCTGTCGGTCTGGATGCTGAACTGCTCGAACCACGATGCCGGGCTTGGACGGAAACCGAAGGCGATGACCACGGCGTCGGCCGGGATGATCTCTTCGGAGCCCGGGATCGGCTCGGGGCTGCGACGGCCACGGGCGTCCGGCTCGCCGAGACGGGTCTCGACCACCTTCACGCCTTCGACGCGGTCTTCACCCACGATAGCGATCGGCTGGCGGTTGTAGAGGAATTTCACGCCTTCTTCCTTGGCGTTCTTCACCTCTTTGCGCGAGCCCGGCATGTTCGCTTCGTCACGACGATACGCACAGGTCACCGACTTGGCGCCCTGACGGATCGAAGTACGGTTGCAGTCCATCGCCGTGTCGCCACCGCCCAGCACCACGACCTTCTTGCCTTTCATGTCGACGAAATCTTCCGGCGACTTTTCAAAGCCCAGGTTGCGGTTGACGTTGGCGATCAGGAAATCCAGCGCGTCATACACGCCCGGCAGATCTTCACCGGCAAAGCCGCCCTTCATGTAGGTGTAGGTGCCCATGCCCATGAACACGGCATCGTATTCTTCGAGCAGTTGCTCGATGGTCACGTCCTTGCCGATTTCGGTGTTCAGGCGGAACTCGATGCCCATGCCGGTGAAGACTTCGCGGCGATTGCTCAGCACGGTCTTTTCCAGCTTGAATTCGGGGATCCCGAAGGTCAGCAGGCCGCCGATTTCCGGGTTCTTGTCGAACACCACCGGGGTCACGCCACCACGTACCAGCACGTCGGCACAGCCCAGGCCGGCAGGGCCCGCGCCGATAACCGCGACACGCTTGCCGGTCGGTTTGACCTTGGACATGTCCGGGCGCCAGCCCATGGCGAACGCGGTGTCGGTGATGTACTTCTCCACCGAACCAATGGTCACCGCACCAAAACCGTCGTTAAGGGTGCAGGCCCCCTCGCACAGACGATCCTGGGGACAAACCCGGCCGCAGACTTCCGGCAGGGTGTTGGTCTGGTGCGACAGCTCGGCGGCCTGGAGGATGTTGCCCTCGGCCACCAGCTTGAGCCAGTTGGGAATGAAGTTGTGCACCGGGCACTTCCATTCGCAATACGGGTTACCGCAACCCAGGCAGCGGTGGGCCTGGTCGGCCGACTGCTGGGGTTTGAACGGTTCGTAGATTTCCACGAACTCTTTCTTGCGTTGACGCAACAGTTTCTTCTTCGGATCTTTGCGCCCGACATCGATGAACTGGAAGTCGTTATTCAGACGTTCAGCCATTGTTAAAACCTCATCAAACTCTTCAGGCGCATATCACTGCGGGTTGGCACGGGTGCTGGAAAGCAACGATTTCAGGTTGGCAGCCTTGGGCTTGACCAGCCAGAAACGACGCAGATAGTCATCGAGGTTTTCAGCGAGGTTACGACCCCACTCGCTGTCGGTTTCCTCGACGTATTCGTTCAGCACGCGTTGCAGGTGGCTGCGATAGGCTTCCATTGCCTCACCGCTGATCCGCTGGATTTCCACCAGTTCGTGGTTGACCCGGTCAACGAAGGTGTTGTCCTGGTCGAGCACGTAGGCGAAACCGCCGGTCATGCCTGAGCCGAAGTTGTAACCGGTCTTGCCCAACACGCAGACGAAACCACCGGTCATGTACTCGCAGCAGTGATCGCCAGTGCCTTCCACGACAGTGTGAGCACCGGAGTTACGCACCGCGAAACGCTCGCCCGCGGTACCGGCGGCGAACAGCTTGCCCCCGGTGGCGCCATACAGGCAGGTGTTGCCGATAATGGCGCTGTCCTGAGTCTTGTAGATGCTGCCCTTCGGCGGAACGATGACCAGTTTGCCGCCGGTCATGCCTTTGCCGACGTAGTCGTTGGCGTCACCTTCCAGGTACATGTTCAGGCCGCCGGCGTTCCACACACCAAAGCTCTGACCGGCAGTGCCTTTGAAGCGGAAGGTGATCGGCGCGTTAGCCATGCCCTGGTTGCCATGCTTGCGAGCGATTTCACCGGAGATCCGCGCGCCGATGGAACGGTCGCAGTTGCAGATATCCAGGGCGAAATCGGCGCCGCTCATGTCGTTGATGGCCGAAGTGGCCAAGTCGACCATTTTCTCGGCCAGCAGGCCTTTGTCGAACGGCGGGTTGCGGTCGACCTGGCAGAACTGAGGCTTGTCTGCCGGGATGTGATCGCTGCCCAGCAACGGGGTCAGGTCCAGATGGTTCTGCTTGGCGGTCTGGCCTTCGAGGATTTCCAGCAGATCGGTGCGGCCGATCAGCTCTTCGAGGGAGCGCACGCCCAGCTTCGCCAGCCACTCACGGGTTTCTTCGGCGACGTAGGTGAAGAAATTCACCACCATGTCGACGGTACCGATGTAGTGATCCTTGCGCAGCTTCTCGTTCTGAGTCGCAACGCCGGTGGCGCAGTTGTTCAGGTGGCAAATACGCAGGTATTTGCAGCCCAGGGCGATCATTGGCGCGGTTCCGAAGCCGAAGCTTTCAGCGCCAAGGATCGCTGCCTTGATCACGTCGAGGCCGGTTTTCAAGCCGCCGTCAGTCTGCACACGGACCTTGCCGCGCAGGTCGTTGCCGCGCAGGGTCTGATGGGTTTCGGCCAAACCGAGTTCCCACGGTGCGCCCGCGTATTTGATCGAGGTCAGTGGCGATGCACCGGTGCCGCCGTCGTAGCCGGAAATGGTGATCAAGTCCGCGTAAGCCTTGGCCACACCGGCAGCGATGGTGCCGACGCCCGCTTCTGCTACCAGCTTCACCGAGACCAATGCCTTCGGGTTGACTTGTTTCAGGTCGAAAATCAGCTGCGACAAGTCTTCGATCGAATAGATGTCGTGGTGCGGCGGAGGCGAAATCAGGGTCACACCCGGCACTGCGTAACGCAGCTTGGCGATCAGACCGTTGACCTTGCCGCCCGGCAGCTGACCACCTTCGCCGGGCTTGGCGCCCTGAGCAACTTTGATCTGCAGCACTTCAGCGTTAACCAGGTATTCCGGGGTCACACCGAAACGGCCAGTGGCGACCTGCTTGATTTTCGAGCTTTTGATGGTGCCGTAGCGTGCCGGGTCTTCGCCGCCTTCGCCGGAGTTGGAACGCGCACCGAGGCGGTTCATGGCTTCGGCCAGGGCTTCGTGAGCTTCCGGCGACAGTGCGCCCAAAGAGATGCCCGCGGAGTCGAAGCGCTTGAGCACCGATTCCAGCGGTTCGATCTCGCTGATGTCCAGCGGCGTATCCAGGGTCTTGACCTTGAACAGATCGCGGATCATCGACACCGGACGGTTGTCCACCAGCGCCGTGTATTCCTTGAACTTGCTGTAGTCGCCCTGCTGCACAGCCGCTTGCAGGGTGCTGACCACGTCCGGGTTGTAGGCGTGATATTCGCCACCGTGGACGAACTTCAGCAGGCCGCCTTGCTGGATCGGCTTGCGCGGGCTCCAGGCTTCGGTCGCCAAGGCTTTCTGCTCGGCTTCGATGTCGACGAAACGCGCGCCCTTGATGCGGCTTGGCACACCACGGAAGCTCAGGTCGCAGACTTCTTCGGACAGGCCGATAGCCTCGAACAGTTGCGCACCGCGGTACGAAGTAATGGTCGAAATCCCCATCTTCGAGAGGATCTTGAGCAGGCCTTTGGTGATGCCTTTGCGGTAGTTCTTGAACACCTCATAGAGGTCGCCCAGCACTTCACCGGTTCGGATCAGGTCGCCCAGCACTTCGTAGGCCAGGAACGGATAAACGGCAGAGGCGCCGAAACCGATCAACACTGCAAAGTGGTGCGGATCGCGCGCAGTGGCGGTCTCGACCAGAATGTTGGAGTCGCAACGCAGGCCTTTTTCGGTCAAGCGATGATGCACTGCGCCGGTAGCGAGCGAAGCGTGGATCGGCAACTTGCCCGGGGCGATGTGACGGTCACTCAGTACAATCTGGGTGCGACCGGCGCGAACGGCTTCTTCAGCCTGATCGGCAACATTGCGCACCGCCGCTTCGAGGCCAACGCTCTCGTCGTAGTTGAGGTCAATGATCTGACGCTCGAAGCCTGGGCGGTCGAGGTTCATCAACGAGCGCCACTTGGCCGGGGAAATGACCGGCGAACTGAGGATCACGCGCGAGGCGTGTTCCGGCGACTCCTGGAAGATATTGCGTTCGGCGCCGAGGCAGACTTCCAGCGACATGACGATCGCTTCGCGCAGCGGGTCGATCGGCGGGTTGGTCACCTGCGCGAACTGCTGACGGAAATAGTCGTACGGCGTGCGCACGCGCTGGGACAGCACGGCCATCGGCGTATCGTCGCCCATCGAGCCAACGGCTTCGTAGCCTTGTTCGCCGAGCGGACGCAGCACCTGGTCGCGCTCTTCGAACGTGACCTGATACATCTTCATGTATTGCTTGAGCTGATCGACGTCGTAGAAAGCCGAACCGTGATCGTTGTCTTCCATGGTCGCCTGGATGCGCAGGGCATTCTTGCGCAGCCATTGCTTGTACGGATGACGGGACTTCAAGCGGTTGTCGATGGCATCGGTGTCGAGGATCTGACCAGTTTCAGTGTCCACGGCAAAGATCTGGCCCGGACCGACACGGCCCTTGGCGATCACGTCTTCAGGCTGGTAGTTCCAGACACCGATTTCCGAGGCCAGGGTAATGAAGCCGTTCTTGGTGGTAACCCAACGCGCCGGACGCAGACCGTTACGGTCGAGCAGGCACACCGCGTAACGACCATCAGTCATTACTACGCCGGCCGGGCCGTCCCACGGCTCCATGTGCATCGAGTTGTATTCGTAGAACGCGCGCAGATCCGGGTCCATGGTTTCGACGTTCTGCCACGCAGGCGGAATGATCATCCGCACGCCACGGAACAGGTCGATGCCACCGGTGACCATCAACTCGAGCATGTTGTCCATGCTGGAGGAGTCAGAACCTACACGGTTCACCAGCGGGCCGAGTTCTTCCAGATCCATCAGATCGTTGGTGAACTTGGTGCGACGGGCCTGGGCCCAGTTGCGGTTGCCGGTGATGGTATTGATCTCGCCGTTGTGGGCGAGGAAGCGGAACGGCTGAGCCAGCGGCCATTTCGGTAAGGTGTTGGTGGAGAAGCGCTGGTGGAACACGCAGATTGCGGTTTGCAGGCGCTGGTCGCTCAGGTCTGGATAGAAGGCGGTCAGGTCCGCCGGCATCATCAGGCCTTTATAAATGATGGTCTTGTGGGAAAAGCTGCAGATGTAGTGATCGACGTCGGCGGCGTTGGACACAGACGAACGACGACGGGCGCTGAACAGCTTGATCGCCATGTCCTGATCGCTCAGGCCTTCCCCACCGATGAACACTTGTTCGATCTGCGGCAGGCGCTCAAGGGCCAGGCGGCCAAGGACGCTGGTGTCGATCGGCACTTTGCGCCAGCCGACCAGGGTCAGGCCTTCGGCCAGGATCTCGCGGTTCATGTTCTCGCGAGCGGCTTCGGCTTTGACCGGGTCCTGGTTGAAGAAGACCATGCCCACAGCATATTGCTTGGGCAGTTCGACGCCGAAGGTTTCCTGGGCAATCGCACGCAGGAATACATCCGGCTTTTGAATCAGCAAACCGCAACCGTCACCGGTCTTGCCGTCGGCGTTGATCCCACCGCGGTGGGTCATGCAGGTCAGGGCCTCAATGGCCGTTTGCAAAAGGGTATGACTGGGCTCGCCCTGCATATGGGCTATCAGGCCGAAACCGCAGTTATCCTTGAATTCATCTGGTTGGTACAGACCTGCTTTCATAGACACTTTCTCACCAGGCTGCCTCTTATCGAGGCAAATTTCTTTTCAATTCAGCCAGTTACCATCCACGCCGAACGTACGCCAGCTTTGCGGGGGCAAAAGGGAGGTCATTGTACACACCGACACTGAGGCTCACAAATTTGACGACGAACTGTCGCAAATCTATGTCGCATTTGTGAAAGGTTTAAAGCGATATGCTGTGCTAGTCAAAACTTTTTTAATTTTGACCGCAACGACTCAAAGACCACTGTGACGCAGACACCACAAGGCACGCGGCCTGTAGAGACGGCATGCGCTTGCAGAAATTTTGAGGTGCTTGGAGAGGCGGCCTGGGTAAGGCCGCCGAATCTTCAGCGAGTTGTTGCCAGTTCCTGTTGGACGCTGGCGACAGTGCGAGGCCAAGGTTTACCAGCCTGAACCTTCGCTGGCAAGGCCTTGATGGCGGTAACGGCTGCATCGCGGTTGGCGAAGCTACCGTAGGTGATGACGTAAAGCGGCTTGCCGTTGAGTACTTTCTTGAAATAACGGTACTCGCCGCCCTGCTCCTTGACGAAGCTTTGGGCGGCCGATTCGGAGCTGGTGCCAAGGATTTGCACCACGTAGTTACCCGGCGCCTGGCCTGCGTACCAGCTGCCACCGGCGGCTTTAGCCACGGTGGCTGGCTTCTCGGCAGGTTTGGCGGCGGCGACCGGCTTGGCGGGCGCTGGAGCCGGTTTGGCAGCAGGTGCAGGTGCTGGCTTGGCTGTCGCGACCTGAGTCGGCGCTGGAACCGGTTTGGCGGCAGGTGTTGGCGCAGGTCCCGGCTGGATGCCGGCAGGTGGTGCAGTGGTGGTCACGGTTGGCGGTGTAGCGCTGGAACCTTCGACCGGCACGCCGTCGTCGCCTTCGGTGATACCACCGGCCGCTTCAGCCAATGGGCCTCGCATCACCGGCTGCGAGTTGCCGACCAACGGCAACGGCATCGGTTGCGAATTACCGGCGAATTCGACGGATGGAGCGCCACCGCTGTCAGGTTGTGGCGTGCCCTGGCCCAGCGGCAGTTGCGCCTGTTCGTTGGCAGGTGCGCCGGTGGTCGGCGCTTTGCTGCGACCCGGCATCAACCAGGCGGCGGCTACCGCGACCACGACAACGGCGGAAATCGCCAATACGTGTTTCTTCGGCATGTTGAACCCCATACTTGGACGCTTCACCGCTGAGCGGCTGGCAATCATGGCTTCGATCATTGCATCGCGGGCGACCTGGTTGATGGTGCCAGGCCAGCCGTCGGAGCTTTCGTGAATATCAGAGATCTGATCCGCGGTAAAAAGTTCGATACCCCGACCGGCGCCTTCAAGACGCTGGTCCAGGTATTCGCGGGTTTCTTCTTCGGTATAAGGCTGCAATTCGATGACGTGGAAGCGCTCTTCCTCAAGGCTCAGCGCTTCAAGTTGGGCAATCAGCGAGGACTCCCCGAACAGAAACACGTGCGGGCGACCTTCCGGTGCACCAGCGGCCAACGCCAGCAAGGCTTCCAGGGCAGATTCATCGAGTTGCTCGGCATCATCCAACAGCAAATAGACTTCCTGCCCCGTGAGGGCAAGCTGTACCACTTGGGCCAGGATCGCGCCGATTTCGGCCTGCTCGACGTTCAGCGCCTGAGCCACCTGACGCAGCACACCGGCTGCATCGCCGGCGCCACGGGCGGAAACCACCACGCTCTGCACTGACTGTTTGTTGGTGCTGGCCACCAGGGCCTGACGCAACAGGGTCTTGCCACTGCCTTGCGGACCGGTGACCACCAGCAACAACTGGCTATAACGGGCCAGATGATGCAGCTGACCCAGCACCGGTTTGCGCTGAGCCGGGAAAAATTTGAAGCCAGGCACCCGTGGAGCGAAAGGGTCATGACTTAACTGGTAATGGCCGAGGAAAGCCTCGTCGGCATGCAAACTAGTCATCGGGATCTTATTAACCTTTAAGCTGAGCCAGGGCGCGGTAATCCGCTCCCAGCGTGGCCTGTAAAATCTCTTTCGGATAATCGTCGGTCACCACTGCTTCGCCCATGTGGCGCAGCAGCACCAGGCGCAAACGACCGTCGATCACTTTCTTGTCAATTGCCATGTGTTCGAGAAAATCGGCTTCGGTCATCTCTTCCGGCGGAATGACCGGCAGGCCGGCACGCTGGAACAGACGAATACCGCGATCACGTTCCTGTTCGCTGATCCAGCCCAGGCGCGCGGACATCTCCAAAGCCATTACGGTGCCAGCAGCAACTGCTTCACCATGAAGCCAGACACCATAGCCCATATGGGTTTCGATCGCGTGGCCGAAGGTGTGGCCCAGGTTCAACGTGGCACGTACGCCCGTCTCTTTTTCGTCGGCACCGACCACCGCAGCCTTGGCCGCGCAGGAGCGTTCGATGGCGTAAGTCAGGGCGGTCTGATCGAGCGCTCGCAAGCGATCGACGTTTTCTTCGAGCCAGGTCAGGAATGGCTCGTCGCAGATCAACCCGTATTTGATGACTTCCGCCAGCCCGGCAGACAGCTCACGGGGCGGCAGGGTGTTGAGGGTGGCGGTATCGATCAGCACCACGTTGGGCTGATAGAAGGCGCCGACCATGTTCTTGCCCAGCGGGTGATTGATCCCGGTTTTGCCGCCCACCGAGGAGTCGACTTGCGACAACAACGTGGTCGGTATCTGGATGAAATCGACGCCTCGCTGGTAGCAGGCGGCCGCAAAACCGGCCATGTCACCGATTACACCGCCACCGAGGGCGATTACCGTGGTGCGGCGATCATGCCGTGCAGTCAGCAGGCCGTCGAATATCAGTTGCAGGGTTTCCCAGGTCTTGAAGGCTTCGCCGTCGGGCAGCACCACGGAAATCACCGAGAACTGCGCAAGACTGCGGGTCAGACGCTCGAGGTAGAGCGGCGCGACGGTCTCGTTGGAGATGATCGCCACCTGCCGCCCGCGGATATGCGGGACCAGCAGCTCAGGCTGATCCAACAAACCTTCGCCAATATGAATCGGGTAGCTGCGCTCGCCTAGATCGACCTTGAGTGTCTGCATGTGTCCCCACAGTGAAGATGGAATCAGGCATCCCGCCTTGAGTTTACGAATTCCATGGCGTCTGCTGGTGTGACGCCGTTCGGTAGCCAGCCGCCACAACCTTGAGCGGCTGCGACAGGACGCCGAGGATAGCGCATTTCGCGCCGCACATTAACGGGGCGGTAGTTGCTGCAAGCGGTCGAGAATATCAAGTACCACCATTCGCGGCGGCCGCTCATCGGTTTCCACCACCAGGTCGGCGATCTCCCGATACAGCGGATCACGGATCGCCAGCAAGTCCCGAAGGGTCTTGGCCGGATCAGCGGTGCGCAGCAGTGGCCGATTGCGGTCGCGAGCGGTTCGGCCGACCTGCTGCTCGACAGACGCATGCAGATAGACCACCCGACCACCGGCGTGCAGCGCTCGACGATTGGCTTCGCGCATCACGGCGCCGCCACCGGTCGCCAACACCACGCCGTCGAACGCACACAGCTCGGCAATCATCGCCTGCTCGCGGTCACGAAAGCCCGGTTCGCCTTCCTTATCGAAAATCCACGGGATATTGGCGCCCGTGCGCAATTCAATTTCCTTATCGGAATCTTTGAACGGCAGGCGCAGCTCTTTGGCCAGCAAACGGCCGATGGTGCTTTTTCCAGCCCCCATCGGTCCAACAAGAATCAAATTTCGCACAGAATCAATGACTCACAGCAATCGCCTGATTGTTCATGATACGCGGAGTGAGAAATACCAGCAGCTCGGATTTTTTCTCCGAAACCACGTCACGCCGGAAAAGGCGGCCAAGATACGGCACATCACCGAGAAATGGCACCTTATCTACAACCTTGCTCTGAGTATTTGAGAAAACCCCACCAATGACGATGGTCTCGCCGTCGTTAACCAACACCTTGGCGTTGACCTCGTTTTTCTTGATCGGCGGTACATCCTGCACTTTGTTCAGGTAGTCCGGTTCGTCCTTGGTGACCTTGACCTCCATGATGATGCGGTTGTCTGGGGTGATCTGCGGGGTCACTTCCAGGGACAGCGAAGCTTCCTTGAACGACACCGAGGTGGCGCCGCTGGAGCTGGCTTCCTGATAGGGAATCTCAGTGCCCTTGAGGATTTTCGCGGTTTCCTTGTCGGACGTGACCACCTTGGGCTGCGAGACGATTTCCCCGTTGCCGGTTTTCTCCATGGCCGAAAGCTCAAGGTCCAGCAGCACGTTGTCGGTAATGAAGGCGATACCGATCCCCGAAGTATTGCCAGAGGTCCCCAAGTCGACGAACGGCGAGTTGGTACTGGTGCTGCCCGGCGTACCAATGGTGGTCGAAGAGCCGTTGACCCCGGACGTGTTCCAGTTGCCCTTCTGCGCCGAACCGCCCCAGCGTACGCCAAGACTTTTGTCGTAATCGACGTTGGCCTCAACGATGCGCGCCTCGATCATCACCTGACGCACCGGAATATCCAGTTGCGCAACGATACGACGCAGTTCGTCGAGCCGATCCTGGGTCTGGTAGGCAATGATGTTGTTGGTTCGCTCATCGACAGTGATTGATCCTCGCTCGTCGACTTTCGCTTCGGCGCTGGTCACTGACTGGAACAGCTTGGCGATATCGGCGGCCTTGGCGTAGTTGACCTGTAACAGCTCGCGACGCAGAGGCGCCAGCTCGGATATCTGCTTCTGCGACTCCAGTTCCTGACGCTCTCGGGCAGCGATTTCATCAGCCGGCGCCACCAGCAGCACGTTACCGATCTTGCGTTTATCCAGACCTTTGGTTTTCAACACCAGGTCCAGCGCCTGATCCCACGGCACATTCTGCAGACGCAACGTGATGCCGCCCTGCACCGTGTCGCTGGCCACCAAATTGAGGTTGGTGAAATCGGCGATCAGTTGCAGCACCGAGCGCACATCAATGTCCTGAAAATTCAGCGAGAGTTTTTCGCCGGTGTAGGCAAAGCGTTCAGTGTTGCGCTTCTGCAAGTCATCGACAGTCATCGGCCGGATGCTGACGGTCAATTTGTTGTCGGTCTGATAGGTCGAATAATCGAAGGCGCCACTGGGCTCGATACTGATAATGGCCCGGTCGCCCGTGGCGCTGGCGTTGACGAACTGCACCGGCGTGGCGAAATCCTTGACGTCAAGCCGTACACGCAACCGTTCAGGCAGTTGGGTCTTGGTGAAACCGACGATGATTTTGCCATCGCGTTCCTGGATGTCCGGGGCGATGGACGGATCCGACAGATCAATAACCACATTGCCCTCACCCTGGGTGCCGCGCTGGAAATCCACGCCCCGGATGGCTTTGCCCACCGGCGCACTGACCCTGGCCGGTGCTGGCGTCGCAGTGGCTGTGCGCGGTGCGACGGCGGCCGGCTTAGGCGCCTTGTTACCGGCCCCTTGTCCGACGACCACGAACAGATTGTTGCCTTCGACGCGGGCGTTGTATGGCGTTAATTGAGTCAGGCTGATGATCAGCCGTGTGCGGTCCTTGGCCTCCACCACCGTGGCGCTGCGGGCATTGCCGCCGCCCAGGTCCCGACTCTTGTTCGCCAGCTGACTGGTGACCCCCGGCAGGTCCAGCGCAATCCGCGCAGGCTGCTCTGTCGTGTAACCGTGAGGCTGCGGCGGCGGCCCATCGAACGACAACTTCAACTCGACACGGTCACCGGGCAGCGCGGCGACATCCAGCGCTTTGAGGTTGGCCGCCACTACCATCGGCGACAGAAACGCTATCCATAGCGAAATACCGAAGGTTGAGAAAATCCTGTTCATTATTCGAGTTCCACTATGAGTGCTCTTTCAAAGGGATGGTTCGCGGCCGTTCCAGCCAGGCACCTTCGCCATCGGGAACGATTTCGACCACGTCAACTTGCGAACCGCTGATGGCGACGATCCGCCCATCGTTACGCCCCAGGTAATCGCCGACTTTCAACCGATGTACGCCGCCCGCCCCGCGCAACAGCGCAAAGGAACCGGTTGCATTGGAGATGGTGCCGACCATTTCAAATTGCTCGATGTTGAAACCTTCGAGGTACTGCTTGACCCGGTTGGGGTCGGGTTTGACGTTACGCGAGCCGTGCTTCTGGCCGGCCAGATCGACTCTGACCTGCCGGGAGAACGGGCTACGCAGGTTGGCAGCGTTGTAGGTGAATGTCGGGTAAGAGCGGAATGTCGGCGTTGGTTCAATTTTGCCGGGGGCACGCAGGCGCACTTCGTTCAAATAGGCGTCCAGGTCGCTGAAATCATTGTCGCCGCCACAACCGGCCAGGATGACCAGACACATAACCATCGACAGGCAACGAATCGGGCTCATTTCTGCACCCCCTTGTCGTTGTAGCGATAGGTCTTGGCCAGGATGCTCATGCGCAACTTCGGACTATCAGGATTGGCTGGCGCCAGGTCGAAGTCATGCAGAGTGACGATCCGCGGCAACCCGGCCACGCCGCTGACGAAAGTCGCCAGGTCGTGATAGGCGCCGGTGACGGTGATCCGGATAGGGAGCTCGATGTAGAACTGCTGGGTGACCTCCGGGAGCAGCTTGATTTCTTCGAACTCCAGGCCGCTGCCCAAGCCGGTGCGGGTGATGTCCTCCAGCAGGCCGGGCACTTCGGTGTCGCTGGGCAATTGCCGTAATAGCATGCCGAAGGAGTTCTCCATTTCCTTCATCTGCTGGGTATACAGCTCCAGATTCGCCGCCATATTGGCCTTGGTCGCGAATTGCTCCCTGAGCGTCGACTCTTCCTCGCGCCTGAGCTCCAGATGGTTTTGCAGATCGCTGATCAAGAAGGTGTAGCCCAGGGCCAGCACCAGAGCCATCAGCAGGACACTCGCCACGACCTTGATCGCAGGTGGCCAGGACCCCATGTTGTTGGTATCCAGATCGTTGATGTCGATCTGACGTAACCCTTCGAACCATTCGGACAGCTTCATTTCACACCCCCCACAACGGCGGGCTGAGTCTGACGGACGGTCAACTGAAAAACATTGGCCTGATCCAGCTGACCGGCGGTGGTCGCTTTGACTTCCGTGAGGTTGGGCGCATCGAACCAGTCGGAAGCATCAAGATTGCGCATCAGATCCGAAACACGATTGTTGGACTCCGCCGCGCCGGTGATGGACAACGTCTTGCCGACCATTTTCACTTCGGTGAAATAAACTCCGTCCGGCAAAGTACGCGCCAATTGATCGAAAATCCTCCCACTGATCGGCCGGTTGCCTTGCAGATCCTGAATAATGCGCATGCGCTCGACGAGTTGCTGTCGACGGGCCTTCAGGTCGCTGATCTGTTTGATCCGCTCGTCGACCACGGCAATCTGCTTGCTGATGTAATCGTTACGGGCGACTTGCCGATTAATGGCAGTGCTAATGACCTGGTCCGCGATCAGCAGCGCACCCACCGACCCCACCAGCACACCGACCAACGCCAGTAAAAAGCGTTTGCGACGCCCTTCACGCAACTCTTCGCGCCAGGGTAAAAGATTGATCCGCGCCATCAGTCGAAACTCCTGAGGGCCAGCCCGCAGGCGATCATCAGTGCCGGGGCATCGCTCGCCAAGGCACCGGCGTTGACCTTGCTGCTCAGGGTCATGTTGGAGAAAGGATTGGCGACCTGGGTCGGCGTACCCAGTCGCTGCTCGATCAATCGCTCCAGTCCCGGGACCGAGGCGGTGCCGCCGGCCAGGAGGATGTGATCGACTGAGTTGTACTGGCCGGAGGCAAAGAAGAACTGCAATGAACGCGACACCTGCTGCACCAACGCATCACGAAATGGCTGCAAGACCTCGCTGACGTAATCGTCCGGCAAACCGCCCTGCTTCTTCGCCAGCCCCGCCTGCTCGACGGTCAGGCCATAACGACGCTGGATCTCTTCCGTCAGTTGACGGCCGCCGAACAATTGTTCGCGGGTGTAGATGATCCGCCCGTTGTGCAGCACGCTCAGGGTGGTCATGGTGGCGCCGATATCGACCACCGCCACGGTCAGACGCTCCTGAGAAGCGGCCAACTGGGTTGCCAGCAGGCCGAACGATCGCTCCAGGGCATAGGCTTCGACGTCGACCACGCGCGCGGTCAGCCCGGCCAGAGCCAGGGCCGCTTCACGGACTTCGACGTTTTCCTTGCGACAGGCCGCCAGCAGTACATTGACCCGCTCGGGGTTGCGCGCCGACACGCCCTGCACTTCGAAGTCGATCGCCACTTCGTCCAGCGGATAAGGGATGTACTGATCGGCCTCGATCTTCAGCTGGTTTTCCATCTCGTCGTCGGAAAGACCGGCATCCATCTCGATGGTCTTGGTGATCACCGCCGAACCGGCCACCGCCACGGCAACGTTCCTGAGGCTGGTTTTGGCCTTGGATAGCACCCGCGCAAGAGCCTGCCCCACGCCTTCGAGCTCGGCGATATTTTTCTCGACCACAGCACTGGCGGGCAGCGGTTCGACCGCATAGGCCTCGACCCGATAGCGGTCGCCCTGGCGACTTAGCTCCAGTAGCTTCACCGACGTGGAGCTGATGTCGATCCCCAAAAGCGTATTGGCTTTTTTATTGAAGAGTCCTAGCACTACCAATTCCCTATGACTATCCGTGAGTTACGGACTCTGTAATATCCATTGCGTTCAATACCCCCCGTCTTGACAGAAGCGCAAATGACGCCCCCGGCGGAAAAATGCTTATAATGCCGAGCGTTTTTTCCGCTTTCACTGCAAGCGCAGGTCATTCTCTGTATAGCCTGAACCCTGATGCCTAATTCATTCTTTGCCCTGGATATCCAAAAGCCTTGATTCGTCTGCTGAAATTTTTCGGTTGGTCCATCGTCGCCGTTTTCTGCGGACTGCTCCTGGGTCTGAGCGGCGCTTTTCTTTACCTTAGCCCCGGATTGCCATCCGTGGAGGCGCTGAGAAGTATTCAGTTGCAGATTCCTTTGCGGGTGTACAGCAGCGACAACAAATTGATCGCAGAATTTGGCGAAATGCGCCGTACGCCAATCCGTTTCGCCGACATTCCCCCCAATTTCATTAATGCGTTACTAAGTGCTGAAGACGACAATTTCGCCAACCACTACGGCGTCGACCCCAGCAGCCTGATGCGTGCCGCTACCCAGCTGGTAAAGAGCGGACACATTCAGTCCGGCGGCAGCACCATCACCATGCAGGTGGCGAAGAACTTCTTCCTGACCAGCGAACGCAGCTTCTCGCGCAAAACCACCGAAATCCTCCTGGCCCTGCAGATCGAACGGCAGTTGACCAAGGACGAGATCCTCGAGCTGTACGTCAACAAGATCTATCTGGGCAACCGCGCCTATGGCATCGAGGCGGCGGCACAGGTCTATTACGGCAAGTCGATTCGTGACGTCAGCCTGGCGCAGATGGCGATGATCGCCGGCCTGCCAAAAGCCCCGTCACGCTTCAACCCGCTGGCCAACCCGGCCCGCAGCAAGGAGCGTCGCGACTGGATCCTGGGGCGCATGTATAAGCTCGGCAAAATCACCGAAGCCGACTACACCACTGCGATCAATGAGCCGCTGAACGCCAGCTACCATGTGCCGACGCCGGAAGTGAACGCACCGTACGTCGCCGAAATGGCCCGCGCCGAAATGGTCGGCCGCTATGGCAGCGATGCGTACACCGAAGGTTTCCGTGTCACCACCACCGTGCCGAGCGATCTGCAGGAAATGGCCAACACCGCGGTTCACGAAGGCTTGATGACCTACGATCAACGGCACGGTTATCGCGGCCCCGAGTCACGCCTGCCGGGTAAAACCCGAGAGGCCTGGGCCCTGGAGCTGACCAAGCAGCGGACCATCAGCAGCCTGGAACCGGCGATCGTGACCCAGGTCGACAAGAACGGCGTGCAGGTGTTGACCCGCACGGGTACCGGCGAAGAGCACATCGCCTGGGACACCATGAAGTGGGCTCGTCCGTTCCTGAACACCAACAGCATGGGCGCCAATCCGAAGCAGCCGTCGGATGTCGCGCAGGTCGGTGATCTGATTCGCGTGCAGCGTCAGCCAGACGGTTCGCTCAAATTCAGCCAGATTCCGCAGGCCCAGGGCGCACTGGTCTCCCTCGATCCGCAGAACGGTGCCATTCGTTCGCTGGTCGGCGGTTTCGCCTTCGAGCAGAGCAACTACAACCGCGCCATGCAGGCCAAGCGTCAGCCGGGTTCGAGCTTCAAGCCGTTCGTCTACAGCGCCGCCCTGGACAACGGCTACACCGCCGCCAGCCTGGTGAACGACGCACCGATCGTGTTCGTTGACGAATACCTGGACAAGGTCTGGCGTCCGAAGAACGACACCAACACCTTCCTCGGCCCGATCCGCATGCGTGAAGCGCTCTATAAGTCGCGCAATCTGGTATCGATCCGCCTGCTGCAAGCGCTGGGTGTCGACCGCACCATCGACTACATCAGCAAGTTCGGCTTCAACAAGCAGGACCTGCCGCGCAACCTGTCCCTGGCCCTGGGTACCGCGACCCTGACGCCAATGGAAATCGCCACCGGCTGGGCTACCTTCGCCAACGGCGGCTACAAGATCACCCCGTACATCATCGACAAGATCGAAAGCCGCAACGGCGACACGCTATTCGTCGCCAACCCGCCGAGCGTTCCGAAAGGCACCGTAGTCAGCGATGGCATCGCCATGCCGGCCTCCGACACCTTCACGGTCAACGCCACCCCAGGCGAAGCACCGAGCGCCCAACCAGCACCACAAACGCCGGCCGTGGCCGAGCGCATCGTCGATGGGCGCACCACTTACATCCTCAACAGCATGCTTGAGGACGTGATCAAACTCGGTACCGGCCGCCGTGCACTGGCCTTGGGTCGCAGCGACATCGCGGGCAAGACCGGCACCACCAACGAATCCAAGGACGCCTGGTTCTCCGGCTACAACGCCGATTACGTGACCACCGTCTGGACCGGCTTCGACCAACCGGAAAGCCTGGGCAAACGTGAGTTCGGCGGCACCGTTGCCTTGCCGATCTGGATGAACTACATGGCGGCGGCCCTTAAAGACAAGCCGCCTCACACCCAGGCGGAGCCGGAAGGCATTCTCAGCCTGCGAGTTGACCCGATCAGCGGCCGTGCAGCCACCCCAAGTACGCCAGGCGCCTACTTCGAACTGTTCAAGGCCGAAGACACACCACCGTCGGTGAACGAGCTGGGTAACGGCAATGTGCCGGGCAGCCCGCTGCCAGCGGATGAGGCAGCGCCGATCGATTTGTTCTGATCCCGTAGCGCAACGCAAAAGCCCCGTTCTTCTCTAGAAGACGGGGCTTTTTGTTGCGCCTGGAATTTAGGGTTGCCTGTCAGGCCGCCTTCGCGAGCAAGCCCACATTGGAATGCATACCCCTGTGGGAGCGGCTTGCTCGCGAAGAGGCCCTCAAAGACACCACAAAAACCGCAGACAATAAAAAGCCCCGACTCGCGAGAGCCGGGGCTTTTGGTTGAAGCGTTACAACGGCTTAGCCGTTGAACACGTCATCCACGCTTTTCAGCGGGTAGTTCTTCGGATACGGCAGGGTCGCCACACCGGTCTCGATCGCAGCCTTGGCCACGGCATCGGAGATCAGGGTGATCAGACGGGCATCCATTGGTTTCGGAATGATGTACTCACGACCGAATTCCAGCTTGATGCCGCCGTAGGCGTCGCACACTTCCTGAGGCACTGGCAGCTTGGCCAGTTCACGCAGGGCGTTGGCGGCAGCCACTTTCATTTCTTCGTTGATGCGCTTGGCGCGAACGTCCAGGGCACCACGGAAGATGAACGGGAAGCCCAGTACGTTGTTGACCTGGTTCGGGTAGTCCGAACGGCCGGTGGCCATGATCACGTCGTTACGGGTGGCGTGAGCCAGTTCCGGGGAGATTTCCGGATCCGGGTTCGAGCACGCGAACACGATCGGGTTGGCCGCCATGGATTTCAGGCCTTCAGCGCTCAGCAGGTTCGGACCGGACAGGCCAACGAACACGTCAGCGCCTTCCAGCGCGTCAGCCAGGGTGCGCTTCTCGGTCGCGTGAGCGAACACAGCCTTGTACTGGTTCAGGTCGTCACGGCCGGAGTGGATCACACCGGTACGGTCAACCATGTAGATGTTTTCGATGTTGGCGCCCATGCTCACCAGCAATTTCATGCAGGAGATGGCCGCAGCACCGGCGCCCAGGCAGACGATCTTGGCGTCAGCCAGGGTTTTGCCAGCGATTTCCAGGGCGTTGATCATGCCGGCCGCAGTAACGATTGCGGTGCCGTGCTGGTCATCGTGGAATACCGGAATATCGCACTGCTCGATCAGAGCGCGTTCGATCTCAAAGCACTCAGGTGCCTTGATGTCTTCCAGGTTGATGCCACCGAAGGTAATGGAGATACGCTTGACGGTGTCGATGAAGGCTTGCGGGCTTTCGGAGTCGACTTCGATGTCGAACACGTCGATGCCGGCGAAGCGCTTGAACAGCACGCCCTTACCTTCCATAACCGGCTTGGAAGCCAATGGGCCGAGGTTACCCAGGCCGAGAATCGCGGTGCCATCGGAAATGACTGCAACCAGGTTGCCCTTGCCGGTGTATTTGTAGGCCAGTTCAGGATCGCGGGCGATTTCGCGTACTGGTTCGGCTACGCCGGGGCTGTAGGCCAGCGACAGATCGCGGGCGGTAGCGGTGGCCTTGGTGAGCTCGACACTCAGCTTCCCTGGACGGGGATGGGCGTGATATTCGAGAGCGGCAGTTTTCAAATCAGACATATGGGCATTCCGCTTTTTACTGTTGGACAGACGGACCGCCGAGGATACTCGCCTCGCAAAGTCCTCACAAGACTGACCAGTCACCCCTGTCAAGCGCCCGGCCCTACGACTTTGGGCCAAGAGCCACGGAACACAAGGGATAGACTGTTCACAATCGATAGAAAAAATGTCTACAACTTTTTCTTACGGCGCCGTCTGCAACATCGCCGGATCGGTCAGCGACAGAAGCCAGCGCGCCTGCCCCGGTTTCAACCCACCGCGGCGCGAACGATCCACCACCCAGCCACGAGCCTCGATTTGCTTGCCTTTGAGCTTTTCAAGCGATGCAACATCGAATTGGTCCAGCATATTGGGTGCAACCCGCAATACAACCGAATCCTGCAACTCGATCCAAACCCCGCCGCGATTGCGCTGAACCTTGCTCACACGACCACTGAGCACGGCGAAGCCGGACGCGCTGATCTGCTCCGCTTTCAGTACAGGTGATTGTCGCCATAGCCCAAGACCGGCCCGACGAGCACTGCGTTCTGCCGCTTGCTGGCAGGCGACCAAATCGACATTCGGTGCTACCGCCACCTGAAAACCGAGGCCCTCGGCGAGCATCTGCGCTTCGAGGTTGGCACCATCGACGCCATAGACATGGGCCAGAGTCCGGCCGTAATGGTCCTTGCTTTCTTTACCCGGCAGCAAACCGACCTGCCCGTCGCTGGCGGCCACCAGTGCTTCAAGGCGTTTGCGCGCGGCCACGGCGAAAGGCTCGTCTGAACGCCCCTGCTTGCCCAGCTCCGGCGTATTCAAACCGATCATGCGCACGCTGCGGCCATCGCGCAGACGCAAGGTGTCGCCATCCACTACCCGCTGCACCGCGACCGACGTCAGCCCGCTCGGCACCGGGCAGAAGGCCTGGGCACCGGAAAGCCAAATCGCGGACACAAAAAAGGCGCCCGCGAGGGACGCCTTTTTCATCAGCAAGGAAAAGCCCATCGGGCCCTTCAACCTTACTCTGCAGCAGCTGGAGCTTTCTTGCCGAAAGCGCCGAAACGGTCTGCAAAGCGCTGTACACGACCGCCAGTATCCAGAGTCTTCTGCTTACCGGTGTAGAACGGGTGGCATTCGTTGCATACGTCGATCGCCAGAGGCTTGGCCAGGTTCGAACGAGTTTCGAACTTGTTGCCACAGCTGCAGGTAACTGCGGTGATTTCGTATGTTGGATGGATATCGGCTTTCATGATGTATTCCTCAGGCTAGCGTGCCGCCACTCAACACCATTGTTGAATACCGCACGTAATTAGGCCGCGGATTCTACCAGACCTTTGCAATCACGCAAGCTGTCGCTTAAACCAGTCGTCTGCTAGGCTCCCGGCCTTCTTCATCGCCCTCTCATCGAGAAAACAATCGCGTGCCCAACGCCATTTTGCGCCTCGCCCTGCCTTCGCCCCTGCGCCGCCTGTTCGATTACCGTGCCCCGGCCGGAGTCCTGCGCGCCCAGTTGCACCCGGGCATGCGCTTGCGGGTGCCGTTCGGTCGGCGGGAGATGATCGGGATTCTGGTGGAGGTCACCGACACCAGCGAAGTACCGGCAGAAAAGCTCAAACCGGCCCTGGCGCTGCTCGACGTCACGCCGCCGCTACCGCCCGCGCTGTTCAAGCTGTGCCTGTGGACCTCTCAGTATTACCAGCACAGCCTCGGCGACACGTTGAGCTGGGCACTGCCGGTATTATTGCGTCAGGGTGAACTGGCCGAAGCACGCCAGGAACGCTTCTGGTCCGCCGCGCCCGGCGCCAGCCTTGATGACCCGCGCATCGCTCGTGCCCCGCGTCAACGCGAGGCCCTGGCAACCCTGGCCCAGCATCCCCATGGCGTCGCTCATCAGCTGTTGAGCAAACTGATGCTGAGCAAGGACAGCCTCGATCTGTTGCTGGCCAAGGATCTGGTGCAAGTAGAAATCCGCAAGCACGCGCCCGGTGTGCGCCACGAACACTGGCTGGCGCAACCGGAATTGCCGCTCAACCCGGAGCAGCGCGCCGCCTACGAAGCGATTCGCGCCGGATTCGACAGTTATCACGCGTTCCTGCTGGCCGGCGTCACCGGCAGCGGCAAGACCGAAGTCTATTTGCAGCTGATCCGCGAAACCCTCGAGGCCGGCAAACAAGCCCTGGTGCTGATCCCGGAGATCAACCTCGGCCCGCAAACCCTGGCGCGCTTCGAGCAGCGCTTCAATGCGCGCATCGCGCTGATCCACTCGGCAGTCAATGACCGCGAACGCCTGGAAGCCTGGCTGGCGGCACGGGATGGCGAGGCCGACATTATTATCGGTACCCGTTCGGCGCTGTTCACGCCAATGAAGAACCCTGGCCTGATCATCATCGATGAAGAGCACGACGGCTCTTATAAACAGCAGGAAGGCCTGCGCTACCACGCCCGCGACCTGGCGCTGGTCCGCGCCCGGCAGGAAAACATCCCGATTGTCCTCGGATCCGCCACGCCTTCGCTGGAAAGCCTGCAAAATGCCTACACCGGTCGTTACGGCCTCTTACGCCTGAATGAGCGGGCCGGTGGCGCCAAGCAACCGCGCTTCCTGCGTCTGGACGTGAAAAGTCGCCCGCTGGACAGCGGCATTTCAGGACCGATGCAGCAAGCCATCGGTCAGACCCTGGCCGCCGGCCAGCAAGTGCTGGTGTTCCTCAACCGCCGAGGGTTCGCCCCGACGCTGCTCTGCCACGACTGCGGCTGGATGTCTGAATGCCAGCGCTGCGACGCGCGAATGACCGTGCACCAGCGCTCCGGCGAACTGCGTTGTCACCATTGCGGCTACGTTGAACGCGTGCCCCGCCACTGCCCTAAGTGCGGCAAGGTCGATTTGCGACCCGTGGGCGCCGGTACCGAGCGCGCCGAAGAACGCCTGGGGATTCTGTTTCCAGACGTCCCGGTGCTGCGAGTCGACCGCGACAGCACTTCACGCAAAGACGCGATGAATCAACTGTTCGCCACCATTCAGAAAGGCCAGCCATGCATTCTGGTCGGCACACAGATGCTTGCCAAAGGGCACCACTTCCCTCGGGTAACGCTGGTGTCGATTCTGGATGCCGACGGCGGACTGTTCTCCGGCGACTTCCGCGCCAGCGAACGCATGGCGCAATTGATCGTCCAGGTCGCCGGGCGCGCGGGGCGGGCCGAAGAGCCGGGCAAAGTGATCATCCAGACGCATTTGGCAGACCATCCACTGCTGGTGCAACTGACTGAGCAAGGCTATTTCGCCTTTGCCGAACAGGCGTTGAGCGAACGCCGCTCCGCAGGGCTTCCGCCGTTTGCGCATCTCGCGCTGCTGCGGGCCGAAGCGCATAAACCGGGGCAAGCCGAAGGTTTTCTTGATGAGGCCTGCAGTGAGGCCGAACGTTTGCTGGCCGAGCAGAACTTGACCGGTATTGAGTTGCTGGGGCCAGTGCCTGCGCCGATGGAGCGCCGAGCCGGGCGATATCGTGCACAGTTGTTGCTGCAAGCCACGGCCCGGGCGCCGCTGCATCGTTTGCTGAGCAGTTGGTTGCTGGTTTTGGAGCAGATGCCGAGTGGGCGGGCGGTGCGTTGGTCGCTGGATGTCGATCCGGTCGATTTGTATTGAATTCAAGATCGCTATCGCGGGCAAGCCCGGCTCCCACAGGGATTTGCGTTGTTCACATGCTCTATGTCCTACCACTTACCCTGTGGGAGCGGGCTTGCCCGCGAAGGCGGCCGAATTGTCACCACATATCCATAACCTGCCCGCTATAGTTGGCAAGCCCGTCTTCGCCACGGATAATACCCAGTTTTTCCACTAGCGCATCGAAGCGCCGCCGCGCTTGCGGTCGACAGAGAACACCATGAAAGACACCATTCGCCAGCTGATCCAACAAGCCATCACCCAACTCGTCAACGAAGGTGTGTTGCCTGAAGGCCTGTCGCCGGCGATCCAGGTGGAAAACTCCCGTGACAAGAAAAACGGCGACTTCGCCAGCAACATCGCCATGATGCTGGCCAAGCCTGCGGGCATGAAGCCGCGCGACCTGGCCGAGAAAATCATCGCCGCGCTGCCGGCTGACGAGAACGTCTCCAAAGCCGAAATCGCCGGCCCTGGCTTCCTGAACTTCTTCCAGAACACTCAAGCCCTGGCGACCCGCCTGGACGCGGCACTGGCCGACGACCACATCGGCGTGCGCAAGGCCGGCCCGGTGCAGCGCACCGTGGTAGACCTGTCGGCCCCGAACCTGGCCAAAGAAATGCACGTCGGCCATTTGCGTTCGACCATCATCGGCGACGGCGTGGCCCGGGTTCTGGAATTCCTCGGCGACGAAGTGATCCGCCAGAACCACGTTGGCGACTGGGGCACCCAGTTCGGCATGCTGATGGCTTATCTGCAGGAAAACCCGATCACCAGCGATGAGCTGTCGGACCTGGAAAACTTCTACCGCGCCGCCAAGCAACGCTTCGACGAGTCCGAAGAATTCGCCGATCGCGCCCGTGGCCTGGTGGTCAAGCTGCAAGCCGGCGACCCGGACTGCCTGGCGCTGTGGACCAAGTTCAAAGACATCTCCCTGTCGCACTGCCAGAAAATCTACGAACTGCTGAACGTCAAACTGACCATGGCCGACGTGATGGGTGAAAGCGCCTATAACGACGACCTGATCAATGTGGTCAACGACCTCAAGGCCGCCGGCCTGCTGGTCGAAAGCAACGGCGCTCAATGCGTATTCCTCGACGAGTTCAAGAACGCCGATGGCGACCCACTGCCGGTGATCATCGTCAAGGCTGACGGCGGCTACCTCTACGCCACCACCGACCTCGCGGCAGTGCGCTACCGCAGCGGCGTGCTGAAGGCCGATCGTGCGCTGTACTTCGTCGACCAGCGTCAGGCCCTGCACTTCCAGCAAGTGTTCCAGGTCGCGCGCCTGGCCGGCTTTGTGACGCACCCGATGGAAATGGAGCACATGGGCTTCGGCACCATGAACGGCGCCGATGGCCGTCCGTTCAAGACCCGTGACGGCGGCACCGTGAAGCTGATCGACCTGCTGACCGAAGCCCAGGAACGCGCCTACACCCTGGTGAAAGAGAAAAACCCGACGCTTGCCGAAGACGAGTTGCGCAACATCGCCAAGGTCGTGGGCATCGGCGCCGTGAAATACGCCGACCTGTCCAAGCACCGCACCAGCGACTACAGCTTCAACTTCGACCTGATGCTGAACTTCGAAGGCAACACCGCGCCATACCTGCTGTACGCCTACACCCGGGTGGCCGGTGTGTTCCGCAAACTCGGCAAGGATTTCAGCGAAGTCGAAGGACAGATCGTCCTCGAAGCCGCGCACGAACATGAGCTGGCGGCGAAACTGGCGCAGTTCGGCGAAATTCTGAATAACGTGTCCGACAAAGGCACGCCGCACATCCTCTGCACCTACCTGTACGATGTCGCCGGCCTGTTCTCCAGCTTCTATGAGAACTGCCCGATCCTCGGCGCCGACACCCCGGCGCAAATGCAGAGCCGCCTGCGCCTCGCCGCGCTGACCGGCCGCACTCTCAAGCAAGGCCTGGAACTCTTGGGTCTGGAAACTCTGGAGCGTATGTAAGTTGGCTGCCAAGAAAAAACCTGCACCCAAGCGTGGCGCCAGCCGTTACCAAGCTCCTGCAAAGCAACCGATCCCGGGCTGGCTGTGGATGGCCATCGGCCTGACGGTCGGTGCGTTCATTGTATTCCTGATGAAGCTGGAGCCGGGCAAGGGCAGCGATACCGTCAAGCGCGAGAAGATCGAACAGCAGAAAGCCACCAAGATCGCCGAGGCCAACAAGACCCCGCCAAGCCCGACGCAACCGGTGAAGCCGAAGTACGACTTCTACACTTTGCTGCCGGAATCGGAAGTCATCGTGCCGCCGGACGCGGTGCCGGAGAAAACCCTGCCGACACCACAAGTGCCGGCCATTCCGACCACGCCGGTGACGCCTGCGGAAGCGGCGAAGATCGACACGGCCCGGGCTCAAGCGGCATTGGCCGGCATCACCCCGCCGCCAGCGCCACCCGTGGCGAAAGCTGCGCCGGTGACCAAGTTCTTCCTGCAGGCCGGTTCGTTCCGCAAGGAAGCCGATGCCGACAAGGTGCGTGCGCAGATCATTCTGCTGGGTCAGGCCGTGGCGGTTGAATCCGGCACCGTGAAGGACGAGACCTGGTATCGGGTTCTGGTCGGCCCGTTCAGCAACCGCGAACAGCTGACCACCGCTCAGAAACAACTGGCTGGCAGCGGCTTCAGCAACCTGTTGTTACAACAACGCCAGAGTCGCTGATTTCCCGACAGGGTAGCCGCGTCATCGTTCATCGCGGGCAAGCCCGCTCCCACAGGGTTGGCGCATATCCTGTGGGAGCGGGCTTGCCCGCGATGGCGTCATCAGCGACACCGCCTCCTCCACCTGCCCTACACCGCTCGTCCCCCGCCGCGTCCTACAGTTGAAAAACGATCCACCACCCCCATATGAGTTGGCATAAGGCATTTTCGCCCCGCTGCGTGGAGACTCTCCCTTGACCACCATCGTTTCAGTTCGCCGCCACGGCAAAGTCGTCATGGGCGGCGACGGCCAGGTTTCGCTCGGCAATACCGTGATGAAAGGCAACGCGAAGAAAGTTCGCCGCCTCTACCACGGCCAGGTTATCGCCGGTTTTGCCGGGGCCACCGCTGACGCCTTCACCCTCTTCGAGCGTTTCGAAGGCCAGCTCGAGAAACATCAGGGCCACCTTGTTCGTGCCGCCGTCGAACTCGCCAAAGAATGGCGCACCGACCGCTCCCTGAGCCGCCTCGAAGCCATGCTCGCGGTCGCCAACAAAGATGCCTCCCTGATCATCACCGGCAACGGTGACGTGGTTGAGCCCGAAGAAGGCCTGATCGCCATGGGTTCCGGCGGCGGCTACGCCCAGGCTGCCGCGAGTGCCCTGTTGAAGAAAACCGATTTGTCGGCGCGGGAAATTGTCGAAACAGCGCTCGGCATCGCCGGCGACATCTGCGTATTCACCAACCACACCTTCACCATTGAGGAGCAGGACCTCGCCGAGTAAGCCTGTTTCGGCCTAGTGCCACGGCTCACTTTTGCTTGAGGACCGCCAATTATTATGCCCATGACCCCCCGTGAAATCGTCCACGAACTCAATCGCCATATCATCGGCCAGGACGATGCCAAACGCGCCGTTGCCATCGCGTTGCGCAACCGCTGGCGCCGGATGCAGCTGCCCGAAGAGCTGCGCGTCGAAGTCACCCCCAAGAACATCCTGATGATCGGCCCGACCGGTGTCGGTAAAACCGAGATCGCCCGTCGCCTGGCCAAGCTCGCCAACGCGCCGTTCATCAAAGTCGAAGCGACCAAGTTCACCGAAGTGGGCTACGTCGGCCGTGACGTCGAATCGATCATTCGTGATCTGGCCGACGCTGCGATCAAGCTGCTGCGCGAACAGGAAATGACCAAGGTTCGTCACCGCGCCGAAGACGCCGCCGAAGAGCGCATCCTCGACGCTTTGCTGCCACCGGCACGCATGGGCTTCAGCAACGAGGACTCCGCCTCGTCCCAGGATTCCAACACCCGTCAGCTGTTCCGCAAACGCCTGCGTGAAGGTCAGCTGGATGACAAGGAGATCGAAATCGAAGTGGCCGAAGCGACCGGCGTCGATATCTCCGCACCACCGGGCATGGAAGAAATGACCAACCAGCTGCAGAGCCTGTTCGCCAACATGGGCAAGGGCAAGCGCAAAAACCGCAAGCTCAAGGTCAAGGAAGCGCTGAAACTGGTTCGCGACGAAGAAGCCGGTCGCCTGGTCAACGAAGAAGAATTGAAGGCCAAGGCCCTGGAAGCCGTTGAGCAGCACGGTATCGTGTTCATCGATGAAATCGACAAGGTCGCCAAGCGTGGCAATTCCGGTGGCATCGACGTGTCCCGCGAAGGCGTACAGCGCGACTTGCTGCCGCTGATCGAAGGCTGCACCGTCAACACCAAACTGGGCATGGTCAAGACTGACCACATCCTGTTCATCGCTTCTGGTGCGTTCCACCTGAGCAAGCCAAGCGATCTGGTGCCGGAGCTGCAAGGTCGCCTGCCGATTCGGGTCGAGCTCAAGGCCCTGAGCCCGGAAGATTTCGAGCGCATCCTCAGCGAGCCGCATGCATCGCTCACCGAGCAGTACTGTGCACTGCTGAAAACCGAAGGTCTGCTCATCGAATTCCTGCCGGACGGCATCAAGCGTCTCGCCGAGATCGCCTGGCAGGTCAACGAGAAAACCGAAAACATCGGTGCCCGTCGCCTGCACACCCTGCTCGAACGTCTGCTCGAAGAGGTGTCGTTCAGCGCCGGTGATCTGGCCAGCACCCACGAGGACAAGCCGATCCTGATCGATGCCGACTACGTCAACAGTCACTTGGGCGAATTGGCGCAGAACGAAGACCTCTCCCGTTATATCCTGTAGGTCACCTACTCTCCTGTGAGAACGTAACACCTGTAGGAGCTGCCGCAGGCTGCGATCTTTTCCGGCTGATGCCGAAGATCAAAAGATCGCAGCCTGCGGCAGCTCCTACACAACGTTCCACATAGACGGACGACCGGCCATGACCCAACTCCCCACCGACATCAAACTCCACAAAGCCTCAAAAACCCTGACGCTCAAATACGCGTCCGGCGAGGAATATCACCTGCCCGCCGAGTTCCTTCGCGTGCATTCTCCTTCCGCTGAAGTCCAGGGCCACGGCAAACCCATCCTGCAATTTGGCAAGATCGGCGTCGGCCTGAGCAAGGTCGAACCGGCCGGTCAGTACGCACTGAAATTGACCTTCGACGACGGCCACGACAGCGGCCTGTTCACTTGGGAATATCTGTACCAGCTGGCAGTGCGCCAAGAAGATCTCTGGAACGATTATCTTGCGGAACTCAAAGCGGCTGGAAAGACCCGTGATCCGAATGAGTCGGTCGTCAAGCTGATGCTCTAAATCAGCCCTCTGGCTATTTAGAGGGCATTTTCTAATTCCATCTGTTTGAATGCTTGGCTGCCGGGTCAACGATTGGCCCGCTTGCGAAAAAAATTAAACTCGGGTAACCAATGGAGCTGGCAAGTTCCGTGCATTTGTAGCTATGCGCAATTAACGGTCACCCGAGCAGTAGTACCTGGCGTTGTTGTGTGACTACACAGCTGGGCTCAGGTACTCGCCTCAGGACAATGGAGCGTCGTAG
This sequence comes from Pseudomonas sp. TH37, assembly GCF_016650735.1. Taxonomy (NCBI): domain Bacteria; kingdom Pseudomonadati; phylum Pseudomonadota; class Gammaproteobacteria; order Pseudomonadales; family Pseudomonadaceae; genus Pseudomonas; species Pseudomonas sp. TH37. The sequence continues at coordinate 126,741 of NZ_JAEKFD010000006.1, forward strand.
ATGAGTAACAAGCAAAACGATGACCTGAAATTCCAGGCTTCAGAAAATACCTTGGGACTGAATCCTGTTGTTGGGCTGCGTAGAAAGGATCTACTGGGTTCTGCTCGAATGGTGCTGACCCAGGCCATCAGACAACCCATCCACAGCGCCAGGCACGTCGCCCATTTCGGCATCGAACTCAAGAACGTGCTGTTCGGAAAATCCGAGCTTCAACCGCAAAGTGATGACCGTCGCTTCCTTGACCCGGCGTGGAGTCAGAACCCGCTCTACAAACGTTATTTGCAAACTTATCTGGCGTGGCGCAAGGAGCTTCACGCGTGGATCGATGACAGCAACCTGTCGCCCAAGGACGTCGCTCGCGGTCATTTCGTGATCAACCTCATGACCGAAGCCATGGCCCCGAGCAACACGGCGGCCAACCCGGCGGCGGTCAAACGCTTCTTCGAAACCGGTGGCAAGAGCCTGCTCGACGGCCTCTCCCATCTGGCCAAGGATCTGGTGCACAACGGCGGTATGCCGAGCCAGGTCAACATGGGTGCATTCGAAGTCGGCAAGAGCCTGGGCGTGACCGAAGGCGCAGTGGTGTTTCGCAACGATGTGCTGGAGTTGATCCAGTACCGACCGATCACCGAGCAGGTGCATGAACGCCCGCTGCTGGTGGTGCCGCCACAGATCAACAAGTTCTACGTTTTCGACCTGAGCCCGGACAAGAGCCTGGCGCGCTTCTGCCTGCGCAACAACGTGCAGACGTTCATCGTCAGCTGGCGCAACCCGACCAAGGAGCAGCGCGAGTGGGGTCTGTCGACCTACATCGAAGCGCTCAAGGAAGCGGTCGATGTCGTCACCGCGATTACCGGCAGCAAAGACGTGAACATGCTCGGTGCCTGCTCCGGCGGCATCACCTGCACCGCCCTGCTGGGTCACTACGCAGCGATCGGCGAGAAGAAGGTCAACGCCCTCACCCTGCTGGTCAGCGTGCTGGACACCACCCTGGACAGCGATGTGGCCCTGTTCGTCGACGAGCAGACCCTCGAAGCCGCCAAGCGCCATTCCTACCAGGCCGGTGTTCTGGAAGGTCGCGACATGGCGAAAGTTTTCGCCTGGATGCGCCCCAACGACCTGATCTGGAACTACTGGGTCAACAACTACCTGCTGGGTAATGAGCCGCCGGTTTTCGACATCCTGTTCTGGAACAACGACACCACCCGGTTGCCCGCGGCGTTCCACGGCGACCTGATCGAGATGTTCAAAAACAACCCACTGATCCGCTCCGATGCCCTGGAAGTGTGCGGAACGCCGATCGACCTCAAGCAGGTGACCGCCGACATCTTTTCCCTGGCCGGTACCAACGATCACATCACTCCGTGGAAGTCCTGCTACAAATCCGCGCAGCTGTTCGGCGGCAAGGTCGAGTTCGTGCTGTCCAGCAGCGGACACATCCAGAGCATTCTGAACCCTCCGGGTAATCCGAAAGCGCGCTACATGACCAGCACCGAAATGCCGGTCAAAGCCGAAGAGTGGATGGAAAATTCCACCAAGCACACCGATTCCTGGTGGTTGCACTGGCAGGCGTGGCAGGCCGAGCGTTCGGGCAAACTGAAGAAATCCCCCGCCAACCTTGGCAACAAGGCCTATCCCGCGGGCGAAGCTTCGCCGGGTACCTACGTGCATGAACGTTGAGCTTCAAATAACTCGCAGTCCGCGGCACTGGGAGGTGCCGCGATCTCTATCGATTACTCTCGAGGCCAACCTCGAACATTCTGCGACGGCCCGGGACGGCTCGATCAGCGTTTAAAACCTACAGGGCTCTGTGCATGCCGCAACCGTTCGTCTTTCGTACCGTCAACCTGGATGGCCAGACCCTCCGCACCGCGGTACGCCCCGGCAAGCCTCACTTGACGCCCTTGCTGATTTTCAACGGCATCGGCGCCAACCTGGAGCTGATATTCCCGTTCGTCCAGGCTCTGGATCCGGACCTGGAAGTCATCGCCTTCGACGTACCCGGCGTCGGCGGCTCATCGACTCCCAACCGCCCGTATCGCTTTTCGGGCCTGGCGAAACTCACGGCGCGAATGCTCGACTATCTCGATTACGGGCAAGTCAATGTGATTGGCGTTTCGTGGGGTGGCGCTCTGGCGCAGCAGTTCGCCCATGACTATCCCGAGCGCTGCAAGAAGCTGGTGCTGGCTGCCACAGCGGCTGGCGCCGTGATGGTTCCGGGCAAGCCGAAAGTGCTGTGGATGATGGCCAGCCCACGGCGCTACATCCAGCCATCCCATGTGATCCGCATCGCACCAATGATCTATGGCGGCTCGTTCCGTCGCGATCCGACCCTGGCTGCCAGTCACGCCGCCAGGGTCCGCTCGGCAGGCAAACTCGGTTATTACTGGCAGCTGTTCGCCGGCCTCGGCTGGACCAGCATTCACTGGCTGCACAAGATCAACCAGCCAACTTTGGTGTTGGCCGGCGACGATGACCCACTGATTCCACTTATCAACATGCGTATGTTGGCCTGGCGAATTCCAAACGCCCAACTGCACATCATCGACGACGGCCATCTGTTTTTGATTACCCGGGCCGAAGCGGTGGCACCGATCATCATGAAGTTTCTTGAGGAGGAACGTCAGCGCGCAGTAATGCATCCACATCCGGCGCCATCGGGCGGTTAACCGACCCCGGCTTTTGTTTACTAAAAGGAGTTGGCAGGACGCCGTGCCGCGCAACAACCCGCAACAGCGTCTATGGTGTTTTGTTCGGGTGTGTTTGTTTTTGGCCTGACGACGAAGGAGTGTTAACTCATGCGCGACAAACCAGCGAAGGGCTCATTGCCCACTCCCGCTGCATTCATCAATGCACAGAGTGCGGTTACCGGTCTGCGCGGCCGGGACCTGCTTTCGACCTTGCGCAGCCTGGCCACCCACGGCCTGCGCAATCCGGTGTATACGGCCCGGCATGCCTTGAAGCTGGGCGGCCAGTTGGGCCGCGTACTGTTGGGTGAAACCTTGCACCCGACCAACCCGCAGGACAGTCGCTTTGCCGACCCGACGTGGAGCCTCAATCCTTTTTATCGCCGCAGCCTGCAGGCCTATCTGAGCTGGCAGAAAGAAGTCAAAAGCTGGATCGACGAAAGCAACATGAGCCCGGAGGATCGTGCCCGCGCCCACTTCGCCTTTGCCTTGATCAACGACGCCGTGGCGCCATCCAACACCCTGCTCAATCCGCTGGCGATCAAGGAATTTTTCAACTCCGGCGGCAACAGTCTGGTGCGGGGTATCGGCCATCTGCTCGACGACCTCCTGCATAACGACGGCCTGCCCAGACAAGTCACCAAGCAATCGTTCGAGGTGGGCAAAACGGTTGCCACCACTACCGGCTCCGTGGTGTTTCGCAATGAGCTTCTGGAGCTGATCCAGTACAAGCCGATGAGCGAAAAACAGTATTCAAAGCCATTGCTGATCGTGCCGCCACAGATCAACAAGTACTACATTTTCGACTTGAGCCCCGGCAACAGCTTCGTCCAGTACGCCCTTAAAAACGGTTTGCAGACCTTCATTATCAGCTGGCGCAATCCCGATGTGCGTCATCGCGAATGGGGGTTGTCGTCCTACGTCGAAGCCGCCGAAGAAGCGATGAATGTGTGCCGGGCGATCACCGGCGCTCGCGAGGTCAACCTGATGGGAGCCTGCGCGGGTGGGCTGACCATCGCCGCGCTGCAAGGGCATTTGCAGGCCAAGCGGCAGCTACGACGGGTGTCCAGCGCGACCTACCTGGTCAGCATGCTCGACAGCCAGATCGACAGCCCGGCCACCCTCTTCGCCGACGAACAAACGCTGGAAGCGGCCAAGCGCCGCTCATATCAGAAGGGCGTTCTGGAAGGTCGCGACATGGCCAGGGTGTTTGCCTGGATGCGTCCCAACGATTTGATCTGGAATTACTTCGTCAATAACTACCTGCTGGGCAAGGAGCCGCCGGCGTTCGACATCCTCTACTGGAACAATGACAACACGCGCCTGCCGGCGGCGTTTCATGGCGACCTGCTGGATTTCTTCAAGCACAACCCGCTGAGTCATCCGGGTGGGCTGGAAGTGTGCGGCACGCCGATCGACCTGCAGAAAGTCACCGTCGACAGTTTCAGCGTGGCGGGCATGAATGATCACATCACCCCGTGGGATGCGGTGTATCGCTCGGCATTGCTGCTGGGTGGCGAGCGGCGCTTTGTGCTGTCCAACAGCGGTCATGTGCAGAGCATTCTGAACCCGCCCCACAATCCGAAAGCCAACTACGTCGAGAATCCGAAACTGAGCAGCGATCCGCGGGCCTGGTATTACGACGCCAAGCGCGTCGACGGCAGTTGGTGGACGCAATGGCTGGGCTGGATTCAGGAACGCTCCGGCGCACAACATGAAACCCAGATGGCCCTCGGCAACCAGAACTATCCACCGATGGAGGCGGCACCCGGTACTTACGTGCGCGTGCGCTGACGTTCAACGAACCACGGCCGCCAATGGCCGTGGCATGACTCGACCATTAAGAAGACTGGATGAAAACCCGCGACCGGATTCTCGAATGTGCCCTGCAGTTGTTCAATCAGAAGGGCGAACCGAATGTGTCCACCATGGAAGTGGCCAACGAAATGGGCATCAGCCCGGGTAACCTCTACTACCATTTCCACGGCAAGGAACCGCTGATCCTCGGGCTGTTCGAGCGCTTCCAGGCCGAGCTGACGCCCTTGCTCGATCCACCGTCCGATGTGGAATTGGCACCCGACGATTACTGGCTGTTCCTGCACCTGATCATCGAACGCCTGGCCCACTACCGGTTTCTGTTCCAGGATCTGTCGAACCTTGCCGGCCGCCTGCCGAAACTGGCCAAGGGGATACGCAACCTGCTCAATGCGTTGAAGCGCACACTGGCGTCATTGCTGGCACAGTTGAAAGCTCAAGGTCAGTTGGTCAGTGACACCCAGGCGCTGGGGCAGCTGGTGGAACAAATCACCATGACGTTGCTGTTCTCGCTGGACTATCAGCGGATTCTCGACCGTGAAGGTGAAGTGAGGCTGGTGGTGTATCAGATCATGATGCTGGTGGCGCCGCACTTGCTGCCGCCGATCAAGGTCGCGACCGAGCGGTTGGCGTTGCAATACCTCGAAGAGCATTAAGATCAAAAGACAAGCGACCCAAATCTTGAATCTTCAAAACAAAAACGCCCGACCTTTGCAGGCCGGGCGTTTTTTTAGTCCTGAAATCAGGACTGACTGGTTGGCGTCGATGGAGCCGGCGTAGCAGTCGGGGTTACAGCAGGGGTCGGTGCAGTGGCGGAGTTCGCCGTGCTGACCGGGGTTACCGGCTTGGCAGCAGCCGCTACTGGTTTCGGTGCAGCCGCTTTCGGGGCGACCGGTTTTCTCACTGCTGGCTTCTTCGCTGCGGCAGGTTTGGCTGCTGCGGTTTTAGCTGCAGGTTTGGCCGCCGGTTTAGCAGCTGGTTTGGCGGCAGGTTTTGCGGCCGATTTGGCTGCAGGTTTCGCCGCGGCAGTTTTGGTTGCCGGTTTAGCGGCAGCCTTGGCCAATGGTTTGGCTACGCTTTTGGCCGCTGGTTTGGCCGCCGCGGTTTTCGCCGCAACAGGCGCAACCTTGGCACCGGTGAGTTTTTCGATTTGCTTGGTCAGGGTATCGACCTTGCTGTGCAGTGCCTTGACCTCATTGCGGCTCGGTACACCCAGGCGCGAAATGGCGCTGTTCAGACGCTTGTCGAAAGCCCCTTCCAGCTCATCCCATTTGCCCAGTGCACGATCTTTCACGCCGCTGATGCGCGACTTGGCCGACGAAGCGGAGTCCTTGGCGGCATCGACTTTTTTGCCGACAGCGCTCTTGGTGAGCTTCTCGGCTTTCTCGCCGTCCTTAACCAATGTATCGAAGAGCTTGCTGCCGTCAGTGTCAATCTTCGAGTACACGCCTAAACCAGCCAGCCAGATCTTGCGGGAGTAGTCTTCGACCTTCCCGATCCACGAGCTGCCTTCTTTTTCAGTATTCTTTTTACCAGCCATCCCGTTCTCCTTAAGATTTACGCGCGACACGTTCGAGCAATGCCGTCAGCTCATCGAGCTTAGCAGAGAGTGTCTCAACGTCATGTTTAGACGGAATGCCGATACGATTCAAGGCACTTGCGATACGTGTATCGAAAGCCCTTTCGACTTTGTCGAGTTGAAGTTCGACTTTGCCTTTGAAAGTGCTCACTTCACTCTTGGCTTCATCGATCTCGGCATTGGCCGCTTCAAGTTTTTCAGTGACTACTTTTTTGCCTTTCTTTTCAACAGCTTGACCAGCTTTGATCAGCTCTTGAACGTACTCGCTACCCTCTTGGCCGACCTTGGTGTAAGCACCCAGACCAGCGAGCCAGATCTTGCGGGCATACGATTTGACGTCGCCCAGGGCGTTAGTCTCAACGTCGACTTTTTTCTTCAAAATAACTTTGGCCATGGTGCACCTCACGCGCAGAAGGGTCGAGGAACTGCCCGCAGAGAGTCGGGCTCAGGCACAAAGTAGTGAGAATAATTAGAAACGGCACCCTAACAAGTGACATAAACCTTTGGGCGCACCACAAACAAATGTGGGAGCGAGCCTGCTCGCGAAGAGGCAGGCACATTCAACATTGATGTCGACTGAAAGACCGCTTTCGCGAGCAGGCTCGCTCCCACAGGGACCGCATTCCACAGATGGAAGTGGATCAGGTCAGTGCTTTATCGAGCGCCCTTTCGATTTCCGATTTGATGGTGCCGCTCATGGCGGACATCAACAGGCCCAATTCGACATCGACCTTGATCGAGTCCTCGCCCACATATACCGCCCCTTTTACACCCGAGCGTCTGAGATTCAGGGTGTCGCCGGACCACTGCGGCTCCAGGCCATACTGTTCGGACAGTTTCTGCGCCAACTTGTCGGCCTTCTCGCGGGCCGCTTCCTTACCCAGGCCGTGGGCACGCTCAACACTAATACGGGCCATCGAATGACTCCTGCTTTATCGTGACTTGCTCAAGACATCTTGACCCTGCATGCGTCAAAACGTCCCGGTAGTTGCCTATCTTACCTTCAGCCTTGCCAAGACAAAGCAGGCCACCGGGATTAGAATGTCCCGCATTCTCTTTTGGTGACAGCGATATGACTGATCAGCGCAAAGGCAGCGATGCCGAACCCACCACTCACTTCGGCTTCAAAAACGTTCCGGAAAGCCAGAAAGCGGAAAAAGTCGCTGAGGTTTTCCACTCGGTAGCCGCCAAGTACGACCTGATGAACGACCTCCTGTCGGGCGGCATGCACCGTCTGTGGAAGCGTTTCGCGATCGAATTGTCGGGCGTGCGCACCGGTAACCGCGTGCTGGACATCGCCGGCGGCACTGGCGACCTGACCCGCAAGTTCTCGCATCTTGTGGGACCGACTGGCCAGGTAGTGTTGGCCGACATCAACGAATCCATGCTCAAGGTCGGTCGTGACCGCCTGCTGGATCTGGGTGTGTCCGGCAACGTCGAATTCGTCCAGGCCGACGCTGAAAAGCTGCCGTTCCCGGACAACCATTTCGATTGCGTGACCATCGCCTTCGGCCTGCGCAACGTGACGCATAAAGAAGACGCCCTGCGCTCGATGCTGCGCGTGCTGAAACCGGGCGGCCGTTTGCTGGTACTGGAATTCTCCAAGCCGACCAACGCGCTGATGTCCAAGGCCTACGACGCCTATTCGTTCGCCTTCATGCCGTTGATGGGCAAGCTGATCACCAATGATTCGGAAAGCTATCGCTACCTGGCCGAATCGATCCGCATGCACCCGAACCAGGAAACCCTGAAGTCGATGATGGTCGAAGCCGGTTTCGACCGCGTGACGTACCACAACATGACCGCAGGCATCGTCGCCCTGCACCGCGGCATCAAGCCCTGATGTTGCTGGCCGGCCTGCTCGCCAGCGTTGAACTCGGTTTGAACCGGGTGCTGCGTCTCGACAGCACAGCGCTGCCGCGGCTGGCGCATTTGAGTGGCAAGGTGATTGCCGTCGACTGCCGCAGCCCGGCGCTGCAAGTGTTCATCCTGCCCAGCGATGAAGGCCTGATGCTCGCCTCCCAGTGGGAAAGCGGTGCCGATTGCACCTTGCGCGCACCGGCCTCAAGCCTGCTGAAACTGGCGACGAGCAAGGACAAGACTTCGGTTCTGCATGCCCCGGAAGTCGAACTCGACGGCGACAGCGGCGTGCTGCTGGAACTGGCGACGATCCTTCAGGACCTCGAACTGGACTGGGAGTACGAACTCTCGCGCTGGCTGGGACCTGTGGCCACGCAACTGGTCGGCGGTCACCTGCGCAGTCGCGCACGCTGGTATCAGCAAGGGTTCGCCAGCCTGAATCAGAACCTGGGCGAATACCTGGCCGAAGAATCGCGCGCCCTCGTCGGTCAGCGCGAAGCTGACGCCCGTTTTAATGAACTGGACCAGATCAAGCTCGATCTGGAACGTCTCGAGGCGCGTTTCGAGCGCCTTTTCCGATCCCTCGACCCAAGCGATAACGCATGAAGCTGCTTGCCGTCCGCCGTTTGTTGCGCATCCAGCGCGTTGTGATTCGCTACCGCCTCGATGACTTGCTGTTCGCCCTGCCACTGCCCTGGTTTCTGCTGGCGCTGCGCTACGCCTTGCCGTGGCGCTGGTTTCCGCGCAAGACGCTGGACCTGAGCCGTGGTGCGCGACTGCGCCTGGCGTTGCAGGACCTGGGGCCGATTTTCATCAAGTTTGGCCAGATCCTTTCGACGCGCCGCGACCTGCTGCCCGAAGACATCGCCGATGAACTGATGAAACTGCAGGACCGCGTGCCGCCATTCGACTCGCAAGTGTCGGTCCGGCTGATCGAAGAGCAGCTTGGCAAAAAAATCAGTGAAGTCTTCAGCCGTTTCGACGTCGAGCCACTGGCCTCGGCCTCGGTGGCGCAAGTGCATGCCGCGCAGCTGAAAACCGGTGAAGAAGTAGTGGTCAAGGTGATCCGCCCGGGCCTCAAACCGATCATTGCCCAGGACCTGGCGTGGCTGTTCATTCTTGCCCGCGCCGCGGAAAAACTCTCGGCCGACGCTCGCTTGCTACACCCGGTGGACGTGGTCAGCGACTACGAAAAAACCATCTACGACGAACTCGACCTGCTGCGCGAGGCGGCTAACGCCAGCCAGCTGAAGCGCAATTTCGAAGGTTCGCCGCTGCTCTATGTGCCGCAAGTCTATTGGGACTGGTGCCGGCCGAAAGTGCTGGTGATGGAGCGCATCTACGGGATTCAGGTCACCGACCTCGCGACCCTGGCCGACCAGCGCACCGACATGAAAATGCTCGCCGAGCGTGGTGTGGAGATTTTCTTCACCCAGGTGTTCCGCGACAGCTTCTTCCACGCCGACATGCACCCCGGCAACATCTTCGTCAGTACCGTGCAACCGTGGAGCCCGCAGTACATCGCGATCGACTGCGGCATCGTCGGCAGCCTGACCCCGGAAGACCAGGACTATCTGGCGCGCAACCTGTTCGCGTTCTTCAAGCGTGATTACCGGCGTGTCGCGCAGTTGCACATCGATTCGGGCTGGGTGCCGGCGGAAACCAAACTCAACGAGTTCGAAGCAGCGATCCGTACCGTGTGCGAGCCGATCTTCGAAAAACCGTTAAAAGATATTTCCTTCGGCCAGGTGCTGATGCGCCTGTTCCAGACCGCTCGACGCTTCAACATGGAAGTGCAGCCGCAATTGGTCTTGCTGCAAAAAACCCTGTTGAACATCGAAGGCCTGGGCCGTCAGCTGTACCCGGACCTCGATCTGTGGAACACCGCCCAGCCGTTCCTCGAACGCTGGATGCGCGAGCGCGTCAGCCCCAAAGCCTTGTTAGGCAACGTGCAGAGCCAGTTCGAGCAGATCCCGCATCTGGCCAACATGGCCCGCGACCTGCTCGAGCGCATGTCCCAGCCCCACGCCAATGACCCGCCACCCCCTTGGCACAAGCGCAAGGACGACTGGTTCCTGCGGTTGCTCGGCACCGCTCACCTGGCGGGTGGCACGATACTCGCAGCCGGTGGCCCACTGAACGAATTGGGGCATTGGCCCGCCGGAATCATGGTGGCGGTCGGCTTGTATCTGGTCGTTCGCCGATAGCCAGTTGGATGATCGGCTGGCACACTGTTTGAACGCTGAATTTGAACATTGGCCTCAACTATTGAAGTAGAGCCCGCTGGAGTCGAAGATGAAAAACTGGCTGGACGAGATCAAGTGGGACGCCGATGGCCTGGTGCCGGCGATTGCCCAGGATCACAAGACCGGACGCGTCCTGATGATGGCCTGGATGAACCGCGAAGCACTGGAATTGACCGCCGCCGAGAACCGTGCCATTTACTGGTCACGTTCCCGTGGCAAGCTGTGGCGCAAGGGCGAAGAGTCCGGCCACGTGCAAACCCTGCATGAGATGCGCCTGGACTGTGACGCTGACGTGATCATCCTGATGGTTGAGCAGATCGGCGACATCGCCTGCCATACCGGCCGTCAGAGCTGCTTCTACCGCGTCTTCGAGAACGGCGACTGGAAAACCGTCGACCCGGTGCTGAAAGACCCGCACGCTATCTATTCCGCAGGACACAAACATGAGTGACACTTTGACCCGTCTGGCCCAGGTGCTGGAAGAGCGCAAAGGCGCCGCCGCCGATAGCTCGTATGTCGCCAGCCTGTACCACAAGGGCTTGAACAAGATTCTGGAAAAAGTCGGCGAAGAGTCGGTCGAAACCATCATTGCCGCCAAGGATGCCGCCATCAGCGGTGACTGCAGCGATGTGATCTACGAGACCGCCGATTTGTGGTTCCACAGCATGGTCATGCTCGCCCAGCTGGGGCAGCATCCACAGGCTGTGCTCGATGAACTGGACCGTCGCTTCGGTCTGTCCGGACATGCCGAGAAAGCCTCTCGCCCGTCCGCCTGAACAACTATTTAGAGAGGAACGCAACATGGGCATTTTTGACTGGAAACACTGGGTCGTCATCCTGGTTGTCGTGGTGCTGGTGTTCGGCACCAAGAAACTGAAAAACCTCGGCACTGACGTGGGCGAGTCGATCAAGGGCTTTCGTAAAGCCATGAACGACGACGAGAAACCGGCTGACCCGACAGCGACCCCGGCCCAACCGGTTCCACCTGTTCAGCCACAGACCACACAGTCCGTGAACCCGCCGCACACCATCGACGTGCAGGCGCAAAAAGTCGAAGAGCCGATCCGCAAAGACTCGTGAGCACTGACTAATGTTTGGTATCAGCTTCTCTGAATTGCTGCTTGTCGGCCTCGTCGCCCTGTTGGTGCTGGGCCCCGAGCGTCTGCCGGGCGCTGCGCGCACCGCCGGCCTGTGGGTTGGGCGGCTGAAGCGCAGCTTCAACGCGATCAAACAAGAAGTTGAACGTGAAATCGGTGCCGACGAGATTCGCCGGCAACTGCACAACGAGCACATTCTGTCCCTGGAGCAGGAGGCGCGGAAGATTTTCACGCCAACTCAGCAGGAGCCGACGCTGGTGGAACCTGTCGCGACGCAGACGATTCATGCGCCAGCGGCTGAGGCTATGCCGGTGGCTGCAGCCGCTGAACCTGCACCTGCACCTGCACCTGCAACTCCAGTAGAACCTGTTGCTCCTGCCGCCGCGCCGACAACACCGGCGCCTCACGACACCACTTTGCCGCCGCGAGCCCCATGAGCGATCTCCCCGAAAACGACCAGCACATGCCGCTGGTTTCGCACCTCACCGAGTTGCGCACTCGCCTGCTGCGTTGCGTAGCGGCGATCTTCATCATCTTCGCCGGGTTGTTCGCCTTCACCCAGCAGATCTACACCTTCGTCTCCACGCCGCTGCGTCAGTACCTGCCGGCCGGTGCGACAATGATCGCCACCGACGTGTCCTCGCCATTCCTGACGCCGCTGAAACTGACCATGATGGTCTCGCTGTTCCTGGCGATCCCGGTGATTCTGCATCAGATCTGGGGCTTCATCGCACCGGGCCTGTACAAGCATGAGAAGCGCATCGCCGTGCCCTTGCTGGTATCGAGCATCATGCTGTTCTATACCGGCATGGCGTTCGCCTATTACCTGGTGTTCCCGCTGATCTTCAAGTTCTTCGCCGCCGCCACCCCGGCCGGCGTGGAAATGATGACCGACATCAGCAGCTACCTCGATTTCGTCATGACGCTGTTCTTCGCCTTCGGCGTGGCGTTCGAGATTCCGGTGGCTGTGGTGCTGCTGGTGTGGATCGGCGTGGTCAACGTCGCCTACCTGAAGAAAATCCGCCCGTACGTGATCATTGGCTGCTTCGTGGTCGGCATGATTCTGACGCCACCGGACATCTTCTCGCAGACGCTGTTGGCCGTACCGATGTGGCTGCTGTTCGAGATCGGCATCCTGTTCGGTAGCCTGATCAGCAAGCGCGGCGAACACCCGGACGATCAGCCGGCTGACGATCACAACGACCAGCCGCCAGCGACTCAAGCGTGAACCTGCTGCTCCTCGAAGAGGCCGACTTCATTGCGGCCGACCGGGCGATTCTGCGCGATCGCCGGTTGACTCATATGCAGGAAGTCCACCGCTCGGTGGTGGGCGACAGCCTGCGGGTCGGGCGTATCGGCGGCCTGATGGGCTCGGCCGAGTTGCTGCGCCTGGACGCCGATGAAGCCGAGTTGCGCGTCACCCTCGACCAGCCGCCACCGGCCAAGCTGCCACTGACTTTGGTGCTGGCGCTGCCGCGACCGAAAATGCTCCGTCGGGTGTTTCAGACCGTGGCCGCCATGGGTGTGCCGCGCATCGTGCTGGTGAACAGCTATCGCGTTGAGAAGAGCTTCTGGCAAACCCCATTCCTGGAACCCGAGGCGATTCGCGAGCAGTTGATCCTGGGTCTTGAACAGGCTCGCGACAGCGTGCTGCCGGAAGTCGTCATCGAGAAGCGCTTCAAGCCCTTTGTCGAAGATCGTTTGCCGGCCATTACCGAAGGCACCCTCGGTCTGGTCGGCCATCCCGGTAACTACCCGCCCTGCCCTCGTGGCCTGAACGAACCCGTGACCCTGGCCATCGGCCCCGAAGGCGGCTGGATTCCCTACGAAATCGATTTGCTGGGCAAGGCCGGCCTGCAACCGGTGCAACTTGGCGACCGCATCCTGCGAGTCGAAACCGCGGTCACTGCGCTGCTGGCACGCCTCTTCTAACCCCAGACACTTACCCTGTGGCGAGGGAGCTTGCTCCCGCTCGGCTGCGAAGCAGTCGTAAAACCGGTGAATGCGGTCTTGCTGGTAAAAAGCGGTGGCCGCTTCGCGCCCAAGCGGGAGCAAGCTCCCTCGCCACAAGTGTTTACTCGCCTACAGATCCCTGCCAGCCGGCCGATACAGTTCCCATAAAACCGATTAATGGTCCGAGGGAGTTGCAGCATGTACCGTTGGCTAGCCGAGAAACTGGGAAACGTAAGCGTCAATCGCAAACTAGGTATCGGCTTCGGTCTGGTGCTGCTTCTGACCTTGTTGATCACCTTCACCGGCTGGACCGGTCTGAGCGGTGTGATCAGCCGTGGCGATACGCTTGGGTTTATTTCCAGCCTCAATGAGCTGACCAAAGACCTGCGCCTCGCCCGCATGGATTACGACATGCGCCGTGGCGAACAAGGCCCGGGCGCTGTCAACGAGCTGATCGGCCAACTCGAAACCGGCCTGAAAACCGCCCGCACGCTGATCGAACAGCCTGCCGACGTGGCAATGATCGACCAACAATTGGCCGCGGTCAGCGAATACAAACGCGCCTTCGCTGATATGACTCAGGCCACCGCTACCCGCGAAAATGCTCGCAGCAAACTGGGCGCCACCGCCGATAACGCCGTGGCCCGTGTCGCCGAAGTCGAAAATTCCTTGTTGCAAGGCGACAGCGTCGCTCAGTTCAACAGCGTGATCGACCTGAGCAAGCTGATCCAGCAAGCGCGTTTCCAGGTCCGCGGCTATACCTACAGCGGCAAACCCGAGGCCGAGCAGCCTGCGCTGGACGCCATTGGCAACGCTCTGAAAAACCTCGAAAGCCTGCCGTCTCAACTGCCGGAACAACACATCGATAACCTGCAACAGGCGACCGACTCACTCAAAGCCTATCGCGCGGCTGTCAGCCAGTTCCGCGACTCCCAGGTCGCCAGCGCTGCCGCCCTCAAACGCATGAGCACGCAAGGCGACATTCTGCTCGACCTCAGCAAAAAGCTCACAGTCTCGCAAACCGTCGTGCGTGACACCGATGCGGCACACGCCAAAAACTTGTTGCTGATGGCCACCGTCCTCGCGTCGGCCTTTGGCTTGTTCGCGGCTTGGGCCATCACTCGCCAGATCGTCATTCCGCTGAGCCAGACCCTCAAAGTGGCCGAGCGTGTCGCCGCGGGCGACCTGACTCACAACCTGACGTCCGAACGCCGGGACGAACTGGGTCAGTTACAGCGCGCCATGCAGAGCATGACCCTGGGCCTGCGAGATCTGATCGGTGGCATCAGCGATGGCGTGACCCAAATCGCCAGCGCCGCTGAAGAGCTGTCCGCCGTCACTGAGCAGACCAGCGCCGGGGTCAACAGCCAGAAGGTCGAGACCGATCAGGTGGCCACCGCCATGCACGAAATGACCGCCACGGTGCAGGAAGTCGCGCGTAACGCCGAGGAAGCATCCGAAGCTGCCGTCGCCGCCGACCAGCAGGCCCGCGAGGGTGACCGGGTGGTTGGCGAAGCCATCGCCCAGATCGAGCGCCTGGCTACCGAAGTCGGTAACTCCACCGAAGCCATGGGGCATCTGAAGCGCGAAAGCGACAAGATCGGCAGCGTGCTCGACGTGATCAAGTCCGTGGCCCAGCAAACCAACCTGTTGGCGCTCAACGCCGCCATCGAAGCCGCCCGCGCCGGTGAAGCCGGGCGCGGTTTTGCGGTGGTCGCTGACGAAGTCCGCAGCCTGGCCCAGCGCACCCAGAAGTCCACCGAAGAAATCGAAGAGTTGATCGTCGGCCTGCAAACCGGCACTCAGCAAGTCGCGACCATCATGGACAACAGCCGCAGCCTGACCGACAGCAGCGTCGAACTGACCCGTCGCGCCGGCAGCTCGCTGGAAAGCATCACCCGCACCGTGTCGGCGATCCAGTCGATGAACCAGCAGATCGCCGCCGCTGCCGAGCAACAGAGCGCAGTGGCCGAAGAGATCAACCGTAGCGTGCTGAACGTGCGTGATGTGTCCGAGCAGACCTCGGCCGCCAGTGAAGAGACCGCGGCCTCCAGCGTCGAACTGGCGCGGTTGGGGACGCATTTGCAGATGCTGGTGGGGCGGTTCAAGGTTTGAGCTGATGCGGGCATCCCGGTTCGCTTGAAACCGGGGTGATGCAATCGCGGGCAAGCCCGCTCCCACAGGATCTGTGCCGAACACAAAGTTGGGTTCAGTCAGATCAACTGTATGAGGCGTTCCCGGCAGCGCGTGGGAATGATCATCAGCCAAAAAAAAACCCCGCTTTCGCGGGGTTTTTCATTAGGCCAACTGAGGCTGCACGCTCACAGGCTTGAGCGGCAGCAGCGGCGCATGGGGATCGGCATCCACCGATGTGCGCCAGGCTTGTAGCCACTCGGCATGACCTTCGTTCCAGACTTGCTCATGCAAGCGACCCAGTGCCACCGGATCGCTCAGCAGGGCCACACGCTCGTCGTTGGTCAACCCGGCAGGCCCGACCTTCATCGCATGGCGAACCCGCTCGATACGCAGCCATTCGATCGGCTCTGCCTGACGGTGACGGGACGTCGCCAGCGCGCACGCCAAGGCGTTCTGTTGTGGATCGACCACTGCCCGGACGAAGCCGTCGTTCAGCGCATGCCAACGGTTTTCGTGGGTGTACTTATCGGTCGCCAGCAACGCCTGTGGCGGATTGTATTCCTCAGGGATCAGGAACAGGCTTTCGTCACGGGACTTGAGGCCCAGGCCGACACGGCTGGAGATCACCGATACCGGGATCGACAGCATCAGCGAACCGACAATCGGCACCAGCCACCAGAGGAAGCTCGGGTTCAGCCAGATCACCAACAGCGCCCAGAAGAAGCCCAGCAAGGTTTGCGGACCGTGGCGTTTTACCGCTTCGCTCCATGGCGTGGAGTCATCGTCACGTTGTGGCGAGTTCCAGGTCGCGGCCCAGCCGAGGAACGCGGCGAGTACGAAACGGGTGTGGAAAATCATCCGCACCGGCGCCAGCAGCATGGAGAACAACATCTCCAGCAGCATCGACAGCGTCACCTTGAACTTGCCACCGAACTCTTTCGCGCCCTTGGCCCAGATCAGGATGATGCTCAGCAACTTCGGCAGGAACAGCAGCACGATGGTCGTCGAGAACAGCGCAATCGCCTTGTCCGGCTGCCATTGTGGCCACAGTGGATAGAGCTGACGCGGTTCCAGGAAGTATTGCGGCTCCATCAACGTGTTGACCGCCAGCAAGGCCGTCGACAACACCAGGAACAAGAACCACAACGGCGCAGACAGGTACGACATCACGCCGGTCAGGAACACCGCACGGTGCACCGGGTGCATGCCCTTGACCAGGAACAGCCGGAAGTTCATCAGGTTGCCGTGGCACCAGCGACGATCACGCTTGAGTTCGTCCAGCAGGTTCGGTGGCAGTTCTTCGTAGCTGCCCGGCAAGTCGTAGGCAATCCATACGCCCCAGCCGGCACGGCGCATCAGCGCAGCTTCGACGAAGTCGTGGGACAGAATCGCACCGGCAAACGCGCCTTTACCGGGCAACGGCGCCAGGGCGCAGTGCTCGATGAACGGCTTCATGCGGATAATCGCGTTGTGACCCCAGTAGTGGGATTCGCCCAACTGCCAGAAGTGCAGACCGGCAGTGAACAGCGGACCGTACACACGCGTGGCGAACTGCTGCATACGCGCATAAAGGGTGTCCATGCCCGACGCACGCGGCGCGGTCTGGATGATCCCGGCGTCCGGCGTGGCTTCCATCAGGCGCACCAGACTGCTCAGGCATTCGCCGCTCATCACGCTGTCGGCGTCGAGTACGACCATGTACTTGTAGTCACCGCCCCAACGACGGCAGAAGTCGTCGAGGTTGCCACTTTTACGTTTTACGCGGCGGCGACGGCGACGATAGAAGATCTTGCCGAAGCCTTTGCCTTCACGGCAGACATCCAGCCAGGCCTGCTGCTCGGCAACGCAGATGTCGGCGTCATTACTGTCGCTGAGCACGAAAAAGTCGAAGCGATCCAGATTACCCGAGGCCGCAACCGACTCGAAGGTCGCCCGCAAACCGGCGAACACCCGCGGCACGTCTTCGTTGCAGATCGGCATCACCAGTGCGGTGCGTGCGTCTTTGGCGATCGGCTCGTTACCGGCGCTGGCGCCGGAAATGCGGTACTTGTCACGGCCGGTGATCAACTCAAGGAAGCCCATCAGCGCGGTCCAGAAACCAGCCGAAACCCAGCAGAACAGAATCCCGAACATAATCAGAATGCTGGTTTGCAAGGCATATGGCAGCACCTGCGTGGCGGTTTGGGTCAGAGGTTGATGCAGGACTTCTTCAAGATCGACGAACGACCAACCCTGGTACGGCATGATGCCTTTCATGTACCAACCGGCGACGATCGTCTGACCGAGCATCAGCACCAGCAGAATGTAGCGTCGGATCGAACCGACGGTGCGCCAGCGAGCCGCTGGCAGCACGTTCTCATCCTTCGGCGGGGCCGGCGGATTGGTGCGCCCCGTCAGCCGACGCCAGCCACGCACCAGAATGTTGGTGCGCCACGGCTCGGGCACGACTTTGGTCCGACGGATCGGTGGGGTTGCCTTGAGGCAAACCCGACCGCTGGCGTCGAGCACCAGCATTTCTGCGTCCGCCAGTTCTTCGGCGGTGTTCAGGGTCAGGCGCCGGCCGACCGAGGCTTGAGCAGCCTCGGTCGGCGCGTCGAACGTCGAGGACGAAAGACGTTCGTGCAGTTCACTGAAAGACTTGCAGCCCGCGAGTTCCGCGCGCTGCTCGTCGCTCATCGGCAAATGCGCCAGATATTCGGCAAGCGTTTGTGGCTGTACTTGTGAATTACTCATCGGCGGGCAACTGATAGCTCCAGGTCTCGGTCAGGACTTGTTCAGTCGGTGCCGATTCCGTTGTGGCTGGGGCCGCTTCGGCAGCGACAGGCTGCTTGGCGTCTTTGTTGTCCTTGTCCTTTGTATCCTTGACTTGCTGGGCTTGTGTTTCAGCCTGCTTGGCTTCCTTGTCCTTCTTCTCCTGCTGCCGGGCGGCGATCTTGTCGGCCTTGGCAACGGAAGAACTGGACGCTGGTGCCGCGGTCTTGAGCGCCTCGGCAGGCGTGATGTTCTTGACCAGTGCTGCGCGCATCTCGGTGGACTTGCTTGGATCCTTGATCTTCATCCGCAGGGTCAGGCGCCAGCCCTTGGTTTCAGGGTTGTAACGGACGCTGTTCTCGACCAGTTCTGCGTTGTCACCAACACTCACCTGGCTACGCACTTCAGCATTTTCCGGCAGGACTTGCAGGGACGGGCCTTCGAAATCCACCAGATAGGCCACGCTGCCGTCCGGCTGACGAATCAGGTTCGACTGCTTGACGTCACCCGTGGAACGCAGGGTCTGTTGAACCCAGGCGCTGTCCGGCGAATGCAGGGAGGCTTCGTCGATGGTCCAGTGCATGCGGTATGCAACGTCCAGGGACTGGCCAGGCTCAGGCAGTTTTTCCGGGCTCCAGAAAGCGACAATATTGTCGTTGGTTTCGTCAGCGGTAGGAATCTCTACCAGATCGACGGAGCCTTTGCCCCAATCGCCTTTCGGTTCGATCCAGGCACTTGGGCGCTTGTCGTAGCGGTCATCGAGGTCTTCGTAGTGACTGAAGTCACGGCCACGTTGCAGCAAGCCGAAACCGCGCGGGTTCTCGATCGAGAAGTTACTCACGGACAGGTGTTTCGGATTGTTCAGTGGACGCCAGATCCATTCGCCGTTACCAGCATGAATCGACAGGCCGCTGGAATCGTGCAGTTCGCGACGGTAGTTCAGCACTTTCGACGGCTGGTTGGCGCCGAACAGGAACATGCTGGTCAGCGGCGCAACGCCGAGTTTGGCGACCTTGTCACGCAGGAACATCCTGGCCTTGACGTCGACGACCGTGTCGCTGCCCGGACGCAGGGTCAGGCGATAGGCACCGGTGGCACGCGGCGAATCCAGCAGGGCGAAGATCACCAGGTGCTTGTCGCCCGGCTTCGGCTGTTGAATCCAGAACTCGGTGAAGCGCGGGAACTCTTCGCCGGATGGCAACGCGGTATCAATGGCCATGCCGCGAGCGGACAGACCGTAGGTTTGCCCCTTGCCGATGACGCGGAAATAACTCGCGCCAAGCATCGTCATGATTTCGTCTTGCTTGTCGGCCTTGTTGATCGGGTACAGCACACGGAAACCGGCATAACCCAGCTGTTCAGTGGCTTTAGGATCGAACTTCACGTCGCCGAAATCGAAACGACTTGGGTCGTATTTGATCTCTTCGACGGTGTTGGCCGTGATTTCGTTGATCTTCACCGGCGTATCGAAGTGCATACCCTGGTGATAGAACGAAAGCTTGAAGGGGGTTTTCTGGTTCGCCCATTCGGCTTTTTCCGTGAGGAACCGAATTTTTTGATAGTCAGCGAATTTCATTTCGCGAAATTCATTCGGCAGGTTACTGCGCGGGGCTTCGTACTTTTGCCCGGCCAGCTCTTTTGCCTTGACCGATACGTCATCCAGATTGAATGCCCAAAGTTGGCCGGCGCTGAACAGGCAGAGCAGTGCAGAGCCTGCTACCAGAGCGCTTCGAAACCGTTTGGCAGACAATTTTGGTGCATTACAGGGACTAACAATCACGAGCAACCCTCGCCGAAAACAGATCAAAAAACCAACGGCCAGTTAAAGTGCCAGCACGGTGTGCGGTGGAAAAAAACCGACCCTGCGAACGACTCTTGCCAAGTTGGCGAGCATTGTTCCGACTCCTATGGGGCAAAATGATTCCCCAACAGGTCTCGGACAAGTCTCTACCTAAGTCAAAACGGACCAACGAACGCCGATCCCCGTAGCGCGCGATTATCTAGCAGGCCGCGTTACAACGCATCAGGGGGAACCAAGTATTTATCGGGAAAAGCCCCCGTTTTCAGTCGAAATGCCCTTAAAAAGATGTTTCAAGTGCTTTCACGTCTGTAACAGGAAGGTTACCGGGCCATCATTGACCAGGTGCACCTGCATATCCGCGCCGAATCTACCTGATGCCACAGTGCCATGCACCTGTTTCGCTTTACCCAATAGATAGTCGAACAGCTCCTCACCCAAAGCAGGAGGTGCCGCGGTCGAAAAACTGGGGCGCAACCCGTTTTTGGTGTCGGCGGCCAGGGTGAACTGCGAGACCAGCAGCAACCCACCGCCTACGTCCGCCAGGGACAGATTCATCTTGCCCTCGGCGTCACTGAATACTCGATAGTTAAGCAGTTTATGCAGAAGTTTGTCGGCGCTGGCCGGAGTATCGTCGGGCTCGACCGCCACCAGCACCAGCAACCCCTGATCTATCGCCCCAACCACCTCCCCCGCAACCTCGACTCGCGCGCCACGCACGCGTTGCAGCAGGCCCTTCATGCTTCGTCAGGCGACAAGTTGAGCATACGACGGGCCATCAGATCAGCGGCGCGTACCAAGGCATCGGTGATACCCGATTCGGACGCTGCATGACCGGCGTCGCGAATCACCTGCAATTCGCTGTTCGGCCAGGCCTGATGCAATTCCCAGGCGTTGTCCAACGGACAGATCACGTCATAACGACCATGGACGATAACGCCAGGCAGGTGGGCGATCTTGGCCATGTCACGAATCAGTTGGTTCGGCTCGAGGAAAGCATTGTTGGTGAAGTAGTGGCACTCGATACGGGCGATGGACAACGCACGCTGAGGCTCGGAGAAGCGGTCGACCACCAGCGGATTCGGCCGCAGGGTGGCGGTGCGGCCTTCCCACATGGACCAGGCTTTGGCCGCGTGCATCTGGGCGATCTGATCGTTGCCGACCAGGCGTTTGTGGAACGCCGAGAGTAAGTCGTGGCGTTCGTCCTGCGGGATCGGGGCGATGTAGTCCTGCCAGTAATCGGGAAACAGGCGACTGGCGCCACACTGGTAGAACCACTCGATTTCCTGGGGACGGCAGAGAAAAATCCCGCGCAGAATCAAACCGTGCACGCGTTCCGGATGGGTTTGCGCGTAGGCCAGGGCCAGGGTCGAACCCCAGGAGCCGCCGAACAGCACCCATTTGTCGATGCCCAGGTGCTTGCGAATCCGCTCGAGGTCGGCGACCAGATCCCAGGTGGTGTTGTTTTCCAGGCTGGCGTGGGGCGTGGAGCGACCGCAACCACGCTGGTCGAAGGTGACAATGCGATACAGGTTCGGATCGAAATACCGGCGGCTCTGGGCATCACATCCGGCGCCAGGGCCGCCGTGGATGAACACCACCGGCAAACCTTCCGGCGAACCGCTTTCGTCGACATACAGCGTGTGGGTTTTATCGACAGCCAGATCGTGCCGGGCGTGGGGTTTGATCTGCGGGTACAAAGTCTGCATTGCGCGCTCCGTAAGGGGTCGAGGTCATCCCTGGGGGGACTTCTATTATTCTGCCGTCCGGCATCATAAACCCGAATTACTTCAATGAGCATGCCCCTTGCAGCGTCAGAGTTTGTCAGCTCGTTTTCTCAGCCAAATAGCCGAGCAGGGTTTCATAGAGTCGGTCGACCTCGGCGACCTGCCCCCGCGCCCGCAAACAGCCGTGAACCAGCCCTTCCCCGCAATAAAGCGTTGCGCTCACGCCTGCTGTGTTGAGTCGCTCGGCGTAAAACACGCCGTCATCGCGCAGCGGGTCGAACTGCGCCACTGCGATCAACGCCGGTGGCAGACCGCTGAAATCGTCGGCGAGCAAGGGCATCGCATAGGCACCCGGTTGTCGGGTACCGCCTAAATACAACGCGTGATAACAATCCAGATCGCTGCTGCTGAGCAATGGTGCATCGGCGCATTCGCTTCGCGACGGCAATCGGTGATCGCCGCCCAGTCCCGGATAGATCAGAACTTGCGCGCATGGCATTGGCTCGTTGGCATCGCGCAAAGCGAGGCACAACGCAGCGGCGAGATTGCCGCCAGCGCTGTCGCCTGCCACCAGGGTCCGCGCAGGGTCGAGTTGAAACGGTCCCGCGCGCAGCGCGCGCCAGACACTCAGGCAGTCCTCGAACGCCGCCGGGAACGGACGCTCCGGCGCCAACCGATAATCGACGGCGATTACCATCACCCCGAGCACTGACGCCAGTTCGGCGCAGATGAAGGCGTGGGAATCCAGATCCCCCACCACCCAACCGCCGCCGTGCAGATACACGATGCACGGCCAACCGTTGGTCGACGGCGGGACCGGCGGTTGCCAAGAGCGTACGGCCACGCCTGCCAATTGGAAGTCGACCACCTCAAGCCCCGCAGGACACGGTGGGGTAAACGCCCGGCACATCTCGCTGTAGGCCTGACGCAGGCCGGTGAGGCTGCTGTCGGTGCTGTTGAAACTGAGGGTTTTCTCGACGAAAGCCGCCATGTGTTCAGAGAGTGGATAAGGAGCCATGAGCCTGCAGCCAGCCAAATAGAGGAAATCAAAAAATTTGAACGACGCAAATCCTGTGGGAGCGTGGCTTGCCCGCGAAGAATGCACCGCGGTTTTTCAGGTATTACGCGTCATCGTTCTTCGCGGAGCCACGCTCCCACAGGTTCTGCGCCCCCTCGCCACAGTGATCCCGCTCGACCAGTCAGTTTTTCAAACTGGCCTGAACGGTTGCTACTCCCTCCTTGCCATCAAAACTGCTGACACCTGCCAGCCAGCGCTGAAGATCTTCGGGATGATCACGCAGCCACTGTCTGGCGACATCCTGCGGCGTCTTGCGCTCCATGATTGGCACCATTAATTGGCTTTCCTGGGCCGCGGTAAAGGTCAGGTTTTCCAGCAGGCGGTTCACGTTCGGGCAGCGCTCGGCATAGTCCGGCGCGGTCACGGTGGAAACGGTCGCCGCACCTTCGTTCGGTCCGTAGACGTCTTCGCTGCCGGTCAGGTAGGCGATGTTCATGTTGATGTTCATCGGATGCGGGGTCCAGCCGACGAACACCACGAACTCCTTGCGATTGACCGCCCGCTGAACGGCGGCAAGCATGCCGGCCTCACCGGACTCGATCAGCTTGAAATCCTTCAAGCCAAATTGATTGGTCTCGATCATGGTTTTGATCGTGGTGTTAGCACCGCTGCCCGGTTCGATGCCGTAGATCTTGCCGCCAAGCTGATCCTTGAATCTGGCGATGTCGGCGAAGGTTTTAAGGCCCGCCGCCGCAACGTAGTCAGGCACGGCAAGGGTCGCCTGGGCATCCGAGAGGCTCGGTTTGTCCATGACCTTCACTTGATTGGCGGCCACGAACGGCGCGATGTTTTTATCCATCGCCGGTTTCCAGTAACCGAGGAAGATATCGAGGCGTTTGTCGCGGATGCCGGCGAAGATGATTTGCTGCACGGCGCTGGTTTGCTTGCTTTCGTAGCCGAGGCCGTTGAGCAACACGTCAGCCATGCCGCTGGTGGCGATGACGTCGGTCCAGTTGACCACGCCCATGCGTACGGTCTTGCAGGAAGCGGGGTCGTTGGCGAAAACGCTGGTGCTCAGGAGAGCCGTGCCGCAGAGGATTGAGAGACAGCGGGTGAACAGTCTTTTCATCGGGAGAGTCTCGTGCGGCAGATTATTGTGAGGGCCGGTGTCTTCGTGCACCGTGCCCAGAACATTACGCAGCGTCGAGAGGGTAAAAGCGCCCTGTGGCGACCGTGTTTTGCACGGTGGCGACTGTCCTGATGCGTTATCAAGGCGAACACCAATCTGTGGCGAGGGAGCTTGCTCCCGCTGGGTTGCGAAGCAGCCCCCAAACCATTCAACCGAGTTTTATCAGATACGCCCGACCAGCCAGGTTTACGACGGCTTCGCCGCCGAGCGGGAGCAAGCTCCCTCGCCACAAAGGCCCGCTCGCCACAGGGTTATGCGCTGTAGTGCTTTGCGCCCCACGCCAGCAGCCCTTGCAGCAATTCCCTGAGCACCACTTGCGTCGGCGCCGCCAGGTCCGGGCGATAGCGGAATGGCTCGAACTCTTCCATGTACGTGCACTGACCCAACTCCAGTTGCACCGCATGGATGTTCTCGGCCGGGTTACCGTAATGCCGGGTGATGTGCCCGCCCTTGAAGCGACCGTTCAGCACATGGCTGTAATCGAGGTGCTTCGCGCAGATCGCTTCGAGTTGAGTGGCCAACTGTGGATCGCAACTGGCGCCGTTGAAGGTGCCGAGGTTGAAGTCCGGTAGCTTGCCGTCGAACAGGTGCGGGATGATCGAGCGGATCGAGTGCGCATCGAATAGCAGTGCGTAGCCGAACTCGGCTTTCAGCCGCGCCAGTTCTTCCTGCAAGGTCCGGTGATACGGCGCCCAGATCTGCTCCAGATAAGTCGCCCGCTCTGCGGCCGATGGCTCCAGCCCTTCGCGGAACAACGGAATACCGTCGAACAGCGTCGCCGGGTACAGACCGGTGGTGGCGCCAACGTACAAAGGCTTGTCGTCGGACGGTCGGTTCAGGTCGATGACAAACCGCGAGTACTCGGCCGCCAGGGTGCTGGCGCCCAGCTCGGCGGCGAATTCGTAAAGCCGGGGGATGTGCCAATCAGTGTCCGGCAGGCTTTTCGCGTCGGGAATCAATCCCGCTTCGACCACTGGGGTCAGGCGCAGGCCGGCGTGGGGCATGCTGATCAGCAGCGGCACGCGGCCTTGTTTGAAGTTCAGAACCTTATCCACAACTGCTCTCCTAAACGCTTATTTCGACGCCGTGACGCACGACGCGCTTTTCCAGGTCGCCGCCCAGCCAGTACGACAGGTCGGCCGGTCGATCAATCTGCCAGGCGACGAAGTCTGCGACTTTGCCGGCTTCCAGCGAACCGTGAGTCTCGGCCATGCCCAGCGCGGTGGCGGCATGAATCGTTGCGCCAGCCAGGGCTTCTTCCGGGGTCATGCGGAAACAGGTGCAGGCCATGTTCAGCATCAAGCGCAACGACAGCGCCGGCGAAGTGCCCGGGTTGAGGTCGCTGGCGATGGCGATTTTTACGCCGTGTTTGCGCAGGGCTTCCATCGGCGGCAATTGGGTTTCCCGCAGGAAGTAGAACGCGCCGGGCAGCAATACCGCGACCGTGCCGGACTTGGCCATGGCGATGGCGTCGTCTTCGGTCATGAATTCCAGATGATCGGCGGACAATGCGTGGTAACGCGCCGCCAGGCTCGAACCGTGCAGCGACGACAATTGCTCGGCATGCAGCTTCACTGGCAAGCCGAGGTTCTGCGCGGCGACGAAAACCCGTTCGACCTGTTCCGGCGAAAACGCCAGGTACTCGCAGAAAGCGTCCACCGCATCCACCAGCCCTTCGGCCGCCAGGGCCGGAAGCATTTCGCTGCAGATGTGATCGATGTAAGCGTCGGCGCGATCAACGTATTCCGGCGGCAAGGCGTGGGCAGCCAGGCAAGTGCTGCGCACGTTGACCGGCAGCTCGGCGCCAAGACGGCGGATGACCCGCAGGATCTTGCGTTCGCTGGCCAGGTCCAGACCGTAGCCGGACTTCATCTCGACCGTGGTCACGCCGTCGCGCATCAGGCTCTTCAGACGCTTGGCAGCGCTGGCGAACAGCTCGTCTTCAGTCGCCGCGCGAGTAGCGCGCACGGTGCTGGCGATGCCACCACCGGCCGCTGCGATTTCCGCGTAGCTGACGCCTTGTAGACGTTGCTCGAATTCATCGCTGCGGTTGCCGCCGAACACCGTGTGGGTGTGGCAGTCGATCAGGCCCGGAGTCACCCAGGCCCCTTTAAGATCATTGACTGCCGGGTACTCGCCTGACGGCAGTTCGCCGCGCGGACCAATCCACTCAATGTGCGCACCTGACGTCACGATAGCCGCATCCTCGATAATCGAGTAGACGCCTTGCGCCATGGTTGCGACGTGGCAGTGTTGCCAGAGAGTTTTCATCCTTGGCCTCCGTTAGGTTATCGATGAGAAAAAGAAGGTTCCCGCTCCACCAGTACTGCCTTCCCTGCCGCCGGTTTCACCCACGTCAGGTACGCCAGCACCAGCAATACAATCCAGACCACGCCGACGATCAGAGCCGCCTGGGTATCCGGGAAATAGCCCAGCACACCGAAAATGAACAGCATGAAAGCAATCGCCGCCATCGGCGCATAAGGCCAGAACGGCACCGGGAATTTCAGTTGTGCGACCTGCTCGGCGTTCATGGAACGACGCATCGCCACCTGGGTGAACAGAATCATCAGCCAGACCCACACCGTGGCGAAGGTTGCGATGGAGGCGATCAACAGAAACACGTTTTCCGGAATCAGGTAGTTCAGCAGCACGCCCAGCAGCAGCGCGGCACTCATCACCACCACGGTCATCCATGGCACGCCATTGACCGACAGGCGGGCGAAGCCCTTGGGCGCATGCCCTTGCTGGGCCAGACCGTACATCATCCGGCCCGCGCCGAAGATGTCACTGTTGATGGCCGACACCGCCGCCGAGATCACCACAATATTGAGGATGGTCGCCGCCGAACTGATCCCGAGGTTGTCGAAAATCTGCACGAATGGACTGCCCTGGCTGCCAATCTGCTGCCAAGGAAAGATCGACATCAGCACAAACATCGTCAGCACGTAGAACAGCAGGATACGCAACGGTACGGCATTGATCGCCCGGGGCAGCACGTGCTGCGGGTCTTTGGCTTCACCCGCCGTTACGCCGATGATTTCAATGCCGCCAAACGCAAACATCACCACGGCAAACGAAGCGACCAGGCCACCTACGCC
Source organism: Pseudomonas sp. TH37 (assembly GCF_016650735.1). Classification (NCBI taxonomy): domain Bacteria; kingdom Pseudomonadati; phylum Pseudomonadota; class Gammaproteobacteria; order Pseudomonadales; family Pseudomonadaceae; genus Pseudomonas; species Pseudomonas sp. TH37. Next base: position 153,698 of record NZ_JAEKFD010000006.1, read on the forward strand.
GTTGGGCATAAAGCCGCCATGGCTCCAGAGGTTGCTGATGTCGGTCGCCTGGGCGCCGGGCGCGGTGCTGATACCGAACAGCATGATGCCGAAGCCACCCAGGATCATCGCAACGATGGCCGCGACCTTGAGCAGCGACAACCAGAATTCCATTTCACCGAAGACTTTGACGTTGCACAGGTTCAAGCCGCCGACCACCGAAACGATGCCGAGTACCCAAATCCAGCGAGCGACTTCCGGAAACCAGAAGCCCATGTAAATACCGAACGCGGTGACGTCGGCCATACCGACGATGACCATTTCGAACGCATAGGTCCAACCGAGGATGAAGCCTGCCATCGGCCCCAGATAGGTGCTGGCGTAATGGCCGAAAGAGCCGGCCACCGGGTTATGCACCGCCATCTCGCCGAGGGCGCGCATGACCATGAACACCGCCGCGCCACCGATCAGGTAAGCGAGCAATACCGCAGGCCCGGCCATTTGAATGGCCGAGGCAGAACCGTAGAACAGCCCGGTGCCGATAGCCGACCCCAGCGCCATGAAGCGAATATGTCGGGCAGAAAGCCCGCGTTTCAATCCCTTTTCTGGCTGTTGCATTTCTCGTCCTTAATTATTTTTATTGGCGACATGATCGTTCCCACGCTCTGCGTGGGAATGCAGGCCCGTGACGCTCCGCGTCACTGGACGCGGAGCGTCCCTAGAGGCATTCCCACGCGGAGCGTGGGAACGATCATCAGAGAAGGAGCCATTACAGGCTAGGCAACAACTTCGCCGTAACCAGCTCATTCAGGCAACGCGTGGCCAACAACTCGCTCGCCGCATTGATGTCCGGTGCAAAGAAACGGTCTTTCTCATAAAACGGCACTTCAGCCCGCAAAATCGCCCGGACCTTTTCCAGTTTGGCCGAGGTTTTCAGACCTTCACGCAGGTCGAGACCCTGAGCCGCCGCCAGCCATTCCACTGCCAGAACCCCACGCGTGTTTTCCGCCATTTCCCACAGACGCTTGCCCGCCGCCGGTGCCATGGACACGTGGTCTTCCTGGTTGGCCGACGTCGGCAGACTGTCCACCGAGTGCGGATGAGACAGCGCCTTGTTCTCACTGGCCAATGCCGCCGCGGTCACCTGGGCGATCATGAAGCCGGAGTTCACGCCGCCATTGGCCACCAGGAATGGCGGCAGTTGCGACATGTGCTTGTCCATCATCAGCGAGATGCGGCGTTCGCTCAGGGAACCGATTTCAGCGATGGCCAAAGCCATGTTGTCGGCGGCCATGGCCACCGGCTCGGCGTGGAAGTTACCGCCGGAGATCACGTCACCTTCAGCGGCGAACACCAGCGGGTTATCGGAGACAGCGTTGGCTTCGATGGCGAGCACTTCGGCGGCCTGACGGAACTGGGTCAGGCAGGCGCCCATGACTTGCGGCTGGCAGCGCAGGGAGTACGGGTCCTGGACCTTTTCGCAGTTCTGGTGCGAGTCGGATACTTCGCTGCGCTCGCCCAGCAGATCGCGGTAAGCGGCAGCGGCGTCGATCTGGCCTTTCTGACCGCGTGCGGCATGAATGCGTGCATCAAACGGCGAGCGCGAGCCCAGCACCGCTTCAACAGTCATACCACCAATGGCCAGGGCACCAGCAAACAGATCTTCGCCTTCAAACAAGCCACGCAGAGCGTAAGCGGTAGAAACCTGAGTACCGTTGAGCAGCGCCAGACCTTCTTTGGCAGCCAGGGTCAATGGGGTCAGACCGGCGACTTTCAGCGCTTCGGTTGCTTCCATCCACTCGCCTTTGTAGCGCGCCTTACCTTCGCCCAGCAGCACCAGCGACATGTGGGCCAAAGGCGCCAGGTCACCGGATGCACCCACCGAACCTTTCAATGGAATGTGTGGGTAAACCTCGGCGTTGATCAGGGCGATCAGCGCGTCGATCACTACGCGACGAATGCCGGAGAAACCACGGCTCAGGCTGTTGACCTTGAGCACCATGACCAACCGCACCAAGGCGTCGCTGATCGGCTCGCCAACACCGGCGGCGTGGGACAGCACCAGCGAGCGCTGGAGGTTTTCCAGGTCTTCGCTGGCGATGCGGGTCGAAGCCAGCAGGCCGAAACCGGTGTTGATGCCGTAAGCAGTGCGGTTCTCGGCGAGGATCTGTTCCACGCAGGCAACGCTGGCTTCGATCTGGGCCGAGGCACTGTTGTCGAGGGTGATTTTGACCGGTTGCTGATAAACATCACGCAGTTGGGCAAGGCTCAGTTGGCCGGGAATCAGGTTTAGCGCAGTCATTTCGTGCTCCTTTTGAGAGTTTGTCATTAACTCACCAGACGCTCCGGAGATGTCCGTTGTCCGTCGCGTCTCGCCTTCTGGGGAGCCGCGCCTTGGCACGCTGGTGTGGTGGAAATCAGTTCAGGTTCGGTAACACTTTGTGCAGCAAAATCGGGTCTTTCAAAACGGCGGCGGCACTGGCGATGTCCGGTGCCAGCCAGCGGTCCTGGTCGTAGGCCGGAACTCGTTCGCGCAGCAGACGCCACGCGGCATCGGTACCGGCGCCGAAGCGTTGTTCTTTGAGGAATTCAAACGCCTGGGATGCCAGCAAATACTCAATGGCGAGGATCTGCGTGCAGTTTTCCAGCGCGCGATGCAGCTTCAGCGCCGCGTTGGTGCCCATGCTCAAGTGGTCTTCCTGCAAGCCCGAGGTGACGTAGTTATCGAGCACCGCCGGTTGCGCCAATTGACGGTTTTCCGCACACAGGGACGCGGCAACGTACTGGACGATCATCATCCCGGAATTCACCCCGGGGTTGGCCACCAGAAACGCCGGCAGACCGCTGACATGCGGGTTGATCAAGCGGTCCAGCCGACGCTCGGCGATGGAGCCGATTTCGGCCATGGCGATCGCCAGCAAATCCGCCGCCAATGCCACTGACTGACCGTGCGGGTTGGCTTGGGATACCACCCGGAAGTTGTCCGGCGTGCCCAGCAACATCGGGTTGTCGGTGACAGAATTGAGTTCGGTTTCGATCTGCTTTTTCGCGTGCTCAAGTTGATCGCGAGCGGCGCCGTGGACTTGCGGGATCGAGCGGATGCTCAATGCATCCTGAGTACGAATACCTTTGCTGCTGGCAATCACTTCACTGCCATCAAGCAACGCCCGCAGGTTGATGCCGACTTGCTGCATGCCTGGATGAGGTTTGAGCGCGATGATCTCGGCATCGAACGCGGCGATCTGACCGCGCTGGGCTTCGAAGCTCATGGCACCGATCACATCGGCCCACTGCACCAGACGCGTCGCATCGGCAATTGCCAGACAGCTGAGACCGGTCATGCATGGCGTGCCGTTGACCAGGCACAAGCCATCTTTGGCGCCGAGCTGAACCGGTTGCAGACCTTCCTCGCTCAACGCCTGCTGCGCGGAAACGATCTGTCCGCGATAGCTGACATTGCCGACACCCAGCAGCGTGATTCCGATGTGGGCCATGTGGGTCAGGTAGCCCACCGAACCCTGGGACGGCACTTGCGGGGTGATGCCACGATTGAGCAGAGCCAACAGGCCTTCGACCACTCGGCGATGAATGCCGGATTTGCCATGGCTATAGTTGCGAATAGCGGCGCAGATGATTGCGCGGGTCTGTTCGTCGGCCAATGGCGCGCCGACGCCACAGGCGTGACTGAGCAAGGTGTTGCGCGACAATTGGCTGAGTTGTTCGCCTTTGAGCGAGACGTTGCACAAGGCGCCCAGGCCGGTGTTGACGCCGTAGGCACGCTCGCCGCTGGCGACAATGCGCTGGACGATCGCCTGGGCGTTTTCGATCCGCGCCCAGATCTGGGGCGACAGCTCGAGCTGCGCGCCGTGACGAGCGACTGCGACCACATCCTGCCAGCGCAACGGGGCGTCGGCGATAACGATTTTTTCAGCCTGGGACATCATTAACCTCGTGCGTACAACCTGAATATTGATGCAGCTTTACCGGCGCCATCGCGGGCAAGCCCGCTCCCACAGTGCTCTGTTGTGTGAAGAAAATTTGTGCAACACAACCAATCCCTGTGGGAGCGGGCTTGCCCGCGATGAGGCCCGCCCGATCACCGCAAATTTCTCAAACCACCGCAGCTCGCCGCTGTACAAACCGGTCCACATACTCATCCGCCGGCGAATGCAGGATCTCTCGTGGCGTGCCGACCTGAATCAGGCGGCCATCCTTGAGGATCGCGATGCGGTTGCCGATACGCACAGCCTCGTCGAGGTCGTGAGTGATGAAGACGATGGTCTTGTGCAGGGTCTTTTGCAGTTCCAGCAATTGGTCCTGCATCTCGGCACGGATCAACGGGTCGAGGGCGCTGAACGCCTCGTCCATCAGGATGATGTCGGTGTCAGCCGCCAGGGCGCGAGCCAGGCCCACACGCTGGCGCATACCGCCGGAAAGCTGATGCGGGTATTTGTTTTCGTAGCCCTTGAGGCCCACGGTGTTGATCCAGTGCAGCGCACGCTCGGAGCACATTTGCTTGGTCTCGCCACGCACTTTCAGGCCGTAGGCGACGTTATCCAGCACGGTCTTGTGCGGCAGCAGGCCGAAGCTCTGGAACACCATGCTGATCTTGTGCCGGCGAAATTCGCGCAGGGCTTCCATGTCGTATTGCAGGATGTCCACGCCGTCCACCAGGATCGCGCCGCTGGTGGGGTCGATCAGGCGATTGAAGTGGCGCACCAGGGTCGACTTGCCGGAACCCGACAAGCCCATGATCACGAAGATCTCGCCGGTGCCGATGCTCAGCGACAGGTCGTTCACGCCAACCACGCAGCCGGTTTCGGCCAATACCTGGTCTTTGGTCTTGCCTTGGCCAATCATGCCCAGCGCATCCTTGGAGCGGCTGCCGAAAATCTTGAAGACGTTTTTGACTTCGATCTTGCTGATGGCTTCGTTGCTCATTTGCTCACCTCATGCCGTGGCCGACCATACGCCTGAGTAATGCGGTCGATGACCACTGCCAGAATCACGATCGCCAGACCGGCCTCAAGCCCACGTCCGACGTTGAGGGTCTGAATCCCCACCAACACATCTTCACCCAAGCCACGGGCACCGATCATCGAGGCGATCACCACCATCGACAGGGCCATCATGGTGGTCTGGTTGATCCCGGCCATGATGCTCGGCAGAGCCAGCGGCAGTTGCACGCCAAACAGTTGTTGCCAGCGATTGGCGCCGAAGGCGTTGATCGCTTCCATCACTTCACCGTCGACCTGACGAATACCCAGATCGGTCAGACGGATCAGCGGCGGCGCGGCGTAGATCACCGTGGCGAAAATCGCCGGGACCTTGCCCAGGCCGAACAGCATCAATACCGGAATCAGGTACACGAAACTCGGCATGGTCTGCATGATGTCCAGCAGCGGCATCAGCACCGAACGCAAGCGATTGCTGCGCGCCGAGAGAATGCCCAACGGAATGCCGATCAGCACCGAGATGACCGTCGCCACCATCATCAGCGCCAGGGTCTGCATCAGCTTGTCCCAGAGGCCGACCGCACCCACCAGGAACAGCAGACCGACGATGACCGACGTGGTCACGACTTTGCGGGTCGCGTGCCAGGCAACGCCCGCCACGATCGCCAGCATCAGCCACCAAGGCGCCGCACGCAGCAGCCCTTCGAGATTGACGATGGCCCACAACAGGGTGTCGGAGATGCTGCGGAACACATCGCCGTAGTTGGTGACCAGCGAATCGACCCAACTGTTGACCCAGTCGGCGATGGAAAAGGTAAAGCTTTCGGGAAACATAAAAAGACTCTCAATCAAGGGGTTGCGATCAAGCATCCGACTGCCGTTGCCGACAGTCGGAGAGACTCAACCTACAAGGCCGCGTCGATCTTTTTGGCTGCGTCTTCGCTCACCCACGCGTGCCAGACTTCAGGATGTTCCTTCAAGAAGATCTTGGCCAGTTTTGGCGATTCGATCCGCTCTTTGGCCATGCGCCCGAGGTTCTGATTCAGCAGGTCGATTGGCAGGTTGACCTTTTCCAGCACAGCCACCAGTTCCGGGGCTTGCTCGTGGAAGGTCTTGGACAGGCCGACCTTGATGGTCACTTCCTTGTTCACGCCTGGTTTCTCTTCGAGTTTCACCAGGTCAACCTGGCCCATCAGCGGGGTTGGCGACCAGTAGTAGAACAGGATCGGCTCGCCACGTTTGTAGCTCGACAGCACCGCGGCATCCAGTGCCGGACCGGTGCCCGGACGGAAGTTCGTGTAGGTGCTTTCCAGACCGTAGCTTTTCAGCATTTCGCTGTTGTCCAGCTCACAGGTCCAGCCGGCCGGGCAGTTGTAGAAACGGCCCTTGGATGGCTCTTCCTGATCCTTGAACACGGCAGCGTATTTGCCCAGATCGGCGATCGCTTTCAGGTCTGGGGCTTTTGGCTCCAGCTTGCGCTTGGTGTCGCCTTCGATCACGTAACGCGGCACGTACCAGCCTTCGACAGCACCCACGACAGGCGCGCCGACACCGACAACCTTGCCGGCCTTCTCGGCCTTGTTCCAGACCTCGCTACGACCGACCCACTCTTCGGCAAACACTTGAATGTCGTTGCTGCTCAGGGCGTTTTCCATGGTGATGGAGTTGCCTGGCAGGCTGTCGGTCTTGCAGTCGTAGCCTTTCTCCAAGACGATTTGCATCACGTCGGTCAGCAGCATGGCGCTTTCCCAGTTCAGGCCGGCGAACTTCACCGGTTTGCCTGATTCGCACCAGCCAGCCGCCTGAGTGGCACCAGCACTGGCCAACAGGCCCATGGAAAGCAATGTGGTCAGCAGGGTCTTGTTCGATTTCATTGTTTGACGCTCCTAATCATGAGTTGGCTTACGGCAGTCAAGAGGCATCCAGCCCTGTCCACGTCCAATCAGGCCTGCGCCGCAGCGCGACCGGCCCCGCTTGTTATAGGTGCTGCATCGCTGTCCTGCTCGACTGGCAGAATCAGGTGATCGGGTACTGCGCTGTGCCATTTTTTTGCGCACACGTAATACAGGCCTGCGGGAAGCACCAGACCGATGATCCAGGAAATATCCACACCCCCAAGGGCGTCCACCAGCGGACCGGTGTAGAACTTGGTAGAGATGAACGGCAGTTGCACCAGCACACCGAAGACATAGACGCTGATACCGAGAGGGTTCCAACGGCCGTAGCGACCGTTCGGATCGGCCAGCGCCGGCACGTCATAGCGCTCGCGAGTGATGCAGTAGTAGTCCACCAGGTTGATCGCGCTCCATGGCGTGAAAAAGGCCAGCAAAAACAGGATGAAGGACTTGAACGCACCGAGGAACGAGTGCTGACCGAGCAATGCGATCAGGGTCGCAGTGCCGACGATGACCAGCACGAAGACCAGACGCTGCAAGCGCGTTACCCGCAGGTCACCACGGAAACCGCTGATGACGGTCGCAATGCACATGAAGCTGCCGTAGGAGTTCAGCGTGGAGATGGTGACCTTGCCGAACGCGATGCTGAAGTACAGCAGCGCAGCGGTGGCACCGGTACCGCCCAGACCCACGATGTAGGCCACTTCGTGGCCGGCGAACTGCCCGTTGGCCGAGGCGGCCGCAAGCACGCCGAGGATCATCGCCACCTGTGCGCCAATGACCGAACCGGCGCCAGCGGCGAAAAAGGTCTTCACCGAGGAAGTCTTGCTCGGCAGGTAGCGTGAATAGTCAGCCACGTAGGGGCCGAAGGCGATCTGCCAGGACGCTGCGAGCGACACCGCGAGCAGAAAGCTGGTCCAGCTGAAGTGGCGGATTTGCAGGAGTGCGCCGACGTCAGTCTGGCTCATCAAGCGACTGAACAGGTAAACGAAGGCAATCACGCCAATGACGCTGGCGACACGGCCGATGAAATGAATCACTCGATAACCGAGCACCGTGACCAGCACGATGACGCTGGCGAAGATGAGGATCCCGACGCTGTCGCTGACGCCAAACAACTGGCCCAGCGCCTGGCCGGAAAGCACCGTGCCCGTTGCGGTGAAACCGAGGTACATCAGACACACCAGCACGATCGGGATGGCCGCGCCATACACGCCGAACTGTACCCGGCTGGAGATCATCTGCGGCAGGCCAAGCTTGGGCCCTTGCGCCGCATGCAGCGCCATTACGCCACCGCCGAGCAGTTGACCGATCAACAGACCGATCAACGACCAGAACACATCACCGCCCAGCACCACGGCCAGGGCCCCGGTGACAATCGCGGTGATTTGCAGGTTGGCACCCATCCACAGGGTGAACTGGCTCAACAGACGACCGTGTCTCTCCGCTTCCGGGATGTAGTCGATCGAACGTTTCTCGATCAACGGTTTACTGCCTGCACGATCGCTGTTAACAGCCATGATTCAACCTCTGTGGATTGTTATTCGGTGTTGGTTGTTTCTCTGTAGGAGCTGCGTAGGAGCTGTCGAGTGAAACGAGGCTGCGATCTTTTCAAGATCAAAATCAAGATCAAAAGATCGCAGCCTTCGGCAGCTCCTACAGGGCAAGCATTACTTGCCGGTAATCATTGGCAGGTTCAGACCCTGCTCCTTGGCGCAGTCGATTGCGATCTGGTAACCCGCATCGGCGTGACGCATGACACCGGTAGCCGGGTCGTTGTGCAGTACGCGAGCGATACGCTCGGCCGCTTCGTCAGTACCGTCGCAGACAATCACCATGCCCGAGTGCTGGGAGAAGCCCATGCCGACGCCGCCGCCGTGGTGCAGGGAAACCCAGGTCGCGCCGCTCGCGGTGTTGAGCAGAGCGTTGAGCAGTGGCCAGTCGGACACGGCGTCGGAACCGTCCTGCATCGATTCGGTTTCGCGGTTCGGGCTGGCTACCGAACCGGAGTCCAGGTGGTCGCGACCGATCACGATTGGCGCGGACAATTCACCGCTGCGAACCATTTCGTTGAACGCCAGACCGAGCTTGGCGCGCAGGCCCAGGCCAACCCAGCAGATACGTGCCGGCAGCCCCTGGAAGCTGATGCGCTCACGGGCCATGTCCAGCCAGTTGTGCAGGTGGGCGTCGTCCGGAATCAGTTCTTTTACTTTGGCGTCAGTCTTGTAGATGTCCTGCGGATCGCCCGACAGCGCAGCCCAACGGAATGGACCGATGCCACGGCAGAACAGCGGACGGATGTAAGCCGGTACGAAGCCTGGGAAGTCGAACGCGTTCTCGACGCCTTCTTCCTGAGCCATCTGACGGATGTTGTTGCCGTAGTCGAAGGTCGGAATACCCATTTTCTGGAAGTCGAGCATCGCTTTAACGTGCACGGCCATGGACTGCTTGGCGGCTTTGACCACGGCAGCAGGCTCGGTCTTGGCACGAGCGCGGTACTCTTCCCAAGTCCAACCGGCCGGCAGGTAGCCGTTGAGCGGGTCGTGGGCGCTGGTCTGGTCGGTGACCATGTCCGGGCGCACGCCGCGCTTGACCAGTTCAGGCAGAATTTCAGCCGCGTTGCCCAGCAGGGCGATGGAAATCGCTTTGCCTTCTTTGGTGTATTTGGCGATGCGGGCCAGCGCGTCGTCGAGGTCGGTGGCTTGCTCATCGACATAGCGGCTGTTCAGGCGGAAATCGATGCTGACCTGCTGGCATTCGATGTTCAGCGAGCAAGCGCCGGCCAGGGTTGCGGCCAATGGTTGCGCGCCACCCATGCCGCCGAGGCCTGCGGTCAGGACCCAACGACCTTTCAGGTCATCGTTATAGTGTTGGCGACCGGCTTCGACGAAGGTTTCGTAGGTGCCCTGAACGATGCCCTGGCTGCCGATGTAGATCCAGCTGCCGGCAGTCATCTGGCCGTACATGGCCAGGCCTTTGGCGTCGAGTTCGTTGAAGTGTTCCCAGCTCGCCCAGTGTGGCACCAGGTTGGAGTTGGCGATCAGTACGCGCGGGGCGTTGCTATGGGTCTTGAACACGCCGACCGGCTTGCCGGATTGCACCAGCAGGGTCTCGTCGTCGTTCAGGTTGGTCAGGCTTTCGACGATCTTGTCGTAGCATTCCCAGTTACGTGCCGCACGACCGATACCACCGTAAACCACCAGTTCTTTAGGGTTCTCGGCGACTTCCGGGTCGAGGTTGTTCATCAGCATGCGCAGCGGCGCTTCAGTCAGCCAGCTTTTGGCGGTCAGCTTGTTACCGCGGGCAGCGCGGATTTCGACGTCACGGTATTTAGTGGGCTTATTGTCAGTCACGAAAAAGACTCCTCATCAATCAATCCAAACCAACCCTGGCGGTGGGCAAGCCAGCCTGTGCGCGTCAAAGCGACACAAGCGAATCAGTGGACGTTGCGAGGAGTCTCGATCGACTCATACGCATACGTCTTTACTTGTACATACAAGCATATGCAATCAAGCGGCCAACTTGCTGAATGGGTGTTCAAGAAAAGTTTTGAAGGGGCTGGAAAGCCCGTAGATCAAGGGTTTTAACGGAGATGAAATTTTTCGGGGGGATTTTGCGCGAGGACGACGGCTGTTACTTGAGCGTGGTTTTGCGCCACGCTGGGGCGTTCGGTAACAAAGTGGTGCGCGATGGGAAACGCTGAAAAGCAAAAGATCGCAGCCTTCGGCAGCTCCTACAGATTCAATGTCCATCCACAATATTTGCGGCGAACATGATCAATGTAGGAGCTGCCGAAGGCTGCGATCTTTTAAGGATTTTGGATCAGCGTGCGATCAACTCGATCACACAGCACTGCCCCTTGATAGAGATATCCAGCAGGCCAACGTTACCGTCCAGTTGCAGACAATCATGGCGTCCTAGCTGAGAGGCGTTGTTACCCACCGTCACTTCAAGCTGTTCAACCACACTGAACACCAGCACGGTGCCGGCCGAACTGAAAAACCGCTGCTCGCCCTCCAGCCACTGCAATCGCGCGTGGTAACGGTCCGGCGCATAAATCAGGTTGAAATCGCGAATCGGTCCGCCGAGCAATGTGCAGGACACATGACTCTCGCCACTGAAAGCAAACGGGTCCAGCGGTAACAACGACCGCGTGTCCTGACCGTCGACGCGCAAGGTCATGCCCTCGCCTTGCAGCACGGTGATCACCCGCTCATAACCGGCAAAGGTGGAAAACCCGCCCGACTCACCGATATCGGCAATCGACAGGCGCCAGCCAAAACCATCAAGGCCCACACCGGTATCGCGGGTGATTTCTTCGGTACTGCCACCGCCGTTTTTCCACGGCATGCGCGGGTAATCTGCCGCGCGTAACACTTTCAACTGGCTCATTTATGGCTCTTTATTTATGGAACCGTCCTTCCAGACGATGACGGGAACCGGGGTGGATCAAACGGGCGGCGGTCACGGGCTGACGGCCGGACCAGGTGCGGCGACGAATCAGCAGGCAAGGTTCGCCCTTCTCAATCTGCAGCAACTTGCATTCGGACGGCTCGGCGAGAATCGCTTCGACCACGTGCTCGCCTTCGGTCAACGGCGCGACCTGATTCAGATAGGCGTAGGGCGTTTGCAGGGTGAAGTCTTGCTTGAGGTAGTCCGGTGCCACCAGCGCGTTGACGAAACGATCTTCGATTTGCACCGGAATATCGTTTTCGAAATGCACGATCAGCGAGTGGAAAACCCTCTGGCCTTCGCGCATGTCCAGGGCCAGAGCCCGCTCGGAACCTGCGGCCTCTTCTTCGAGGGTGATCACCTTGCAAGTGTGACGATGGCCACGGGAGGCGATCTCATCGGCGATGTTGTGCACTTCAAACAGCGCTGACTGACTTTTCGGCTCGGCGACGAACGTACCGACACCCTGCATGCGCACCAGTAAGCCGTCAGCGGTCATCTCGCGCAGTGCGCGGTTGATGGTCATGCGGCTGAAACCCAGCTGGCTGACCAACTCGCTTTCCGACGGAACGCGGTAGTGCGGCGGCCAGTTTCCACTGTCGATTTGCTGGGTGATCATCTGTTTGACGCGGGCGTACAAGGGCGCCGGACTGTCGCCCAGATTGGCGCTCAGATTGGCATTCGGCGGCAATGTGGCAGACGGAGTTGGCACGGTTAATCCTTGTTCATTTGTTGAGGGCTACTAGCTTGCCGGAGTTTACCGAGCAGGCAAACGTCTGTATATGTATATACAAATAACACACGATGGGGTGCTGAACCATGTCCGCCTTCTTTGCCGAACGCGCGCTGCTGCCTAGTGGATGGGCCAACAATGTACGTCTTGAGGTCAGCGCCGATGGCGTACTGACCCATATCCAGGCCGATTCTCATGCAGATGACGCCGAACGGCTGAGCGGTCCGCTACTGCCGGGAATGCCGAACTTGCACTCTCACGCCTTCCAGCGGGCCATGGCCGGGTTGGCGGAAGTGGCGGGTAATCCGAATGACAGTTTCTGGACCTGGCGCGATTTGATGTACCGGCTCGTCGGAAAAATCAGCCCGGACCAACTCGGCGTCATCGCCCGTCAGCTGTACATCGAAATGCTCAAGGCCGGTTACACCTCGGTCGCGGAATTTCATTACGTACACCACGACACAAGCGGCCAACCGTACGCAGACCCAGCCGAACTGGCGCTGCGCATCAGTCAGGCCGCCAGCTCTGCCGGTATCGGTTTGACCCTGCTGCCGGTGCTCTACAGCCACTCCGGTTTCGGCGGCCAGACCCCGAACGAAGGTCAGCGCCGCTTTATCAACAGCACTGAAAACTACCTGAAACTTCAGTCGCGCTTGCAGCCGATCCTGGCACAGCAACCGGCGCAGGCCCTGGGTTTGTGTTTCCACTCGTTGCGCGCGGTCACCCCGCAGCAGATCAGTGAAGTGCTGGCAGCCAGCGACAAGCAGTGCCCGGTACACATTCACATTGCCGAACAGCAGAAGGAAGTCGATGACTGCCTGAGCTGGAGCGGTCGCCGTCCGCTGCAATGGCTGTACGAAAACACTGAAGTCGATCAGCGCTGGTGCCTGGTCCACGCAACTCACGCCAACCCGGAAGAAGTCACGCTCATGGCCAAGAGCCGCGCCATCGCCGGCCTGTGCCTGACCACCGAAGCTAACCTCGGCGACGGGATTTTTCCGGCGGTGGATTTCCTGGCACAGGGCGGGCGCATGGGCATCGGTTCTGACAGTCACGTGTCGTTAAGCGTGGTGGAAGAATTGCGCTGGCTGGAATACGGCCAACGTCTGCGTGATCAGCGGCGTAATCGTTTGTATGGCGCGGATCAGCCGATGGTCGGCCGCACACTGTACGACGCCGCGCTGGATGGCGGCGCCCAGGCGCTGGGGCAGCCGATTGGCGCCCTGGAAGTCGGCAAGCGTGCGGATTGGTTAGTGCTCGATGGCAACGATCCGTACCTGGCGACGGCCAGTGGCGACGGGATTCTCAATCGTTGGCTGTTTGCCGGCGGTGATCGCCAGGTACGGGATGTGCTGGTCAACGGCCAGTGGGTTGTGCGTGACGGGCGGCATGCCGGGGAAGAAGAGAGTAATCGGGCGTTTACCCAGGTTCTGCGCGAACTGCTCGGTTAACCGAAAAAGCAAAAGATCGCAGCCTTCGGCAGCTCCTACCTTGGTCCGGTTGGCCGCAATAATGCGGATCAACACGGACTCTGTAGGAGCTGCCGCAGGCTGCGATCTTTTTCGGCCGCGCCGCTAGTTCGAAGTCTTGGCCATCTTGGTATCCGACGTGCGCCAGATCAGTCGCGTCGTGTCATAACCCTGCTGACGCGCCTTGCTCAGCAGTTCTTCTCGCACTACACCATTGACCGCCGGGGTGCGTGACAACAGCCAGAGGTGACGGCGGCTCGGGTCGCCGACAATCGCGGTCTTGTAATCATCGCTGACGTACAACACCCAGTACTCTCCCTTCGCCACACCAGGTATCAGTCGCGAGAACCAGGTATCGAACTCGACCCACAGCTTGTCGGCCTTGCCGGGCACCTGTGGATAAGCCGTGCCTTTGGCCTCTTCCCATTGCCAGTCCGACGTCAGACAGCGGTTCAGCACCGCCATGTCACCTTCAGGCTTGAGGCTGTAATGGGCTTCGGATTGCGCGCAGTTGCGCTGGAAATACACCGGCAGACGCGCCAGTTCGTACCAGGTTCCCTGGTAGCGCTTGAGGTTGACCGTGTTGACGGTCTTGGGTGCCAACGGATCTACGCCAGAAGTGGCGCAGCCGGCCAATACCAGGCCGGCAAAAAGTACGATCAGTAACCGCTTCATTATTTTTTTCTCCCGCGGGCGCATAGCCCCGGTTTACTTCAGGCCTTGGCCAGAAAACATCAGCACTTTGTCACCGGCATACTGCACGCTGATAAAGCTGTTTTTGTCGCCCCAGGTGCAACTGGACATGCCGAGCGCGCCCGAGCAATCGGTCGGTTTGCCCAGCAAGGTTTCAACCTCGGCCTTGGGCATGCCGGTCGACAGCTTCGAGTAATTTTCCTGATTGATCTTGCCGCACGCTGCCAACAACACGCAGAACGAGAGCAAGGCGATAGAACGCAGCGACATGGTGTAACTCCTGGGGCGAAGGGAATGGCATGGCTGCCAAGCTGAAGCTTAGAAGAGAAAACCTCTCTCTGGTTCCCTGAGCATTCGGCTATTTGTTTGGCCACCCGTCAGCCTTTTGTCGATAAATCAGCCACTTTTTCACGCCGCTGAGTATTTCGTCGGTTTTCGCTGAAGCCGCCTAATCTTTGGCGCTGGCCAGTCGACATAGAAGCAGCGCAAAGCCTTCCACTGTGGCAAATTGACACCCCTTGTTGACCAGCCCCTTCGCGGTAGCTCATTTAATGACCAGAAACATGAAGTTCAGCCACAAAATACTGTTGGCAGCCGCTCTTGTGGTGGCCGTTGCATTCGCCTGCTTCATCCTGTTCAACGATTACCGCCAGCGGCAGACCCTACGCAGCAGTACCGAGTCCTCGATGCAGGAACTCGGCAGCCTGACCACCAGCAATATCCAGACCTGGCTGGAAAGCCGCATCCAGTTGCTGCAATCGCTGTCCCAGCAGATCGCCGTGGACGGCAGCGCCCAAGCCAACCTCAAGCGCGCCATCGACCTGCCGGCCTATACCAGCAACTTCCAGCTGAGCTACTTCGGCGGCACCGATGGCGTGATGTTCTCGGTCCCGGCCGGCAACCGCGCCGCAGACTACGACCCGCGCGCGCGTGGCTGGTACAAGGCGGCCAACAATGCGCAACAGACCATTGTCACTGAACCCTACATTGCGGCATCGTCGGGAAAACTGGTGATTACCGTTGCCACGCCAGTGAAGCATCAGAATCAAATGATTGGCGTCGCCGGCGCAGACATTGATCTGTCCAGCGTCAGCGCGATCATCAACTTGCTGAATTTCGGCGGTCATGGCCATGCATTTATTGTCAGCGCCGACGGCAAGATCCTGATCCACCCGGACAGCAAACTGGTGCTCAAGAACCTGGCCGACGCCTATCCCAACGGCGCGCCGAAAATCAGCCCGGGCCTGAAGGAAGTCGAGCTGGACGGCAAAACCCAGTTCATCTCCTTCACTCACGTCAATGGTGTGCCGTCTGCCGACTGGTACGTGGCGCTGGTGCTGGATAAAGACACCGCGTTCTCGATGCTCAGCGAATTCCGCACCTCGGCAATCATTGCCATGGTCATCGCCGTGGTGATCATCATCGCACTGCTGAGCATGTTGATCCGCGTGCTGATGCAACCGCTGCTGACCATGGGCCGCGCCATGCATGACATCGCCGAGGGCGAAGGTGACCTGACCAAGCGTCTGACCATTCACGGCCAGGATGAATTCGGCGCACTGGGCACCTCCTTCAACCGTTTCGTGGAACGTATTCATACCTCGATCCGCGAAGTGTCCTCGGCTACCGGCCAGGTCAACGAAGTCGCCTTGCGAGTCGTCGCGGCCTCCAACTCGTCGATGTTCAACTCCGATCAGCAAGCCTCACGCACCAGCAGCGTGGCTGCAGCAATCAACGAACTGGGCGCCGCCGCCCAGGAGATCGCCCAGAACGCCGCCCTCGCCTCGCAGCATTCGAGCGACGCCCGCGCCTTGGCCGAAGACGGTCAGCAAGTGGTGGATAAAACCATTGCTGCCATGCAGCAGCTGTCGGCAAAAATCAGCGATTCGTGCGGCAACATCGAAACCCTGAACAGCAACACGGTAAACATCGGCCAGATTCTGGAAGTGATCACCAGCATCTCGCAGCAAACCAACCTGCTGGCGCTCAACGCGGCCATCGAAGCAGCCCGTGCCGGTGAAGCCGGCCGTGGTTTTGCCGTGGTCGCGGATGAGGTGCGCAACCTCGCCCACCGCACTCAGGATTCGGCGCAGCAAGTGCAGAAGATGATCGAAGAACTGCAAGTCGGCGCCCGGGAAGCGGTCAGCACCATGACCGACAGCCAGCGCCAGAGCGAAAGCAGCGTCGGCATCGCCAACCAGGCGGGCGAACGCCTGGGCAGCGTGACGCAGCGCATCGGTGAGATCGACGGGATGAACCAGTCCGTGGCGACCGCGACCGAGGAGCAAACCGCTGTGGTGGAGTCGATAAACGTCGACATCACCGAGATCAACACGCTGAACCAGGAAGGTGTGGAGAACTTGCAGTCGACGTTGCGTGCGTGTGCTGACCTTGAGCAGCAGGCGGCGCGGTTGAAGCAGCTGGTTGGAAGTTTCAGGATCTAAGGCGCTTTCACCAGCCTCATCGCGTGCAAGCCCGCTCCCACAATAATCCTCGGTGGACACAAATTTTGTGTACGACAGAGATCACTGTGGGAGCGGGCTTGCCCGCGATGGCGTCATCAGCGACAACGAAAAACTAGAAGCGGGATCCAGGCCCTGAAAGAAACTCAATTTCTTCAGCCGTAGATTCGCGCCCCAACACCGCATTGCGATGGGGAAACCGCTCAAACCGCGCAATGATCTTCTGATGCCGCTCGGCATAATCCAGGTTGTCAGCAAACACCGCCCGATCCGCCTCCGGTTGCTGTTCAACCAGATCAAGAAACCGCGAAACCGCTTCGTTCTGTACTGCCAGATTTTCGCAGTGCTCGAACACCAGATAGATAAACACCCGCTGGATCGGTCGCAGTTGCCGATCGAAATCCGCAGCAATGCCTTGCGCTACCAGTGCCTGAGCCCTGAGGTCGCCTGAAAAGGATTTGGGGGTATCGCGAAAGATCATTCGCGGAAGTTGATCGAGTAGCAGCACCAGGGCCAGCCAACCTTCAGGGTGTTGCACCCATTCGGTCAATCCGCCGGCCAGTGCCTGCTCGACCTGGTCCCCGAAACGCTCGCGCGCTTCGAGGTCCTGGCTGTCGCGCTTGCCGAACCATAACTTGCCCTTGTCAGCCGATATCTCGTTGGGTGATTCGAAAGATCCGAACCACCATTCGAGCAACGGCTGCCAGGGCGCGGTCATGGTTTATTCCTTGTGGTAAGCCGTGACGCGGGCAACTTCTTCTTTCGAACCGAGGAACACCGCAACACGCTGGTGCAGGCCTTCCGGCTGGATGTCGAGGATGCGCTGATGGCCGTCAGTGGATGCGCCACCCGCTTGTTCAACCAGGAACGACATCGGATTGGCTTCGTACATCAGGCGCAGTTTGCCCGGCTTCGACGGCTCGCGGCTGTCGCGTGGGTACATAAACAGACCGCCGCGGGTCAGGATGCGGTGCACGTCAGCCACCATCGCGGCGACCCAACGCATGTTGTAGTTCTTTTTCAGCGGGCCTTCTTCGCCTGCCAGTAATTCGCCCACGTAGCGCTGTACCGGAGCTTCCCAGTGACGCTGGTTGGATGCGTTGATGGCGAATTCCTGGGTGGTTTCAGGAATGGTGATGTCTTCATGGGTCAGGACGAAGCTGCCCATTTCACGGTCCAGGGTGAAGCCTTTCACGCCGTCGCCCAGGGTCAGCACCAGCATGGTCTGCGGGCCGTAGATGGCATAACCGGCGGCTACCTGCTCGGTGCCTGGCTGCAGGAAAGCCTTTTCGTTCAGAGGTTCGTTCTGGCTCAGGTATTCGTTCGGGCAACGCAGCACCGAGAAGATAGTACCGACCGGTGCGTTGATATCGATGTTCGACGAACCGTCCAGTGGGTCGAATACCAGCAGGTAGGCGCCTTTCGGGTATTTGCCCGGGATCTGGTAGGCATTGTCCATTTCTTCGGACGCCATGCCGGCCAGGTGACCGCCCCACTCGTTGGCTTCAAGCAGGATCTCGTTGGACAGCACGTCGAGTTTCTTCTGCACTTCGCCCTGGACGTTTTCAGTGCCCATGCTGCCCAGGACACCACCCAGGGCGCCTTTGGACACGGCGTGGCTGATTTCCTTGCAGGCACGCGCCACCACTTCGATCAGGAAGCGCAGATCGGCAGGAGTGTTGTTGCTACGGGTCTGCTCAATCAAATAGCGACTCAAGGTAACGCGGGACATGGAAGGCTCCGGTGGAATGGGGGGGCTAAAAACCCGCGCAGTTTAGCGCGAGTCGGGGCGCATTTCCTCCTATCAGACGTGATACACCCAATAGAGTTCATGTGCGGGGTTGAGCGTAGTTCGAAATGGGCATTTTTACCGACCGATAAATCGCTATCGCGAGCAGGCTCGCTCCCACACTGATCGCAATCCTCTGCGGGAGCGAGCCTGCTCGCGATTGGGTGCAAAGCACCCGCTTTCAGGATTTGATGGGGGGCTTGCGCAGCAAGCTGAAGGCCATGCCCCCCAAAACCAGCACACTGAGCAACAGCACCGCCCACAACCCGAATTTCTTCCAGTTTGTGTCCGCCACCGTTGGCACGGTCGCCGCAGGAGTCACCACAACCCCACCCTCCACCGTCGCCTTGCCCAACGCCGCCAGCTTCGCAGCGCTGTAATCCGGAATCAGCGTCGACAATGGCAAGCTCGCCGCCTTCACCGTCGCACTCCCCAGCGCCAGCGTATAAGGCCCGGCCCCGCGCGCCAGGAACACCAGTTGCGTGGAGCGCACGGCAAATCGGACGGTCGGCGCTTCGGCGCCCAGGCCACCGCCGCGCTCATCCACCGTCAGCTTCAATTGCTGCACGGTCTGGCCCGGCAGCTGCAATTCGTTCTGCACCACGTCCTGGCCGTTCTGGGTCAAGCGGTAGAGCAAACCGCTGGTCAACGTTTGCCACGGCAGGCTGGTTTCCCGGCGCCCCGACAACGTCACCGGTGCCAGGCTATTGGGTTGATTCAGCTCGATCTGCAAACGCTGGACGTTCAATCCCATCGGCAATTGCCAGATGTACTCACCGGCTTTCACGCTGGTGCCAGCCAACGGTTGCGACCAGACCAACGGCAGCGGCAAGGTGCGAGGGTTAGTGCTTTCCAGTTGCGCCGACGTCAGCACTGGCGCCGATTGAGGTGAACTCCACAGCAAGCGCAGGTAGCGCGCCGATTGCCCCGGTAGGCCGACTTCATGCTGCTCGACCCGTTCGTCAGCAAACGTCAGACGCGCCACTTGCCCTTCGCCCCACGACTGCCAATGCTGCAAATCGTCGCTGGCTTCAATGCTGAAACGCTGGAAACCATCGCGATCGCTGGTCCAGTCAAGGATCAATTGCTGTAACGGCGCCTTGATTCGACTGGCATCGAGTAACCAGCCGCGCAGCTCTTCTTCGCCCGCCTCCAGCTGGCTGGACGGTTGCACTTCGATCAACGTGCCGTTGGTGTTCGATTGCACGCGCACACTCGGCGCGCGTTCGGTGGCATCCGCCGAGTTGTACAACGGGAACCACTTCACGTCGTTCAGCGTGCGGTTTTCACGGGTCTGCGCGGGTTCTCGGGCCAAAGCATAAGCCTGAGGCTCACCGGCGGCATTGAACACGCGTAGATCGCTGAGATCGGTTTGCCGCGCTTTCAGTTGCACACCCAAGGGTAATTCCAGGCGATACCACGGGCCTTCGCCACTCACCGACAACGGCACCTGCGTGGCAAAGTCCGCCGGTTTTTCCTGCGCGCCGGCCGACAGCGTTACACCCAGCACCACAGCCCCCCACCAGCCCAGGTTCAGATTCTGACTCAAGACGACACTCCTTCGGTTTCAGGGGCCGGTTTTTCAACATCCGGCATAGCTTCGGCACGTTTGGGCGGCAATGGAGCGAAATAGCCCACCACCAACAGCAACACGCCAACGCCGATAAACGACACGATCCGCGCGAGCCCGCCGCGGTTACTCAATTCAACGAAGAACAGCTTGGCGACCACCAGCGCGATCAGTGCCGCGCCGATCAGCCAGACTTCGCGGCGATGACGCAGATGCCCACCGATCATCAGACTCAGGGCCATCAGGGTCCAGATGATGGACAGGCCGGCCTGCACCAACATCGACCCAAGCAGCAGATCCAGCGCGTACGGCACACCACCCCAATGGTGAGCCGCGCGCATCACCAGTGCGGTGAAGAAGACGAACAGCGAAACACCGGCAATCACTTGCGTGGCGTTATCGGCGTAATCCTTGCGAATCGCCATTTGCGCCACGGCGCTGCGAGACCAGACGTAAACGCCGAACAAAGCAAACAACAGGCCCAACTCCAGCGGGTTAATCAGCGGCACATACGGCAGTGGTTCGGCGGTACCGTCACTGGCGATGTTCGCCAACCAGAACCAGCCGAGCATCAACAAGGCTAACGGCGCAGCGGCATAGACCCGGTACTCGCGGGGATACTCCGATACCGGCCATGGCCATGCACGCGGTGCAGCCATCAGCACCAGATACAGGCTCGGCAGAATCGCCCAGCCCAACCAGCGCCAGGCGTTGTACTGCTCCGACAACAGCAGCAGACCGTAACGCAGCTCCAGGGCCAGCACTCCGATCAACAGCCAGCAGCCGAGCACATGGGCGGTGCTCAGGGCTGTTGCGGGCAGCGTCGGCGCCAGACGCCGCAGCGAGATGAAATGCACGACGAACACCGCAGTCCAAACCAGCCAGCCGAAGTTGGCGGCCGGGTGATAACGCGAATGCCAGGCTGCGAGCAGCACCAGACCTGCTGCGAGAATCAGCAAGGTGCAGAGCAAGCCCAGCGACGACCACTTCAGGCGCAGTGCCAATACCGTCCACAGCGCGACACTCACGGCGGCGACGACCAACAACAAGGTGGCTTGCAGATTCAAAGGCGCAAAGCGCAGCACTTCGCTGACCCACGCCAGCGCCCACCAACCCGCGCCCCACACCAGCAACACTTCGGACAAGCGTTGCAGGCTCAACCCATCGAAGGCCGAAGCATGGTTGCCGAGCTGCAGACGCCAGGCCCCGACGAATGCGGCCAGCCCCAGCACCAGCGGTGTCCAGAAACCGCTATGCGCCAGCGGTCGCAACCCTTCGCTGAGCAGCGGGCCAAGTAGATCCGGCCCGGCGAACAGGAACGCAGCGCCACCGATCACCTGCAACAGCAGACCAAAGACAAAACTCACGCGCTGCTTCAGGTACAGGCTCAGCCAGATGATGAACAAACCACTGGCGGCCCACACCGCGCTCGCGGTTTGCCACGGCAACACGAACAACACGGCGAGGTTGATCAGCACCAGACCGGCCAGCAACACCACTGACAAGCCGCGCAGCAAACGCACATCACTGCGCACCATTTCGTCGCGGGCCGCCAGCAACATCCCGGCGATCAACGCCAGCCCGATCAGGGACGCGCTGAGCAAGCCGCTCCAACCGGCGCTGAACACTGCGGAAGACTCACCGCCCGACCCTTGTAGCCGCAACAGGAACAACGCACCGCCGAGCAGTTGCACGGCGAACGCGGTGAACAGGAACGTCCTCGATTGCAGGCGCAGGCCGACGAACAGCGTCGCCAACCCGGCCAGCGCCCAACTGATCGCCGTGCCATGAGTGAAGAAGAACAGCGGTGCCAGCAGATAAAGGAACGTCAGCCCCAGACAGGCCAATACCGGCAGTGCTTGGCGCTCCCACTTTGAGGCCTGTTCGGGCAACGATTTGCGCAATTGGTAGAAGCTGAACAGTAGCGACACGCCGAGCATCAACGCTCCCAATGGGGCGCCATCGAGCAGGCTGCTCTCGCCGATCCGCAGTTCACTGAGAAACGCCAGTGCCGAGCCCAGTTGCAGCAGCAAGGCAAAGGCTCGCGCCAGCGGTCGCTGTTGGCGCAGGCCGAGCCAGAAAATCCCCGCACCTTCCACTGCCCAGGCGGCTGCGGTCCAACGCGCGTCGAGCCCCAAAGGAATCGCCAGGCTGGCGAAGATCACCCCGAGCGCCAGACAGGTTTCCGCCAACAACAATGCTCGACCGCCCATCAGCAACCGGGCCAGCCCCATGTAAATCATGCCCAGCGCCAAGGCGCTGAAGGCCGCGGCAAATTCCAGATGCTCCACCAGCGCGAACTGCAAACCGAAACCCACCAGCGGTGGCGCGAACAACATGGTGCCGTCGACGTAATCACCCTTGCGCGCGGACCAGTGCAGCAGTGCCTCGCGGCTGTCGTCCTCGGGTGCATCGCTCATTTCCAGCAGCTTGCGCCGGGCGAACAACAGGCCGATGGCCAGGTACATCAGGAAAAACAGGATCAGGAATGGCTCGGTGCTCCACAGCAATTCCGGTGTATAGGAACGCAGCCCCCACGCCAACCCGATGCCGAAGGTGCCGACAAAACCGATCAGGTTGAGCAACCGCCAGGCCTTGAACCACGCGATGGCGAGGATGCCGGCATTGAGCAAGGCGAAGTAGCTGAACAGCGCGACATGGTTGCCGGCGCCGGTGGAGGTCAGGATCGGCGCCGCGAAACCACCCAGGGCGGCTGCGGCGGCCAAGCCCAAGGCGTTTTGGGTAATGGCAAGAATCGCCGAGAACACTGTTACTACCACCAGCAAGCCCAGCGCCGCCGTGGGGTCGAGCAATGGATGCAGACGCATCGCGGCAAATACTGTCAGGTACAACACCGCAATCCCGGTGCCTTGCAGCATCAGCGCGTAATTGCTGTTGCGCAGGCGCAACCACCAGCCCAGCGCGAGCAAGCCCAAGGCCGACGCCGCGACACCGGCGTAACGCAACTCGACCGGCACCACCATGCCTTCGGTGGCGTAGCGCAACAGGAAGGCCAGACCGAGGAACAACAGCACCACGCCGACCCGCAGCACGGTATTGCCGCCGAACAACCAGTTGCGCGCGCCACTGATAGCCCGATCGATGAAGTTCGGGCCGCGCGGCTCAGCCGGTTGCTGTGGTTCGCGGGTGACCGGCTCGGGTTTCCAGAGATCATCGGGCAGCGGACGACTGGCTTCGGTGGCGGCCGCCGTGATGGGTTCGAGTTCGGGCGGCAACTCCCAGATCAGCTCCGGGGCTGCGACAGGGGTTTGCTCAAGAATGATTTCAGGGGATGGAACCGGTTCGCTGACCGCAGGTTCACTGGCTTCAGGTGTTTTGACGCCCGACACTTCCAGCAATGCCAGTCGCTGCTCGACCGCATTCAGCGCAACCTGCGACTGATCGAGCAAGCGCCGCTGCTCGGCGGTTTGAGTACTCAAGCGGCCGATGCGGATTCCCTGGCCGATACCCAGCCCGAGCAAAGCGCCCAACAGCGCATCGCTGAACGACTCGTCAAATAACCAGCCCAGCAGCAGCCCAATCAGCATGAACATCCATTGCATGGTCGATATCCCTAAGCGCATTGGCCAATCCAGGAAGATTAGCGCAGCCCGTACAGCAAAGATCGCAGCCTTCGGCAGCTCCTACAACGACCGCGCTCACCACAATGTTAGGTGAACGCTGACCGTAGGAGCTGCCGAAGGCTGCGATCTTTTCCGGCGCGCCAGTATATCGAGCCGGTCGAAGACTTACTCCAACGCCTTCCAGATATCCGTGGCGTACTCGCGAATGGTCCGGTCGGACGAGAACCAGCCCATCCGTGCGCTGCTCAATACCGCCGAGCGCCACCACTCTTTGGAGTCGCGCCAATGAGCCTCGACGCGCATCTGAGCGTGCCAGTAGGAGTCGAAATCGGCGCAGACCAGGAAGCGGTCGTAGTCCACCAGCGAATCGATCAGTGTGGTGTAGCGGGACGGATCGTCCGGTGAGAACACTCCGCCGCGAATCGCTTGCAGCACGTCGTTGAGTCGATGGGAGGCGGCAATGTCCGGTGCCGCGCTGAATTCATGGTTGAACTTGCGCGCCTCCACTTGCTCGGCGCTCAGGCCGAAGATGAACATGTGTTCGACACCAATGCGCTCGCTCATCTCCACGTTGGCCCCATCCATGGTGCCAATGGTCAGCGCGCCGTTGAGGCCGAACTTCATGTTGCTGGTGCCCGATGCTTCGAAGCCTGCAGTGGAAATCTGCTCCGACAAGTCCGCCGCCGGAATGATGCTTTCGGCCAGGCTGACGTTGTAGTTAGGCAAGAACACCACTTTGAGCAAACCACGCACGGTCGGGTCATTGTTGACCACCCGAGCGATGTCGTTGGTCAGTTTGATGATCAACTTGGCCTGGTGATAACTGGCCGCCGCCTTGCCGGCGAAGATTTTCACCCGCGGCACCCAGTCGATTTCCGGTTCGGCACGAATCGCCTGATACAGCGCGACGGTGTGCAGCAGGTTGAGCAACTGACGTTTGTATTCGTGGATCCGCTTGACCTGCACGTCGAACATCGCCGCCGGGTTGATCGCGATCCCCAACCGTTCATGAATCAGGTACGCCAGGGCTTTTTTACTGTGCAGCCGCTGCTCGGCGAACTGTTTACGGAATGCAGACTTCTCGGCAAACGGTTCCAGCCCTATCAGGCTTTCTTCGGGGTTATCCAGCATATCCGGGCCGAGGGCGTCGACCATCATCGAGGTCAACTCGGGGTTGGCCTGATAGAGCCAGCGGCGGAAGGTAATGCCATTGGTCTTGTTGTTGATCCGCTCCGGATAGAGTTTATGCAACTCGGAAAACACTGTGCTGCGCATCAGCTGCGTATGCAGGCCGGAAACGCCGTTGACGCTATGAGAACCAAGGAATGCCAGGTTACCCATGCGCACGCGTCGACCGTTGTCTTCCTCGATCAACGACACCGCACGCAACACATCGAAATCGTGAACGCCCTTGGCCCGCAATGAGTCGATGTGCTGGGCGTTGATCAAATAAATGATCTGCATGTGCCGTGGCAGCATCCGCTCCATCAAACCGACCGGCCAGGTTTCCAGCGCTTCCGGTAACAATGTGTGGTTGGTGTACGACAGCGTGTCGACGGTGACCTGCCACGCCGCATCCCACGCCACGTCATAAACGTCGACCAACTGACGCATCAACTCGGCCACGGCGATCGAGGGGTGAGTGTCGTTGAGTTGAATGGCCGCGTGATCGCCCAGGGTCAGTACCGAAGTGTGCATGTTGC
The DNA here is from genome assembly GCF_016650735.1 of Pseudomonas sp. TH37. Taxonomy (NCBI): domain Bacteria; kingdom Pseudomonadati; phylum Pseudomonadota; class Gammaproteobacteria; order Pseudomonadales; family Pseudomonadaceae; genus Pseudomonas; species Pseudomonas sp. TH37. Next base: position 178,982 of record NZ_JAEKFD010000006.1, read on the forward strand.
GATGGCGGCGCAACAAATCCTGCAGGGATGCAGCGACGAAGAAGTACTCCTGGCGCAGGCGCAGTTCCTGGCCGGCATCGGTGCTGTCCGCCGGGTAGAGCACGCGGGAGATACTTTCGGCCCGGGCCACTTCGGCTACCGCGCCCAAGTGGTCGCCAGCGTTAAAGCGCTCCAGGTGCAAATCTTCCATGGCCCGGGCACGCCACAGTCGCAGCGTGTTGACACTCGCGCCGCGCCAACCGACCACCGGGGTGTCATAGGCAATGGCCCGCACGGTTTCCGCCGGGGACCAGACTTGCCTGGATTTGCCGTTTTCATCGGTCACGGTTTCGACACTGCCGCCGAAGCCGATCGGGTAGGCGACCTCCGGCCGTTCGAACTCCCACGGGTTACCGAAATCCAGCCAGTGTTCGGTCTGCTCCTGCTGCCAGCCGTCGACGATGGCCTGGCGGAACAAACCGTGTTCGTAACGAATGCCATAACCATGGCCGGCGATGCCCAGGGTCGACATGCTTTCCATGAAGCACGCCGCCAGACGCCCAAGGCCTCCATTACCCAGCGCCGCATCGGGTTCCAGCAGGCGGATGCGTTCGATGTCGACGCCAAGTTCGGTCATGGCTTCGCGGGCCACATCGAGCAGGCCGAGATTGCTCAAGCTGTCGTAGAGCAAGCGGCCGATAAGGAATTCAAGGGAGAGGTAATAGACCCGTTTCTGGCCTTTGCGGTAGATCTGCCGGGTGTGGTCCATCCAGTGCTCGACCATGTGATCGCGCGCCGCCAGGGCGATGGCTTCGAACCAGTCGTGGTCGAAGGCGTGATCCGGGTCTTTGCCCACCGCGTAGGTAAGCTTGGTCAAGACGGCGTCGCGGAATGCGGCCACCTCTGCTTCGCGAACAAGTGGTTCTTGAGTCATCGATAAGACCTCGAGCGAGCGTGAAGTTGTCTGAGCCTAGTCGGTCTGACAGACCATTGAGACTCTGGTTCGGCAGTTTTCCCTGTTAGTGCGAGATAGATCGACATTACGTTGTCGCGTGCCAGAAACAATGCAGGGGCCGTGCCGGACACAGGGATTATTTTGCGCCAAGCGAAAAAATCTGGCGAAAGGTTGTTCAAAAATCCACCAGTCCCGGTATGATCGCGCGCCCTGATGCACACGCTGGTAACAACCGATGATGAAGTCCAACCTGATCGCCGCCGCGGAGATCGATCGCCTCGATACCTGGGCCAAGTACTCTGCCCCGATGTGCGGTTCCTGCGTGTCCAGCTGCTGCACCTTGCCGGTCGAGGTCAAGATCAAGGATCTGATCCGTATCGGCATCGTCGACGAATTCGAGCGTGGCGATCCGCCGAAGAACATCGCCAAGCGTTTGCAGAAGGAAGGGATCGTCGAGCGCTATAACCAGAAGTCCGAGATCTTCACCCTTCAGCGCATGAGCAACAACGATTGCCTGTACCTGGATCGTAAGAGCCGTCTGTGCACCATTTATGATAAGCGCCCGGACACCTGCCGCAACCACCCGAAGATCGGACCGCGGCCGGGGTATTGCGCGTACAAGCCTAAAGAAGTGGTGCGCGAGAACAATCCGCGGACGCTGGATAAGTTCTGATCCAGAATCCCGCTGTCTGACGGGCCTCATCGCGGGCAAGCCCGCTCCCACAGGGTTCGGCGCCGAACACAGATTATGTAAACACCACAAATCACTGTGGGAGCGGGCTTGCCCGCGATGGGGCCGAACTGACACCGCACAAACCCCAGACAAAAAAACGCCCCCGACCTTGCGGTCGGGGGCGTTTTTTTTAAGCGCTAACTAAGTCGAAACTCAGTTACCAGCTTTCTTGGCAGCGCGGGTACGCTCGCTTTCGCCCAGGATCTTCTTACGAAGACGGATGGACTTAGGAGTGACTTCGCACAATTCGTCTTCTTGAACGAATTCCAGAGCCTGCTCCAGGGTGAAGCGGATAGGCGGAACCAGAGCGATGGTTTCGTCTTTACCCGAAGCACGCATGTTGTCGAGCTTCTTGCCTTTGGTTGGGTTGACGCCCAGGTCGTTGTCGCGGCTGTTGATGCCGACGATTTGACCTTCGTACACGTCTTCACCGTGACCCAGGAACAGTTTGCCGCGAGCTTGCAGGGTTTCCAGCGAGTAAGTCAGAGCCTTACCGGTAGCAACCGAAACCAGCACGCCGTTCTGACGGCCGGACATGTCGCCGGACTTCATCACGTCGTAACGGTCGAAGATCGAGGTCAGGATGCCTGCACCGGAGGTCAGGGTCAGGAACTCGTTACGGAAACCGATCAAGCCACGAGCCGGGATGTTGTACTCAAGGCGCACACGGCCCTTGCCATCCGGAACCATGTTGGTCAGGTCGCCTTTACGGATACCGATCTGTTCCATGATCGAACCTTGCGATTCTTCTGGCAGGTCGATGGTCACGTTTTCGTACGGTTCGTGCTTGACGCCGTCAACCATGCGGATGATCACTTCCGGACGACCAACACCCATTTCGAAGCCTTCGCGACGCATGGTTTCGATCAGTACCGAGAGGTGCAGCTCACCACGGCCGGAGACTTTGAACTTGTCGGCGGTGTCGCCTTCTTCAACGCGCAGAGCAACGTTGTAGAGCAGTTCTTTGTCCAGACGTTCCTTGATGTTACGGCTGGTGACGAACTTGCCTTCTTTACCGCAGAAAGGCGAGTCGTTTACCTGGAAGGTCATGGAAACGGTTGGTTCGTCAACGGTCAGCGGCTTCATCGCTTCGACGTTCAGTGGGTCGCACAGAGTGTCGGAGATGAACAGCTGGTCGAAGCCGCTGATGCAGACGATGTCGCCGGCAGCTGCTTCTTCAACGTCGATACGGTGCAGGCCGTGGTGACCCATCAGCTTCAGGATACGACCGTTACGCTTCTTGCCGTCGGCGTCGATAGCGACAACCGGAGTGTTCGGCTTGATGCGACCACGAGCGATACGGCCAACGCCGATAACACCCAGGAAGCTGTTGTAGTCCAGAGCGGAGATTTGCATCTGGAACGGACCGTCACGGTCGACTTTCGGCGCAGGTACGTTGTCGACGATCGACTGGTACAGCGGGGTCATGTCTTCAGCCATGTCGGTGTGTTCCAGACCGGCAATGCCGTTCAGGGCCGAGGCGTAGACGACTTTGAAGTCCAGCTGTTCTTCGGTAGCACCGAGGTTGTCGAACAGGTCGAAGATCTGGTCCAGAACCCAGTCCGGACGCGCGCCTGGACGGTCAACCTTGTTGATGACCACGATTGGACGCAGGCCGGCTTCGAAAGCCTTCTTGGTCACGAAACGGGTTTGCGGCATAGGGCCGTCTTGAGCGTCAACCAGCAGCAGAACGGAGTCAACCATCGACATTACGCGTTCAACTTCGCCGCCGAAGTCGGCGTGGCCCGGGGTGTCCACGATGTTGATGTGGAAGCCGTTCCAGTTGATGGCGGTGTTTTTCGCCAGAATGGTAATACCGCGCTCTTTCTCCTGGTCGTTGGAGTCCATCACGCGCTCGTCGTTGAGCTCGTTGCGCTCCAGGGTGCCGGATTGACGCAAGAGTTTGTCTACCAGGGTGGTTTTACCATGGTCAACGTGAGCAATGATGGCGATGTTGCGTAGATTTTCGATCACTTGTGTATCTCGATCAGAGGATTCGGTGTGCTGACAGGTCGTGGCAGCGATTAACTTTAGAGTCCGTCAAAGCCGTTACAGCTTGACGGCGGCGTCGGGGGGCCGGTGACGCAGGCCACAGGCAAACAGCCCCGGGCACTTAGCTCGGTCGATAAACGCGCACATTGGCATGCCCCTCACTGAGCAAATGGTGGGCATGCAGGCGACTCATCACGCCTTTGTCGCAATACAACAGGTACTGGCGAGTAGGGTCCAGTTCCTTGAAACGAGCGTTCAATGCATAAAACGGCATCGTCTGCACCTCAATGCCAGCAAGTTCCAGCGGCTCGTCTTCAGCGGCATCCGGGTGACGGATGTCGATGATGATCTGGCCCGCCAGTGCTTCGCTGACTTCTTCGATCTGCAAATCCTGGCCCAATTCGTCGATCACGCGATCGATCGGCACCAGTTTGGCGTTCTCGAGCGCACGCTCGAGTACTGCCATGTCGAATTCTTTCTCTTCATGCTCCACGCGCGGACGCTTGGCGTGGGTCTTTGGGTTCACCGAGATGACCCCGCAGTATTCCGGCATGTGCTTGGCGAAATCGGCAGTACCGATTTCGTTGGCCAGATCGATGATGTCCTGCTTGTGACTGGCGATCAGCGGTCGCAAGACCAGCTTGTCAGTCACGCAGTCGATCACGGACAGGTTCGGCAACGTCTGGCTCGACACCTGGGAAATCGCTTCGCCGGTGACCAGCGCTTCGATCTCCAGCCGATCGGCAATACGGGAAGCAGCGCGCAACATCATACGCTTCAAAACTACACCCATATGACTGTTATCGACTTTCCCGAGAATTTCTCCCAGTACTTCCTCGAACGGCACACTGACAAATAACACGCGTTGGGAGCTGCCGTACTTCTTCCAGATGAAGTGCGCGACTTCCATGACGCCCAGTTCGTGGGCACGTCCGCCCAGATTGAAGAAGCAGAAATGGCTCATCAGCCCGCGGCGCATGATCTGGTAGGCGGCGACGGTGGAATCGAAGCCACCGGACATCAATACAAGCGTCTGTTCCAGGGCACCCAGCGGATAACCGCCGATGCTGTTGTGCTGGCTGTGGATCACGAACAACCGTTTGTCGCGAATTTCGATGCGAACTTCGATTTCCGGCTCTTTGAGCGAGATTCCAGCGGCGCCGCACTGACGACGCAGTTGGCTGCCGACATATTTCTCGACGTCCATGGAGCTGAATTCGTGCTTGCCGGCACGCTTGCAGCGCACCGAAAAGATCTTCCCGGCCAGGGCGTCACCGAAATGCTGCTTGCACTTGGCGACGATGTCGTCGAAGTCGCCCAACGGGTATTCATCGACCTGCAGGAAATGCGCGATGCCCGGCATGCAGCTCAGGCGCTCGGTCATCTCCTTCAGGGCTTTCGGCTCGCTGACGCGGGTTTCCAGCTCGAGATTGTCCCACACACCGTTCACCACCACAGCCGGGTCCAGATCGCGGAGCACGGTACGGATGTTTTTGGCCAACTGGCGGATGAAACGCATCCGTACCGGGCGGCTCTTGATGGTGATCTCGGGGAAGACTTTTACGATTAGTTTCATGAAAACAGCGCGCGCTGGGCCAGCCGAAAAAGGGGGGCGCGGATTATAGCGGAAATTGCTCAAGGTTTAACCAGTTAATGTGCAGAAGGTTTTGCGCGCACCAAAACAGGTCATTTATGGAATTCGACGCTACATTACAGGGCGAGGTTTGGCGCTTTTCGAGGCTTTGCACCTTTATAAGCGTGATATTGGGGCAAAAAACCCATGGTGGGGCACTGGCATGCAATTTGCTCCCTTGTGAGGCAGGTTGCCTTGGCAGAGTATTCGCGCCGGCATCACCCACATTCTAAGGGCATCCACTACTAAGCCCGAAGCCACCCGGAGGACACTATGTCGAAGTCGGTTCAACTCATCAAAGATCATGACGTCAAGTGGATTGATCTGCGCTTCACGGACACCAAAGGCACTCAGCACCACGTGACCATGCCGGCTCGCGATGGGCTGGATGAAGCTTTCTTCGAAGAAGGCAAAATGTTCGACGGTTCCTCCATCGCTGGCTGGAAAGGCATCGAAGCTTCCGACATGATCCTGATGCCGGACGACAGCACTGCCGTTCTCGACCCGTTCACCGAAGAGCCGACCCTGATCCTGGTTTGCGACGTGATCGAGCCTTCGACCATGCAAGGCTACGACCGTGACCCACGTGCGATCGCCAAGCGTGCCGAGGAATACCTGAAGTCGACCGGTATCGGCGACACCGTATTCGTGGGTCCAGAGCCTGAATTCTTCATCTTCGACGAAGTGAAGTTCAAGTCCGACATCTCCGGCTCGATGTTCAAAATCTTCTCCGAACAAGGTTCGTGGATGTCCGACCAGGACGTGGAAGGCGGCAACAAAGGCCACCGTCCAGGCGTCAAAGGCGGCTACTTCCCTGTTCCGCCGTTCGACCACGACCACGAAATCCGTACCTCCATGTGCAACGCCATGGAAGAAATGGGCCTGGTCATCGAAGTTCACCACCACGAAGTGGCGACTGCCGGTCAGAACGAAATCGGCGTGAAGTTCAACACCCTGGTTGCCAAGGCTGACGAAGTTCAAACCCTGAAGTACTGCGTACACAACGTTGCTGACGCATACGGCCGCACCGCGACCTTCATGCCTAAGCCTCTGTACGGCGACAACGGTTCGGGTATGCACGTTCACCTGTCCATCGCCAAAGATGGCAAGAACACCTTCGCTGGCGAAGGCTATGCCGGCCTGTCCGATACCGCTCTGTACTTCATCGGCGGCATCATCAAGCACGGTAAGGCTCTGAACGGCTTCACCAACCCGTCGACCAACTCCTACAAGCGTCTGGTCCCAGGTTTCGAAGCTCCAGTGATGCTGGCTTACTCGGCTCGCAACCGTTCGGCTTCGATCCGTATTCCTTACGTGTCCAGCCCTCGCGCTCGCCGTATCGAAGCTCGCTTCCCGGATCCAGCAGCTAACCCGTACCTGGGCTTCGCTGCACTGTTGATGGCTGGCCTGGACGGCATCCAGAACAAGATCCACCCTGGCGACGCAGCTGACAAAAACCTGTACGACCTGCCGCCTGAAGAGGCGAAAGAGATCCCACAAGTTTGCGGCAGCCTGAAGGAAGCCCTGGAAGAGCTGGACAAAGGTCGTGCGTTCCTGACCAAAGGCGGCGTTTTCAGCGACGACTTCATCGACGCTTACATCGCCCTGAAAAGCGAAGAAGAAATCAAGGTTCGTACCTTCGTACACCCACTGGAATATGAGCTGTACTACAGCTGCTGATCCGGTAGCGCCGCGCTACGCGGCGTGACAAAAGAGAGGCCTCCTTCGGGAGGCCTTTTTTATGGGCGACCGTCTGTCATCGGATGCCCGGTTGCGTGCATCATGGCCTTCATCCGACAAAGCCGAGATGCCCAATGCGCCTACGCCCATGCCTTGCCCTGCTCACCACCCTGCTGGCCAATAGCGCTTTTGCCAGCCCGGCACCTGCCGCCCTCGCCCCGCTGCTTGGCACCATCGAGGAGCGCCTGGCGATTGCCGATCAGGTCGCGCTGAGCAAATGGGACAGCGGTAAACCAGTCGAAGACCGGCAGCGCGAGCGCGAAGTCATTGCCGGCGCCGTCGCCCTGGCACCTGCCTATAAATTGAGCAACGAAGCCGTCGAACAGTTCTTCTCGGCGCAGATCGAGGCCAACAAACTGGTGCAATACGCGCACCTGTCTGACTGGCATGCGCAAGGCAAGGCGCCCAACGATCCCCGCCCCGATCTCGTCGGGCAGATCCGCCCACAACTTGATCAGTTACAAAAACGCCTGCTGCAACAACTGGCCGATTTCAGCCCTTATCGCAACGACCCGCAGTGCCCCTCCTGGCTGGCCAAGGCCAATAAAACCGGCACCCACGCGCCATTGCGTAAGCTTGCCCAGATACGCGCCACCGCTGAGTTGTGCAGCGCCAGCCGCTGAGCCGGTCTGCCGGCGTGCGCTGAAGTGCTCTATGCTGTCGCCATGAACGGAACAGGGCCGGACACTTGCCCAACGGCCAATGGAAGCCTGCAATGCGCTCATTGTTGTTATGCCTGCTTGTGCTGATCGCCCTGCCCGCCGCCGCGCAGATCTACAAGTACACCGACGCAAACGGCAACACCGCGTACAGCAATCAACCACCTTATGGCGTAAAAGCTCAACCCGTGGAGTTGCCGCCGCTTAACAGCGTCGAGCTTCAACCGCCACGCGAGCCAGTAGCGCCTGCGCAATCCAGTAGCCGTGAACAGCCCAACAGCGCCTACCAGGTGCTGGAACTGACTGGTTTGCCCACTGAAGAAGCCCTGCGCGCCAACAACGGCACGTTCACGGTTAGCGTATTGATCCAACCGCGCTTGCAAGGCTCTCATCGATTGAGGCTGTTACTGGACGATCAACCCTACGGCCAACCGAGCAACGTCCCGATTCTGCAACTGGTGAACATCGACCGTGGCGAACACCGCCTCGCGGTTCAGGTGATCGATGGGCAAAACGTCGTGCAGCAGAGCCCCACAGTGACTCTCACCGTACAACGGGTGCATAAGCCTTGAGGTTCTGGCTGTTGGTCGCCTGCCTGATCAGCCTGCCGGCAATGGCCGAGGTTTTTACCTACATCGACGCCCAGGGCAATCGGGTCTTTACCGATCAGCCGGGCACCCGTAATGCCAAGCGTGTACCACTGGCGACCAGCAATCGAATGTCGGCCAAGCCGAGCGGCGCCGCGCCAATGACGGCCACGAAAGCCAAACCACTGTTTCATTACGACATGCTTCGTGTGCTGGTGCCGGACCCGGATGCCACGATCCGTAGCACTGCCGGTGAATTGATCGTCAGCATTACCAGCGAACCCGGCTTGCAACAGGGTCATCGCTATCGTCTGCTGCTGGACGGCCAACCCACCGCCGAGCCCGGCCCGAGCCCGGTGTTCGCCCTGAGCAACATCGACCGCGGCAGTCATCACCTGTCGGTGGAAATCCTCGACGAACAGGGCCGCACCGTCGAACGCACAGCCAATCAACCGTTCCACATGCAGCGCATTTCCCTCGCGCAGAAACGTCAGGTCAAACCCTGCGTCCTCACCGACTACGGCCAACGGCCGGAATGCCCCCTCAAAGACAAACCCGAAGAAGAAAGCTCCTTCTGGCGCTGATGCCGGTCAGTTAAGCGAACACGCGTCAGACACAAGACCTGTGGCGAGGGGGCTTGCCCCCGTTGGACTGCGAAGCAGTCCTGAAACCTGCAACCTCGTTCTGCCAGGCACACCGCATGCACCGGATTTGCGATTGCTTCGCAGCCGAGCGGGGGCAAGCCCCCTCGCCACAGGTTCTGCACTTGGCGCACAGACTGGAATTACCTCCCGAGCTTCTTTTACTTCGTTCAGGTTTGCGCACTATATTGGTGCAATAGAGTGCACAGTACTCACATCACAACCCATTTTGGTTCGAAAGTACCCGCGAAAGCTGGCAGAACGCCACGCAAATGAGCGTCAAACGCCTGTTTCAGGCTCTAAACGCTTCTTTTCGGAGCCTTGGTTTGGTTTTTGCATTTTCCCCGTATCGGCGCGTTATTCATGCGCATGCCCTGCTCCAAAAGAGGTCCTGATGACCATTAGCGACGCACTACACCGCTTGCTACTCGACAACCTGACCACCGCCACCATTCTGCTCGACGCCGAACTGCGCCTTGAGTACATGAACCCGGCGGCGGAGATGCTGCTGGCCATCAGCGGCCAGCGTAGCCATGGGCAATTCATCAGTGAGTTGTTCACCGAATCCACCGAGGCGCTGAATTCCCTGCGTCAGGCAGTCGAACAGGCGCACCCGTTCACCAAGCGCGAAGCGATGCTCACCGCCCTCACCGGCCAGACCCTGACCGTCGACTACGCCGTGACACCGATCCTGAGCAATGGCGCCACACTGCTGTTGCTGGAGGTTCACCCGCGTGACCGCTTGCTGCGGATCACCAAGGAAGAGGCGCAGTTGTCGAAGCAAGAGACCAGCAAGATGCTGGTACGCGGCCTTGCCCACGAAATCAAAAACCCTCTCGGCGGGATTCGTGGCGCGGCGCAGTTGCTCGCCCGTGAATTGCCGGAAGAAAGCCTGCGCGATTACACCAACGTCATCATTGAAGAAGCCGATCGCCTGCGCAATCTGGTGGATCGCATGCTCGGCTCCAACAAATTGCCGTCATTGGCCATGTGCAACGTCCATGAAGTGCTGGAGCGCGTGGGTCAGTTGGTGGAGGCCGAGAGTCAGGGCTGCATCACTTTGGTGCGCGACTACGACCCAAGCATTCCGGATGTGTTGATTGATCGCGAACAGATGATTCAGGCCGTCCTGAACATCGTGCGCAACGCGATGCAGGCCATCAGCAGCCAGAACGAACTGCGCCTTGGCCGCATCAGCTTGCGTACCCGCGCCATGCGCCAGTTCACCATCGGCCACGTGCGCCATCGCCTGGTGACCAAGATCGAAATCATCGACAACGGCCCGGGGATCCCCGCCGAGCTGCAGGAAACCATCTTCTTCCCTATGGTCAGCGGCCGCCCGGACGGTACCGGGCTGGGCCTGGCCATTACCCAGAACATCATCAGCCAGCACCAGGGCCTGATCGAATGTGACAGCCATCCAGGCCACACCACGTTCTCGATCTTTCTGCCACTGGAACAAGGAGCCACATCGACATGAGCCGTAGTGAAACCGTGTGGATCGTCGATGACGACCGTTCTATCCGTTGGGTCCTGGAAAAAGCCTTGCAGCAGGAAGGCATGACCACGCAAAGCTTCGACAGCGCCGATGGCGTGATGAGCCGCCTGGCGCGCCAGCAGCCGGACGTGATCATCTCCGACATCCGCATGCCGGGTGCCAGCGGTCTGGACCTTCTGGCGCGGATTCGCGAACAACACCCACGGCTGCCAGTGATCATCATGACCGCGCACTCCGACCTGGACAGCGCTGTCGCGTCCTATCAGGGTGGCGCGTTCGAATACCTGCCCAAGCCGTTCGATGTCGATGAAGCGGTTTCACTGGTCAAGCGCGCCAACCAGCACGCTCAGGAACAACAAGGCCTGGAAGTCCCGGTCGCCTTGACCCGCACTCCGGAAATCATCGGCGAAGCGCCGGCGATGCAGGAAGTGTTTCGCGCCATCGGGCGCTTGAGCCACTCCAACATCACCGTGTTGATCAATGGTGAATCCGGTACCGGTAAAGAATTGGTGGCCCACGCCCTGCACCGTCACAGCCCACGGGCGGCCTCGCCGTTCATTGCGCTGAACATGGCGGCGATCCCCAAGGATCTGATGGAGTCCGAACTGTTCGGCCATGAAAAAGGCGCATTCACCGGCGCGGCCAACCTGCGTCGCGGGCGTTTTGAGCAGGCGGACGGCGGCACACTGTTCCTCGATGAAATCGGCGACATGCCGGCGGATACCCAGACGCGCTTGCTGCGAGTATTGGCGGACGGTGAGTTCTACCGCGTCGGCGGTCATGTGCCGGTGAAGGTCGATGTGCGAATCATTGCCGCGACTCACCAGAATCTGGAAACCCTGGTGCATGCCGGAAAATTCCGTGAGGACTTGTTCCACCGCCTCAACGTAATCCGCATCCACATTCCACGGCTGTCGGACCGTCGCGAAGACATCCCGACCCTGGCCAAGCACTTCCTCAGCCGCGCCGCGCAAGAACTGGCGGTGGAACCGAAGCTGCTGAAAAGCGAAACCGAGGAATACCTGAAGAACCTGCCGTGGCCAGGCAACGTGCGTCAGCTGGAAAACACCTGCCGCTGGATCACTGTGATGGCTTCGGGTCGCGAAGTGCACATCAGCGATCTGCCGCCGGAGCTGCTGAGCCTGCCGCAGGATTCGGCGCCGGTGACCAACTGGGAGCAAGCGTTGCGTCAGTGGGCTGATCAGGCGCTGGCTCGCGGTCAGTCGAGCCTGCTCGACAGTGCCGTGCCGGCTTTCGAGCGGATCATGATCGAGACCGCCCTCAAACACACCGCCGGCCGCCGCCGCGATGCTGCCGTTTTGCTGGGTTGGGGCCGCAATACCTTGACGCGCAAGATCAAGGAATTGGGGATGAAGGTTGATGGTGGGGATGATGATGAGGGGGATGAGGGTTAAACACCCTTTAGCTCTTCGTTGACCGCAAGATCCAATCGCGGGCAAGCCCGCTCCCACAGGATTTGTGCCAAGCCCGTCTTTTTGTGGCTGACATCAAATCCATGTGGGAGCGGGCTTGCCCGCGAAGAGGCCATCACATTCAACATTGATGTTGAATGACACTCCGCTTTCGCGAGCAAGCCCGCTCCCACATTTTGGGCTCAATGCACCGCACCAATGCACCATGACCCGCAATCGCGCACGACAACCGATCCAAAATCCCGCCTCTACCTGCAAGAAAACCCATATCGCAGAAACACAAAAGCCCCTAATTACGGGGCTTTCAGCGCTGCTCAGCGGCTTTCTGTTGCAACTTGTTAAAAACTGGCACGCCCCCTGCAATAGTCCAATCAGTGATTCGATTCACTACCCAGTTTCGGGGACCTTGGTACAGGCAGGCCGGGGATTCCCCTCTTTACACCGGGCTCATACCGCAATTGCGACGAGCCCATCCCGTTTTGGGGTCCTTGGTACAGGCAGGCCGGGGATTCCCTCTTTACACCGGGCTCACGCCGCAATGCGCGAGCCCTCCCGTTTTGGGGACCCTGGTACAGGCAGGCCGGGGATTCCCTCTTTACACCGGGCTCACGCCGCGATGCGCGAGCCCTCCTGTTTTGGGGACCTTGGTACAGGCAGGCCGGGGATTCCCTCTTTTATTGCTCTCGGAGATGGATCTCCAGCCGCCAGCGGTCATCGACCTCGCTACCGGCCCACTCGCCCTGCAGCGGCCGGGCCGCCACCACCGTCAGCAACAATCCCCCGTCACTCAATCGCGTTCGCCAGTTCACGTCTCTGCCGTTGAGCTTGAGCTGACCTTTCTGTGCCTTCCCTTCAGCCTCGAACAACAGCGCCACGCTGCCGTCGACTATCTCGCCGTGGGTTTTGGGTTCGTTGTTGAACCACACCACCAGCCCATCGTCCGTCACCTCGACCTGCTGCAAAACGCTGGGGTCGGGTGCGGTCAGGCGACCGATCATCAGGCCCACCATCATCCCGACAATCGCCAGCGAAGCCATCACTCGCGGGAATAGTTTCGAACGAGGGTCCTTTGGCGGCGTAGAATGCCCGTCATCTTTACCTTCGGAGCCGTGCATGTTTCACGTCATCCTTTTCCAACCAGAAATTCCGCCGAATACCGGCAACGTTATCAGGCTGTGCGCCAACAGTGGCTGCCACCTGCATTTGATCGAACCGCTGGGCTTCGAGATGGACGACAAGCGTCTGCGCCGGGCCGGCCTCGATTACCACGAGTATGCCACCCTGCAACGCCACGCAGACCTCGCCAGCTGCCTGGAAAGCCTCGGTCATCCACGGCTGTTCGCCTTTACCACCAAGGGCTCGCGGCCATTTCACGACGCCAGCTTCGCCGAGGGCGATGCCTTCCTGTTCGGCCCGGAAAGCCGCGGCTTGCCGGCCGAGGTGCTCGACGCTCTGCCCGGCGAACAACGCCTGCGGTTGCCGATGCGCGAAGGCTGCCGCAGTCTGAACCTCTCCAACACCGTGGCCGTCGCGGTGTATGAAGGCTGGCGCCAGCTCGGGTTCAAGTAAGGGACACGCCCCCGTAGGAGCTGCCGAAGGCTGCGATCTTTTGATCTTAAAAATCAAAATCAAAAGATCGCAGCCTTCGGCAGCTCCTACTCGAAGGTTTCGTTTGCTCCACGAAAAAAGCGCCTTCAACGGCGCTTTTTTCATGGAGCAAACGAAGCTTCTTTTTACTGAACGGTTGGAGTCTCGCCAGCCGCCTGCATACGTTGCAGCTCTTGTGCGTACAGCGCGTCGAAGTTCACCGGGGCCAGCATCAGGGCCGGGAAGGAACCGCGTGTCACCAGGCTGTCCAGGGTTTCGCGAGCGTACGGGAACAGGATGTTCGGGCAGAACGCGCCCAGGGTGTGGCTCATCGAAGCATCGTCCAGGTTCTTGATCAGGAAGATCCCGGCCTGTTGCACTTCAGCAATGAACGCCACTTCCTCACCGTTTTTCACGGTGACCGACAGGGTCAGCACGACTTCGTGGAAGTCGCCTTCCAGAGCCTTCTGACGGGTGTTCAGATCCAGACCAACGCTTGGCTCCCACTGCTGGCGAAAGATCGCCGGGCTTTTCGGGGCTTCGAAGGACAAGTCACGTACGTAGATGCGCTGCAAGGAGAATTGCGGTGCGGTTTCTTCTTCGCTAGCTGCAGTGTTCTGTTGGTCAGTCATCTCAGATCCTTTCTGATCTCGGGTCTTGTAGGGTTGGCTATTTCAAGTAAGGCAGTCAGGCCTTGAGCATGGCGTCGAGCTTGCCGGCGCGCTCCAGGGCAAACAAATCATCACAGCCGCCAACGTGGGTGCTGCCGATCCAGATCTGCGGCACGGACGTACGCCCGGCCTTCTGAGCCATCGCGGCACGCACCTGCGGCTTGCCATCGACCTTGATCTCTTCGAAGGCTACGCCTTTGTTCTCGAGCAGGTACTTGGCTCGCGAGCAATAAGGGCAGTAATCGCTGGAATAGACGACGACGTTGTTCATATCACTTCACCAGCGGCAGATTGTCGGCTTTCCAGCTGGAAATACCGCCGGACAGCTTGGCGGCGGTGAAGCCGGCTTTCATCAATTCGCGGGCATGAGTGCCGGCAGTCTGGCCCATGGCGTCAACCAGGATAATGGTCTTGGCCTTGTGCTTTTCCAGTTCGCCGACGCGAGCGGTCAGTTTGTCGTGAGGAATATTCAACGCGCCAACAATGTGACCGGCGGTGAAATCCTTGATCGGACGGATGTCGATCACCACGCCTGCGTCCTTGTTAACCAGCCCGGTCAGTTCACCGGTGCTCAGGCTGCGGCCGCCGCCCTGCATCTGATAAGCGATCAGCAACGCCAGCAGTACGACGAAGATACCGACGAGCAAATAGTGGTTAGTGGCAAATTCAATCAGGTGAGCAACCATCGAAGGAGGTTCCAGGGCGTTAAAATGTCGGCCAGTATACACAGCCACTATGGTGGGCCAAACCCCGTCCGGCGGTGACGGCGCCGGAACTTCGCTTTAAACTGCCACTCCCTTTTCCATCGCCTCTTTTAATTCAGCCACGAGTGGAATCCATGACTACGACGCCTAAACCTTTGGTCCTGATTATTCTCGACGGCTTCGGTCACAGTGAGAGCCCTGAATCCAACGCCATCTTTGCGGCGAAGAAGCCCGTACTGGACCGCCTGTGGGCCACTGTGCCAAATGGCCTGATCTCGGGCAGCGGCATGGACGTCGGCTTGCCGGACGGCCAGATGGGCAACTCCGAAGTCGGTCACATGAACCTTGGCGCCGGCCGCGTGGTGTACCAGGACTTCACGCGTGTGACCAAAGCGATCCGCGACGGCGAGTTCTTCGAGAACCCGACCATCTGCGCCGCGGTGGATAAAGCCGTTGCTGCCGGCAAAGCCGTGCACTTCATGGGCCTGCTGTCCGATGGCGGCGTTCACAGCCACCAGGACCACCTGGTCGCCATGGCTGAACTGGCCTACAAGCGCGGCGCCGAGAAAATTTACCTGCACGCCTTCCTTGATGGCCGCGATACGCCACCGAAAAGCGCCCAGTCGTCGATCGAGTTGCTGGACGCGACCTTCGAAGCCCTCGGCAAAGGCCGGATCGCCAGCATCATTGGCCGTTACTACGCCATGGACCGCGACAACCGTTGGGATCGCGTGTCCCAGGCCTACAACCTGATTGTCGATGGCAGCAGCGAATTCAATGCCGCCACCGCACAGGAAGGCCTGCAAGCCGCTTACGAGCGTGGCGAGAGCGACGAATTCGTCAAAGCCACCTCCATCGGCGAACCGGTGAAAGTCGAAGACGGCGACGCCGTAGTCTTCATGAACTTCCGCGCCGACCGTGCCCGCGAACTGACCCGCGTGTTCGTCGAAGACGATTTCAAGGAATTCGAACGTGCTCGCCAGCCAAAACTGGCCGGTTTCGTCATGCTGACCCAATACGCCGCCAGCATCCCCGCGCCGTCGGCCTTCGCCGCGAGCAGCCTGGACAACGTGCTGGGCGACTACCTGGCGAAAAACGGCAAGACGCAGCTGCGCATCGCCGAAACCGAGAAGTACGCCCACGTGACTTTCTTCTTCTCTGGCGGTCGCGAAGAACCGTTCCCGGGCGAAGAACGCATCCTGATCCCGTCGCCGAAAGTCGCCACTTATGACTTGCAGCCCGAGATGAGTGCCCCGGAAGTCACCGACCGCATCGTCGATGCCATTGAAAACCAGCGTTACGACGTGATCGTGGTCAACTACGCCAACGGCGACATGGTCGGCCATAGCGGTGTATTCGACGCGGCTGTCAAAGCAGTTGAATGCCTGGACCTGTGCGTCGGCCGTATTGTCGATGCGCTGGAAAAAGTCGGCGGTGAAGCCCTGATTACTGCTGACCACGGCAACGTCGAGCAAATGTCCGACGCATCCACTGGCCAGGCGCACACCGCGCATACCACCGAGCCAGTGCCGTTCATCTATGTCGGCAAGCGTGACTTCAAGGTCCGCGGCGGTGGCGTGCTGGCGGATGTCGCGCCGACCATGCTGATGTTGCTGGGGCTTGAGAAGCCGGCGGAGATGACCGGGACTTCGATTCTGGTCTGATCAGATCCATCTGACGACGCCACACCCTGTGGGAGCGGGCTTGCCCGCGATAGCAATCTGACAGCCAACTTCTATGTTGAATGTCAGGACGCCATCGCGGGCAAGCCCGCTCCCACAGTGGTTTGTGGTGGTTTCGAAGACTAATTACCCCTGAACCCCACTCCAGTTATCACACAACCCCAATTGGGCATTTTTTTTGCTGCGCTTGGCGGGCATACTAGGCCGTCCCTTTCCCTGGTGTCGCCCGCCTCTATGCTTCGCGTCCTGATAGCCCTTGCCCTGACTTGCCTGCTTCAACCGGCCTTTGCCGACGAGCGCACGCAAACCCAACAACAGTTGGACGCCACGCGTCAGGACATTGCCGAGCTGAAGAAACTGCTGGGTAAACTCCAGGAAGAAAAATCCGGGGTGCAGAAAGACCTCAAGGGCACCGAAACCGAGATGGGCAAGCTCGAGAAGCAGGTCGAAGCCCTGCAAAAAGAGCTGAAGAAAAGCGAATCCGAGCTGCAGCGACTCGATGGTGAGAAAAAAAAACTCCAGAGCGCGCGCATTGAACAGCAACGACTGATCGCCATCCAGGCCCGCGCGGCCTATCAGAATGGCCGTCAGGAGTACCTCAAGCTGCTGCTCAACCAGCAGAACCCGGAAAAATTCGCCCGCACCCTCACCTATTACGACTACCTGAGCCAGGCCCGCCTGGAGCAGCTGAAGAATTTCAATGAAACCCTGCGCCAACTGGCCAATGTCGAGAAAGACATCGGCCTGCAGCAAGCGCAATTGCTGGTGCAGAAAAGCAGCCTCGACAGCCAGCGCGACGAACTCGACAAGGTCCGCCAGGAGCGTCAGCAAGTCCTGGCCAAGCTCAACGACGATGTGAAAGCCCGCGACCAGAAACTGGCGGCGCGCGAGCAGGATCAGGCAGATCTGTCTAAAGTCCTTAAAACCATTGAAGAAACCCTGGCCCGTCAGGCCCGAGAGGCAGAAGAAGCGCGGCAAAAAGCGCTGATCGCCCAGCAGGAAGCCGAAAAAAAGCGTTTACGTGAGGCTCAGGCTGCTGCAGATGCAGAGACAACCGACGCCCCACGCAAACCCGTTAAATCGACACCCGGCGCACTGGTTTCAAGTTCAGGCGAAACCTTTGGCGGCCCCTTTGCTTCCACTCGCGGCAAACTTCCATGGCCGGTTGATGGTCGACTGCTGGCGCGCTTCGGTGAAAGCCGTGGCGACGATGCCCGCACCAAATGGGACGGCGTGATGATCAGCGCCTCCGCCGGCAGCCAGGTGCATGCCGTTCACGGCGGCCGCGTGGTGTTTGCCGACTGGCTGAGGGGCGCCGGGTTGTTGGTGATTCTCGACCACGGCAACGGTTTTTTGAGTCTTTACGGTCACAACCAGACGCTGCTCAAGTCTGCGGGTGACGTGGTAAAAGCCGGTGAGTCCATCTCCACTGTCGGTAGCAGTGGCGGGCAGGACACACCAGCGCTGTATTTTGCTATTCGTCAGCAGGGTCACCCGAGTGATCCGGCGCAATGGTGCCGTGCGCAAGGATAAGCACGCCATCTACTTCAGGAGTTCGTTCGACATGCTGTATTTGTCCCGCCTTACCTCGCTGGCCCTGACGATTGCCCTGGTGATCGGCGCTCCGTTGGCGTTTGCCGCTCAACCGGCTCCGGTGGTCGCACCTGCCGGCACCGCTGCGACCACCAAGGCGCCATTGCCGCTGGACGAGTTGCGCACCTTTGCCGAAGTCATGGACCGGATCAAGGCAGCCTATGTAGAGCCGGTGGACGACAAGACCCTGCTGGAAAACGCCATCAAAGGCATGCTCAGCAACCTCGACCCGCACTCCGCCTACCTGGGCCCGGAAGACTTCGCTGAATTGCAGGAAAGCACCAGCGGCGAATTCGGCGGCCTGGGCATCGAAGTCGGCGCCGAAGATGGCTTCATCAAAGTGGTTTCGCCCATCGATGACACCCCGGCCTCCAAGGCTGGCATTCAAGCCGGCGACTTCATCGTCAAGATCAACGGCCAGCCGACTCGCGGCCAGAGCATGACCGAAGCCATCGACAAGATGCGCGGCAAGATCGGCCAGAAAATCACCCTGACCCTGGTACGCGATGGCGGTGCACCATTCGACGTGACCCTGGTCCGCGCCATCATTCAAGTGAAAAGCGTGAAGAGCCAGCTGCTGGAGTCCGGCTACGGTTACATCCGCATTACCCAGTTCCAGGTCAAGACCGGTGAAGAGGTCTCCAAGGCCCTGGCCAAGCTGCGCAAGGACAACGGCAAGAAGCTCAGCGGCATCGTCCTCGACTTGCGTAACAACCCGGGCGGCGTGCTGCAATCGGCGGTGGAAGTGGTCGACCACTTCATCACCAAAGGCCTGATTGTCTACACCAAGGGCCGTATCGCCAACTCCGAACTGCGCTTCTCCGCCACCGGCAAGGACGAAAGCGAAGCCGTGCCATTGGTCGTACTGATCAACGGCGGCAGCGCCTCGGCCTCGGAAATTGTTGCTGGCGCCCTGCAGGATCAGAAACGCGCAGTGGTCATGGGCACCACCAGTTTCGGCAAAGGCTCGGTCCAGACCGTGTTGCCGCTGAACAACGAACGTGCACTGAAAATCACCACGGCGCTGTACTACACGCCGAACGGCCGCTCGATTCAGGCGCAGGGCATCGTCCCGGACATCGAAGTGCGCAAGGCCAAGATCACCAACGAGCAGGACGGCGAATACTTCAAGGAAGCCGATCTGCAAGGTCACCTGGGCAACGGTAACGGCGGCGCCGACAAACCGACCGGTTCCGCTGGCAAAGCCAAGGCCATGCCGCAGGATGACGATTACCAGTTGGCCCAGGCCCTGAGCCTGCTCAAAGGGCTGAGCATCACCTCCGGCCGCTGAGATGCGCCTGCGGTTGCTCCTCTGTCTGCTGTGCTGTCTGGCGGGTGTCGCTCACGCGGCGCCAGCCACAACAGCGGCCACACCTCACAAGGCTTATCTGAGCCTGATCATCGATGACCTGGGGCAGAACCTGCCCCGGGATCGCCGCGTGCTGGCCCTGCCCGGCCCGGTCACCGCGGCAATCATGCCCGACACACCCCATGCCACCGAATTCGCCCACGAAGCCCATCGCGCCGGCAAGATCGTCATCCTTCACATGCCCATGGACCCTGCCACCGGGCCGTTTGCCTGGCATCCCGAGTTGCCCATCGAAGAGCTCGAAAAGCGCCTGAACGCGGCGTTCCAGGCTGTGCCGTATACCGCTGGCATCAACAACCACATGGGCAGCCGCATGACCGTTCAGCAACCGGCCATGGCTTGGCTGATGGCGGACTTGCAACGTCGGCACAAGTTCTTCGTCGACAGCCGCACCAGCGCGCAAACCGTGGCGGCCGCCGAAGCGCAGAAGATTGGTCTGGCGAGCGTTTCGCGGGATGTGTTCCTGGATGACGAGCCCACTGAAGCCGCGATTTTTACTCAGCTACAGACGGCTATCAGCCTGGCGCGAAAGCAAGGTTCTGCGGTGATGATCGGGCATCCGTATCCGCAGACATTGGCGGTGCTTGAACGTGAATTGCCCAAACTCAAGGCTCAGGGCATTGACTGGATCGATATCAAACAGATGATCAGCGTGCGCGGCAATCGTGCAACGGCAGCGCACGGCAAGGATGGTCAGTACCACCTCCCGACCGCCCGGTAATTTCTCGCGGCCCACTCCATTTCGCGATAACTATTTATACCTGTCGGCACACAGACGCGTGCCACGATAGCGCTCACCCCGAATTTCATCACCAAGGAATGGACATGAAATATCTCAGCTTCTTTTGCTTCGCCAGCCTGATTGGCCTGCTGGCTATTTCCGCAGTGCAGGCCCGCGATTTGGGCGAAGGCGCCATCAACGATTCCCCTTCAAGAGCTCTGCAAAACAGTGAGCATTTTTATGAAATCTGGAGCGGCGTGGGACGACTCAGTCTCCAATCGGGCGAGACCTGCAGCGCCGTTCTACTGGATACGCGAAACAGGCAAGGTCGAGCCACTGACCCTGCTTACCTGCTCACCAGCGGTCATTGCGTGCTCTTTGAGTACGGTTCGGCGCGGACCAATCTGCCTTTGAAAGCCAGCGTCACCTTCCACTACTTTCATGACATGCCACAGCGTAAGCGCCGTTACGCCATACGGACTGCCCGATGGAGCAGCCTGGTCGGGACCGATCTTGCAGTACTCGAGGTCGACGCGACATTGGCGTCGCTGATACAGGCCGGGGTCAACCCGCTCAAGCTGGCGTCCCATCAAACCTACGAGAGTCAGGATGCGCTTAACATTGGCGCGCCGGGCGGCTTTACCGAACAGGGGCTTCGATTGAGCGCCTGTGCTGAACAAACCGCCGGAACGTTCATCGATCATCCCGGGGTGTTCCCTTTAGCCATGAAAAACAGCTGCGACCTTTACGCTGGCGGCTCCGGTAGCCCGATGCTGAATCGCCGCACCAACGAAATCACCGGCATCGTCAGTAAAGTCATGGCCTCCCGCAATACACCAGCGCTGTCCGATTGTAAGCACTCGACGTCTTGCAAGGCCGCCCGTTTCAACTACAGCTACTCGGCCAACTTTCTGCACAAGTGCTTTATCGACGGTGTCTTCACCAGCGATGGGGCGGACTGTTCGCTGGAGCCGGTCGAGCTGACTGTCACTGAGCCCTGGAAGCTCAAGTCATACGTTCATAGAACGCAAAATGCGGAGGGGCAGATCGTATTGCCTACGTGGGATTTCAGGTTTTCCCTCGAGGCACCCTTCTATCGCTATAAAACGGTCCATAACGCCAGGGACTGCGAGGCCCCCGACAATTACAGCGCCGCCACCAGCGCTGAAGATGCTTACATCAATACTGAAATCGGGCCACAAAGCGGCGCACATGCACTGTGCATTATCGGCGTCGCCTCAGGGGAACAGCAGCTGACAAGAGCGACGTTGAATAACGTGTTTACAAGTGCCGTGTACTTGAGCGCGACGCCGGACGCCACGCTTCAGACCACATCAAGGTAATTGCTACAGATAGCGCCCCATGATCTCGTCAACCACGCCTTCCTTGCGCAGTTGATCCAGTGCGGCTTGCAGCTTGGCGACGGTTTCGTCCGGTACGTCTTTATTCAGCGCCAGGTATAACTCGGCGCTGTTGAAGCGCAGCACTGTCTTGAGCCCGTTCACGCCTTCCTGACGCGCCAAGTAGCGGCCTGCCGGGTCACCGGTGGCCCACAAATCGATCTGGCCATTGACCAGTTTTTTGGCGTTGTCCTGATCCCGCAGCACAACAATCGGTTTCAGTCCTTGCTTGGCCAGTGTCTCGGCAATCGCATCGCCCTTGTAAGCCCCAATCTTGTAATTGCGCGCCTGCTCCAGCGACTCGAGGGTGATCTTGCTATCGGCCTTGGCCAGCAGGATCCAGTCGTCCGGGCCGATAGGGCCGACCCACTTGAAGAGTTTCTCGCGGTCCGGCAACCGTGCCATCACGAACACGCCATAACCAGGCTTTTCCAGGGCGAGTTTGTAGATTCGCTCCCAAGGGAAACGCAGCGTCAGGCTGTAAGTGATATCGGCGCGTTTGAACATCTCACGGACAATGTCCACGGCAATGCCGTTGATGTTCTCGTCCTGAGCGAAATTTTTGCCGTTCTTGGCCATGTTGTACGGCGGGAAGTTTTCCGTCAGCAACACCAGACCAGTGCCGGGATTTTCTTCGGCGTGAGCTCCGTTGATGAGCAACAGAGAAGCGCTGGCGAGGACAAGAAGAAGACGTTTAAGCATGTCGGGCTACCGGAATCCATGGCGTGCCCAAGAGTGCCTTGAGCCCGCCATACTGTCCACTGGCCTGTACTGTTTAGCGCATCACGATGCCGCGATGAGCCATGTAAGCCTTGGCTTCCTGCACGGTGTATTCGCCGAAGTGGAAAATACTCGCCGCCAGCACCGCGCTGGCGTGGCCTTCGAGGATGCCGTCGGCCAAGTGCTGCAAGTTGCCAACACCGCCGGACGCGATCACCGGAATCCCCAGCGCATCGCTGATGGCGCGGGTGACGCCCAGGTCGAAGCCGTTTTTCATGCCGTCCTGGTCCATGCTGGTCAGCAGGATTTCACCAGCACCGAGGCCTTCCATCTTCTTCGCCCACTCAACGGCGTCGAGGCCGGTTGGCTTGCGACCACCGTGGGTGAAGATTTCCCAGCGCGGGGTTTCGCCCGGACCGGAAACCTTCTTCGCGTCGATGGCGACGACGATGCATTGCGAGCCGAAATGCTGGGCCGCTTCGCCGACGAATTCCGGGTTGAATACCGCAGCGGTGTTAATCGAGACCTTGTCCGCACCGGCATTGAGCAAGTTGCGAATGTCCTGCACGGTACGCACGCCGCCACCCACGGTCAGCGGGATGAACACCTGGCTGGCCATGCGTTCGACGGTATGCAGCGTGGTGTCGCGACCGTCGACGCTGGCGGTGATGTCGAGAAAGGTAATCTCGTCGGCACCTTGCTCGTCATAACGACGGGCGATTTCCACCGGGTCGCCGGCATCGCGAATGTTCTCGAACTTGACGCCCTTGACCACCCGGCCGTTATCCACGTCCAGGCAAGGGATGATGCGTTTGGCCAGCGCCATGGTGAGTCCTCAGCCTTTGTACGAATCGCAGAAAGCTTGCGCTTCGGCGACATCGAGGGTGCCTTCGTAAATCGCCCGGCCGGTGATGGCGCCGATGATGCCTGGCGCCTTGGCGTCGAGCAGCGACTTGATGTCACCCAGATTGTGGATACCGCCTGAAGCGATCACCGGAATCTTCGTCGCAGCAGCCAGGGCGGCGGTGTACGTAACGTTGCAGCCCTGCATCATGCCGTCTTTGGCGATGTCGGTATAAACGATCGCGGACACGCCGTCGGCTTCGAATTGCTTGGCCAGGTCAATCACCTGGATGGTGCTGATTTCAGCCCAGCCGTCGGTGGCGACAAAACCGTCTTTGGCATCCAGGCCGACGATCACTTTGCCCGGGAACGCGCGGCAGGCTTCAGCAACGAAAGCCGGATCTTTCACGGCTTTGGTGCCGATGATCACGTAGCTCACGCCCGCTTTCACGTAGTGTTCAATGGTTTCCAGGGAGCGGATACCGCCGCCGATCTGAATCGGCAGGTTCGGATAGCGCTTGGCAATGGCGGTGACCACTTCGCCGTTGACCGGCTGGCCTTCGAAAGCACCGTTCAGGTCGACCAGATGCAGACGGCGGCAACCGCCTTCCACCCACTTGGCAGCCATGCTCACCGGGTCATCGGAGAACACCGTGGAATCTTCCATGCGGCCCTGGCGCAGACGAACACAGGCACCGTCTTTGAGATCGATAGCGGGAATAATCAGCATCTGGCAAACCTTCAAATTCGAGTATTCAGCTTCGCTCGGAAATCAGTTTTTCTCGAGCGCCCACAGGTCGCTTTCGATGCTTTCGAACCTCTCTTTGAGGTGCGTCTGCACATCGAAAATCGCCCTGTTGTAATAGTGCGGAGCAATTTCGCGGGTAAACAGCTCAAGGATTTCAGCCGCTTCGAACGAACCCAGGTCCAGTTCGAAGCGATCTTCCATGAAGCGTTTGATCTTGTGATTGGCCTCGTTCTCCTGCTCGGGAGTGAGGGTCAGGATCGGCGGCTTCTTCTTGACGGCCATTTACCAGCGACCATCCCACGCGGCGAAGTTCTGCAGTAATTGCAGGCCATGGGTATGGCTCTTCTCCGGGTGGAACTGCACGGCGAAACGCGAGCCGTCGGCCAGCGCTGCGGCGAAATCGACACCGTAGTGACCGCTACCCACCACCTGCCGCGCATTGCCGGCAGCGATGTAGTAGCTGTGCACGAAGTAGAAACGCGCCAGGTCCGGAATGTTGTGCCACAGCGGGTGTTCTACCGTCTGCTTCACTTCGTTCCAGCCCATGTGCGGGACTTTCAGGTGTTCGCCGTCTTCGTGCAAATCTTTGCCGAAGAACTTCACCTGGCCCGGAAACAAGCCAATGCAGTCCACGCCGTTGTTCTCTTCACTGCTGTCGAGCAAGGCTTGCATGCCCACGCAGATGCCGAGGAACGGACGGTCCTGGCTGACTTCACGCACCAGCGAGTCGAAGCCCAGGCGACGGATCTCCGCCATGCAATCGCGAATCGCACCCACGCCGGGAAATACCACGCGATCGGCTTCGCGAATCACATCGGCATCGCTGGTGATCAGCACCTTGCCGGCACCGACGTGCTCGAGAGCCTTGGCCACCGAGTGCAGGTTGCCCATGCCGTAATCGATAACCGCGACCGTCTGCATTACAGAACGCCTTTGGTCGACGGCATCTGACCGGCCATGCGGTCATCCAGCTCTACGGCCATGCGCAGGGCGCGGCCGAAAGCCTTGAACACGGTCTCGATCTGGTGGTGGGTGTTGTGCCCACGCAGATTGTCGATGTGCAGGGTGACGTTGGCGTGATTGACGAAGCCCTGGAAAAATTCCTGGAACAGGTCAACGTCAAAACCGCCGACGGTAGCGCGGGTATAAGGAACATGCATCTGCAGGCCAGGACGGCCGGAGAAGTCGATCACCACACGCGACAGCGCTTCATCGAGCGGCACGTAGGCGTGGCCATAGCGACGGATGCCTTTCTTGTCGCCGATGGCTTTGGTGAAGGCTTGACCCAGGGTGATACCGACGTCTTCCACCGTGTGGTGGTCGTCGATATGCAGGTCGCCCTTGCTGACAATATCCAGGTCGATCAGCCCGTGACGGGCGATCTGGTCCAGCATGTGCTCAAGAAAAGGTACACCGATATCAAATCGGGCCTTTCCGGTGCCATCCAGGTTGATCGAGGCTTTGATCTGGGTTTCCAGAGTGTCGCGCTCGACAGACGCCATACGTTCGGCCATCACCAGCTCCGCAAAAATCATTGGGGCGAAAAAGGCAGCCATTATAGGGTCGCGGGCGCTAAACAGAAACACGAGAGGTGATATCACTGACGGAGTGAATCCCCTGCCGTCGGGGATAGACATGTCAGTACAAGCAAAAGATCGCAGCCTCCGGCAGCTCCTACACCGACCGCGTCCACACAATGTGATGTGAACGCTGACCGTAGGAGCTGCCGAAGGCTGCGATCTTTTCGGGCATAAAACCAATGTGCCTGATACAACACATGCCAGGCACAAAACGTCTCTTAGTGGAACAGCACTGCGGTTTTCTGCAGCGTCACCCAAACACCCCATGCCAACGGAATGCCCACCACCAACCACGCAGCCACCGCCAACGGCTTGGTGCCCGCATCCGCTTTCCACTCCAGCACGGTGCTGGCGTCAGCACCCTTGTCGTGGCCCAGCGCCTGTTCGGCCGCCAGTTCAGCGTCGGTCATGAAGTACTTGTCGGCCACCGGGCGAACCATCAGGTTGCACAGGAAACCCAGCACCAGCAGGCCCGCGAGGATGTACAGCGTGATGTCGTAAGCCGCGGCACGCTCAACGCCGATGCTCAGCTGATATTCACGCAGGTAGTTCACCAACACCGGCCCCAACACACCCGCCGCCGCCCACGCCGTCAGCAGACGACCGTGGATCGCGCCGACCATTTGCGTGCCGAACAAGTCAGCCAGGTAAGCCGGCACCGTCGCAAAACCACCGCCGTACATCGACAGAATGATGCAGAACGCCGCCACGAACAGCGCAACGTTGCCCAGGTGACCGAGATTCGGGATCAGCGCGTACAGCGCGAAACCGAGGGCGAAGAACACGAAATAAGTGTTTTTGCGACCCAGGTAGTCCGAGAACGAAGCCCAGAAGAACCGGCCACCAATGTTGAACAGGCTCAGCAAACCGGTGAAACCGGCCGCAATCGCTGCGATCGAGGCCAGTTGCCCGGCATCCAGCTGACCAAATGTCTGGTCGGTGCCCAGCAATTTACCGGCGAAGACTTCCTGCAGCAGTGGCGAAGCCATGCCGAGGATGCCAATACCCGCCGAAACGTTCAGGCACAGCACCAGCCACACCAGACGGAATTGCGGGGTTTTCCACGCCACATTCACATGGACGTGACGGTGAGTGATCATCGAGTTCGAAGCTTTTTTCGCCGGAGCAGTCCAGCCTTCAGGCTTCCAGCCAGTTGGCGGAACGCGGTAGGACAACGCGCCACCGATCATGAACACGAAGTAGATCGCGGCCATTACCAGGAAGCTCTGCCATACGCCCACGCTGGTTGGCGAAGCGAAGTGGCCCATCAGCGCTGCAGCCAGTGGAGCACCAACCATCGCGCCACCGCCGAAGCCCATGATCGCCATGCCTGTGGCCATGCCGCGCTTGTCCGGGAACCACTTGATCAGGGTCGAGACCGGCGAGATGTAACCCAGGCCCAGGCCAATACCGCCAATGACTCCGGAGCCGATCCACATCAGCCAGATCTGGTGGGTATAGACCCCCAACGCCGAAATCAGCAGACCGCCACACCAGCACAGCGCCGACACCACACCGGCCTTGCGCGGACCTGCGTGTTCCAGCCAACCGCCCCAGATTGCTGCCGAGCAGCCAAGGAAGATGAAGAACAGGGTGTAGATCCAGCCGAGCATCGAGATCGGCCAGTCGCATTGAGACGAAAAGACCTGAGCGATGAAGCTCATGTCCGGCGCGCAAGTCACGGCCTTGGTGACGCCCAGGGCTTTGGACAACGGCAACCAGAACACCGAAAAGCCGTAGGCCATGCCGATGCACAGGTGGATGGCCAGAGCGGCCGGTGGTACCAGCCAACGGTTAAAACCGGGCTTGGCGATGATGCGTTCCTTGGACAGGAACGCGGGCTGGTCGGCAAAGCCGTCCGCCGTGATGCTCGTAGTCATGGTGTTTCCCCCAATTATTAGTATTGTTCGCCAGCCGTTCTTCACCCCCAGCCTTAATGCACGCAGGCATGACTGTTTTTTAGGTGAAGCTCCATTTTGGTGCGACATCACGCCGCAGAAGGGACGGACGAACGGGCAGAGGTTACCATTTGCACGTGACAGAAAAACCAAACTGATATCACCTTTTGTATGTCATCTGTTCTCGTACAACCGCAAGAACATGTTTTCACACGTAGGGGCCGGATTAACTTTTCAAAGGAAGCATCATGCCGATCATTGTCGAACTGCTGAACCAAGCCACATATCAGGATCAGCAAGATCTGCAGAAGATCTACCGCGACGCCCCGGACTGGCTGTTTGCGCCATTCACTGGGGAGATGCAGCTGATCGAAGACTGCCTGCAGGACGGTTCGCTGATCGCCGGACGTTTCAACGATCGGCTGTTGGGTGCGGCACGTTTGCAACAGCACAACGACGTCTGGCATCTGTCCCATTTATGCGTACGAAAAATCACCCGTCGTCGTGGGGTTGCCGAGCGCCTGGTGAACGAAGCGCAGAAAATGGCGTCGCAATCAGGCGCGACATTGCGGCTGTTGGCGCCTGCCGGGCACCTCGAAGCTCAAGCGCTGGCAGCTAAGCTGAAGGTGCCGCTGGATGAGCTCCCGATGTGATCGCTGACCGGTCAGCCACTTCGGAGCGCTATACTCCCCGGCTAAATTTCGAATTCGACTAATACAAGGACTCGCCCATGAAAGCGTTCGGCAAAATCCTGGGTCTGGTACTTCTCGGGCTGTTGCTGATCATTGTGGCGCTGGGCTTTGCCCTGACCCACCTCTTCGATCCCAACGACTATAAAGACGAGATTCGCCAGATTGCCCGCGACAAGGCCCACATCGAGCTGACGCTCAATGGCGATATCGGCTGGAGCCTGTTTCCCTGGCTGGGCCTGGAATTGCACGAAGCCAGTGTTGCAACCCTGGCCAAGCCTGCCGAACCGTTCGCAGACTTGCAGATGCTTGGCCTGTCGGTCCGCGTGATTCCGCTGCTGCGCCGCGAAGTGCAGATGAGCGATGTGCGCGTCGAAGGCCTGAGCCTGCGCCTGAACCGCGACAAGGACGGCCACGGTAACTGGGAAGACATCGGCAAGGTCCCGGCGCCTGCCACCTCGACGACCTCGGTCACGCCGCCCGCCACCGGCGAACCTGCACCAACCACTACCGCCCAGGCAGAAAAACCGGCCCAGCCGATCCGCCTGGACATCGACAGCCTGACCGTCAACAACGCCCGCGTTGAGTACAGCGACGAGAAAACCGGCAAGCAGTTCAGCGCCGAAAGCATCCAGCTGAGCACTGGCCCCGTGCACGACTCGACCAACATCCCGGTCAAACTCACCGCGTTCCTCGGTACCAACCAACCGGTGCTGCGGGTGCGGACCGAGCTGGCCGGCGAGTTGCGTTTCGAGCGTGCGCTGCAGCGCTACAAATTCGAAGACATGAAACTCTCCGGTGAAGTCGCTGGCGATCCGCTGCAAGGCAAAACCATGACCTTCGCCGCTCAAGGCCAGCTGCTGCTGGACAAGGCCGCCAACGTCGCCGAATGGACCGGCATCAAAATCTCCGCCAACCAGCTGCGCGCCTTGGGCGAACTGAAGGCCAACGACCTCGACAAGACCCCGCAAATCAGCGGTGGCCTGTCGATTGCCCAGTTCGATCTGGCGAAATTCGTCGACAGCATCGGCCAGAAACTCCCGGCGATGGCCGAAGGCAGCCTGAGCAAAGTCGAACTGGCCAGCCAGGTTGCCGGCACGCCGACCAGTTTGACCCTCGACAACCTCAACCTGAAGCTCGATGACAGCACTTTCAGCGGCCGCATCGCTGTCGAGGACTTCGCCAAGCAATCGCTGCGACTGAACCTCAAGGCTGACACCTTCAACGTCGATCGTTACTTGCCGCCAAAATCCGCCGAAGCCAACAGCGCGAAGCAGGTGCGTCAGGCCGAAGTGGCCAGCACCGAGAGCGAGGCCATGGCTGGCGCAGGCAGTTCACCGCTGCCGCCCTCACCGACCAAAGGCCCGTGGAGCACCGAGCGTCTGTTGCCGGTGGAACGCCTGAGCAAACTCGACGTGAACGCCGACCTGACCTTCGGCCAGCTGACCCTCGACAAACTGCCGATTCAGAATGCTGCACTCAAGGCCACCGGCCAAGGCGGCCTGCTGACGCTGGAGAACCTGCGCGGCGACCTGTACGACGGCAACTTCGAAGCCAAAGGTACCCTGGACGTGCGCCAGCAAGTGCCGGCGCTGAACATGCAGACGCGCATCAGCAAAGTGCCTGTAGAAAAAATCCTCGAAAGCCAGGGGAAAAATCCACCGGTCCAAGGCCTGGTTACGCTCGATAGCGCGCTGACCAGCAGCGGCAATAGCCAGAGCGTGCTGATCGATAACCTCAACGGCAATGCCAGTTTCGTCATCAACAACGGCGTGCTGCTCAATGCCAACCTTGAGCAGCAACTGTGCAAAGGCATCGCCACCCTGAATCGCAAAACCCTCACGGGCGAGCCACGGGGCAAGGACACACCGTTCGAAGAGCTCAAGGGCAACCTGACCTTCCACAACGGCGTGGCCAGCAACCCCGACCTGAAAGTGCGCATCCCGGGCATGACCGTCAACGGTAACGGCGACATCGACCTGCGG
This sequence comes from Pseudomonas sp. TH37, assembly GCF_016650735.1. NCBI lineage: Bacteria > Pseudomonadati > Pseudomonadota > Gammaproteobacteria > Pseudomonadales > Pseudomonadaceae > Pseudomonas > Pseudomonas sp. TH37. The sequence continues at coordinate 209,022 of NZ_JAEKFD010000006.1, forward strand.
GTGCTGGGCATGGATTACCGCGTCGGCGTCATCGTCGAAGGCGACAAGAGCGACATGCCGGACCCGGCCTGCCAGGTCAGCGAGCGCTTCATCGGCATCGAGTGGCCACTGCGCTGCCGTGGCCCGCTGGAACTGGGTGCCAAGGCTTGCCGCGTCGACAACGAACGCATGGGACAAGTCGCGAGCAAACTGGCCGGTGAGCGGATCAGCGAAAAAATCGACGAGAAGCTTGGCGATAAAGTCAGCCCGGAACTGAAAAACGCGCTCAAGGGGCTGTTCAAGCGATGAGAGCCGAGCAGTTTTCAACGGCGGTGCTGGATTGGTACGACCGCCACGGCCGCCACGATTTGCCTTGGCAACAGGGCATCACCCCTTACCGGGTGTGGGTCTCGGAAATCATGTTGCAGCAGACCCAGGTCAGCACCGTGCTGAATTACTTCGACCGTTTCATGGCTTCGCTACCAACGGTCGAAGCTCTGGCCGCCGCGCCGGAAGACGAAGTGCTGCACCTGTGGACCGGTCTCGGTTACTACACCCGCGCGCGCAATCTGCAGAAAACCGCGAAGATTGTCGTTGCCGAATATGGCGGCGAGTTTCCCCGTGATGTGGAAAAGCTCACAGGTCTGCCGGGTATCGGCCTGTCCACAGCCGGCGCGATTGCCAGCCTGAGCATGGGCCTGCGGGCGCCGATCCTCGATGGCAACGTCAAACGGGTGCTGGCGCGCTTTACCGCGCAAGAGGGTTATCCGGGCGAGCCCAAGGTTGCCAAACAGCTGTGGGCCAACGCTGAGCGCTTCACGCCACATGATCGGGTCAACGCCTACACCCAGGCGATGATGGATCTGGGCGCCACGCTCTGCACCCGTAGCAAACCGAGCTGTCTGCTCTGCCCGCTGGAAAAGGGCTGCGAGGCGCACATGCTCGGCCTGGAAACCCGCTACCCGATCCCCAAGCCGCGCAAAGCCGTGCCACAGAAGCGAACGCTGATGCCGATGCTCGCCAACGGCGAAGGGGCGATTCTGCTTTACCGTCGCCCTTCCACGGGCCTGTGGGGCGGTCTCTGGAGCCTGCCGGAACTCGACGACCTCGACGACCTGCAACATCTGGCTTCGCAGCATTCGCTGGAATTGGGCAACCAACAGGCACTGCCGAACCTGGTGCACACTTTCAGCCACTTTCAGTTATCCATCGAACCCTGGCTGGTTCAGGTCCAAGAGGCCGGCCATCACGTGGCCGAGGCCGACTGGCTCTGGTATAACCTCGCCACCCCGCCGCGCCTGGGCCTTGCCGCCCCGGTCAAAACCTTGCTCGAACGCGCGGCCGCCGTATTGAACGCAGGAGAGTCGTCATGACCCGCACCATCATGTGCCGCAAGTACAAAGAAGAATTGCCCGCCCTGGAGCGCGCTCCATTTCCGGGTGCAAAAGGTCAGGACATTTTTGACCACGTCTCGGCCAAGGCCTGGGCCGACTGGCAGAAACACCAGACCCTGCTGATCAACGAAAAACGCCTGAACATGATGAACGCCGAAGACCGCAAATATCTTCAAGGCGAGATGGACAAGTTCTTTTCCGGCGAGGAATACGCCAAGGCCGAAGGCTACGTTCCGCCCGCTGAATAATCCCGTTTTTTCGGGGGTCGGATCGTAAGCGACGGTAATAATTAAAATTTTTTTGAAAACTTTCTTGACGACCCCCTGAAAAACCAGTTTAATGCGCCCCGTTGCCCAGATAGCTCAGTCGGTAGAGCAGGGGATTGAAAATCCCCGTGTCGGCGGTTCGATTCCGTCTCTGGGCACCAAATACCGAAAACCCTGAATCGCAAGATTCAGGGTTTTTTTATGCCCGCGATTTGATCAGGCATCGTGCAAGCGTCTCTCTTGGGCTAGTTTTCAGTATTCCAGTGGAAGACAAGATTGCGAGCGGCGCCGCTTCCTACCTCCGCCGTATCACGCCGTTCCTCACCATTGCGTGTCGCGACGACGGTGTACTTGCCAGGTGGCAGCTGAACATAAACCAACGGGCCGGCTTCGCTCAGCGTCAGCACGGGTTGCCCCGGATCTTTCTGAATGACCAGATTCACATCCGGAACATATTTGCCCTCCGCCCCGATGGAGAAAGTCATGTGCAGGTTGTAGCCCTGCGCTTGTTGAATAGCTCGAGCCTCATCCTCTCCGATCCCCCCGGACAGGTAAGTAATCCCGTTTTGCTGTTGCTGCTGGACTTGCACGCCTGTGCTGTCGATCGGTTCAAGACTGGCCGCGTTAAGCATGACTGGAAACATCAGTACGCCGACGGCGGCGATGGGCAGCATGAATGAATGGACGTTCTTCATGATGGCGACTCCCGGGTTACGCAGAACCCAATCGTTACTCTTTTTAGATTTGTTACCGAATGTTCAAGTTTTAGATCGATTAGCACTTGGGCTCACTGCGAATCGGACTACATGATGTGCTCCTCATACATGGGCTGCCGTCGGCCCGGTCCTGCAAAGCAAATTCGCCTTTCCTTCCGATTTACCAGCAACGCCCGGCATCGCGGACTATCACGCTCTTGCCATCCTCTTCCGCCTGTTTCCTTAGCCGCGGAAAATGTCATGAGCTCCCTCAAACCCGGTAACACTCAAGATCCACAGATCACTTCACTGCTCGGCAATCTTGGCGAATTGATCCGTGACGCGCGTCAGAAGGTGCTGCGAGCGGTCGATACCGTTCAGGTGCAAACCTGTTGGCAGATCGGACGGCATATTGTGGAGTTTGAGCAGGAAGGCGCTCGGCGGGCGGTGTATGGCAAGCAGTTGCTATCGACGCTGGCGAAAGTACTGACGGAGCAGTTTGGGAAAGGTTTTGACGAACGCAACCTTCGATACATGCGGGACTTTTATCAGACCTTTCCAATTTGGAACGCAGTGCGTTCCGAATTGAGCTGGACCCATTACCGCAGACTGCTACGAGTCGACAACGACAACGCTCGCCACTGGTACATGAACGAATCCGCTCTGCAGAACTGGTCAAGTCGCGCCCTCGAGCGCCAGATCAATACCCTCTATTACGAACGCCTGCTGGCGAGCCGCGACCGGGCTGCCGTCAAACAGGAAGCCGCCACCAATATCCAGCAAATGAACGCCAGCCCTCGGGATTTCATCCGCGACCCAGTCCTATTGGAATTTCTCGGCCTGCCCAATGCGGGCTTGATCCAGGAAAGCGAACTTGAACAAGCATTGATCAATCAACTCCAGGGCTTCCTGCTCGAATTGGGCAAAGGCTTCGCCTTCATCGCTCGCCAGCAACGCATCAGTACCGAGAGCAAAGACTTCTACATCGACCTGGTGTTCTACAACTACCTGCTCAAGTGCTTCGTCATCTTCGACCTCAAGCGCGGCGTACTGACCCACCAGGATGTCGGCCAGATGGACATGTACGTGCGCATGTACGACGACCTCAAGCGCGGCCCGGAGGATAGCCCCACCGTCGGCCTTATTCTCTGCGCACAAAAAGATGAATCGGTGGTGCGCTATTCAGTGCTGCAAGGCAACGAACAACTGTTCGCCAGTACCTACAGACTGGTGCTGCCGAGCGAGGAGGAACTTCGCACAGAACTGGATCGGGAATGGGCGGTGCTTGAGGAGCGGTTACTCAAGCAAAGGCTCCGATAAGCACCGGTGGATTGTTCATAAACAGCGCGAAGACTATGGTGGTTGGCTAACCGCAAAGGTTCAACGCCGATGAATTTGCAGGACATGCCCTCACTGGCCCCGACGCAACTTGAATTGCCGTTACCCACCGGCACACCTGGTGAATCTTTCAACGAGCCCGCCGCCGATGGCTTCATCCTTGGCGGCTTCACCTGGCGGCATGCGAATCAAGACCCAACCCGTCCTGTGGTGATCATCAACGCCGCTACTTCAGTTCGTTGCCGACACTACTCGCGCTTCGCCGATTACCTGTTCGCCAACGGCTTCGACGTGATCACCTATGACTACCGCGGCATCGGCGAGTCGCGCCCTGCGTCGCTGAAGGGGCTTGAGGCCTCTTGGTCCGACTGGGGCGCGCTGGATTTCGAGGCGGTGCTGCAAAGGGCGCAACGCGAGTTTGCGGAACAACCCATCAATGTCGTCGGCCACAGCTTCGGCGGTTGCGCGGCCGGACTGGGAACCTCCGGGCATGTGATCCGACGCCTGGTGACAGTGGGTGCGCAGTTCGCTTACTGGCGCGACTACGCCCCTGCTCATCGCTGGCGAATGTTTGGCAAGTGGCATGTGGTGATGCCATTGATGACCATGCTGTACGGCTACTTTCCCGGCAAACGCCTCGGCTGGCTCGAAGACACCCCGGCTGGCGTAGTTCGCGACTGGAGCAAGCCCACCGCCCGATACGAGAAACGCCCCAGCGGTCGTGTGATCCACGTCAAAAACGGCCAGCTTCCCTTCGCTAACGTCACCGCCCAGACCCTGGCGATCAGCCTCAGCGACGATCCCTATGGCACGATTCCGGCCATCGAACGCCTGCTCGGCTACTTCACTGGCAGTACAAACACCCATCTGCGAATCGACCCCGAAGATATCGGCGAAGAAGAAGTCGGACATTTCGCCTTTTTTCGCAGCGCATACCAAGCCACACTATGGCCCATTGCATTGTCCTGGCTGCAGACCGGCGAGCTGGCCCCCGATACACCCGGGCGGCGAGTGCCACGCAGTTGATGGATGCGCCCTCTCAACGAATTACGGAACGATGCCCATGGCCTCCGCCAACAAGCAGAACAAACGCGCCTCCCGCGCCAAAGCCAAGGCCAAGCAGAACCGCACCCAGCGGGCTGCTGCGCCGGTCGAGCTGGACCCGAACGACGATCGCATCGACTTCGAATCGGTGGACCTGACCGAACTGTTCAAGAAAATGATCGACGCTGAAAAAATCAGTCAGCAAGCGATGTGCGCAGCCTTCCTCGAAGACCCGCTGCTGGAACTGGTGTACGAGCAGGAAGGTGAAGAAGGCGCAATGGACTTCATCCTCGCGGCACTGATCGAATACCGCCAATGGTCCACCGAGACAGACGAAGCCGGCGCCCTGGCGTGGATCGAGTCTACGGCCTTCCAGGCTGACTACGTGGCGGCGTCCGACGCCATCGCGGCCCAAACCCAACAGAAACCAAACTGAGTTCCCATGGCATCCCTGAACAAGCAACAGAAACGCGCCAAACGCGCAAAGGCCAAAGCCAAGCAAATCCGCATGGTCGGCAGGAAACCCGCCGAGCTGGACGATGATCTGGGCGAACTCGGCGAGCCGATTCCGGAATACACCCTGGCGATGTTCAGCAAAATGCGTGACGCCGAGGCCACCAGCCGCAACGACATGCTGCTGACCCTGCTGTCGGACCTCGCCGAAATCATCAGCGACCATCCAGAATTGCTGGACATGGAAAACGCCGACAACGAAGCCATGGCCGCCACGCACCTGGCCGCCGACATGCTGATCGACTACCGCATGTGGGCCGATGGCATGGACCGCGACGCCGCCCAGGCCTGGCTGACCGACCCGCAATTCATCACCGACTTTGGCGATGCGCTGGACAGCTATCGTCAGTCGCTGGACCTGCCGGTGGAAAAGGCTGAGTAAGGCAAACCCCAGAAGTAAAAACGGCCGCTTGTCATCACTGACAGCGGCCGTTTTGCGTTACGCGGTACGAATCAGTTCAGGACCACCGCGCCCACTTTCTGCAGCTTGCGACGGCGAGCCAAAAACAACCCGGCAGCCACTACCAACAAGCTCAACAGGCCGGTCGCGAGGATCTCCACGCGGTGGGCTTCCTGAAACAGCATGATGGTCAGGGCGGCAACGATGAATACGATCACCGCGTAGGTCAGGCCCGGGAACAGCCACATGCTGAAGGCGATTTTTTCACCGCGAGCCATACGCTGCTTGCGCATACGCAGTTGCGAAATCGCGATCACCAGGTACACCAGCAACGCGATGGCGCCAGAGCTGGCCAGCAGGAATTCGAATACAGCGGCCGGGGCCACGTAGTTGGCGAAAACCGCGATGAACGCAGCACCGGTGGACAACATGACGGCCCAGTACGGCGTGCCGCTCTTGTTGGTGCGCTGGGAAACGGCAGGCGCATCACCGCGTTTGCCCAGAGAGAACATCATGCGCGAGGCGGTGTACAGCGCCGAGTTCAGGCAGCTGGTTACCGCAACCAGAACCACGATATCGACGATCAGCTTGGCATTCGGGATACCCATGCGCTCCAGCACGGTCTGGTAGGAACCGACGCTGGCCAGGATCGGGTCGTTCCATGGCACTAAGGCCACAACGATGAAGATGGATACAAGGTAGAACAAGCCAATCCGCCAAATGACCGAGTTGGTAGCCTTGGAAATCTGCTGGCCAGGGTTCTTCGACTCCGCGGCCGCGATGGTCACGATCTCGGTGCCCATGAAGGAAAACATGGTGGTCAGGATGGCACCCAGCACCGCGCCCATGCCGTTTGGCAGAAACCCTTGAGTGTCAAACAAATGCGACACGCCGCTGACCTGGCTGGTAGGCAGGAAGCCGAAGATCGCCAGAATGCCAAGACCGATAAAGCCGATGATCGCTACGACTTTGACCAGGGCGAACCAGAACTCGAACTCTCCGTAGTTCTTCACACTGAACAGGTTGGTCACCGTAAGCAGCAACGTGATAACCAGCGTGAAGACCCAGATCGCCACATTCGGGAACCAGGCATGCAGGATGGTTGCGGCAGCGTTAGCCTCCAGCGGAATGACCAAAACCCAGAACCACCAGTAGAGCCAGCCGATGGTGAAACCGGCCCAGTGACCGATCGCGCGATCGGCGTACGTCGAGAAGGAGCCTGTGTCTGGCGATGCAACGGCCATCTCGCCGAGCATTCGCATTACCAGAACCACCAGAGCACCGGCGGCCGCGTAGGCCAACAGCACGGCCGGGCCTGCAGCAGCGATGGCGTGGCCGGAGCCGACAAACAGCCCGGCGCCGATAACCCCGGCGATCGACAGCATGGTCACATGACGCGGTTTTAGCCCCTGCTCGAGGCCGTTGGAGGAGCTTTGGCTACTACTCATTAAGACTACCTTTGCAAGTAAAGCGATGACGTCGGCCCGGTCTGACATTCCTTCTCGTAAAAAGAATCCAACAGGGCGTTTCTTATTCTGCACGCAATAATTGCGCCAAAATGTTTCATACGCCCGCTATACGGGGCCTGCGCGTGAATCGAGCAGTCATCGCAAGTCATTGAGATCAATGGCATTTCGCCAGAGCGTTACCCTGCCACCCACTTCAAGAACGAATCAGCGCACCGGAAACACACCAAAAAATTCGTGCTCGCACAATAAAAGTGCAGATCAGGAACGTTTGTCCGGTTAGCGCTTCCAACACCCCGTCAAAGCTGGCAACATCGCGCCTTTTTTTGGAACAGCCACCCCGTCTCTTTATTCAAAGGCAGGGTTCAAACGGCTGTTCGGTTGATAGCAGCGCGACAGTCTGCTGTGCCGATGCGACAACCTGCCACATGCCACCCGTTTACCGTCCGTAGCGCTGTTGGCTGCCATTCGAACGCTATGCTAGCTTGGCCGCCTCGCCAGGAAGGCCACCAACAGCAGGAGCGAAAACACTATGAGGAACGCACATGGCTGAGGCCACGCCCGCGCTTGAAATCCGCAACTTGCACAAACGCTACGGACAGCTTGAGGTGCTCAAAGGCATCTCGCTGACCGCCCGCGACGGCGACGTGATCTCGATCCTGGGTTCCTCCGGTTCCGGCAAGTCCACCTTCCTGCGTTGCATCAACCTGCTGGAAAACCCGCACCAGGGCCAGATCCTGGTGGCCGGCGAAGAACTCAAGCTCAAAGCCGCCAAGAACGGCGAACTGGTCGCTGCCGACGGCAAGCAGATCAATCGCCTGCGCAGCGAGATCGGTTTTGTATTTCAAAACTTTAATCTCTGGCCGCACATGAGCGTGCTCGACAACATCATCGAAGCCCCGCGTCGCGTGCTCGGCCAAAGCAAGGCCGAAGCCATCGAAGTCGCCGAAGCCTTGCTGGCCAAGGTCGGCATCGCTGACAAGCGTCACGCCTACCCGGCGCAACTTTCCGGCGGCCAGCAGCAACGCGCGGCCATCGCCCGCACCCTGGCGATGCAGCCCAAGGTGATCCTGTTCGACGAACCCACCTCCGCCCTTGACCCGGAAATGGTCCAGGAAGTACTTAATGTCATCCGCGCATTGGCCGAAGAAGGCCGCACCATGCTGCTCGTGACCCATGAAATGGGCTTCGCCCGTCAGGTTTCCAGCGAAGTGGTGTTCCTCCACCAAGGCTTGGTAGAAGAACAAGGATCGCCGCAGCAGGTGTTCGAAAACCCGCTTTCGGCACGCTGCAAACAATTCATGTCCAGCAACCGCTAACGGAGCTACCCGCATGCAGAACTACAAAAAAATCTTCCTGGCCGCTGCTGTCACCCTGGCCTTCAGCGCCGGTGCCGCCGCCGAGACCTTGAAGATGGGCATCGAAGCGGCCTACCCGCCGTTCAACAACAAAGATGCCAGTGGCAATGTCGTCGGCTTCGACAAAGATATCGGTGATGCCCTGTGCGCCAAGATGAAAGTCGAGTGCACGGTGGTTACATCCGACTGGGACGGCATCATCCCGGCACTGAACGCCAAGAAGTTCGACTTTCTGATCTCCTCGATGTCGATCACCGACGAGCGCAAGCAAGCGGTGGACTTCACCGCCCCGTACTACTCCAACAAGCTGCAGTTCATCGCGCCGAAAAACGTCGACTTCAAAACCGACAAGGAGTCGTTGCAAGGCAAGGTGATCGGCGCCCAACGCGCGACCCTGGCCGGCACCTGGCTGGAAGACAACATGGAAGGCGTTGAAGTCAAACTCTACGACACCCAGGAAAACGCCTACCTGGACCTGACTTCGGGTCGTCTGGACGGCATCCTGGCCGACAAGTACGTCAACTATGAGTGGCTGAAAAGCGACGCCGGCCGGGCTTACGAATTCAAGGGCGACCCGGTGGAAGAAAGCGACAAGATCGGTATCGCTGTTCGCAAGAACGACCCGATTCGCGAGAAGCTGAACGCCGCGCTGAAGGAAATCGTCGCTGACGGCACTTACAAAAGCATCAACGACAAGTACTTCCCGTTCAGCATCTATTGATTCTGACCTGCCTGACCGGCGCCGTTCGCTGACGGCGCCAGTCCTTGGCATTGCCTGCTGCGATTTGAAAAGAAATCCATGATTATCGACCTCTACGGATTCGGCCCGGCGCTCGCCGCTGGTGCGCTGATGACTGTGAAACTGGCACTCTCGGCCTTATGCCTGGGGCTGGTGCTCGGTCTGCTCGGCGCCTTGGCCAAGACTTCCCCGTACAAGCCGCTGCAATGGCTTGGCGGCACTTATTCGACGCTGGTTCGCGGCATCCCGGAATTGCTTTGGGTGCTGTTGATCTACTTCGGCACGGTCAACCTGATGCGTGCCCTGGGCGAGTTCTTCGGCAACCCCGACCTCGAACTCAACGCCTTCGCCGCCGGCGTGATTGCGCTGGGGCTGTGCTTCGGCGCCTACGCCACGGAAGTGTTTCGCGGTGCGATTCTGGCGATCCCAAAGGGTCACCGTGAAGCCGGTGTGGCCCTGGGCCTGTCGAAATTTCGCATCTTTACCCGGCTGATCATGCCGCAGATGTGGCGCATCGCCCTTCCCGGCCTGGGCAACCTGTTCATGATCCTGATGAAAGACACCGCGCTGGTCTCCGTCATCGGCCTGGAAGAAATCATGCGCCACGCACAAATCGGTGTGACCGTGTCCAAGCAACCGTTCACCTTCTATATGGTGGCCGCCTTCATGTATCTGGGTCTGACCGTTCTGGCCATGACCGGCATGCACTTTATGGAACGACGCGCCGCTCGCGGCTTCGCGAGGAGCACCCAATGAACTGGGAAGTCATCATCAAGTGGCTGCCGAAACTGGCTCAGGGCGCGACACTGACCCTCGAACTGGTGGCTATCGCCGTGATCGCCGGGTTACTGCTGGCGATTCCGCTGGGCATCGCTCGTTCGTCACGACTCTGGTACGTGCGGGCATTCCCCTACGGCTACATCTTCTTTTTCCGTGGCACGCCGTTGCTGGTTCAGCTGTTTCTGGTCTACTACGGCCTGGCGCAGTTCGACGCGGTGCGTAACAGCTCGATGTGGCCGTATCTGCGCAGTCCGTTCTGGTGCGCCACCGTGACCATGACCCTGCACACCGCGGCCTACATCGCCGAGATCCTGCGCGGCGCGATCCAGGCGATTCCACCGGGCGAGATTGAAGCGGCGCGGGCGCTGGGCATGTCCCGGGCCAAAGCGCTGTTCTACATCATGCTGCCGCGTGCTGCGCGCATCGGCCTGCCGGCCTACAGCAACGAAGTGATCCTGATGCTCAAGGCCAGCGCCCTGGCCAGTACTGTGACCTTGCTGGAACTGACCGGCATGGCCCGCACCATCATTGCCCGCACCTACCTGCCGGTGGAGATCTTCTTCGCTGCAGGCATGTTCTATCTGCTGATGGCCTACGTGCTGGTTCGTGGCTTCAAGCTGCTGGAGCGCTGGTTGCGCGTCGATGCCTGCCAAGGGCGTTGATTCCTGCGTGCTGACGGGCGAGGCCTTGCTCGCCCGTTTCACCGCGCTGGATGCTTTTTTGATCGAGCATCAGTCGGTGTGGAAGCCTCGACCGTTTACACATCTGCAACTTCCTTGGGAAGCGTCCTACCCGGAGTTGGCGTTTTGGCTACGCGGGCGGTCGCTGGAGGATGCGGAAAGCAGTCATAACCAACCTTGCTTGCTCGATGCGCCGAAGCCGTTTGCTTCATTGGCGGCGATGTCTGCTGAACTGAGCGCGGTGGGTGAATTGCCGGCTCGTGCACTTGAAGCGGCAGGCCATCGCTTGAATGTGGATGTGCCAGGGCGCAAGTGGCAGCAGATCGAAGCCTTCGCCAGTCGGTTGGAGTTCGCTTCAGCACCGAAGCATTGGCTGGATTGGTGTTCGGGCAAGGGCCATTTGGGGCGACGCCTGCTGCAAACCGGGCAACAACTGACGTGCCTGGAGTTCGACCCGGCGCTGGTTGCCAGCGGCCAGACACTCAGCCAGCGTCATCAATTGCATGCGCTGCATGTCGAGCAGGATGTACTCGCGCCTGGCGCAGCCTCTTTATTGAACGCCGATCACACGCCGGTCGCTTTGCACGCCTGCGGTGATCTGCATGTACGGCTGATCCAGCTCGCCAGCGCCGCCGGTTGCAAACAACTGGCCATCGCACCCTGCTGCTACAACCGGATCAGTCTGAACACCTATCAGCCGCTTTCTTGTGCGGCTGAGCGCTCCGACCTACACCTTTCCCTCGATGATCTTGCGCTACCGATGAGCGAAACCGTCACCGCCGGTGCTCGCGTCCGACGCCAGCGTGACACCTCCATGGCCCGGCGCCTGGCGTTCGACCTTCTGCAACGACAACTGCGCGACGTCGACGAATACCTGCCAACCCCTTCCCTGCCCAGCGCCTGGCTGGACAAACCTTTCGCCGATTACTGCCGCGACCTGGCCGCGCTCAAAGACTTATCCACAGTCGGCGCGCCAGATTGGACTACACTGGAAGCCGCCGGTTGGCAGCGATTGGCTGAAGTCCGCAATCTGGAGCTGCTGCGAGGTCTTTTCCGACGGCCGCTGGAACTGTGGCTGGTACTTGATCGGGCACTTTTCCTCATTCAGCAGGGTTACACCGTTCGTCTCGGCACCTTCTGTGAAACTCCACTCACGCCGCGCAATTTTCTACTCCTTGCAGAACGTCCTTAAACAGCCACAGCCTGTGGATAACTCTGTTGATGGAATTATCGTGGATCCAATATCCACGCTGTTTTATGCCATAAACACTGCTGGTCATTTTTTGTTCACACAAATAAAAAACCCGCAAAACAGGCATTTGCGGACAAATGAGAACGAGTCTACAAAATCGTAATGAACAGGTAGTCGCCCCTAGTCCATTGTGCATAAGCATTTCATCAAAACGACATAACCGCCGAATACCGGACATCCATAGCGGAAAATTGCGCCTTGCAACGCCCTTGCTATACACGCACACAAGGGCACCTCGAAAACCACCTCGCCGCTGCCCCGCAACGCGCTGAACAAGCTGAAGCAGAACTGCGAGCCATGCAAAACAGCCGAGCCTGGTGCCCCCTCAGAAACTCAAGAAAGTGCTGGTTCGCGCCAGATCAAACGCCTGCATAAAAATAGTCTGAATTCAGGGGTTTACAGAACCAACCCAATCGCTATAATCGTCGCCCTAACACGCCGGTATAGCTCAGTTGGTAGAGCAACTGACTTGTAATCAGTAGGTCCCGGGTTCGACTCCTGGTGCCGGCACCACATTAGGCTCCACTGCATTCCACCGAATGCTCTGGAAGCCCCGAAAACCCGCCATTTGGCGGGTTTTTTCGTTCCAGGACCCTCTGTCGGGATCCAACAAAATCCCCCTTCCCCGAGGGTATGTTAGGGGTACTGCGATTTCCAGTTCAGGAGCGCGTACCCCTATGCCACGTCTAGCGATCCCCCTCAGCGACCTGCAATGCCGCACGGCCAAAACCCGCGAACGCGCCTACAAACTGTTCGACGGCGGCGGCATGTACCTTTTCGTCAAACCCAATGGCGTGAAGACCTGGCGCTTGAAGTACACCAAGCCCAGCGGCAAGGAAGGTACGCTCATCATCGGCAATTACCCCATAGTTACCCTTTCAGTCGCACGGCGTAAGCGAGACGAAGCCAAGGCATTGCTGCTCGACAACCTCGACCCAATGGAAGAAAAAAAGAAGGCCAAGATTGTAGCCCAGCGGGCGGCACTGCTTTTCGAAACCGTTGCTCTGGAGTGGCACGCCGACATGTCCCGTCGCTGGACCGAAGGACACGCAAAAACCGTGATGAGCCGACTGCGTACCCACGTCTTCCCGCTGATAGGCCAACGACCCATCGCTGAACTCGATACCCATGACCTGCTAGAGATCACCCAGCGCATCAAGGAACGCGGCACCATGGATGTGGCGTTACGGGTACAGAACTACTTATCCACCATTATGCGCAGGGCCAAAAGGGCTCGGCAGATCACCATGAATCCTGCACTGGATCTGGCAGGCTCGATTCACGCGCCGCGCACAGTCCATCGCCCGGCCCTCTCCCTCAACCGCCTACCCGAACTGCTACACCGTATCGACAACTACAACGGCCGCGAACTGACGCGCCTTGCCGTGCTGCTGACTCTGCACGTGTTCGTCCGCTCCAGCGAGTTGCGCTTCGCTCGATGGAGTGAGTTCGACCTTCAACGCGCCATGTGGGAAATCCCCGATACGCGCGCACCGATTGAAGGGGTACGCAACTCCACACGCGGGACCAAGATGAACGGCGACATTCAAATGGTTCCGCTATCGCCGCAGGTCATCGAAATACTGGAGCGCCTGCGCAGCCTCAGTCGCTTTTCAGAGTTGGTGCTACCGGGCGACCACAAGTACTGGAAGCCCATGTCCGAGAACACGGTGAACACCATGCTCCGCAACGTCGGCTATGACACCAGCAAGGACGTGTGCGGCCACGGCTTCAGGACCATGGCCTGTAGCGCCCTGCTGGAGTCCGGGTTATGGACCGACGCAGCCATCGAAAGACAAATGAGCCACAAGGAACGCAACCGCGTGCGCGCCGCGTATATCCACAAGGCCGAATTCCTCGAACAGCGCAGGCTGATCATGGCGTGGTGGAGCAACTACATCGACGCCAACCGCCATGGGCATGTGACGCCCCACGAATTCGCTCACCCAGTCGGCGACAACATCACGCCCCTACAAAATAGCCGTGGCGCATCCAAACGTGGGTAAGCCTATGGGATCACCGTTGTCCGCCCTTCCACGCGGGTCCATCCAAGCAGGGCTGCAAAGCCGCCCTGCTTGGATGGACCTCATTTAAAAAATCTAAAGCCCACGCAAAATGTCTGTGGAAAACTACTGATTTCCACCGGTGGATAATTTCATCCACAGCCGCAGAACTCCCAATAATTCGAGCCTTGACCCAAATTATCCACAGGCGTAGAAAAGATCGGGCAAGCGCTGTCGTTGACAGCAACCCAGGTAGCCAGAACCTTTAAGGCTACGCCACACGGTGGTGGTTCTCCCAAAGTGCGATTAGCGTCCGGCGGCTCGCACGGTCACAGCGATGTGATGGATGCCTACTTTTACCAGTGTGCCCACTGCGGCAACTCACCCCCCTTCGTAGCTGTCTTGCAGCAACCTATCCGCTTGGCCATTTCCTTGCGCCAACCTGCGCCCGTCTCTTTCTCCCGGAAAGAGACGGGCGCTCGTACCGCTGCTGCAGCCCATCTCGTACAAGGCTTTGCGGCATTCCCCCTCGTGACAATCGGCGTGACAAACACCGAAGTCACCAGCAACAGCGATGCAGATGATGGTGCCGCAGCCCAGGGAATGGACTGCACCTGACTGACAGTCAGGCACGCCCCGGTCATCGCATCACTGCATTCACCCGGCTCAAGATCTCGCGGCGTTGGTCTCGTCAGCCAATGCAGCCTCCACCCGCCCACTTCCTTGGAAGTGTTCAGGAGGCCAGATCATGAGATGCCCAGGCTCCCGGTCGTAAAGAGCCGCCAGTCCCGCGTTAATGGACAACCCTCACAGGTCGCAGGGGCCTTGATCCCTGATAACACTCAACATTCTTGGCGGGATGACGTGGGGAAGGTTTTACAAGTGTGGCTTACAGAGGAGTTTGGTCATGGGATTGGTCGGTAGACGGGAGGGGCGTAATTTTGGCTATGGCCGGCAATTGAGCTATGCCGGGCCGCAGGCACTGAAAGACCTGTTTGGCGGTGGGCATTACGGGACGGTCAAAGCACACAGTGATCGTTGGCAGACGTTCGTGCGCTGGTGTCGGTCGGAGGATGGCCCGGGAATTAATGATGCACGGCAGATTGATCGGCAGACCTTGCTGGATTACGCGGAGCATCTGCGTCACCTGGTTGAGCGCAGCGATCTCGCCATCGCCACTGCGCAAAACCGATTGTCCAGCGTCAATCGGACCCTGGCAGCGCTTCGCGGTGATCAGTATGTGAAAGTACCGAGTCCGAGCAAGGCGCTAGGAATGCGGCGCACCAGTGTTCGTCGTTCGGTGCCGCAAGGCCAAGACAGCGAACATGTGAAGAGGGTCGTAGAGGTGCTTTGCGCACACCAGCAGCCGCGTGCCGCGGCCATCGCTCAATTAGCGCGAGCCACCGGCATGCGCTTACGTGAGGCCATTTTGGCCGACCTTCCGCGCTTAAAACGTGAGGCCGAACAATACGGCAAGATCAACATCCAGGATGGCACCAAGGGGGGCCGCTCAGGTGCCTCGGCACCTCGCTGGATCAGGGCGGATGATCATATTCGCGAGGCGCTGAAATTCGCCGAACAGGTCTCACCCGACGGTAGCCGCAACCTACTTGCACCGAACGAAACCTACCTCGATTTCCAACGGGGAATCGTCCGTCCTGCACGGGACATCCTCCATCAGTACAACCTCAAAGGCTTCCACGAATTGCGGGCAGCCTATGCGTGCGAACGCTATGAGCAAATCACCCACCATCCCGCCCCCATCAACGGTGGCCATTGCTATCAACTCGACCGACGTCTCGATCAGGAAGCCCGAGTACAAATCAGCTATGAGCTGGGGCACAACCGTATCGTCGTGGTGGCCGCTTACATTGGTGGTCGCGCATGAGCACGGCATTCGATATGGATCTGTTCCTGGCGGGCGTCCTGACCGGGTCGCATACCACGCGCCAACGCCACTTGCGTCAGGCGAAGGCCATCCAAACAGCGATCGCTGAGCGCTGGCAACGCGACAATCCATGGACTTGGCAGAGAAAACACCTTGCGTGGTTTTTGAATCACCACCTAAACCAGCACACTCAATCGACGCGCTATTACTATTTGCTGACCATGCAATTACTCACTCATCGCTTAGGAAAATCCTGGCAGTTCAACCTCTAAACGAAGGTCAGAAAACGGCCAAATGCAGCCACACAGCCTTAACGACCCAACGGTCGCGGCTATTGAGAAAGCGGAAGTAGCGATTTCGCACCGCCCCGGGTCCGAATCGCTCGCTGCATTCGATCGCGCAGTACAGATCGTCTCGGACGAGTTCTTGGTGATCAATAGGTGATCATGAGGGCTGCGTCCTCGATTGGCAGAACACGGGCTGCAGGTGCTGACTCACTGGTAGGCTGTCTCGAGAAGATCGACGCGCTAAAATGTCATTTAAGGTAGAACCGCTTACGGTGACAAAGTCTTATGAAGTCAAGAATCGGCCCAAACGGGGTGCATCTTTTCGATCGCCTTTCAGGTCTGAATGTCCTGCTAGACGAGTTGCGCCCGAAAGAGGCGATTTGGTCAACGTCCCCCCGCCAGGTATCCATTGCTCTAACAAATGTTTGCGACCTTCACTGCGCGTACTGCTACGCGCCGAAGCACAAGGCGTCCCTGCATACTGACCAGGTGCTCGGCTGGTTGAAGGAACTTGATACTGAGGGGTGCCTCGGCATCGGATTTGGCGGCGGCGAACCCACGCTGCATCCTGATTTCGTCGACATATGCAAACGGGTTGCAGGAGAGACTCAGCTCGCGGTCACATTCACGACTCATGGTCATCGCCTGACGCCACAGCTAGTCGAGCGCCTCAAGGGCTCGGTCCACTTCGCACGCATTAGCATTGATGGGGTAGGTCGCACCTATGAACAACAGCGCGGGAAGCAGTTTGCCAGCCTGCTCCGAGGCATGGAGTCGATTGCGACCTTGTCGCCATTTGGGATCAACGTCGTGGTCAACGAGCGCACGGTCTTAGAACTTGACGCGATGAGCGAGCTCGCGCAAAAGGTTGGAGCTAGCGAATTGCTGTTGCTTCCTCAGCAAGCAACCACTGCGGTTGCAAGCATGGATGGAGTCGTCGGCCGAGCACTTCAGGACTGGGTCTCCAGCTACAGAGGCAAGGTGCGCCTTGCGGTCAGTGAGGCGGGTGCGTCAGGACTGCCTACGTGCGACCCGCTCCCCGATGAGCGAGGCCTTCAGGCCTATGCGCACATAGATGCGTCCGGCATGCTTCGTGCGAGTTCTTACTCGCCCGCCTGCGTGAAGATTGAAAACGCCGGCGTTCTGTCGGCGCTTAAACGACTCAGAAATACCTTCGAGATCAAACGAGAGACTCAGTCATGAAGATTTGGAACGGATACGGGTCTGAGCATTCGATGAACCTGGTTCTCATCGGAAAGTTCAAGCGAGCGCAAGACGCCGAGAAGGTCGAGATAGACATTGACAAGCTCAGCGCTCAGGCGTCTAAAGACGACGGCGACTCCATCCCTTTTGCTAAACCTGAGAATCAGAGATTTTCAGATGACATGCTCTCCTTGCTGGGGAGCCTAAACGTCCACTCCTTAGCACCAAGTGAGCTCGGACAGCTGGTATCAGATTATCGCCTCAAGCGTGAAGACGGTCGAATCACTGTAACGACTGATGAGGCTGACGTATCCGCATTCATGAAACTCTTCATTGAAGCCGGGGCGAAGGTCGAGGTTTTCTCAGCGCACGACTACCCGGCCGATTCAGACGACGCCATCTGACAGGGAAAACGCCGATGCCTGAAGTAAATTGGGATGTATTCAGCAAGCTACCCGGTGCAGCAGACGAAAACTTCGAGAAGCTTTGCCGCGCTCTGGTGCGTCGACACTACGGACGTTTCGGTCGCTTCAAGCAACTCGCAAACCAGCCTGGTGTGGAGTTCCACCTCCAGTTGGCGGAGTCTTGCGATCTTGGGGAACCGCCACGCTGGGTTGGTTGGCAATGCAAATGGTATGAGCTGACAAACGGACAAGACTTGGGAGCCTCACGCCGCAGGATAATCGTCGAGGGCATCGAGAAGACGCGCAAACATGTCCCAGGTGTGACCGATTGGAAACTTTGGACACGCCACACCCTGACGAAGGGGGATCAAGAGTGGTTCTTCGCGCTTGAGAAAGACAGCTTCCCTGAGTTGAAGTTGGAGCTGCTGACGGCAACGGACATCGAAGACCTTCTTGTCGGGCCTGGAGCACTATTTCGAGAGACCTACTTCGGCGAGCTTGTTCTGACGCCTCCGCTACTTGCTGAGCAGCACAAGCTCGCTGCGGCTCCGTTCAAGCGCCGATACCAACCAGAAGTTCATGTTGTCGTTGGAGCCGAGGAGAAGATATTCAGGCATATGGGCGCCCAAAGTGCGTGGGAATCGCTGGAGAAGCTCTCAAGTGCTCTCCAGAGGAATTGCACGGACATTGCTTCGCTAACGGGTCAACTCAAAACTGAACTCAAGGCCGAAGTTGACTCGCTCCTGGTTCGAGCCAACGAATCGGCAGGCCTGCTAGATGACCTGCACACAGCGCTTGGCAATGGCGACTTCGACGCTGTACAACAGATGCTGGCTGCGAATCCGCCTCAACCGGTGCGCTACGACAGGCTACTCTCGAAGCTGCGTGGAGCTCGTTCAGGCGGAGCCCCGTTCGCCGCAAATCTGGTCGCGGACATCCATGCACTTTCCTCGGTGCTGCTCAGCCTGGAGCGGTCGATCGGTGTTCGAGCCGTGGCCGTTCTTGCAGCTGCGGGCGAGGGAAAATCCGAGCTTGCCGTCAAGGTGACGCAGCCAGATGGAGACCTCCCCGGCGGTGTCTTGCTACTGGGCAAGAATCTTCATGCAGGCCAGCGGCTTGACGATCTTGTGTCTGCCTTCAAGATTTCTGGTAGGCCGGCGGAGAGCTTCGACCGACTGGTTGAGGCCATTGATGCGGCGGGCCAGCGCGCAGGCAAGCGCATCCCCATTGTCATTGACGGTCTGAATGAGGCAGAAGACCCAAGAAACTGGAGGGATGAACTCGCCAGAGCGGAACAGCTTCTGGAGGACTTTCCGTACGTTCTACTGGTTGTCACTCTACGCAATGAGTTCGCGCAGATCTGCCTGCCGGAGGACTTTCCTCAAGTTGAGCACAACGGATTCCAAGAAGCCCCGAAGACGGCCATCGACAAGTACTTCGAGTACTACAAGATCGACGCCACCGATGCGGATCTGCCAATCGAGTTCTTGCAGCACCCGTTGACGCTGAGAATCTTCTGCGAGGTGGCGAACCCTCGGCACCAGCACATTGTCGGGGTGGAGGCGCTGCCCAATTCGCTGGCAAGCCTGTTCGAAGCGCACTTCAACAAAGTTGCCGAACGAGTTGCTGAGCTTTCAGCGACGGCGAATCGCATCTATCAGGATGAGGTGCAAGATGCGCTGCTGACTATTGCGGGTCTCCTCTGGGAGGGCAACGCGAGAAGCGTGGAGTTCCAAGCTGCTCGGACGGCAGTTCGAGACGTGGGCCGTTGGGACGCCAGCGTCATTCGCGCGCTGGAGTCAGAAGGCGTCCTCGTTCGAACGACTTCTTCAGAAGGTGGCCAAGGAATTGCGTTTTCATACGACCTGATGGCTGGACATATGATGGCGCGCCACCTGCTTGCCAGGCCGGCCTTAGCGCAGTGGCTGCAAAGCGATGAAGGACGCACGCAGTTCCAATTCCGTGAGCCTGGATCGCATACTTTCGCCTATGACGTGTTCCAGGCTCTAGTTGGCCAATATCCGCAACACTCTGGCAGGCGCCAACTTTGGCAAGACATGTCGGACGAGAATCTCGTCATGAATGCTCTGTTGTTGACGGCGCAATCAGACCCAAGGCAAATCGGGCGAGAAACGGTAGAACGGTTCGCGCGCGCAATGCAGGAGTCGAAGCAGTTCGCATGGAGAGCCTTCAAGAGACTTCGGAGTACCAGGGCAGCGCGAGCGCATCCGTATGATGTGGATTTCTTGCATAGCGTGCTCTTGGCCATGCCCAACACGCAGCGCGATCTTTTCTGGACGGAGTGGGTTCGCGAGACGTCTGAGGAAATTGAAAACGATTTAAAATTCCTGTCGACCAGATGGAAGTCGGGTGACCTAGACGAGCGCGAGATTCGGCGGGCACGCTGGGTGATGTGGACGCTGACATCTACGTCCAGAAGCCTTCGGGACGTGGCCACCAAGACCCTGTACGAGTTCGCCGCCAAGCGGCCTACAGAGTTTTTCCGGCTGGCAGTGGAGGCAATTGCCGTTTCAGACCCATACGTCCCCGAGCGGATGTTCGCCGCAGCCTACGGTGCGGCGCTGACCACTTGGTCGGACATGAATGCTGTGGAGATGCGTGAGGCACTGCCGAGAGTCGCTCGTGAGATTTATCAAGCGATGTTCGCGCCTGGCGCGACGCATCCTACCTCGCATGCTCTCTATCAGCAGTACTGTCTGGGAACCATTGCCATAGCGTGGGCGGTTGATCCGGCTTGCTTGTCTGAGGAGGAGGGAGCTCATCTCCTTCCACCGTTTGGCCATCTGCCCAGTCCGTTTGAGAACATGCCGCAGTACGACTTGGCGGTGATCGAACGTGCGAAGCGCGCGGCGATTCGAATGGACTTCGGCAACTACACGATGGGGAGTCTGATTCCAGGTCGGTCGAACTACGACGACCGCAACCCAGAGTACCAGCGGGTGCTGCCAGCAATCGTTTCGCGAATGCTGGTGCTTGGCTATGACCCCGAGCAGTTCGAAGCTGCTGATCGGCAAATGAACTCCGGCCCTCGTATGGGAAATGACAAGCACAAGGTCGACAGATACGGGAAGAAGTACGGCTGGATCGCTTACTTCGAGATGTGGGGTGTCCGGTACGCGCGGGGCCTCCTTGCCGAAGAGCGCAGTGCTCGTCCCTCAGATGCGGACATCGACCCGACGTTCCCGCTTGAGGCCGCGAGCATCGACCTGCCGCTTCCAGTCTTGTTCAGCGGTCAGCCTACGGATACTGGCGACTGGATAGTGAGAGGTCCGCAACCAGACTATCGTGGCATCCTTGAATTAGCGGAGATTGATGGCCTGACGGGGCCGTGGGTCGTACTTGACGGGTTCCTCGAACAGAACGCCCCCGCTGATGACAGACAGGTCTTCACCTTCCTCCGAGGTGTGCTCGTGGACAGCGGAGAAGTCGACCGCCTGTGCACGTTGTTCACTGGCCTCGAGTACCCCGGCAATGACGCCATTCCGGGCGAGCCAAGCTACTACTACACCTATGCGGGTGAGATGCCTTTCTCTTCGATTCCGGGACTGCCTGTCACTGATGAGCAAGAGGGTGACCGCGCCGAATACATGGTGTCCGCTGATAGGTGGTCAAACAATGGCGTCGCGGTCGACATCCCAGTGCAGAAGTACAACTGGGAGAGCTACCACAGCGTGGTGAACCAGAACAGCGGTGCATGCCTGCCCTCTAAACAGCTCTGTCAGGCTTTGAGTCTCAGGTACTGCGACAACAAATGGGACCTGCACGATACTGCAGGCGTGGCGTCCCTGTACCGCGAAGTCGGCGAGTATGGCTCGCAGGTCAGTGGCTTTTTCAGCTATCTGCGTCGTGATCTTCTTGATAGCTACTTGACGCAGTCCGGCAAGACGCTGGTATGGCTAATGTGGGGAGAGCGTGGCCTCCATCACCGGTCAGTAGAGACGCACAACCTGCACGAGTACTACGCGGACCACCAGCATATTCACAAGCGTACTCACATCTATCAGCCTGCTTCGAGCACTCAATCGTAGACCGAATCAGGCGAGGGGACGCCGCCATTCTTGGGCGCAGTAGATGTTTTATGTAGGGCAGGGAGCCGGCAGCGTATTCATTACTCGGTGCTGGATGCACCGTTCGACAGCCTGAGAAGGTCGCGGCACCTTCAAATCAGCGCCTCGAATGTCCGCTCTCCGGAGCACCATTGCAGGCACAACCGGAGAACACAGCAAGTGGACTCGCAGGCATTAGCTTTCGAACCGCATCGGACTTCAGTGTCTTACAAGCGGTTAGTCAAACAATTACACGCCGATGACCGCTGGTGACAATCGCGGTCGGTAGGCACACAAACATCTATGGCCGGTTAAAACTAGGTGTTGGCTACCTGCGTCTGGCCGAAAGGGGCTTCTTCGTGGCTATGCGTTTGGGCCAGTGAGTGTCGCTTCTGGGTCGAAAAAAGGTCGCTCGGAACGACTGCTATTGGCCGTCTGCTGCCTGTCGCCACGGCAGCTTTTGGCGGATTCCTACCTATTCTCGACGGAGGGGATGATCAACAACGTTCGAATTCGGGAGGTTTACCATTCCGTATGCGGCTCTGAATTACTTGCAGACCGACAACGTGCTGACATCTAAAAAATCCCGAGTTCGATTCCACCGAACGCCATAACTAGCTGATTTGTTTATAGTTACTAGTTGGGGTACGCCGAATTTTCCAGCGAACTCCAGATGCCCGAAAAACCTACTCTCGCCGAAACATACCGTTCGTCTGGTGCCGGCACCATACAAAACGAAGCCCTCGCAGAAATGCGAGGGCTTTGTTGTTTCTGGGGTTTGGAAACTCCCCTGGAAGCTGCCAAATTGCTGCGATAAGACCAACAAAGCCTTATCTCCATCGACAGCCCAAACATTGCCCGCGCGCCTCTACCCGTTACAATTTCACGTCAGCGCAACGTTGACGGGCTCTTACACCTACCTATAATGCACCCCAACACACCCGCCAAGCCTAGGTTGACCCAGTCAGCAAGCTCAAATCGTGCGGGTTTTTTTTGCCTGGAGAAAACTACATGAGGCCCTTCGACAAACCGGCCCTCAGCGTAGAACAGCAATTGGAACTGCTAAAGCAACGAGGCCTGCACGTCGCCAACGACGATCGGGCCATGCGCTTTCTCGAAGTGGTCACGCTGTTTCGCCTGAGCCCCTACATGCGCCCCTTCCAGGAGGCGGGTCCCGAACACACCTTCAAGCCCGGTAGTACACTGAAGGTTGTCGTCGATATCTACCGCTTCGATGGTTCGTTGCGACGCATAACCATGGATGCAATCGAACGTGTCGAAGTTGCCATACGAGCGACTATCAGCAATCACATGTGCCCTAAGTATGGGTCTGACTGGATAGCTGACGTTTCAGTCTTCTCCTCGTCATACTCGCATTCTGATCTACTGCGCCCCCTGCAAAATCAGCTGGACAAGGAACGAAAAAAACTTGGACGTGAGATTGATCGCATAAAAAAGAGCCGTCAGGCTGATGGAGTCCAGCAACAACGGATTGAAAATCGCATGCGCGATAACTATTTCCGATTCTATGGGTCGACTTATGCCCATCCTGAGTTGCCGCCCGCTTGGGCTGTTCTGGAAGAGCTCAGCCTTGGAACGGTATCCACCCTCTTCAATGCCATAGGCAAAAGCGCCGACAAGAAAGCGATCGCTAGCAGATTCAATCTGCCCTTTGAAGTATTGGCCTCCTGGCTCCACACTCTGACCTTCATCCGAAACTGTTGCGCCCACCACTCACGACTATGGAACCGAGAGCTCTCGATTCGACCATCCTTACCCAAAGAATGGGTCATCCCAAATGCACCTGCCGACCGGCCTCAACCCAAGCAGCGGCTATACATCGTATTGACGATGCTGGCCTATCTAACCGACTTGATCAGTCCAGACAGCCAGTGGAAGTTTCGCTTGGCCGAAATCATGGATCAGCAGGAACTGGGCTATTTGAGACTCATGGGATTTCCAAATGATTGGAAACGCCAGCAGCAATGGTGTCTGGAGTAAGTAAGCCAGAAACAGACTGCGATTAATTTATCTCCTGCTTGATCACTCAAGCCAGAAATCGTGGTCTGTTCCCATCGAACCCGTTCGTGCGTCGCAAGCACTACGCACTTAGCTGCTGAATCCAGTCAAGGCTCGCAACGGTAGAACCGGAAGGACGGTATTCACAGCCGATCCATCCTGGATAGCCGCGTTGTTCCAGCTCCGCGAACAAGGCAGCAAAGTCGATGCTCCCCGTTCCCGGTTCGTGACGACCCGGGCAGTCGGCAATTTGCACATGGACTGTTCTGTCATAAAACCGGGCCAGAATATCTGCTGCGTCTCCGGTCAGAATCTGGGCATGGTAAATATCGAGAATCAGCCCAACACTCGGGAAGGTCTCCAGCACCTGTTGCGCCTTGCTGAAGTCAGACATGTAGTAGCCCGGCATCGCCTGCGAACTGATCACTTCGATAAGCGGCCGCAAACCCTGATCTTCGAAATACTTGACTGCATATTCCAGGTTGCCCCCGAAGATGCGCCCAGCATCATCCTGCGTCGTAACGCCAGACATGATGTGGACATCCGAACACGCCAGCGCCTTTGCATAGCTGGCGGCCTGGAGCAGCCCGTTGCGAAACTCTTCTTCCTTGCCCTGCAAGGCAGCGATGCCTTTGGTAACGCCAGCCGGTGCAGCGAACTGAATCAGCGGCAGACTGTATTGAGCCAGGTGGTCGGCCAGGAGACTTGCATCGAATTCGTATGGCGATGGGAACTCCACCGCCCGAAAACCAGCTGCTGCGGCAGCTTCGATGCGTTGTAGAAAGGGCAACTCATTGAATTGGAAACCGAGATGAGCATTGAACTTGAGCATTGGTAAACATCCATGTAGTGATTTATGGCTTTCATATACATTGTAACTGCTTGATGAACCCCACATTCAAAGCGCCTATCTGATCCCGAATGTTGCGTTCCCGATTCCATGGGGAGCCATCGACTCCTGGTGCCCGCACCATACAAAACGAAGCCCTCGCAGAAATGCGAGGGCTTTGTTGTTTCCGGGGTTTGAAAAACCTGGTCTTAGTGCCCCGCACTCTGCCCACCATCGACATGCAAGATCTCGCCGGTGACAAAGTTGGCACTGTCCAGATAAACAACAGCCTGTGCAATGTCGCTGATCTCACCCATATGCCCAACCGGGTGCAAATTCCCCAGGGCTTCGTGAGTTTCCTCACCATGCATCGGCGTCTTGATGATGCCCGGGGAAACCGCGTTCACCCGAATCCCACGTTTGGCGTACTCGATGGCCAGGGATTTGGTCGCAGCGTTCAAGCCACCCTTGGTCAATGACGCCAATACTGACGGCACACCGTCGATGGCATGGTCCACCAGGCTGGTGGTGATGTTGACGACGTGGCCGCGGCCCTGTTTTTCCATCTCGGTGATCGCGAGTTGGGTGATGTAGAAGAAGCCGTTCAGGTTCACCGACAGCACAGCGGCGTAGTCTTCTTGGGTGTAGGCGGTGAACGGCTTGGCGACGAAGATCCCGGCGTTGTTGACCAGCGTATCGATACGGCCGAAACGTTCGATGGCTTCACGGATGACTTGCTGGGCGACTTCCGGGTTGCCGATGTCGCCCGCCACGGTGAGGATGTCCGGGTCGGTGGACGGTTTGATCGAACGCGAAGTGGCGACAACTTTGTAATCCAGATCACGGAAGGCCTTGACCATGCCTGCGCCGAGACCTTGGGAGGCGCCAGTAATAACGATGACTTTTTTAGAATTGCTCATGATGAACCTCTACTAATAAATGATGGTTTGAAAAGTGATCAATCAGGCTTCGGCGGGGGCTTGCGCCATTTGCCTCAGCATCTGTTCGTAGTACTCGACCGATTGCGAACCGGACACCAGGTGACGACCGTTAAGCACCATGGCCGGTACCGAATTGATGCCGCGCTCGCGGTAAAACGCTTCAAGCTCACGCACCTCGTTGGCGAACGTTCCGGAGGCCAGCACCTCGCTTGCACGCTCCGCATCCAGCCCCGCTTCAGCAGCCAAACGCACCAGCGTCTGGTGATCGCTCGGGTTCTGGCCGGCGGCGAAGTAAGCGCGCAGCAATGCTCGCTTGAGCGCGACCTGCCGCCCTTCCTGCAACGCCCAGAACAACAAACGGTGAGCATCAAACGTGTTGTAGAAATGGCTGCGCTTCTCCAGATCGAACTTGAACCCGATGGCCTCACCACAAGCGATCTGCATCGCTTTGCCAGCGGCGACTTCCTCGGCGCTGCGTCCGTACTTGCGCATCAAGTGCTCGACCGCGTTCTCGCCTTCCGCTGGCATGTCCGGGTTTAACTCAAAGGGCTTGAAGGTCAGCTCGACGGAGACTTCACTGACCAGGTTCTCGATCGCTTGCTCCAGCGCCGTCGCACCCAAGGCGCACCATGGGCACACCACGTCGGAGACGAAATCGATGGTGACGGACGCGGTCATGACTGCCCCTGCTCCTCAGCGAGTTGTTTTCGGTACTGGGTGGTGGTGATCCCGGCATAGCCCCAGTTATCGGTGTCGACTTCTTCGATCACGATGTGGGTCAGGTCCGGGCGCTTGTTGAGGACGCGTTCCAGGGTTTCAGTGATTTCAGCGATCACCTGAGCTTTCTGCTCTGAGGTAACGCCATCGCGGGTGATGCGTACG
This sequence comes from Pseudomonas sp. TH37, assembly GCF_016650735.1. Classification (NCBI taxonomy): domain Bacteria; kingdom Pseudomonadati; phylum Pseudomonadota; class Gammaproteobacteria; order Pseudomonadales; family Pseudomonadaceae; genus Pseudomonas; species Pseudomonas sp. TH37. The sequence continues at coordinate 235,449 of NZ_JAEKFD010000006.1, forward strand.
CTTACGAAAGGCATGGGGAAATCTCCAGTGGTCTTCTCATCGGAATGATGAGGAGGCGTTGGAGATGAATGTATGAGGTTGGGTCAGAGGGATAAAGGTGGGGGCGGGAACATCATTAGTTACTTGGTGTAATGACTACGTCGATATCGATTGGAGACGCCACCGGAAAATATGGCCTAACTGTAAGGCCCGCCAGGGGTCAAAATGGGCTTCAATCCGTGCTGACAAACCTCATCGTATTTTCGAAGAAGGCACCGCGGCAAGTGGCCGTTAATTTTGCCGGTGATCGACAAGCACAAAAAACGTTTGCATCAAAAATGATCAATCGGCTAATCTCCATTTATCGTAAATTTTAGATACCGCCTAAAACGGGATAAATGCTCATGGCACTTCAATTCTTTGATAGTCCGTTCCATGTCACGCATGACGAGGAAGTCGCCAGCAAAATGGCGTTGAAAATGGAGCTATCGATATTCATCACTGATTGCATCAAAAAACTGGGCCTCAAACAGAGTGAGGCTGCAGTCAGGTTAAATGTGACCCAATCACGCGTTTCCGAGCTAACCACTGGCAAGATCGAGAAATTTACGATCGATGCAATGATGGACATGCTGGATAGACTCGGATTTCGCACTACTTTTACGTTGCCGTCCAACGATGCCGGGGCCTTGCCTCAGATCGTCATTTCACAAGCTCACGCCTGCTAGACGTTGTAACCCATCTTTCGAAGCTCCCTTTTCAGTTCCTTCAACCGGTCTTGCGCAACAGCCATTGCGTGACGATCGGTTCCATTCGTCGTCTTCACGAATGAATGAAGGACGAAAATGGTGTCCGCATACTTCGCAATGTAGATGCATCGGTATGCCGGGCTGCCATTGATAATCAACTCAATAGCCCCCGCACCTACTGAACTCAGTTGCTTTATTGCCAGCTCTGGATCGCCGCTGTACTGCACACGCATCAGGTCTTTCCCGAACTCATCCTGTACCCACTCCGGCAAATCCTTGTACTCACGTGTTGCCGCCTCACTTACAAATGCAAATCTCTTCAAATGATGGATTCCTACCTGGAACAGTGGATGCCCTCCGAACATCTCAGTAGACGATTTAAGGGGTGCTGTTTAGTAGTCATCGCAGGCTATTTCCGCAGTAGGACTTAGCCCCTTTTGATGTAGTCCATTTAGATACGTGCGCAGTTTTTCCATTTATGCGACGCGTGTTCGTCCAGCGACGCGCAAGCCCCCGAACCCATCGGGGCTTTTTGCGCTTCGTTGAGCTCACATCTCACTAACTTCAAACACAAACGAGATCTTCCGACTGCCCGCACTCCACACATACCGAATGTGCTTCCCTTGCTTCGGAATGGACACGGCCGGCGGCCGAAACGCGGCAACACATTCATGACCCGGCAAACGAACGCTGTTGTAAAGCAATCCCCAGGACAGGGTTTCACGCAGTTGGCGGGCGAAGGCCTGGGCCGGGCCGTAGGCGTTGGGATCTGGGTCGTGCAGGTGTGGGTAGTCGCCACGGATGTCATGCAGCGGTTTGACGACCCGGTTGACGTAGGTGCGCATGGTCAACTCGAGGTCCGGTTCGTTGGTCGCGGCGAGGAAGCGTTCCTGGTGATAGCTCGTCTCGGCGATGGCGGCGGCCTGGCTGCTGGCGGCGTAGTAGACGCCGAAGGTGCCATCGGTGAAGCGGCTGGTTTTGCCGATGTGGGTGAACGCGGCCATGACCGGTGTGGAGCCAGGGCCGGAGACGCGGTCTTCGGGGCGCACGCGGGCGAGTACGCCGGCTTCTTCCATCAGCCGATCGTTGGTCAGGGCTTCCAGCGCGTAGGCGGTGGGCAGGTCTTCGGGGTCGAGCACGTCTTCGAACAACGAGATCGGCGGGAAGCAGCTGTTAACGATCCGATAAGCCCGCGGCCATTGCGGGTCGGCCACCTCTGGCGCCATCAACCGCGCACTCCGTCGAGGTAGCGGCGCACGTCAGCGATGTCGACTACGCGGCCGGCCAGCATGTAGGACAGCGCCGACTGGCCATTGAACGGCGCGGCGGTGTTGGGGCTGCTGACCCAGGTGTAGGCGCGCTCGTGGCTGTTGCTGAAGATGATGCTCAACGCTTTGTGGATGCCCATCAAATACGAGATGCGCTCCAGGGTGTCGTGGGGCAGACGCACGTTGGGCGGCAGGTGTTTGTACTTGTAGAAAGTGGTGTTGCCGACTTTGCCCAAAAGAGTGCGTTGTTGCTCGGCGGTGCAGCCCCAGCGTTCCATGAGATTGAAGAAGAACTTCAGCGCGACTCGACCGGCTTCGGGAGTCTCGAGTTGTTGCTGTGGGCTGAGGGCGATGGTTGAGGCAGGCATGGGATGGCCTCCTTGGATATGCGATGTGTTGATTTCAGACTAGTACAGATGCGAACAAATATGAAATTTTAATTCGTAAACGTATCGACCTATTCCCCTTTTCCGAAAAGAACTTCGCGCAGCTTTTTCGCAGACTAAAAAACTCCGACACACGGTCAAAGACACCCGTTGACACCCGCCATACAGGGGCAGACAATTTAATCGAGAGCGCGAAACCGACTGCCTTCAGGTGGCGATAGTCGATGTAGGAGCCCCGTTGATGACCTGAAAATCAGCGCTCGGGTAAACCTCTCCTCCCCTGCTTGAGGGAGCACAATATCAAGCACCTATTCATGAAAGCAGCCTGATCAGGCTGCTTTTTTTTGCCTTGGAAAAAGGTTTCGCTGATATCCAGAAAACACCCACACATCCCCCTTCCGGGCCATTTTCTGACCCCGATCACCTACGCCCCACCAAAAACCCCAATCCTGTGTAAGCCTCCAGCCATCGGACGCAGAATCATTTCGCTACTAAACTCGGGACAAGCATGCTCAGGTGCAGGATCATAGCCAGCACGCGACCGACGCCCACCGGGGCGATCAGTACACAACAATAGCCAGCCCACTTTAGAGGGCATTACCCAAATGGATAGCAGAACCTTACGTAACCTCATGCGCATTGTGCAGACCGGCTCATTGTCGGCGGCGGCAGAGCATTCCTGTTTGACCGTGCAGGCATTGGCCGCGCAGTTGAACAAGGTCGAAGAGCAGTTCGGTTTTCGGTTGTTTCGTCGCTCCAACAAGGGGCTGACTCTGACAACGCAGGGCACGGAGCTCACGCCCTACATGGACAAAGTGTTGGTCGCTACGCGGCAACTGGAAGAAAAAGCCGCCGCGCTCAAGGTGCCGGGGCAGCGCACGCTCAAGGTTGCACTTAACACCACGCTCTCGGCCGACTTCAACCGGCGCATGATCGGACGCCTCATTGAGGTTTTTCCTGATTATCAACTGGAATTCAGCTACGCCGAGTCGATGGAAAACCTCAGCAAGTTGAAGAATGAGGACTTCGACCTGGCCGTGCTGATCGGGCCGCAGCAGCCGGGATTACCCAGCATTGCCCTGCCCCATGTACAGGTGCAGGTGGTCGGTGCTCATTGCGGTCAGGAAAACGATCCGCTGATGCTGCTCGGCAATAAGTTTCAGGTTCGTCCTGCCGACGATTGTCCGTATTCCCACAGCTTCTTGCGCTTTCTCGACGCTGGCCTTGGTAATTACGAGTCAGGCAAGCGGATGATCTATTCCTGCAGCGAGACCCTGACCCTGTCGTTGATCACGCAAATGGACGGCCTCGGCATGGTTTCCCGTGAGGCGGCCCTGCGTAATGGCTTGACCATTTTCCCGGGTTTCGAGGACTCCCTCGAAGTGCGGCTGGCGGTCAATAACTCCGAGTTGTCGGGCCAGGCCCTGAACGACGTAGTCGCTCTGTCGCTACATGAACGACCCGAGCGCGATGTACGCAGCCGTTCCCACCGCTACGCTGAGAAAGAGGTTTTTGCTGAAATACGCACATAACAACGTCGGAATGGCTGCATAAAATTCCGGGCGATCGAGCTGCACCTGCTGATCCTTGATCAACAGCGGCGTAAGGCTGATTGCAGCGACGATCGCCACCGGCAGGTATTCCAGCGCCCGGGCGACCAGGGGTGGCCAATGATCGGTGCTCACCTGCAGCGGCAACGCGCGCGGCAGGAACGTCACGGCCATCATCAGCACGACGACCAGGATCAGGAACGTTTGGTCAGGCATACACCCACCCCGCAGCCCACAAATGTGGCGATGAACACGTTGAAGGGTGAGCTGCCGATCAGGCTCAGGACACCCATGCAGGCGACCGCGGCCAGTGCGGCGATCAGTTTGTTACGGGTGTTGCACAGCGATACCAGCACGTAGAGCATCATCGCGGTCAGCGCATAGTCGAGCTGATATTTGATCAGGTGCGCCGCGTACTGCGCGCAAATTGCTCCCAGCAAACCGCCCAGCACCCACGACGTGTGGCAATACAGATTGAAGCCGATCAGGTAACGCACATTGACCGGCGTGCCCTTGCCCAGTTTGACGCTGTGGAAGGCGAACGATTCATCGGTCAGCCCGCCGGCATAACACCAGCGCTCGAGACGACTGAGCCCCATCGCCTGCAAGGCCTTGGCCATGTAGACCGACATCAGCATGTGCCGCGCGTTGATCAGAAACGTGGTGAGGATGATGGTGGTCAGTGACGCGCCGCTGGAGATCAGCGCCAGGGCGGCGAACTGCGAGGCACCGGCGTAGACGAACAGGCACATCGCGACCGGCAGCCACACTGGCAATCCGGCATTGACGGCCATCAAACCGAACACAAACGACACCGTGAAGTAGCCCGCAATAACCGGGCTGGCTTCAGCGAACGTGCGCGAGGGCTGGGGCTCGACCATCAGCGGCTGGCTGCTGGACGTCTCATTCATAGGTCCCTCTCAAAGGTAGTTTCGCCGCTCGGCTCGCAAAAGCCTTGAGCACTCCAAAAACGTTTGCCGGCAAGGTTAGCATCGTCGACGAACAGGAACATCCGCAGCACACCGACTCGTTTCATGTCTGCCGAAGCCGCTTCCACCAGGCGCTGACCAACGCCCTGGCTGCGATACACCGGGCTCACCGCCAGGTGATTGATGGTGCCGCGGCTGCCGAGCATGCCACCCAACACCGCGCCGACCACTTCGCCGCAGACATCGAGCGCGAGGAACGCGGTGGTGGTTTTCTGCTCCAACACACCGCGCAGGCATTTGGCGTCCTGCCATTCACAGAATGACACTTCTTCGAATTGCCGAAAGAAGCGTTCCAGACGTTGGGCATCCTTGGCCATCGCGCGCTGCAACATCACCGGTGCAGCGCACTCGGCGATGTGCATCATGGGGTCTAGCTGTTCAGCGAACAATGTCAAAAGCGGTCCCGGGCCGCGAGAAGGAAATGGCCAGAATCTGCCGATAGGCCATTTCGTGAGCGTGGGTGTTGCGTGCCGGTGTCACGTAGTGACGCATGTCGCGATCGAGGAAGTAGGTGGTGTCGAGGATTTCCAGATAGGTCGTCGCCGCCAATGGTTCCTCTTGGGCCGAATACAAACGGCTCTCGGCCCCATCCACGTTGTTGCGGCCCCAGAAATGCACACCGCTGAACGGATAACCGTCGCAGTGAATACCTTCAGGGGTAATTTCCAGTTGCTTGCCCGGCTTGATCTCGATGCGGATCTGATGGATCTGGCATTGCCAGATTTCGTCGTGCAACTCCGGCGGCAGTACGTTTTTGTACACCTCGAAATCCGCATCGATGAGGCTGCGCATCACCGGCGAATTGATGACTTCATTGGAGAAGTCCTGGAAGTGCCGCTCCAGCCCGCCGACATAGCTGTTGTTGGCCTTCGATTGCACGTAGGCGCGGTGTTCCAGCTGCGTCAAGTCACGGGTGACCGGGTTGTATTCGAAATCGCTGTAACGACGGAAACGCATGCCCGCATCGGCCTGGCCGTAATAACTGTCCGGCTCCATGCTTTCCCAACTTTTGGTCAATCTGACGAAGTCGGAAAAATGACCGAAGAGATTGAAGTCGGCTCCCTGGACGTTGACATACTTGTCGCGCCGTAGCGATTCGCCAACTTCTCTGTTCAAAACGATCATTACTAGGTCTCCACTGCATTTAGCGGCTTAATCTAGTAGGTGCAGGATTTGCGGCCCATGAGAAAGAATTTCAGGCATATCAAGCGTTGATTGAAACGCAGTATGAAGTTGCTTTAATTTGACTTTTTGCGATCGAAAACAGCCATTTTTCGTATGTTCTTACGGTCACAAGGCGGAAAAAAACCCCGAACCAGTCGGGGTTTTTATCGAGTCTGAACAACTCAGACGATCATCAGAAGATGTTGATCGGGTAATCCACGAACACGCGCAGTTCGTTGCCGCTGACGTTGTACTCGCTGGATTTCTGCGACACGCGCAGGATCGAGCTGCGTACCTTCACGCTCAGGTCTTTGGCCGGGCCACTTTGCACGACGTACTTGAACTGGTTGAAGATCTCGCGCTCGGTGCCGCCTTCGCTGGTGGAGGTGGTGATGTTGTCACCGCGAACATAGGCGAAGTTGTAGCTCAGGCCAGGAATGCCGAAAGCGCGGAAGTCCAGACCGTAGCCCAACTGCCAGCTGCGTTCGTCTTCGGCGTTGAAGTCGGACCAGTAGGAGTTCGCCAGGTAGATGGTGTTACCGCCGTCGCCGACGCGACCTTGATCCTTCTGGTAGCCGCCGTAGGCGTAGCCCAGGTTGCTGTCGCCGGTGCTGCGTTGGTGAGCGAGAGTGAACGAGTGCGGGCCCGTGGCGAAGGTCGCTGCCAGGCTCCAGATCTTGTTGTCGTCGCCGGTAGCACCGCTTTCGCGGACGTAGGAATCGTCCAGCTTGGTGCGGTAGCCGTTGAAGTCCAGGGTCAGGGACTGATCCTTGTCGATCGGGAACACGTAGTTGGCGTTCACGTATTGCTTCTTCAGCACATCTTCGACGTCGGACGCGTACAGCGCAGCCTTGAACTGTTCGGTGAACTGGTAGCTACCGCCCAACACGTTGATCGACTTCAAGCCACCGCTGTCACGGCCTTCAGCACTTTTACGCGATTCGGCGGTGAAGCGACCGGCGTTCAGCTCCAGGCCTTTGATCTCCTTGGAGGTGATCAGGGTGCCGGTGTAGCTTTCCGGCAGCAGGCGCGAGTTGTCGTAGTTCAGCACCGGCAGGGCCGGCATCTGATTGCCATAGGTCAGCGTGGTGCTGGAGAGGCGGAACTTGACTGCCGCGCCACCCTTCGACAGGTCGTCAGCTGCGTTGCCGCTATCGCCCTGCTTGAAGAAGTCGATACCACCGGCGCCGCTGCGGCCCTTGCCGCCGTCCAGACGCAGTGCGTACAGACCGAAAGCATCCACACCGACACCAACGGTGCCTTGGGTGAAACCGGACGAGAAAGTACCGATGGCCGCTTGGCCCCATTCGGCTTTGTCCTGGTTGCCGTCTTTATAGTCACGATTGATATAGGCGTTGCGCAGCAGCACTTTGAGGCTGCTGTCTTCAACAAAACCCTTGGACTCGGCCTGGTCGTTAGCCATGGCCTGTGTGGCGCTCAACATCCCCAGTGCGATCAGGCTGATTCGCTTGTTCAACATGTTATTTTCCTTATTACGGGTTGATACGCGCTGTGTCGAACAACTGAAATGGCGCTATCGCGCTCTTTTTTCACTCAAAAACAAAAAGGCCCGCCCACGAAAATTCGCGGCGGGCCCTTTATTGTTTTGTGAGTCATGGCGGTTAGCCACAGGCGTGGGGCGCATCCTATCCGCGCCCTTAATAAGGTGTCAATTTCAGGAATCGTCTGTAAATAAGCGAAAATCGTCTAAGAAATCACTTGTCAGCGATAGCCAATTGCACGGTGTGGCTGTCGACGAATTGTTCGAAATGCGTGACTTTGCCGTTAACCAAGGTCCACAAGTGAGCGACCCGAGCATTCATCGGGCGGCCGGTGGCTTTGTAGATGCCGCTGTAATTACCGTAGGCAAACACCTTGTCGCCCTGTGCGACGTAGTTCTCGACCTTGAACTGAAAATCTTCCCACTCGGTGGCCAGGCGCTTGAAGACATTTTCGACGATAGCGTCGAAACCGACATAGGTCCCGGCGTACGGAAAACCCGCCGCTTCGGTCCAGCGGGCGTCATCGGCCAGCGCCGCGGCGGTATTGCGCGCATTCTCCTGGGAGTTGGCGCCTTCGTACGTGCTTTTGATCAGGCTCAGGTTATCCATGGTGACTCCAGCTGAGTTCAATGGGCGCAGCCGTCGAGGCCACAGGTTTGAAACGCGGATGAAGACTCTTTCGCCGCAAACGACTGACCCAGCCATTGGGCGAAAGCTTGCGGCTTGCCGAGCCACGGGCCGATGTCGACCAGGGTGAACTGGCCATCCTGTTCCAGCGCGAAGGTCGGGAAACCCTGACCGCCAACATTGGCCAAGAGTGCGCGACTGTCCTTGATATGGCGCTCGGTGTCGGCTTCATTAAATGCCTGTTGGAACGCCTCAGGTTCAAGGCCGGTCTTTGTGGCGAGTTCCAGCAGAACAGCTTCGTCAGCGATGCGTCGACCTTCCACGTAATGAGCCGTCTGCAAACGCCCCAACAACGCTAGACCACGTCCAGCGATCTGCTCGGCTGCCAGCACGGCGGCAATCGGCGGCGCGGAATCGAACACCGCGGTTTCATCGCGCAGCAAACCCTCAAAATACGCCTCGCCAAACGGCTGGCCGGTGTACTCGGCGATGCGTCGGTCGTGGGGCATGACGTAATTGCGCAGTTGTGGCGAAACGGTCTGGCGGTTGGCGCCGGTCATCATGCCACCACCGTGGGCGATCACCGGCAACACGCTTTGGGCGGCCTGCACCAGTGGCTTGGCGCCGTAACACCAGCCGCACAAAGGGTCGTAAATGTAGTGAAGGATCATGGGAAGACTCCGGCAACAAAGTAGGAAAACTCAATGCCGGCAGGTTAATCCCCAGACAGTTTCGGAAAAACGCTGGAATGGCTTTCAGTCTGTTTCATGAATCGGTCGAATGCTTTTTTCTTCCGCCAGGTGATGGCCTTGGCAAGATCAAAAGATCGCAGCCTGCGGCAGCTCCTACGCCGATCTATGTAGGAGCTGCCGAAGGCTGCGATCTTGACGTCCTGACAAGCGCCAATTTTTCAACAGGCATAAAAAAAGCGCCGCCTTCCCGGCAGCGCTTTTATCAATCCTTTGTTTTTCTTCTTATCCTTCCATCACATCCCACAGTGCTTCCAGTTCCGCCTCGCTGAATAAACCAGCGGGGTAGCGCTCGATCATCATCCGGCGCGGATCAGGTTCCCTGATCTGACGCGTTCCATTGGACTTCAACCACTGCGCCAAGACCTGGAGCGATTCGCTGTTAACTGCCAGGGGATGCATTGCCCGCTCGCTCACGACGTTCATTTCGGCGTTCATCTCAGCGCTCTCTCCTGGTTTGTGAGCGGCTAACTTATCCAAGGTTTATGACAGAACATCGAAGTTCTCTCCCTCCCCATGTTGCGCCATCGAAGATACAAGAGCTGTGCCAATGTTTTCGAAGTGTCGACAAGTGGATACAAAAAAGCCCGCAGTCCTGATGGGCTGCGGGCTTTCTGTGAAATAACGAGGTTAAATCGTTGCTCAATCGATTCTTCAATCAACTCCGGCTGTTACAACCTCACTCACTCCTTGTGCGGCGCGGGCTGTTGTTGGGTAAGGCAGTGGATGTTACCGCCCCCCAGTAACAGTTCGCGACCCGGCACCATGACCACTTCGTGCTGCGGGAACAAAGCCTGCAAAATCTCTTTGGCCGGACCGTCCAACGGGTCGTCGAAGCTCGGCGCGATGATGCCGCCGTTGACGATCAGGAAGTTCACGTAAGAGCCAGCCAGACGAACGGTCGGATTTCGCTCCTGAGTGCCGTCAACCGGATCCACGCCAGCGCACTCGTCTTCGGTCGCGTACAGCGGCCCGGGAATCGGCATCTTGTGCACCGTGAATGGGCGCCCCTTGGCATCGGTGCTGTTTTGCAGCACGTTCATCGCCGCCTGGCAGCGCGGGTAGTTCGGGTCCTGCGGGTCGTCGGTCCAGGCCAGCAGCACTTCGCCCGGACGCACGTAGCAGCAGAAGTTATCCACATGGCCGTCGGTTTCGTCGTTGAACAAACCGTCCGGCAACCAGATGATCTTATCCACAGCCAGATTTGCACTGAGCACCGCTTCGATTTGTGCACGGTCCATATGCGGATTGCGATTGCGGTTGAGCAGGCACTCTTCGGTGGTGATCAGGGTGCCTTCGCCATCGACATGGATCGAGCCGCCTTCGAGCACAAAACCTTCGGTGCGGTAGCGCGGGCTGCGTTCGATTTCGAGGATCTTGCTCGCCACCTGCGAGTCACGGTTCCACGGCGAATACAGACCACCGTCGAAACCGCCCCAGGCATTGAAGTCCCAATCCACACCACGGACTTCGCCACGGTTGTTGATGACGAACGTCGGGCCAGTATCCCGAACCCAAGCATCATCGCTGGACATCTCCACCAAACGAATATTCGGCACGTCGAGACGGGCACGAGCATTTTCGTACTGGCCGGCGGAAACCGCCACGGTCACCGGTTCGAAACGCGCGATGGCCTTGGCCACCGCCACATGCGCGGCTTGCGCCGGTTTGCCGCCCAGGCGCCAGTTGTCCGGGCGCTCGGGCCAGACCATCCAGGTCTGGGTCTGTGGTGCCCATTCGGCGGGCATGTAAAAGCCGTCGGTGCGAGGGGTGCTGTTCAAAGTGGTCATGGTTCAGGACTCCAGGGAACCGTCGAGGGTTTTGATCGCGCCGTACAGGTTCGGGCGACGGTCACGGAACGAGCCCCATGCGCTGCGGATGTGCTCCAGCTCATCGAGGTCGAAACTGTGAACCAGAATGCCTTCTTCTGTTTCATTCAGCTCTTGGACTTTCTCGCCAAACTGGTTGGCAATGAACGACGAGCCGTAGAAGGTAATGTCGTAGCCGTCCTGCTCTTCGTTGCCGATGCGGTTGCTGGCAATCAGCGGCATCAGGTTGGCGCCGGCATGGCCTTGTTGTACGCGCTGCCAGTGGTCGCGGGACGAAATGGTCTTGTCGTGTGGCTCGCTGCCGATGGCGGTCGGGTAGAACAGGATTTCCGCACCTTGCAGCGCCATGCTGCGGGCGCACTCAGGGAACCACTGATCCCAGCAGATGCCCACGCCGATTTTCGCGTAACGGGTGTTCCAGACTTTGAAGCCGGTATCGCCCGGGTTGAAGTAGTACTTTTCGTGGTAGCCAGGACCGTCCGGGATGTGGCTTTTACGATAAATCCCGAGGTTGCTGCCGTCGGCATCGATGATTGCGATGCTGTTGAATCGCGCGCGGCCGGCCAGCTCGTAGAAGCTGATTGGCAGAACAACCTGCAGTTCTTTGGCGACTTTCTGAAAGTGCTTGATGGCGACGTTGTCTTCAACGGTCGTGGCCAGCTGCAGGTAATCCGGGTTCGGTTTCTGGCAGAAGTACGGCGCCTCGAACAGCTCCTGGATCAGGATGATTTGCGCGCCTTTCGCCGCAGCCTCACGGACCAGCTTCTCAGCGGTCTCGATGTTGGCTTCAAGGTCCCAGGAACAGGCCATCTGGGTAGCGGCGACGGTAACGATACGGCTCATGAATCATCTCCTGGGCAAGTGCTTGAGGGTCGAGGGTGGCATCGACCGATGACAGAAAGAGGCAGCACCGGGCGTGGTTCATCCACACCGTGGGCAATGGCGACTTTATAGCCGATAAAAATCGGCTTTTAAAGCGGTAAATATTCTTTCCGTCTGAAATTTCTCACTTAATCCAGATAATAATCGAATTTAACGCGATCCCTTGTGGGAGCGAGCCTGCTCGCGATAGCGGAGGGTCAGTCGACATCAATATTGCATGTTCGACCGCTTTCGCGAGCAGGCTCGCTCCCACAGGGGTATGTATTTACAACCCTTCTTCGAGAACCTTCGACAGCATGTCGACAAAGAAATCCACGCTCTGACGCGACGTAACCATCGGCGGCTTGATCTTGAGAATGTTCAGGTAATCTCCAGTCGGCTGCATGAAGATTCCCAACTCACGAAGGCGATCGCACAACGCCGTGGTTTCTTCAGTCGCAGGCTCCAGGGTTTCGCGATTGCGGATCAACTCCACGCCCAGATAGAAGCCGGAACCATGCACCGCTCCCACCAACGGATGCTGGTCGATCAACGCTTCAAGACGTTCCTTGAAATACCCGCCCACGACCTGGGCGTTTTCCCAGAGTTTTTCTTCTTCCATTACATCCAGCACTGCCATGCCGATCCGGCAACTGACCGGGCTGCCACCGGCCGACGAGAAGAAGTAACCCTCGGCCTCCAGCGCTTCAGCAATTTCCCGGCGGGTAATGACTGCGCCCAACGGCTGGCCGTTACCCATGCCTTTGGCCATGGTGATGATGTCCGGGACCACGCCCTGTTCTTCGAAACCCCAGAAGAATTTGCCCATGCGGCCGTAACCGACCTGCACTTCGTCGGCGATGCACACTCCGCCCTGAGCGCGAACCAGCGCATAGACCTGCTTCAGATAGCCCGGCGGCAGCGAGATACCGCCGGCATTGCCGTACACCGGCTCGCAGATGAAACCGGCTAACTGGCGTTTCTGCTCGGCGATTTTCGCCAGGTTGTGTTCGACGCTACGCACGTAGTCGGGTGCGCTGTCGACGCCACGAAACTCACCGCGATAGGTGTTCGGCGCGGTCACCGGATGCACCCAGTCCGGACGGCTGCTCAAGGCCTTGGGGTTGTCGGCAATCGAAGTCGAAACCGCATCCGCCGCCACTGACCAGCCGTGATAAGCCTCCAACACACTGAGCATGTCGCGACCGCCGCTATAAGCCCAGGCCAGACGGATCGCCAGGTCATTGGCCTCAGTGCCGCTGTTGACCAGAAATACGCGATCCATGTTGTCCGGTGCCAGCTTCAGCAAACGCTCGGAAAACTCGGCAATCGCCGCGTAGTGAAAACGCGAGTTGGTGTTGAGCAACGACCACTGCCGGCTGGCGACGGCAGCCATGCGCGGATGGCCGTGACCCAAGACCGCGACGTTGTTGAGCATGTCGAGGTAAGAACGACCCTGCATGTCGATCAGGTGATTGCGCCAGCCACGCTCGATGCGCGGCGGGTCGACGTAATAGTGCTTCTGGGAGCGAGCGAAACTCGCGTCACGACGGGCCAGCAATGTCTGCGGGTCGAGCTCTTCTTCCGCATCGCAGGCCAGGCCCAACAACACGGCAGGTGACGGACACAGTGCCTGCCAGGCTGCCGCGCGCGAAGGCGTACAAAACAATGGCGCGTCTAGCTGAGCGCTTCGACACAACTGCACGATCAACGGCCCGCTGACCGAACCCAGCACCTGACCTTTGACCAGCGCCGCGCCGGTGTGCAGCGATGGAGTCACGCCCCACAGACGAACGCTCAGTTGCGGGCCATCCAGTTGCAGCACACCCTCTGTCGGCTGATGAACCACCCCGGCAAACGGTGACTCAACCGCCGTGCCATGGGGCACTCGCAACTCTACGTGCAATGGGCATGTGTCCGGTTCGCTGGCACAGTCTGGCCGGGTGCGAGACAGCCGGTATTGCCCGTAACGACTGGCCGCTAGACCGTGAGCTGCGGCGGCCTCAGTCAGCAGACGCTGGTCGATCCCCTCTTGCTCCCAATTACCCGCCTCGAAATGCGGACTGAGCACGCCCAGATCGATCAACGCAAATTCACGCCCAACCAGACTCGGCAACAATGGCGCGAAGCTTTCACTGCCGATGCTCGGCAGGCTTTGACCGACTGCGGTAAGAATCGCCGCCTCCATCAATTCCAACGGCACCGATGTGGCAACACGGAAAATTTCCCACTCATGGGTCAGGTTGTCGCGACTGTACTCATTGCCCGGATCGATGCTGACCTGCTGCTCGCCACTCAACACCAGCACTGCCGAGCGGGCGACGATCAGCGGCCATAGCGCCAGCAGCTCTTCATGCTGCAACGGATTGACCGCGTGATAAGCCCGAACCGCCGGCAAAATGCAGAACGGATCGCCATCGGCATGGTGCAGCAGCGCGGCGCAGGTCACCGACAGATCGGTGATCCGCCAGGTTCGGACCAGATCGCCGAAATCGATGACACCCTGCAACTGCCATTGGCGCTGCGAATCCCGCTGCCAGACCACGTTATCGTCGGTGATGTCCATGTGAATCGCCTGCACCGGCAGCTTATCCACCAAGGGCTGCAAATGGCGCTCGGCCTGTTCGGCCGCTTCAGCAATCAACGCTCGTTGCCGCTCATCCTTGATCACCGGCAGCAGATGCGCGATCAACGCATTGGCGTGGCGGGCGTCCCATTGAAGGGTGCGCTCAAGGCCAGGATGATCGAAACCGGCCAGCGCCAGGTCCATTTCGCCGCAGAGCCGACCGAAACCGGCAACCACAGAATGGCTTAGATGATCGAGGTGCGTCAGGGATTGGCCGTCGATGTAATCAAGCAGGCGCACGTGCACCGCCTGCCCCCCAACCTCCAGAGAGAGAAGGTCTGCGCCGTTCCTGGCCGGGATAACTCGCGGCACCTGCACACCGGGATGTTCAGCCAGATGCTTGAGCCCTGCATGCTGGGCTTGCAGCTCCAGCGTCGAATAATCGCCACGGCAGATTTTCAGGACGAAACGCCCCTGCTCGCTGTCGACCCGGAAATTGAGATCCTGCTGGCTCCCAAGCGTCTGTAATCGTCCGCTCAACCCGTAATGCTCTTTCAACAGCTCAAGCGCTTGCGTCGCAGACACCTGCGGGCTGGGCAGACTGGCGCGGTGAATCAACGTGGCGAGCGGCATACAACGATCCCCTGAAATTTTATTAGGCGCTTATATCGCCACTGCTTCGGGCGATACGCAACCCCCCTTCCTGGTTGGCGCGAATCAAATGCCCGCGCAACTCTCTTCACCACACCACTCGCACCAACCACCACTTTGCGTAAGAATGTCGGCCATCACGCCTATTGCTGGAGAAACACCATGAATGTAGTCACCACCGACCTGCCCGGTGTTCTGATCATCGAACCCAAGGTATTTGGTGACGAGCGCGGTTTCTTCTATGAGAGCTTCAACGCCAAGGCTTTCGAAGAAGCAACCGGCCTGAACACCCAGTTCGTTCAGGACAACCATTCCCGCTCGCAAAAAGGTGTACTGCGCGGTCTGCATTACCAACTGGAAAACACTCAGGGCAAACTGGTGCGCGTCACTTCCGGTGAGGTGCTGGATGTGGCGGTGGATATTCGCCGCAGCTCGCCGCATTTCGGCAAATGGGTGGCGGTGCGCCTGTCCGCCGACAACCATCGCCAACTCTGGGTGCCGGAAGGTTTTGCCCATGGTTTCGTGGTGCTGAGCGATTTCGCCGAGTTCCTCTACAAAACCACCGACTACTACACCCCGTCGGCCGAGCGCAGCATTCGCTGGGACGATCCGGACCTGGGCATTGACTGGCAGCTGAACGAAGCACCGAAACTGTCGGCCAAGGATCAGTCCGCCGCGTTCTTCAAGGACGCCGAAGTCTTTTCCTGAATTCCTGTGTGAATTTTCACCGCCAGCGCGCACTTGATCCCAGGTGCGCAGACTGCGCCCGCAAGCCTAGGCATAATGCATCTGTACCCACAGGCGCCTGATGCTCATGACACCAACTCTCCCCCGCAGACCCCGCTGGCGCAGCCTGGCGTTGCTCGCGCTGTGCCTGGCGCCCTTGCTTTGGCCGCTGGAGCATCTGGCCGAGCGTTACTACCGCAGCGAACTGGCCGGGCAGAACCGTCAGACCCTCGATCTCTACGTCGCCAACCTGCTGGGTACCCTGCACCGATATGAAGTGTTGCCACAGATCCTCGGCGAGTTGCCCGCGCTGCGTGCGACATTGTCCGCACCCGACGAGGGCGTGGTTCAAGGCAATGCCAATCGCCTGCTGAAAAACATCAGCGCCCAGACCGGTGCCGAAGTGATGTACCTGATGGACACCACCGGCAAGACGCTGGCGGCCTCCAATTGGGACAAACATGACAGCTTCGTCGGCCGTAATTTCGCTTTCCGTCCTTATTTCAGTGAAGCCATGGCCGGGCGTCTGGGGCGTTTCTTCGGCTTGGGCACCACTTCGGCCAAACGCGGTTACTTCTTTGCGGCGGCGATACGTGATCGCGAAAAAATCATCGGCGTGCTGGTGGTCAAGGTCGACCTCGACCACACCGAAAGCCTCTGGGGCAAAACCCCGGAACAACTGTTGGTGACCGACCACAATGGCGTGGTCATCCTCACGTCACGGCCCGAGTGGCGTTTCCGCTCGACCCGTCCATTGAGCGACGCGGAACGCGAGGCCATTACCGCGATTCAACCCTACCCGACCCGCGATCCCAAGCCGTTGAATCTCGACGCCAACGCCTGGCTGCCCCAAACGCAACAGATCGAAGAAACCGGCTGGAGCGTCAGTATCCTTGCACCGCGTACCCTGATCGATCGCCCGGTACGCACGGTCGTGGCCATCGGCGGCGCAACACTGTTGGTTTTGATGTTGCTGCTCGGCCTGATGATGCAGCGCCGACGCCATTACCTGGAGCGGATCGCCTTCGAAGGCAAGGCCCGCCAGGAACTGGAAGGCCGGGTCGCCGAACGGACCAGCGACCTCGAAGGCCTCAACCGTCGACTGAAGCAGGAGGTGCTGGAGCGCGAACACGCTCAGCAGGAGCTGGTGCGCGCGCAGGATGACCTGGTGCAGGCCGGCAAGCTCTCGGCGCTGGGGACGATGTCGGCGAGCATCAGCCATGAACTCAACCAACCGCTGGCAGCGATCCGCAGCTACGCGGAAAACGCCGAAGTACTGCTCGACCATCAGCGCACCGAAGATGCTCGCGGCAACCTCAAGCTGATCAGTGAATTGACCGGGCGCATGGCCTCGATCATCGCCCACCTGCGCGCCTTCGCCCGGCGTGATCGCCACGCCCCGGAAAGCGTGGCCCTGCAACCGGCACTGGACGACGCGCTGGCGTTATTGGCCAAGCGTCGGCGCAGCATGGAAGTCGAGCTGATCCGTGACCTGCCAGCCGCCACCCTGTGGGTCGAGGCTGGGGAAACCCGCCTGCGCCAAGTACTCGGTAATCTGCTGGCCAATGCCCTCGATGCCCTGACGGAAAAAGGCCCGCCGCGTAAACTCTGGTTGAGTGCCGAGTCCACCGCCGACGGCGTCAATCTGTACATTCGCGACAACGGCCCCGGGTTCTGCCTGGAAGCACTGGGTCGTGCCGGCGAGCCCTTTTACACCACCAAGACCCGCACTCAGGGGCTTGGGTTGGGGCTGGCGATCTGCGACACCCTGATGCGCGCCTTCGGTGGTGAACTGTCGTTCTCCAACCACAAAGAAGGCGGCGCCCTGATTACCCTGAAGTTGCGCGCAGGTGCACCGGGTGTGAGCCTGCAACCGTCCGAGGACCGAAGTGCATGACCATCGACAACCGCATCCAGGTCGTGTTGATCGACGACGATCCCCACCTGCGCCAGGCCCTGAGCCAGACCCTGGACCTGGCAGGCCTGAAAATCCTGCCGCTGGCTGAAGCCAAAGGCCTGGCCGGGCAACTGGAACGCGACTGGCCGGGGGTGGTGGTCAGCGACATCCGCATGCCGGGCATGGACGGTCTCGAACTGCTGACCGAACTCCACGCCCAGGACCCGGAGCTTCCGGTGTTGCTGATCACCGGCCACGGCGATGTGCCGCTGGCGGTACAAGCCATGCGCGCCGGGGCCTATGACTTTCTGGAAAAACCTTTCGCCAGCGACTCCCTGCTCGACAGCGTACGTCGTGCCCTGGACCTGCGCCGGCTGGTGCTGGACAACCGCAGCCTGCGTCTGGCCCTGAGCGATCGCAACGAACTGAGCGCTCGACTGGTCGGGCAATCGGCGCCGATGCTGCGCCTGCGTGAGCAGATCGGTGCACTGGCGGCGACCAAGGCCGATGTGCTGATCCTCGGCGAAACCGGTGCGGGTAAGGAGGTCGTGGCCCGCGCACTGCACGATCTGTCGAGTCGGCGTAACGGCCCGTTCGTGGCGATCAACGCCGGGGCTCTGGCCGAGTCGGTGGTGGAAAGCGAGCTGTTCGGTCACGAGCCCGGTGCGTTTACCGGCGCGCAGAAGCGCCGCATCGGCAAGTTCGAATTCGCCAACGGCGGCACGTTGTTCCTCGATGAAATCGAAAGCATGAGCCTGGACGTGCAGGTGAAACTGCTGCGCTTGCTGCAAGAGCGGGTCGTCGAGCGCTTGGGTGGCAACCAGCTGATCCCGCTGGACATCCGCATCATCGCCGCGACCAAGGAAGACCTGCGTCAATCCGCCGATCAGGGCCGTTTCCGTGCCGACTTGTATTACCGCCTGAACGTCGCGCCGCTGCGCATTCCGCCGCTGCGCGAACGGGGCGAAGATGCGCTGATGCTGTTCCAGCATTTCGCTGATGAAGCCAGCGCCCGCCATGGTTTACCACCCCACGAATTGCAACCGGGGCACCGGGCGCTGCTGCTGCGTCACACCTGGCCGGGCAATGTGCGTGAACTGCAGAACGCCGCCGAACGCTTTGCCCTGGGCCTGGAACTGGCGCTGGACAACAGCGCGACGGATGGCGGCGTCGGCACCACGGTTGAAGTGGTCAGCGGCGGTCTGAGCGAGCAAGTGGAGAACTTCGAGAAAAGCCTGATTGCCGCCGAACTGACGCGCTCTCACAGCTCCGTGCGCAGCCTCGCCGAAGCGCTCGGGATTCCGCGCAAAACCTTGCATGACAAACTGCGCAAGCATGGTCTGAACTTCGCCGACGCCGGCGCCAGCAACCCCACCGACGACCTTGATTGAGCTACCGTAAAATCATCCCCTTCAAACAAAAGGCCCGTGCATGAACCGCGACAGTCGTCACCTGGAATCGATCCTCCATCACGACATTCCCCTCACGCGGAAGATGGGCCTCAAAGTGCTCGACTGGCACGACCAACAACTGCGCCTGCATCTGCCGTTGGAGGCCAACGTCAATCACAAGAGCACCATGTTCGGTGGCAGCCTGTATTGCGGCGCGGTGTTGGCCGGCTGGGGCTGGTTGCATTTGCGTTTGCACGAAGCAGGCATTGAAGACGGGCACATCGTGATTCAGGAAGGGCAGATCAGCTACCCGCTGCCGGTCACCATGGACGCGACGGCGATTTGCCAGGCACCGAGTGCGGCGGTGTGGAAGAAGTTTCTGACGATGTATGAACGGTATGGGCGGGCGCGGTTGACGCTGCATTCGCGGATTGTGAATACCGGGAGTGAAGAGGATGCGGTGAAGTTCGTGGGACAGTACGTGCTGCACCGCTAGGAACCAGAACCAAATACAGAACCTGTGGCGAGGGGGCTTGCCCCCGTCCGGCTGCGCAGCAGTCGCCATTCAGACAACGGGGGTTAACTGATATTTCGCGGTGGCTGGATTTGGGGCCGCTGCGCAGCCCAACGGGGGCAAGCCCCCTCGCCACAGGGGTACGGCGTACTCAGGAGCGTGCGAGTTTCAGCAGCTTTTCCCGCCATGCCGCCTTAGCCGGCAGCGCCAGGAAAAACTCATTCAACAACGACTCCCGCGCCGGATAGCAGAACGGCTCACCGCTCAAATCCAGCACCTCCCCCCCCGCACCTTCCAGCACGCCTTGAGCCGCGGCGGTGTCCCATTGAGACGTCGGCGCCAACCGCGGATAACAATCCGCCGCCCCTTCCGCCAGCAGGCAAAATTTCAGCGAGCTGCCGATATTCGCCAGTTGCAGCTCACCCAGGCTGTCGCTCAACCCCGCGAGTAACCGCTCCTGCTCAGGGCTCGAATGCCGACGACTGGCGACCACCGTAAAGGCTTCACCCGTAGCCGGAATCTCGCGAACCTGAATCGGCAACGGCTCGGCACCTTTATCGCCACGCCAGGCACCCAATCCGGCACCGCCGACATAAAAGCGCCCGTTGGTCGGCATCGACACCACGCCAAACACCACACGTCCCTGCTCGATCAGCGCAATGTTGACGGTGAACTCTTCGCTGCCAGAGATAAACTCCTTGGTCCCGTCCAACGGATCGACCAGCCACCAGCGCTGCCAGCCGGCGCGCACGCTCTGGGGGATATTGGCGTCCTCTTCGGACAGCACCGGAATGCTCGGATCCAGCGCCGTCAGCCCGGCCAGAATCAGATGATGAGCGGCCATGTCAGCGGCGGTGACCGGAGAATCATCGGACTTTGCAGTCACGGCAACGTTGACGCGCCAGAACGGCAGGATCGCCTCGCCAGCCTTCAAAGCCAGTTCAACGACTGGCGCCATCAACGGATGGGGAAAATTCAAGTTCACGGCAAAAACACCCCACGTTGAGTCAGTAAGTCCCGGGCCAGATACAGCGCCGCCAAGGCACGGCCTTCGGTGAACCGAGGGTTTTGCGCCAAAGACGACAACTCACGCAGGTTGATTTTTTCCACTCCCATCGGCTCGGGCTCGTCGCCTTCCAGGCGTTCTTCGTACAGGTCGGTGGCCAGCACCACCTGGATCCTCTGGCTCATGTAGCCGGGTGACAAAGACAACTCGGTCAGATGTTCCAGCTGCCGCGCGCCATACCCGGCCTCTTCCATGAGCTCCCGCTCGGCCGCTGCCAACACGTCTTCGCCCGGCTCGATCAAGCCTTTGGGCAGGGACAATTCGTATGCATCGGTGCCGCCGCAGTACTCCTCCACCAATACCGCGTGTTCCGCGTCCAGCATCGCCACAATCATTACTGCGCCATGGCCGGTGCCTTTGCTGACCAGTCGCTCGTAAGTGCGCTCCACGCCATTGGAAAAGCGCAACTTCAGCTCTTCGACACAGAACAAACGGCTGGTGGCGACGATCTCGCGGGCGAGTACGGTGGGTTTCTGGCGCATGAGAGGCTCCTTGGCGTGAACGCGTTACTATACCCGGCCTATCCTGATTGTTTACCTCGGATATCTTTTTTACCGCTGGAGAAGTTTTTTATGTCCCTGCTGCCCTGGCGCGACATCGATACCGTTCTACTGGATATGGACGGCACGCTGCTGGACCTGCACTACGACAACCATTTCTGGATGGAGCACCTGCCCCAGCGTTATGCCGAGCTGCATGGGGTGAGTCGGGCCATGGCGGAGCTGGAATTGCAGCCGCTGTTCGAACGCAATGCCGGTCAGTTGCAGTGGTACTGCCTGGACTTCTGGAGCGCTGAGCTGAAGCTGTCGGTGCGCGAACTGAAACTGGAAACCGCGCACCTGATCGCCCTGCGTCCAGATGCAGATACTTTTCTGGCGGCGATCAAACGGGCCGGCAAACGCGTGGTACTGATCACCAACGCCCACCGCGACTCGCTGTCATTGAAGCTGGAACGAATTGAACTGGCGCCGTATTTCGAACGGTTGATCAGCTCCCACGATTACGGTTTCCCCAAGGAAAACCCGCAGTTCTGGGATGCCTTGCAGGCCGACATCGGCTTCGACCCGACGCGCAGTCTGTTTATCGACGATACGTTGCCGATTCTGCGCAGTGCGCGCAATTTTGGTGTGGCGCATCTGCTGGCCGTGAGCGAGCCAGACAGCCGCAAAGGGCCGAAGGACACTGCCGAGTTTGCGGCGGTGGGGGATTATCGGGAGTTGATTGCCGGGCTCTAGCGCCTGACGCGGTCATTGTGGCGAGGGGGCTTGCCCCCGTTGGGTCGCGAAGCGGCCCCAGAATCTTTACGACTGCTTCGCAGCCGAACGGGGGCAAGCCCCCTCGCCACAGGTTTTGTGTTACTCAGGAATCCGCAATACCTGCCCCGGATAGATCTTGTCCGGGTGCGAAAGCATTGGTTTGTTGGCCTCGAAGATTTTGTTGTACTTGTTCGCGTCGCCGTATTCGGCCTTGGAAATCGCGCTGAGGGTGTCGCCCTTTTTCACGGTAACGAAACGAGCGGCCTTCGCCACCGGTCCAGTCACAGTAATCTGGTCATCAACACTGCCGATACCGGCAATATTGCCCACGGCCAACAGAATCTTTTCCTTCTCTTCCTGACTCGCCACTTCACCGGTGACGATGACTTTGTCACCCTCGATTGTCGCCTGAACATTCGGATTACCCAGGCCGACCTTGCTGATGTGTTCCTTCAGCTGCTCGCTGGCATTCGCATTGCCAGGTGTCAGCAGATCGATAAGTTTTTCGCCTGCTTCTTTCACAAAGCTAAAAATACTCATGGTGCACTCTCCTTGGGGTTTAGGTTCCAGACGCCAAAGACTAGACCAGCCTTGCAAAACACGGTTCCCAGCCGACCAATGACCCAACCCCGCGCAGGCGGTAGAATCGCAAACCTTGCCCGCGCCCTGGAGCGAAGATGGACATCAAGCAGCTCAAATTCCTCATCGCTCTCGACGAAACCCGGCACTTCGGCCAGGCCGCCGCGCGTTGCCACATCACCCAGCCGACCCTGTCCATGCGCCTGCGCAGCCTCGAAGAAGAGCTTGAACTGCCGCTGGTCAACCGCGGCCAGCGCTTCGAAGGTTTCACCGCACCGGGCGAGCGCGTGTTGGCGTGGGCGCGTACGGTACTCGCGGCCTACGACGGTTTGCAGGCCGAAGCGGCAGCCTGTCGCGGCAACCTCGTGGGTACGTTGCGTCTGGGCGTGGTGCCACTGTCGAGTTTCGATCCGGTACCGCTGATGCATCGCCTGCACGCCGAGCACCCGAATCTGCGCTTCGAACTTTCGGCACTGAGTTCCGAACAGATCCTCGAACAGCTGGCGAACAACCGTCTCGACCTCGGCGTGTCGTACCTGGAGCGTCTGGACGGTGAGCGTTTCGATTCCCTGGCTTTCAGCGAAACCCGCATGGGCCTGCTCTACGATCAGCGTTTCTTCAGTTTCGGCGAGGCGCCGTTAAGCTGGGAATCGTTGATTGAATTGCCGCTAGGCATGCTTACCAGCGGCATGCATTTTCGCCAGTCCATCGACCATAACTTCCACAGCCGTGGCCTGACCCCACAGCCGTTGCTGCAAACCGATGCGGTCCACCAATTGTTACAAGCCGTGCACGGTGGCCTTTGTTGCGCAGTGATGCCCCTGGACAGTGGCCTTGAAAACCTCACCGATCACTTGCGCCTGCAACCCATAGAAAGCGCCCGGACCCTCGCCCGGCTGGGGCTGATCATGCGGCGCAGCGCTCCACGTTCGGCACTCGCAGAAGCCTGTTTCGCGATCTATCAGAAATCACTGACAGACTCTTGATCGACCCCATCTATCGGCAGATCAGTAATAGCGATTAGACGCGACAAGTTGACACGCCTAGTCTTAAAGCTGACCAAACCGTTGGTGAGCCCATGAACGCCAAGCGCCCTGCCCGCGCGGCGCCTGCTGTTGAAACGCCCGCGACCGCCGCAAGCCAGACATACAGTTACTGCAACCTTGAATACACCGAATCGGCCAGCACCGCGCTGGCCGAAGAAGTCGCATTGGCGATCGCCTATAACGGTATCAGCCAGGCGGTCATGCTGGTGACGCCCACGGATCTTGAAGACTTCATCGTCGGCTTCAGCCTCGGCAGCGGCATCATCGAAGACGCTGCAGACATCTACGACCTGCAACTCAGTGGCACAGGCTCGGCGCAATACGCGCAAGTGACTATCGCCAATCGTGCCTTCTGGAACCTCAAGCAGCAGCGTCGGCAACTGGCCGGCACCAGCGGTTGCGGGCTCTGTGGCGTAGAAGCGGTGGAGCAAGCGCTGCCCGACCTCAAAGTATTGCCCGGCGCCCCGCTACCCCCGGCCGAATGGCTGGACGGCCTGCGCCAGCGCATCGGCGAATTCCAGCCGCTGGGCCAGCATTGCGGCGCGGTGCATGCGGCGGTGTTCATGAACGGCAACGGCGAATTGCTGCTGGGCCGTGAAGACATCGGCCGGCACAACGCCCTCGACAAGCTGATCGGCGGGTTGATCCGCCAGAAGATCCCGACCACTGGCGGCCTGGCGATTGTCACCAGCCGTTGCAGCCTTGAATTGATCCAGAAAGTTTTACGCGCCGGCATCCAGACCCTGGTCAGCCTGTCGTCGCCCACGAGCCTTGCCGTGCAATGGGCCCGTCGTCACAACCTCAACCTCATCCACCTGCCGCAGAAAAGTGCACCGCGGGTCTACAGCCCAGCGTTGGAGAATCAAGCGTGAGTCAACACCGTCAAGCCGACCAGAAACCCGTCCCCCGCTACAAGCCCTACAAAGGCCCAGCCGGTGGCTGGGGCGCGCTGATCAGCGTCGCCCAAGCCTGGTTGACCAGCGATAACGCGCTGAAAAACCTCCGCATAATGCTCAAGACCAACCAGAACGGCGGCTTCGACTGCCCGGGTTGCGCCTGGGGCGATTCTCCGGAAAAGGGCATGGTGATGTTCTGCGAGAACGGCGCCAAAGCGGTGAACTGGGAAGCGACCAAACGGCGTGTCGACGCTGCATTCTTTGCCAAACATAGCGTCACCTCGCTGCTGGAACAGAGCGACTACTGGCTTGAATATCAGGGCCGCCTGACCGAGCCGATGAGCTACAACGCCGAAACCGATCGCTACCAACCCATCAGCTGGGATGACGCCTTCAGCCTGATCGCCAAGCATCTGCGCGGCCTGTCGAACCCGGATCAGGCCGAGTTCTACACCTCGGGCCGCGCCAGCAACGAAGCGGCGTACCTGTATCAATTGTTCGTGCGCGCCTACGGCACCAATAACTTTCCCGACTGCTCGAACATGTGCCACGAGGCCAGCGGTGTGGCCATGGCGCAAAGTGTCGGCGTCGGCAAAGGCACGGTGACCTTCGATGATTTCGAACACGCCGATGCGATTTTTGTCTGGGGCCAGAACCCCGGCACCAACCACCCGCGAATGCTCGAACCCCTGCGCGAAGCGGTGAAACGCGGTGCTCAGGTGGTGTGCGTCAACCCGCTGAAAGAACGCGGCCTGGAACGCTTTCAGCACCCGCAGCATCCGCTGGAAATGCTCACCAACGGCGACAAGCCGACCAACACCGCGTACTTCCGCCCGGCACTGGGCGGTGACATGGCGGTGCTACGCGGCATGGCGAAATTCCTGCTGCAATGGGAACGCGATGCGCAGAAGGCTGGTGCCCCGGCGGTGTTCGATCACGACTTCCTCAATGAACATGCGGTCAACGTGCTGGAATACATGGGCGTCATCGACGACACCCCATGGGAGCAGATCGTCGAGCAGTCCGGCCTGACGCTGGTGGAGATCGAGCAAGCGGCGCGCATGTACGCCAAAGGCAAGAACGTGATCATGTGCTGGGCGATGGGCATTACCCAGCATCGTCATTCGGTACCGACCATCCAGGAAATCGCCAACCTGATGCTGCTGCGCGGCAACATCGGTCGGCCGGGTGCCGGTCTGTGCCCGGTACGTGGACACAGCAATGTGCAGGGTGACCGAACGATGGGCATCAACGAACGTCCGCCAGTGGCGTTCCTCGATTCTCTGGAGCGCCGCTTCCAGTTCAAGGTGCCGCGTGAAAACGGCCACAACGTGGTCGAGGCGATTCACGCCATGGCCGACGGCCGCGCAAAAGTCTTCATCGGCCTGGGTGGCAACTTCGCCCAAGCCACCCCGGACAGCCCTCGAACCTTCCAGGCCTTGAGCAACTGCGACCTGACCGTGCAGATCAGCACCAAGCTCAATCGCAGCCATCTGGCGCACGGTAAAGACGCGCTGATCCTGCCGTGCCTGGGCCGTACCGACATCGATATCCAGACCGAAGGCGCCCAAGCGGTGACCGTGGAAGACTCGTTCAGCATGGTCCACGCCTCCAACGGTCAGCTGCAGCCGCTGTCGAACCAGATGCGCTCAGAGCCTGCAATCATCGCCGGCATCGCCGCCGCGACGCTGGGCAGCAAACCGGTGGACTGGAACTGGCTGGTGGCCGATTACAGCCGCATCCGCGACCTGATCGCCGACACCATCCCGGGCTTCCGGGACTTCAACGAGAAGATTCAGAACCCGGGTGGTTTTCACCTGGGTAACAGCGCCCGCGCACGTCGCTGGAATACCCCATCGGGTCGGGCCAACTTCCGTGCGAACATGCTACCCAAAGACCTGGTGCACGAACGCACCCGCGCCACCGGCGTGCTGCCTGACCTGATCATGCAGTCGATGCGCTCCCACGATCAGTACAACACCACGATTTATGGTCTTGATGACCGTTATCGCGGGGTGAAAGGTCAGCGGGATGTGTTGTTCGTCAATGAGGCCGACATCATTCGCCTGGGGTTCAAACCGGGGCAGAAGGCCGACATCGTTTCGATCTGGGATGATGGCCGTGAGCGCCGGGTGAAAGGTTTCACGCTGCTGGCGTTTGATATTCCTGCCGGGCAAGCGGCCGCTTACTATCCGGAAGTGAACCCGCTGGTGCCGCTGGAAAGCATCGGGGATCGCAGCCATACGCCGACGTCGAAGTTTGTGGCGATTCGGTTGGAGGCGGCGAGTGAGACCGGGTTGATCATGGCCAAATCGGCTTAACGCGGCAGCTGGGATGGCCTCTTCGCGGGCAAGCCTCGCTCCCACACTCGATCTTCAGCGGACACAGATTTTGCGTACGACTGAGTTCCAATGTGGGAGCAACTGTCTTGATGACCTTTATTTTGAAGGCATATTGATAGACAGCTGAACTCCCACAGCTTTAGGCCATGCGATGCCCTACAGGAACACCGCGACCCGTTTAGGCCAAGGGTTCTTTCCACTCAGTTCGGTCTCGGATCATGGCGTTCAGCCGTATCAACAACACGCGCATACAGGCGATGAGCGCTACTTTTGCGCATTTGCCCTTATGACGCAGTGCGTCATACCGCGCTTTGAACTCAGGCTGTCGCTGAATCACCACCCAGCACGCCATGTACATCGCCCGACGCGCAGCAAACCTGCCACCGCCAATGTGGCGGGGGCCTTCATGTTTGCCGCTGTCGTCGTTGTAGGGGGCTATGCCTGCCAGCGCTGCGATCTCGTGCCGTCCAACCTCGCCCAGCTCAGGTAAATAGGCCATCAAGCTGGCTGCCGTCACGAGCCCTATACCCTTGACCGAACACAAACGGGCCGTTTTATCACTGTCCAGGTCTTTAGCAGTTTGACGGATCAACCTTTCTATCGACTTTATTGCTTGGCATAAATAGTCGATATGACTTCGCAGACAGGGTTTTACCGTGTCAGCAGAGGCTGTTTTGAGGCGCCGTAAATCGTCGCCATGTTGCTGAACAAAGTTTTCACGTTGCTGTACCAGCGCACGTAAATTGTCCTGTTCAGGGCTGGTGATTCGGTTGCTTGGCGACTTTATGACTTCGGCAAACTGCGCGAGCAGCCGCGCATCTATCGGGTCGGTTTTAGCGCGCTGCCCCATGGCCTTGGCAAAGTCTCTGGCTCGGCGAGGGTTGATCCGCAAGACTTCGAAGCCGGCAGCCTGAAGCGCTTTCATGACCTCTCGCTCATAGCCGCCGGTGGCTTCCAGCAATACGCGGCTGACCTGGTAGCGCTTTAACCAATCAATCAGCCCAAGGAAGTCACTGGCGGTATTGAGGTAACTGGCGCCAATGTCTTGCGGGTTAATCCAAATTTCAAGGGTATCTTTGGAAACATCGATGCCTGCGCAGGAAAACATAGCCGAACCCTCTTACACTCAAAGGTGAGAGCGCTCTGGCTGGGCACCACGCTTGTAATGTTCGAGGTCGGCTCGTTCAACTGTTCGGGCTCAATAACCAGAGCGGAGAGGTGAATGGCAGCATGGGCTCCCACACGTGCTTTAAGCACTCCGGGCATTCAGCTTGCCACTCACCGCTCTCACCCTCAGTCTAATTCCTGCCCAAGACACAAGCGGGCTTGCTCGCGAAAGCGGTGGATCATTCAACGAATCTTTCGGAACCAACACTTTCCAATCGCCCACAAAAAAGGCCGTTTCTGTATAGAAACGGCCTTTGCGAAGTAGTTAAAGACCGGCCAAAAACACTTAAGTTCCACCCAAAAAACAGTAACTTATAGAATTGTGCTCAAGTCGTGTTATTCGTCGGATTTGTATTGTCACAACCATGACACAGCCTCAGGATCGCGCCGTCATCCCCTTGAGGTTCCTCTATGAAGTTCTCCTCGATTCTCTTGTTGTCCCTTGGCCTGGTCAGTGGCTTCGCTTCTGCTGGCGGCACCACCGAAGCAGGTGTGGGCGGCGCATTGGGCGGGGTTCTTGGCTCGGTCGTCGGTCAATCGCTAGGCGGCAATACAGGTTCAACCATTGGCGCGGCCCTGGGCGGCGCGGGTGGTAGCGCAGTCGGCGCAGACAAACGCAGCCGTGGCGAAGCCGCCATTGGCGGTGCGTTGGGCGCAGCAGGCGGTAACGTGGTCGGCCGCAGCATGGGCGGCACCACCGGCAGCCTGATCGGCTCCGCAGCAGGCGGCGGCGCTGGTGGCGCGCTGGGTAACTACATGGGCAGAGAGAGTGATCGCGACGATGATCGTCGTTCCTATCGTGACCGTGACGATCGTCGCTACTACCGTGACGGCCATCCAGGTCGCGGCCATGCCTATGGCCATCGCAAGCATAAACATCGCTATCGCGACTGAGGCTTGAATCGCCTCGTTTATCGGTAGATCAAAAAATCGCAGCCTTCGGGCTGCGATTTTTTTTGCCGCTCAAAGCGCTAGCCGCTCCAATGCACCGCGCAATCCGGCAGGAATCGCCACCGGTTGATTCGATGCCCGATCCACGAACACATGCACGAAGCGCCCCGCCGCGCAGGCTTCATCTTCGCCTGACTTGAACACCGCTAGCTCGTATTGCACCGAGCTGTTGCCCAACTTGCCGACCCGCAGGCCGATTTCGATCCGGTCCGGGAAAGCGATAGAAGCAAAGTAGTCGCAGGCCGAACTCACCACAAAACCCACCACCTCGCCGTCATGGATATCCAGACCGCCGACTTCGATCAGGTAGGTATTCACCGCCGTGTCGAAAAAGCTGTAGTAGGTGACGTTGTTGACGTGACCGTAGGCGTCATTGTCATGCCAGCGGGTGGTGATGGGCTGGAAGTGCAGATAGTCGGTGCGTTGGGGCATCAGAGCGTTCCTTTCATGATCGTTCCCACGCTCTGCGTGGGAATGCAGCCCGTGACGCTCTGCGTCACATTCAGGAGCGGACGCAGAGCGTCCATGGAGGCGTTCCCACGCAGAGCGTGGGAACGATCAGTAAATCACTTGCCAGAAAACCCTTTACCCTGCGCCGCCAGTTCACCAATCAACCGCGCCGGCGCCCAGTGATCGCCCTGCTTGGTCTCAAGCTGCAACAACCGCAGATGAATATCTTCCAACCCTTGCTGATCTGCCCAGGCCATCGGCCCGCCCTTCTCCGCCGGGAAGCCATAACCATTGAGGTACACCAGATCGATGTCATGCGCCGACGTCGCAATACCTTCCTGAAGAATCTTCGCCCCTTCGTTGACCAGCGCCAGCAAACAACGCTCCAGAACCTCTTCAGGGCCGATCTCGCGACGCTGGAACCCCAACCCTTCGCTGACTTCCAGTACCAGCGCATCGACTTCCAGATCGTGCTCAGCCTGGCGACTGCCCGGTTCGTAGTGGTAATACCCATCGCCACTCTTCTGACCGAAACGCCCGAGCTCGCACAGGCGGTTGTCCACCTGAACCTCCGGCGCATCCTGACCCTTGCCAGCCAGCTCCCGAGCGCGCCACTCCAGATCGATGCCGACCACGTCGTACATGCGGAACGGCCCCATGGCGAAACCAAAACCTTGCAGCGCCGCATCCACCTGATAAGGCAAAGCGCCCTCCAGCAGCATCTTGCGCGCTTCGAGCACGTACGGATGCAGCATGCGGTTGCCGATAAAACCATGGCAGTTGCCCGACACCACGCTGACCTTGCCCATCCGCTTGCCCAGCTCCAGCGCCGCATCAAGCACCGCCGGCGCCGTCTGGGCGCCACGCACGATCTCCAGCAATTTCATGATGTGCGCCGGGCTGAAGAAATGCAGGCCCAGGACCTGCTGCGGACGGCGAGTGGCAGCAGCAATCGCGTCGATGTCCAGCGCCGAGGTGTTGCTGGCCAGAATCGCTTCAGGTTTCATCAGGCCGTCGAGTTCGCGGAAGATTTTCTGTTTCAACTCGAGGTTTTCGTAGACCGCTTCGATGACCAGATCGACATCGCGGATTGCTGCGTAATCGGCAGCCGCCGTCACCCGTGCAATGCGCGCATCCGCCTCTGCCTGATCGATCCGCCCCTGACGCACGTTATGGGCGTAAGTCTCCGCCACGCTGGTCAGAGCCTGCTCAAGCATCTGCGGATTGTTATCGACCCATTGCACCGGCACCCCGGCGTTGGCCAGGCACATGACAATGCCACGGCCCATGGTGCCCGCGCCGATCACGGCGGCGCGCTGAATATCGAACGGTGTCTGGCTCATGATTGTTCTCTTGTTAGCGATCCAAAGACAGTCCTCACCATAGTCAGGCGCCGGGCTTTTTTGAAATTTATTCCTGTGATGAGCGACATTCAGGGGATGGATGTGCGTTCAAAATAAAGGTCATCAAGACAGTTGCTCCCACATTGACGGTGTTTCAGCTTGGCAGGTGCGCTTGAGCCCACTCCCGCACGTCGCCATACGGATAATCCTCCAACGCCGCAAACCCTGGAATCGACCGCGCCTTGAGTTTGGTAAACAACGGCACGCTGATCCCACATAGAAATCTTGTTACGCGCTCAGCCGAAGGGATGTTGCCCGCGTGCTGCTCGTGCCTGTGGATAAAATCACCACACAGCGCCTCGAAGTTTTTATCCACAAGCGCTGGCAATTCCGGCGGTGCCGGCAATCGCGCCACCTGACCGTGACACACCGAGCAATGCCCACACTGCCGGGGCGCGTTATCGTCGCCGAAGTACTCGGCCAGGCGGTAACCCAGGCAGTGGTCAGTGGCGAACAGATCGAGCATGGCGTGAATCCGTGCGATCTCGGTGCGCTCGTGCTGGGTGAAGTAGGCGTGCAATTCAGCGCTCAGGGTTGGGGAATCAAAGTCCGCTTGCTGCAGGCTGTAGACCTCAGTCATCTGCTTGCTTTCGACCTCCACCCAGCCCTTTTCCTGAAAATAATCCAGCGCCTTGACCACCCGACTGCGCTCGGCGGAATACTGCTCATACAGCGCATCGAAATTCACCGTGGCCCAGGTCCGTGCGCGGCTGGAGGTCCGGATGATCGCCGAGACGAAGTCCTTTCGCTCACCTTCAAATCGGGCAAGCAATGCTTCGGGTTCCTGCAAATACTTGAAGCGGTATTCGGCGTAATAGGCATAACGCGGCGCGATTATTCCGCGCAGCTCCAGCTGTACCAGCAAGGTCTTGAGCGGTAACTGGCGAATGTTGCTCTGATCGGCCAAAGGTCCCAGCAGAAACTCCCACTGCCCCTCGGGCACAGCGACTTGCAACTCCTCGAGCACGCAACGAATGCCGTCCCGTTCCGGCGTGTCGCCGTAAACGAAGTTCTCCAGCACGTTGAGGCTGTCGCGATTGGCCAGCACCAGGCAATCGGACGGCTGACCGTCTCGACCAGCGCGGCCGATTTCCTGGCTGTAGTTTTCGATGGATTTAGGCAGGTCGAAATGCACCACGTTGCGGATATCGCTTTTGTCGATGCCCATGCCGAAGGCAATGGTGGCGACAATGCAATTGGACTGCCCGCCCATAAACCGTTTCTGTATTCCTTCCCGCTGCTCATGGGGCAAACCGGCGTGATAGGCCTCGGCCTGGATGCCGTTCCGGCCCAGATGTTCGGCGATGTGCTCGGCGGTTTTCTGCAGGGTGACGTAGACGATACTCGGCTGGCCGGGACGCTGGCTCATCCACTCGACAAGGCGTCGGCGCTTGTCCTGGCCGCGTACCGGTTCCACCAACAGGTTGAGGTTGGGTCGGTAAAAACCGGTGGTCACCACATCCTCAGGGGCGATGGCGAATTTGGCCTCCATGTCAGCGATCACCTTGGGTGTCGCGGTGGCGGTCAGCAGCAAGGCCTGAGGGATGTTGAACTGGCGCTGGTAGTCCGGCAGCTTGAGGTAGTCGGGGCGGAAGTTGTGACCCCATTCAGAGATGCAGTGGGCCTCGTCCACCACCAGCAGCGAGATCGGCACCTGCTGCAAAAAATGGCGGAAGCGCTCGTTCTTCAGGCGCTCCACGGAAATCATCAGAATCTTCAATTCACCGGACTTTGCCCGGGCCATCACCTCGCTGGCGTCATCGCGGCTCTGGGCCGAATCGATACTGCCCGCCGCAATGCCGTGGCGCTGCAAGAACGCCAATTGATCCTGCATCAACGCCAGCAAAGGCGAGACCACCAATGTCAGGTGCGGCAGCAACAAGGCCGGCAATTGATAGCAAAGAGACTTGCCCGAACCGGTCGGGAAAATCGCCGCCGCCGAGCGCCCGGCCAACACAGCACTGACCGCTGCCTCCTGGCCGGGCCGAAACTGTGGATAACCGAAAACCTGTTCCAGGGTGTTGTGCATAAGCTGTCACTCCGTTGACCGCTGCGAAGCCCAAAGCCTAGCCGGCGAACGCAGCGAGTCGAGAAAAGGTCGGGGGCAAAAACGATACGGGATGATACAGCGGATAGGTCGGGGGGCTACGGCACCAACACCGCCACCCGCAACTGCTCATCCAGCGCCTGCTCATGAAACACCCGGCTCTTGCTCGCCCAAACCGCAAAAGCCGGGCTGATTTCGCCAGTGAACGCCGCCGCCAACTGACGCAAATCCGCGACACTTCGCACACGGGGGCAAAAGGGTTCACCGTCACAGTTCTGGCTGGCGTTGCGGTAGGTAATCAGCAACCGATCCCACAGCCCCTCACGCACTTGCCTGACCGACTTGAGCTTCACAGCCTGCACACCCAGTCGCTGCTTCAGACCCTGTTCATCCAGCGCTTCGCTGGTCAACAGCGCCTTGCCCACCATCAACACCTCGGCGCGGGACGCAGTGTCGACGTCTGCCTGAGTGGTCAGCGCCTGTGGCCAACTGGTGCGGTCCATGTTGGCAAGGATCAGCGAATGATCCCCGTCAGCAGCGCCGGTCAAACGGTAAACACCGGCCCACAACAACAAAATCGAGGCCATACGCAGCCATTGCATACCTAATTCCCTTTAAGAGTCGACTCAGACGCTTCGAAACGTCCTACAAATTCTGGCGCGCACCATGCAGAACTTTGATGCGCTAAGCCTGACAGGCCCGTAGGAATATCGACCTCTAAGGGAAAAGCTTAAAAAATAGTTGAGGTATGCGTAGGCAAAGACCGATAGCGCCGGTAAACAACCTACAAAACCTGTCCATTTGCGCCACCTTGCGATGCCTCGCCGTGGCCCTCTATAGTTTTTCGACGCGGCTGAAAACATTGTGTCGGCCTGCCGGCGAGACTGCCCGACTTCCCACAGGACTGACCTCGATGACCACGTTCCACTCGTTAACAGACCGCTATCGCCCGCTCAAAACCAGTTACAGCGATACCCCCGTGTTGGTCATCGACACCGAAGCCAATCCTCACGAGATTCTCGACGCCTCCCTGCAACGCATCCGCGCCGCCAGCGATCTGCTCGAAACGCTCTATTGCCTGTGCTTCAAACAGGCCGACGTGAAAGACATACCCAATATCGTCAACGCACTTTACTTGCTGACCCAAGATGGCTGCGAACTACTTGAAGTCGCCAAACAGCGAATTAAATAAAAAAGACTAACAACTAATAACCCTTACAAAAACAGCAACAACTAATCACTTCACTATTCAAACAACACAAACTAACGTGCCAGCTCTTACATCAAACAAGAGCGACACAAATGACTGCACTAACTATTTTCTTCTGCGGCACTGGCTCAACTAAATTCGACGATACCAATGCAAATTACTGGGACGGCGAACTGGTGTCGACACTCGCATCCCACCATCTCGGCAGGGAGTTCGCCGAATGGATCGTGGTCGACGGCCCCGGCAGCGGTAACCTGCAAGCCGACGATCTCTTTACCAAGTCCGAGGAGTACGGCCTCAGCGGCACACTGTTCGGCAAAGGCTGGGAGCAAAACGTCCAGCACGCGATCAACATCATCAAAGGCCAATGCAGCTGGCAGCGCGAGCAACTGACCGAAGAGGAATACAACCGCCTCAAAGCGGCCGGCATTCCAATCGAAGACGTAAAAGTTGAAGGCTCGTGGTTCTGGCGCAAATACAACTATGGCGATCGCAGCGTGACCCAGCAGGCGTTACAAGAACAGATCATCAAAACCTTCCGCAAGGACGGTGTTATTCCCACCCAAGTAAACCTGGTGGGCTGGAGCCGCGGCGGCATTAGTTGCCACATGCTGGCCAACGCCATGTTCAAGGACAGCGAACTTAAAAACATCCCGGTTAATATCTTTGCAATTGACCCCGTGCCTGGTATTGGCAACTTTCAGGATGACAAAGTCAAACTCGGCGCCAACGTCAAAGAGTATGTAGGTTTCTATGCCCGGGACGAACGCTCGAAAGGTTTCAGCTGCGTTATTCCGCAAACCGCCACCGGCACCAAAACCCACATTTACCCCATACCCGGCCGTCACGCCACCGTGGCCGGTAACGCCACCTCCACTGGCGGCGCTCCCAACAACGCTAGCGACGTGAAGATCCTTGCCGAGCCAGGCCGGATCGTCCGCCACTTCGCCGAAGTCTGCCTCCAGCGTTGGGGCGTGCAACTGGACAAGTCGTTGAACCTGACCCATGCCGATCTGGAGAACCTCGGCAAAGCCATGGTCGACAACGAAGCGATGTACCAGCTGATGCACAAATACTCTTACACCTACTTCACCGAGCTGGATCAAGGCGAACGCTATGTTTCGCTGGGCAGCCAAGGGATCAACTTCTCGGCAGTGAAAGGCACTATCTATACGCCGGCGACTGGGCTGACGACTAGCGTGCTGGATGTTGCGGCTTATCAGCATATTTGTTGAAAGCGGTGGGCGGATCGGTAGGAACGGCCTATCAAATCTTCGTCCCGTTCCTACAACAGAAGGCTCCTTATCGGCTATCGCCACCCTGTAGCTCAAATCTATAGTCGTGACTGTCGCTGCCAAATCAGCGGCTCGGGTTTGGTCACCCGAAAATCAGAGATAACTGACGCATGCCCTTGTATGCTGCCGACATCTTTTTTTGTCGGCACGCTTTATGGCGGCTGTGTTTGGGACGCCTCGGCGTACCGGGTTATCTCTGCCGGTTTGACCAACCTGAACACAGTCCGCCTCCACCGCTTGGTCACGGTGTTGGCGGTTCTTCCGATACATTCAGAGATGATTAAAATGAATAGCTGGAATCAGTTCACAACCGATCGCTACCGCCCACTCCAATCCAACCTCACCGACACCCCGCCCCTGATCATCGACACAGAGGCCAATCCCCAAGACATCCTCGAAGCCGCCCTCCAGCGAATCCGAGCCTCCAGTGATCTCCTCAAAACCCTGCACTGCGTTTGCTTCAAACACGGCGACATTGAAGACATCCCCCACATCACCCACGCGCTCTTCCTGTTAACCCAGGACGGCTGCGACCTGCTACAAGTCGCCCAACAACGCATGATGAACTGGAAAGCGCTGGCCTGACGCTGAGTGAAGATCGTTCCCACGCTCCGCGTGGGAATGCCTCTACGGACGCTCCGCGTTCGGCTCTTAGGACGCAGAGCGCCGAAAGCCGTCATCGAACACTGGAGATAATCACGAGCAAGTTTTTTGATGAGCTAATGGAAAGCGTGCAACAGATGAACGAGATCTTACGCGGTGAGCGTGAGCCTTCCCGCGACTTTCATGTTGATGCGTTGCAAGTCCAAGAGATTCGTAAGGCTCGTCATCGCTTGATCCCGGAACGCGGGAACGATCAAAAGTCTTGACTCTTCATGGAGTCGTTTTTCCGACTGTCCACATTCCATAAAACGTGGACAGTCGCCAAATGCTTCAACGTCTAGAGTCAAGACAGCAGACCCGTGCGCCGCTCAAACTACTTTTCCTGCTTGCGGCTCGCAGGCTTCGACACGTCACCCACAGACCTCAGAAAACCGCTGCCTACTCAAGAAGAAACACTTACCAAATACCGGTAAGGCAAAATCCAACGTCCGTCCTGACGAGTAAATTCTGACTTTTTCATGCACTACAAGATAAAAAAAACAAATAGTCCGGGCTGTCGAATTTCTTCCCAATGAGTACCTCCAGGCTGTTTATTTGCCCGTGCGATAGCTCGTACTCATAGATGGGATCGTCTGGCTCCTTCCACTCCATCAGCTCTTTGAGTTGCTCAAAATGCTCTGAGGGAATACCAATTCGGAATGCCAGTCGCTCCGTAGTGTTATAAAACGCTCTGACGGAATGCTTCATTTTTGTGTTCTCCTCACTGGATCTCCATCTGCGAGTCTGTTGCCAAATTCTGCGTTTGTCCCACAGAGCCCCTCTCCTCTTAACCAGAAGAAGTTAGATAAAGATCCAGCTCTTCAGGAAAAGTCACCGAGGCCAAGCGCTCAATCTCAAGCGCCTGTGCTGTTGTGATCCGGAAATCCACACCCACGCAGTCATTGCTGTTCGTCCATTGCATCACGGGGATCAAATCCTCCACCGATAAGCTAATGGCCTGCTCAAATACCAATTCATCCTTATCCGGATGAAAACCCATCACCAGAAAACTCATGGTTTGCCTTCTGTATCGAGACACCGGTCTATGAGTAGCTTCCAATAAAAAGACTTAGCCTTTCTATCGCAGGCTCCCCAAGAACTGCAGCCATACGCGTCACCTGCTCTGGCGTAAGTTCTGATTGCCCACCCAAACCGTCGTCAAGTGAAGACCAGCCCATTACCTCTAATACCGATGGTTCTAAATTTTTTTGTATGATTCGCTTGTACTGCAAGGAGTCATCATTATCCGGCTCTGGAAAAAAACCTGTTATGCGTAAGTACATAAGTGACCTCTCAGTTCATTTTGGTGTGGTTCTTCCGGGTTTTGCTGGCTTGTTTTGATTGCCCGTATCAGGGTTGAACTCACCCAAATGCTTCCCTTGCCTGTCATAGACTTCAACTGCACCGTGCTGAAAATCCCATTCATAAATCCTACCTTTCCGGTCTTTCCAACGATCCCGTTTTTTTCCACCACCTTGAACTGTCGACTTAGGACGCACACTTACGGCATCCGGAAAAGCGGGTAGCAAATCTGGAGCGGCGTGATAGCCAACATTCGCTGTAACACTGACCACGATGTACAGCGGCCGAACCCCAGAATCCGCCGGAAATACCAGAATAAAATCCTGATACTCCGGCGGATAAACCGGGCTGACGATAATGTTGTCTGCCTGTTCCGTCGGCGGAAAAATCCACACTTGAGGTGCTTGCGGTGCCGCTTCCAGCGCCGGGATACCCAGCGTATCTGCCGGGTTCTCTGCGGGAGTCCAAATCAATTCAACCCCACTGCCAAAGTCAGCCACCTGCTGAGATCCGTGCGTTTCAAACGTCACGACAGGGACCATCTCCCAATCACGCCGGCTCTGAGTGTTGTACCCGTAGCCCTTGAGCGTTCCGTCAGCCTGCTCCTCTACCCGCAAACGAACCCGTGTTCGAGCTTGTTTGAGTGACCTCAGTTGATCGTCGGTATACAACGCACCGTCACCCAGACTCGATGGAGCAAGCAAAGCAACCAGCCCAACTAATGCACCCGCAGCAACTCCGGCAGTGACGACTCCGCCAGTTCCCACAACTGAGGTCGTTGCCGGAGCAATCGCTGCCCCACCCAATGCCAAAGAGCCGATGCCTACTGGCAAAACACCGCTGATCTTCTTGAGCGGCAAACGGCAAGAGCCATCGGCCTGACGACCTCCCAATAAGGTGAGCTCACCATACTCACCAACGCTATCCGTCGGCAAAAACCCCGATGGGCAGGTGTAGTCGATGATTGAATCCGGCAACTTACAAGACTTGGCAAAGACACAACCGGTGAGCGACTGACGCTTTTTCTGAAACGCCACTTCCCGGCTCTTTTCGAATGCGTCCTGCCTGGCGAGCATGGCCTCGTAGGCGTTTTGCCTGGCCTCTCTCTCTGCCAATTCAGTGGTGGTCATGTCCCGTAGCCGACGGTAACCACCTCCATCGTTATCATAGTGCTGCCACACTTGCGGTGTGTCCTTGCCCATCCGTTCCCCTCTCGGTCACCAATAAAACCACGGCTCAATGCCGAGGCCGGTGAAGTTACCGAGTGTTGGAAAGTGCGGTTGTAGGGCTAATCTGATCCTGCCGTGCGATCCTTCTTGATCGTCTATTGCGGATGATTCCGCTCCAAACTTGCCGCAAAATCCGGCCCGAGCCGACTCATCGGCATGCCCCTAATGGAAGATGCACCATGAACCTCGCCCCCAACTTCCCCGACGACCACGCCATGCACCTGCTGATGCAGCTGCTGCATGAAGAACTCGGCCTGCCTGAACGCAAAACCATCAGCCTCACCACCTCGATCAACTTCGACCTGGGCTGCGACGGTGCGAATGCGCGGCAGCTGATGGAAGCGCTGGAGGAACAGTTCGCCATCGACTTCGTGGACTACGACGCCTATCGCTACTTTCAGCCCGAAGGCTTTGATGTGTTTCTCAAGCGTCGGGCGAAGGGGCGTGGCGAGAAAGTGCCGTTGACCATTGGCATGCTCTACCAAGCGATCAAGGCGCAACGGTGGGATACGCAGGAGCTGGAGAACATCTGTCTGAACGCGTAAGTGGCATTATTCTGGCTGTTTAACGCTTTTTCAGCTGGAATATTGGCAGTTGTATTTCTGATGGTCTAAATCGCGCCCATAAAAAAAGCCGCCCCAAAGGACAGCTTTCTCTTAACTCAAACCACTACCGATTCTTACAACTTCGGCCCAGCAGCCTTGATCGCGTCGCTCACGTCGAACTTCTTGAAGTTCTCAACAAACAACCCAGCCAGTGCTTTAGCGGCTTCATCGTAAGCAGCCTTGTCAGCCCAGGTATTACGTGGGTTCAACAGGCCAGTCTCAACGCCCGGCACAACCAACGGAACGTCCAGGTTGATGGTGTCCAGGTGCTCAGTCTCAGCACCGATCAACGCACCGCTCTGGATCGCTGCAA
The DNA here is from genome assembly GCF_016650735.1 of Pseudomonas sp. TH37. NCBI lineage: Bacteria > Pseudomonadati > Pseudomonadota > Gammaproteobacteria > Pseudomonadales > Pseudomonadaceae > Pseudomonas > Pseudomonas sp. TH37. The sequence continues at coordinate 274,646 of NZ_JAEKFD010000006.1, forward strand.
TCACGCCGCGAGTGGTCGGGATGTTGAAGCGTTTGCCGACGCCGTAGCCACCGCCGGTCCAGCCGGTGTTGACCAGGTAGACCTTGGAGCCGAAGCCGCGGATGCGTTTGATCAGCAGTTCTGCGTATTCGCCGGCCGGACGCGGGAAGAATGGTGCGCCGAAGCAGGTGGAGAAGGTCGACTTGATGCCGCTGCCGGAACCCATTTCGGTCGAGCCCACCAGTGCGGTGTAGCCGGACAGGAAGTGGTAGGCCGCTTGTTCTTCGCTGAGGATCGAGACTGGCGGCAGGACGCCGGTCAGGTCGCAGGTCAGGAAGATCACAGCGTTTGGCTCGCCACCGAGGTTCTTCTCGGAACGCTTCTCGACGTGCTCCAGCGGGTAGGCTGCGCGGCTGTTCTGGGTCAGGCTGCCGTCGGCGTAGTCAGCTTTCTTGGCGTCGTCCAGCACAACGTTTTCCAGGACTGCGCCGTGCTTGATGGCTTTCCAGATGACCGGCTCGTTCTTCTCGGACAGGTCGATGCACTTGGCATAGCAACCGCCTTCGATGTTGAACACCACGCCCTCGCCCCAGCCGTGCTCGTCGTCACCGATCAGGTAACGGCTTTCATCGGCAGACAGGGTGGTCTTGCCGGTGCCGGACAAACCGAAGAACAGGGTCACGTCGCCCGCTTCACCGATGTTGGCAGCGCAGTGCATTGGCAGCACGTCGGCGGCCGGCAGCAGGAAGTTCTGCACCGAGAACATGGCTTTCTTCATTTCACCGGCGTAGCGCATGCCGGCGATCAGCACTTTCTTCTGTGCGAAGTTGAGGATCACGCAACCGTCGGAGTTGGTGCCGTCACGCTCTGGCACGCACTCGAAGTTGGCAACGTTGAGGACTTGCCACTCTTCACGGCCAGCCGGGTTGTACTGAGCTGGGTTGATGAACAGGCAACGACCGAACAGGTTCTGCCAGGCAGTCTGGGTGGTCATCTTCACGGCCAGGTAGTGCTCTTCGGCAGCACCTACGTGCACGTGGGAAACGAAATGCTCTTGCGCGTTGTTGAAGGCCTCGACGCGAGCCCACAGGGCATCGAACTTGTCGGCCGGGAACTTGCGGTTGATCGGGCCCCAGGCGATGGCGTCCTGGGTGGTCGGCTCTTCAACGATGAAACGATCGACTGGCGAACGGCCGGTACGGTGACCGGTGCGAACAACCAGCGCGCCGGTATCGGCAAGCTCGCCTTCACCGCGATTCAGGGCTTCTTTAACCAGATCATCAACACTCAGATCGGTGTACACGGCGTTATTGGCTTGCGTCATGAGGTTCCCCGTCGGCCAGTGGCCGAGTGCTCCAAACGTTTTGTAGTAGAAAGTCGTGCACTACTACCGCGAAAAAAGTGGGCCGGATTATGCCAGAAAAGCCCAAAAAGTGTAGGGCCCTCCGGTCAGAACGGCGTTATTCCGGCGTTAAGCAGTGAATTTACCTGCACTGAAACGTTTTAGTGACGGGTATCTGACGGCGTATCGACCCCTGCACCAGCAAACAATTGGGTGATATCGGCCGCGTCGAACAGGTAACGTTCGTTGCAAAACTGGCAATCGATCTCCACGGCGCCACCGTGTTCGATAACGAGTGCCTGGGCATCATCCAGACCCAAACTGACCAACGCATTGCCCGAGCGTTCCCGAGAGCAGCTGCAATGGAAACGTAGGTTCTGCACGTCAAACAGGCGCACCTGTTCTTCATGATAGAGGCGATGGAGCACGGTTTCGTTGTCCAGGCTCAGCAATTCATCGGCTGTCAGGGTGCTGGCCAGGGCGGTGATGTGCTGCCAGCTGGCGGCGCGTTCTTCTTCGTCTTTCAGACGGTCGGCAGGCAATTGCTGCAGCAACAGGCCACGGGCACGACGGCCATCGGCGTAGAGCCAGAAACGCGTGCCGACCTGCTGAGACATGACGAAGTAGTTAGTGAAGCACTCCGAGAGAGTTTCGCCGTCGAGGTCGACGATGCCTTGGTAACGCTGGCCCTGAGTCGGGTCGACGGTCAGCGCCAGCACGCCATTGGGCATCAGGTCGGCGAGGGTCGCGTCGGGGGCGATCTTGTCGGCTTCGTAACGAGCCAGGCCGCGGATTTCACGCTCACTGGAGCACTCGATCATCAGCAACGGCACCGGGCCTTCGGAACGGGCCTGCAGAATCAGCAAGCCATCGAACTTCAAGGTGCCAACCAGCAACGCTGCCGCCGCCATCAGCTCGCCCAGCAGTTGCGCGACCGGCTCCGGATAGGCGTGTTTGGCGAGGACTTCGGCATAGCTACGCTCCAACCCAACCAGCTCGCCGCGGGTGTCGCTGTCATCGAAGATGAAGCGTTGGGTGTAGTCGTTATCCGATAGATTGGTCATAGGTCTGGGTATCTGAAAGGGTGACAAAAAATGAAAATCGCGTCATTTCCGCATTTTTGGGCGGGCAAAGTTCAGCCGTAAAGGCATTTTATGAACAATCCGGGGTTGTTCCAAGCAAGGTCAAACCTCGGTTTTCGACGAACGGCGTTTTCACTTTTCCGCTGTCGAGTACACCCATATGGCTGCACAGGTGCGTGATTGCAAGTCCGTGCCCGACGGCCGTCACTACTCGTCGTTGCTGTTACCGCGAAACTTGAACAGATCCCGACGCTGCTTCTTGCTCGGCTTGCCATCGGTGCTCACGCCCAATGCCCCGGCCTTGCGCATGGCCGCAGCCGCTTCACGTTTGGCGACGCTGGCTTCGGTTTCGGCATACAGGGCCTGAGCCTCCGGCGCACCACGGCGCACGATCGACAGCGCCTGGACCACCACCGTACGCTCCTCGAAGCCGGTGCGAATCTGAAACTCATCGCCAACCCTCGGCTCCTTGCCTGGCTTGCAGCGCTCGCCCCGGCAATGCACCTTGCCACTCTCAATCGCGGCCTTGGCCAAGGCACGTGTTTTATAAAAACGCGCGGCCCACAACCATTTATCGAGACGGACCTTGTCGTCCTCTTCGCTTTTTTGTGCCATTGGATGACCTCATTCTGAAATATCGATGAACTGTACTACCGTTTCTGTCGTGCCATGAATCACCACGCTGTGGATTAGAATGCAGGCATCCCCCGCACATTGAGGGATGGAAATTCGGGCAGTAGATATCTGTCGCCTTTTACCCATTATTCTGCGTGAATACCGCGAATTCGGCCGCACGCGGTCTGAGCGGTTTTTGCCGGTTGAGCACTTTTGAAGACATTTGACCATTTGACCGTTATCGGTCTGCGCGAGTGGGTGGCGCTCCCGGATTTGGGAGTCGCGGGCCTTCGGGCAAAAATCGACACCGGCGCCAGCACCTCCAGTTTGCACGCCACCGACATCGAGCCGTTCGAGCGCGATGGGGAACAGTGGGTGCGCTTTACCGCGCACCTGGGCACGGTGGTGCAACTGCGGCACCGACGCTGCGAAGCCCCGCTGGTAACGAGGAAAACCATTAAAAGCTCCAATGGCCATGCGCAGATGCGCTATGTGGTCAGCACCACCCTGGCCCTCGGTGATCGGGTCTGGCGGGTCGAGTTCACCCTCGCCTGCCGCAAGTCCATGCGTTATCGCCTGTTACTCGGTTCCAAAGCCCTGATCGACGGCCAGTTGGTGGTCAATCCGGGCATTAAATATGTACAAGACAAGCCGGTGTTCCCGGTATCTACCTTCTCCACAGGTGTTGCATGAAGATCGCTGTGCTGTCGCGGAACCCGCGTCTGTATTCCACCCGTCGTCTGGTCGAAGCCGGTATGGAGCGTGGCCATGAAATGGTGGTGATCGACACCCTGCGCGCCTACATGAACATTGCCAGTCACAAGCCGCAGATCCACTACCGCGGCAAGCCGCTGGAGGGTTTCGATGCAGTGATCCCGCGGATCGGCGCATCGGTTACGTTTTATGGCTGCGCGGTGCTGCGCCAGTTCGAAATGATGGGCGTGTTTCCGCTCAACGAATCGGTAGCCATCGCCCGTTCGCGAGACAAACTGCGTTCGCTGCAATTGCTGTCGCGCCGGGGGATCGGTTTGCCGGTCACCGGCTTTGCCCACTCCCCGGATGACATTCCCGACTTGATCGAGATGGTCAATGGCGCGCCGCTGGTGATCAAGGTGCTGGAAGGTACTCAGGGCATCGGCGTGGTGCTGTGTGAAACGGCCACGGCGGCGGAATCGGTGATCGAAGCCTTCATGGGCCTGAAGCAGAACATCATGGTTCAGGAATACATCAAGGAAGCCGGCGGCGCGGACATTCGTTGTTTCGTGGTCGGCGACAAGGTCATCGCGGCGATGAAGCGCCAGGCCAAGCCGGGGGAGTTTCGCTCCAACCTGCATCGCGGCGGCAGTGCGAGCCTGATCAAGATCACGCCAGAAGAACGCATGACCGCGTTGCGTGCGGCGAAGGTCATGGGGTTGGCGGTGGCGGGGGTGGATATCCTGCGCTCCAATCATGGGCCACTGGTGATGGAAGTGAACTCGTCACCAGGGCTTGAAGGGATTGAAACCACCACAGGGAAGAATGTGGCGGGGATCATCATTGAGCATCTGGAGAAGAATGGCGGGCCGAATATGACTCGGACCAAAGGGAAGGGTTGAGCCTGAAAAGATCGCAGCCTCGCTTCGCTCGACAGCTCCTACAGGATTGATCGTTCCCACGCTCTGCGTGGGAATGCCTCTACGGACGCTCCGCGTTCGGCTCTGGATGGGACGCGGAGCGTCCCGGGCTGCATTCCTTTGCTGCGCGTGGGAACGATCGAGTCAGACAGCATCCCGCGGCAACATCAACCCAAGCGGCAACCGTACCCGCGCTTCCAGCCCACCACCGGAGCGGTTGCGCAGCTCGACGTTCCCGCCATGCATCGAAGCGATCCGCTTCACGATTGCCAACCCCAACCCGGTCCCCTTCCCGCCCCGGGCCCGATCGCCACGGGTGAACGGGTTGAAGATCGCCTCCAGTTCCGACGGATCGATCCCCGCGCCACGGTCCATGACGCTCAGCACCACATACGGTGCACTGGTATCTCCAGACACATAAGCCGCCACTTCGACGCCGCTGCCGGCGTGATGCAGAGCATTGCCGATCAGGTTGTTCAGCAGCCGTTTCATCGACACCCGACGCAACGGGAACGGCTGGATCGGCTCCAGGCGCAAGTGCACTTTCTCTTCGTTCTGGTTGTACGGCGCGGCGACTTCGCGAACCAGATCGCTCAGGTCCACTTCTTCCACCGACTCGTCACGTCCGTCACGAATGAACGCCAGGAACTGATCGAGAATCGCATCCATGTCCTCGATGTCGCGCACCATATCGTCGGTCAGGTCACTGTGATCGCCCATCAACTCCAGGGACAGTCGCAAACGGGTCAGTGGCGTGCGTAGATCGTGAGAGACCCCGGCCAGCATCAGCTCCCGTTCGCGTCCCGCCTGTTCGACGTCTTCAGCCATTTGGTTGAAGGCGCGATAAACCTCGGTCATCTCGCTCGGTGTATCGCTGATCGGCAGACGCACGCTGCGACCCTGACCCAGTTGCCTTGCGGCATAGACCAGTCGTTTCAACGGTTGATTGAGCTGGCTTACGAAGATCCACGCCGAGGCGGTGGACAACAAACCAATGGCGAGGAACCAGCCGAGCACGTTCCAGATTTTCTGGCCGCGCAATGGATGCGGGTATAGCGGCACTTTCAGCCAGCCATCGCCCAGGCTGGGCGCCCGGACCCACAGCGCCGGCGGTGAGTGCATGCGTAATCGCACTTCGGTGTCGGCACCCAATTCGGCCTGCATCTGTCGCTGGTAGATCTCGCTGTAGGGCCAGTGCTGTTCGCCTTCCGGCACACCGGCACCCACCACCCGGATCAGGGTCGCGGCATCGGCGATTTTCGTGCGGTTCTCTTCGTCGGCGGCCCAATAGGCGCGCAGCGTCAGGGCGACGCCGTGGCTGTATTGGCGATCCACCAGCACATCTTCGTTCATCAACAGATAAACCAGGGTCAGCGCCTTGGAGAACAGGACGACGATCAGCACCAGCCACAGGGTGCGGGAGAAGAAGCTCTGGGGGAACCAAACAGGGGTTTTCATGGGTAACCGCTACACACTTGCAGGAGCGAGCGATGCTCGCATATTGCGGATCGCGAGTCTGCGGGAAAGGTCATCTGACCGTTACCCGCAAGACCCGCTCCTACAAATCACTAATCACTTCGTGGCGGCGCCATCCGGAACGAACACGTAACCCACGCCCCAGACAGTCTGGATGTAGCGTGGTTTGGACGGATCGGGTTCGATCATCCGGCGCAGACGGGAAATCTGCACGTCGATGGAACGCTCCAGGGCATCCCACTCGCGGCCACGGGCCAGGTTCATCAGTTTGTCGCGGGTCAGTGGCTGACGCGCGTTCATGACCAACGCCTTGAGCACCGCAAACTCACCGGTGGTGAGCATATGCACTTCGTCGCCGCGCTTGAGTTCGCGAGTGGCCAGGGACAGTTCGTAGTCACCGAAGGTCACGCTTTCGTCTTCGCTGCCCGGTGCGCCCGGCACCGGTGCCGCCTGACGACGCAGAACTGCTTTGACCCGAGCCATCAGCTCGTCCGGGTTGAACGGCTTGGCCAGGTAATCGTCGGCGCCCAGTTCCAGGCCCTTGATGCGGCTAAGCTCATCGCCCTTGGCGGTCAGCATGATGATCGGAATCTGATTGTTCGCCGTGCGCAGGCGGCGGCAAGCGGTCAGGCCGTCTTCGCCGGGCAGCATCAGGTCGAGGACGACCAGGTTGAACACTTCACGCGCCAGCAGGCGGTCCATTTGTTCGGTGTTCGGTACGGCGCGGGCACGGTAGCCCTTGCTGACGAAAAAGCGTTCCAGCAGGCTGCTCAGCCCAGGATCGTCGTCAACAATAAGAATTTTTTCGCCTTCAGCAATGTTTGCAGTGCTGCTCATTGGATGCTCCTTTGATCTCGGCGCGCATTATGGCGTAGCTGCCGTTATACGCACCGTGTGCATTGTTAGCAGATTTTTCCTTCACCGCCAGAAAACCGGGCATTGTGCCTACAACCAGCGATGCCCCCGAATGGACAGAACGCTGGTTATAATGCGCGGCCTTTTGTGTCAGGCAACGTCTGATCGTTACTGTTAGCAGCCGCTTTTTTTTTCATGACGCTGGCAGTAATTGTTCGATTTCACGGGTCAACGGGAAGCCTGTTGGCTCAGGTAGCGGCGCACGCCAGGCCGCTCAACCAGACTCGCCGAGCCCTTATCTCTGCGCCTGCGAGCCTGCTTTCACAATTTGTCAGGTGGTTTTATGGACAGCATCAACAGCCGCATCGCCGAGGAACTCGGCGTCCGCCCACAACAGGTCGAAGCGGCCGTCGCGCTACTCGATGAAGGCTCTACCGTTCCCTTCATCGCCCGCTACCGGAAAGAAGTGACCGGCAGCCTCGATGACATCCAGTTGCGTCATCTGGAAGAGCGTCTGCGCTACCTGCGAGAACTCGACGAACGGCGGATCAGCATCCTCGCCAGCATTCAAGAGCAGGGCAAACTGACCCCGCAACTCGAACGCGACATCAAACTCGCCGACACCAAGACCCGTCTCGAAGACTTGTACCTGCCGTACAAGCAGAAGCGCCGCACCAAGGGCCAGATCGCCCTGGAAGCCGGCCTCGGCGAGCTGGCCGACGGCCTGTTCAACGACCCGACCCTGAACCCTGAAGCCGAAGCCGCGCGCTTCATCGATGCCGAAAAAGGCGTGGCCGATGTGAAAGCCGCCCTTGAAGGCGCCAAGTACATCCTCATGGAGCGCTTCGCCGAAGACGCTGGCCTGCTGGACAAGTTGCGCAACTACCTCAAGCAGGAAGCCACCCTCAGTGCCCGCGTGATTGCTGGCAAGGAAGAGGAAGGCGCCAAGTTCCGCGACTATTTCGAACACGACGAACCGCTGAAAAGCATGCCATCGCACCGCGCACTGGCGATTTTCCGTGGCCGCAACGAAGGCATTCTCAGCTCCGCGCTGAAAGTCGGCGATGAACTGCCGGGCACCATGCACCCGTGCGAAGGCATGATCGGCCAGCAATTCGGCATCCAGAACCAGAACCGCGCCGCCGACAAATGGCTGGGCGAAGTGGTGCGCTGGACCTGGAAGGTCAAGCTCTACACGCACCTGGAAACCGACCTGCTGGGCGAGCTGCGCGACGGCGCGGAAACCGAAGCGATCAACGTGTTCGCGCACAACCTGCACGACTTGCTGCTGTCGGCCCCGGCCGGCCCGCGTGCCACCCTGGGCCTCGACCCGGGCCTGCGCACCGGTTGCAAGGTCGCCGTGGTCGATGCCACCGGCAAGCTGCTGGATCACGCCACGGTTTACCCACACGTACCGCACAACAAGTGGGACCAGACCATCGCGATTCTGGCTGCCCTGTGCGCCAAGCATTCGGTGGACCTGATCGCCATCGGCAACGGCACCGCCAGCCGTGAAACCGACAAGCTCGCTGCTGAACTGATCAAAAAATACCCAGCCATGAAGATGACCAAAGTCATGGTCTCCGAGGCCGGCGCATCGGTGTACTCGGCGTCGGAACTGGCATCCAAGGAATTCCCGGACCTCGACGTATCGATCCGTGGCGCGGTGTCGATTGCCCGTCGCTTGCAGGATCCACTGGCTGAGCTGGTGAAGATCGATCCGAAATCCATCGGCGTCGGCCAGTACCAGCACGACGTGTCGCAGCTGAAACTGGCACGCGGCCTGGATGCAGTGGTCGAGGACTGCGTGAACGCCGTCGGCGTCGACGTCAACACCGCCTCCGTGGCGCTGCTGGCGCGCATCTCCGGCCTCAACGCGACCCTGGCGCAAAATATCGTCAGTCACCGCGACGAGCATGGCGCCTTCAAAACCCGCGCCGCGTTGAAAAAAGTCGCGCGTCTGGGTGAAAAAACCTTCGAACAGGCCGCCGGTTTCCTGCGCGTGATGAACGGCGACAACCCGCTGGATTCGTCCGCGGTTCACCCGGAAGCCTATCCGCTGGTGCAGCGCATTGCCGCTGAAACCGACCGTGACATTCGCTCGCTGATCGGCGACGCAAGCTTCCTCAAGCGCCTCGATCCGAAGAAGTACACCGACGAAACGTTCGGTCTGCCGACGGTCACCGACATCCTGCAAGAGCTGGAAAAACCCGGTCGCGACCCGCGTCCCGAGTTCAAGACCGCCGAGTTCCAGGAAGGCGTCGAAGACCTCAAGGACCTGCAACTGGGGATGATCCTCGAAGGCGTGGTCACCAACGTGACCAACTTCGGCGCCTTCGTCGACATCGGCGTGCATCAGGACGGTTTGGTACACATTTCCGCGCTGTCGGAGAAGTTCATCAAGGATCCGCGCGAAGCGGTGAAGGCCGGTGATGTAGTCAAGGTGAAGGTCATGGAAGTCGACATCCCGCGCAAACGCGTTGGCCTGTCGATGCGCATGAGCGACACCCCGGGCGAGAAGATCGACGGTGCCCGTGGCGCGCGTCCGGGGTCGGCACCACGCCAATCCCAGAACACCGCACCGCGCAAGGAAACCACGGCAGCAGCCCCAGCCAACAACGCCATGGCTTCGCTGTTCGCTAACGCCAAACAGTTGAAAAAACGCTGATGGAGATCCCGGCCGGCTTGACCGAAAGCGCGTTTTTCAAGCTGCTGGGGTGTCGCTTGCACAGTCTGGAAACCGGGGTGGCGCAAGTCGCCCTGGCGCTTGAGCCAGAACTGCGCAATCGCGGCGGCAAACTGCACGGCGGCGCACTGTTCAGTCTGGTCGACATTGCCATGGGGCTGGCCTGTTCCAGCACCCACGGCTTTGACCAGCAGAGCGCAACCATCGAGTGCAAGATCAACTACATCCGCGCCGTCGCCGACGGTGAAGTGATGTGCACGGCGCGGGTGATCCATCCGGGTCGCCGCACGCTGGTGGTTGAAGCCGACGTGATGCAAGGCGACAAACTCGTCGCAAAAGCACAAGGCACGTTCGCTGTCCTGTAGCCCCCAATCATCAATTTGAGTTAATTTCGGCGCTGTGACTGCAGCGTCGGAGTTTTCTGTGGGAGCGCCTGTGGCGAGGGGGCTTGCCCCCGTTTGAGTGCGTAGCACTCACAATATCTTGGAACATCAGAGATTTTGGGGCTGCTTTGCAGCCCAACGGGGGCAAGCCCCCTCGCCACAGGCCGCTCCCACAGGGGATTGCGGCGATCAATCCTTGGCTGGCTGACAGCAGGCCAGTGCGGCCCGAAAACCAGGCGAAAACGCCAGTTTTAACTTCACCCTTGTAGACCGTCTTGCCCACCCCCATATTGGGGCGACTGACGCGTGAAGGAATCCAACTTGAGCGAACTTCTCAACCGCCGCCTGGCTCTGCTCGGCGAGCGCGCTAACCTCTCTCTGCTCGAACAGTGCCTTCACGGCATCGAACGTGAATGCCTGCGCGTGACAGGCGAAGGGCGCCTGGCGCAAACGCCGCACCCCGAAGAATTGGGTTCCGCGCTGACCAACGAACAAATCACCACCGACTATTCCGAGTCGCTGCTGGAGTTCATCACGCCAGCCCTGCCAGACCCGGCGGATACGCTGGCGAGCCTCGATAAGATCCATCGGTTTGCCTACAGCAAGCTCGGCAACGAGTACCTGTGGAGTCCATCGATGCCGTGCCCGTTGCCGGCCGAGGAAGACATCCCGATCGCTTATTACGGCACCTCCAACATCGGTCAGCTCAAGTACGTCTATCGCAAGGGCCTGGCCCTGCGTTACGGCAAGACCATGCAGTGCATCGCCGGGATCCACTACAACTTTTCCCTGCCGGAAAAGCTCTGGCCGCGGCTTAAAGAGGCCGAAGGCTTTGTCGGCACCGATCGCGATTATCAGTCGTCGGCCTACATCGCGCTGATCCGCAACTTCCGTCGCTACAGCTGGCTGCTGATGTACCTGTTCGGCGCCTCGCCTGCGCTGGACGCCGGTTTCCTGCGCGGTCGTTCGCATCAGTTGGAACAGCTGGACCCGGACACGTTGTACCTGCCGTACGCCACCAGCCTGCGCATGAGTGACCTGGGTTACCAGAGCAACGCCCAGGCCGGTCTGACGCCGTGCTACAACGATCTGACCAGCTACACCGACAGCCTGCGCAAAGCGGTGGCTACGCCTTACCCCCCGTACGTCGAGATCGGTACGCACCAGGACGGTGAGTGGGTTCAGCTCAACACCAACATCCTGCAGATCGAAAACGAGTACTACTCCAACATCCGCCCGAAACGCGTGACCTACACCGGCGAACGGCCGATCCAGGCGCTGGTGGCCCGTGGCATTCAGTACGTCGAAGTGCGCTGCCTGGACATCAACCCGTTCCTGCCGATGGGCATCGACCTCACCGAGTCGCGGTTCCTTGATGCGTTCCTGTTGTATTGCGCGCTGAACGACAGCCCGCTGCTGACCAGTACCAGCTGCGGTAACGCGACGTCGAACTTCCTCAGTGTGGTCAAGGAAGGTCGTCGTCCGGGCCTGCAATTGCAACGTGACGGGCACCCGGTAGACCTGAAGGAATGGGCCGGCGAATTGCTGGAAAAGATTGCGCCATTGGCGGCGTTGCTGGATCAGAGCCATGGCGGCGATGCTCACAGCAAGGCGCTGGACGCACAACTGGCCAAGGTCAAGGACTCGTCCCTGACGCCATCGGCGCAGGTGTTGGCGGCGATGGCCGAGCACAAGGAAAGCTTTGCTCAGTTCTCCTTGCGTCAGAGTCAGGTGCACGCAGAGTTTTTCCGCAGCGAGCCGCTTTCAAGCGAAGAACAAGCTAAATTTGAAGAGCTGGCGCGCTCGTCGCTGGCTCAGCAGGTGGAGCTGGAACAGAACGAAGTCGGCGATTTCGATGTGTTTGTCGGGTCGTATCAGGCGAGTATTCTGGCGATCAGCAACTAAACTGCCAGAGTAGGTCCCCTCTGTGGCGAGGGGGCTTGCCCCCGTTGGACTGCACAGCAGTCTCAAAACCGACACACGCAATATTTCGGATAAACCGAGTCGTCTGCATTACGACTGCTTCGCAGCCGAACGGGGCGATGCGGCGGTCCGACAAGCCCCCTCGCCACAACGGCCTCTCTTAGAATTTTCCGCTCATAAGGTAATTCGAAAAAGTTATTTATTTTCGGATTCTTATATCATTTAGTCTCCTTTTCACGCCGACTCTCGGTCGCCTGACAAGGAGCTTCCCGATGAAACTGACTTCCCCTCTTCGCCTTCTGGCCGCCGCGTTTCTGGCTTCGGCGAGTTTCCTGGCTCAGGCGGCAGATGTGACCGTCGCCTACCAGACCACCGTTGACCCGGCCAAAGTCGCCCAAGCCGACGGCACCTACGAAAAAGCCACCAAAGCCAACATCGACTGGCGCAAATTCGACAGCGGCGCCGACATCATCGCCGCCATCGCTTCCGGCGATGTGCAAATCGGCTATCTCGGCTCCAGCCCCCTGACGGCAGCAATCACCCGCAAAGTTCCGGTAGAAACCTTCCTTATCGCCACCCAAATCGGCGCCGCCGAAGCGCTGGTCGCTCGCGATGGTTCCGGGATCAAGACTCCGCAAGACCTGATCGGCAAGAAAATCGCCGTACCGTTCGTTTCCACCGGCCACTACAGCCTGCTGGCCGCGCTGAAACACTGGAACATCGACCCATCGAAAGTCACCGTGCTCAACCTCGCGCCGCCGGCGATCATTGCTGCGTGGAAACGCGGTGATATCGACGCGACCTACGTCTGGGACCCGGCTCTCGGCGTAGCCAAGGAAAACGGCAAAGTACTGATCACCTCGGGCGAACTGGCCAAGTTCGGTGCACCGACTTTCGATGCCTGGATCGTGCGTAAGGATTTCGCCGAGAAGCACCCGGAAATCGTCACCGCGTTCGCCAAAGTGACCCTCGATGCCTACGCCGACTACCGCAAAGACCCGAAAGCCTGGCTCGCCAATCAAAGCAACGTCGACAAACTGGTGAAACTCTCCGGTGCCAAGGCCAGCGACATTCCATTGCTGTTGCAAGGCAACGTGTACCCGCTTGCGGCTGATCAGGTGATCACCCTCGGTGCGCCAACCACCAAGGCCATCACCGACACCGCGGTGTTCCTCAAGGAACAGGGCAAGGTCGAGGCCGTGCTGCCGGACTACGCGCCGTACGTCAGCGCCAAATACATCACCAATTGATCGGGAGTTAACCGCGATGGCTTTGCTTCAGCTGGAGCGCATCTGCGCACAGTACCCAGGCAGCACGGAACCTGTGCTGGCGGATATTTCCCTGAGTCTGGGGCCCCAGCAGTTGCTGGTCGCCCTCGGCCCGTCCGGCAGTGGCAAGACCTCGCTGTTGAACCTGATTGCCGGTTTCGTCGAGCCCACTGCCGGGCGCATCACCCTTGACGGCGTGCCGGTCAAAGGCCCGAGCGCCGAGCGCGGCGTGGTGTTCCAGGACGACGCCCTGCTGCCTTGGCAGGACGTACTGGCCAACGTCGGCTTCGGTCTGGAACTGGCCGGCACTCCGCGGGAAAAACGTGAACAGCGCGCCCGGGAAATGCTCGCGCTGGTGGACCTTTCCGGTTTCGAAAATCGCCGAATCTGGCAGCTCTCGGGCGGGCAGAAGCAACGTGTTGGCCTCGCCCGCGCCCTCGCAGCAGACCCTCGGGTTTTGCTGATGGATGAACCCTTCGGTGCCCTTGACGCCTTCACCCGCGAACAGATGCAGGAGCTGTTGCTGCAGGTCTGGCAACGCACCGCCAAACCGGTGTTCCTGATTACCCACGACATTGAAGAAGCGGTGTTCCTCGCCACGGATCTGATTCTGCTAGCGCCCAACCCCGGGCAAATCGTCGAGCGTCTGAGCCTGGACTTCGGTCAGCGTTACGCTGCCGGTGAATCGGCGCGGGCGATCAAATCCGACCCGCGCTTTATCGAAACCCGCGAACACGTGCTCGCCAAAGTGTTCTCCCAACGCAGTGCCGTTCAGCGGCAGGAGCGCGCATGAGCACCTATGAAATTCCCGCCGCGACGGTGAAGTCGGGTTCGACGGCAATTCCGCTGCGTCGCAGTTTGAACACGCGCTGGATCAGCGTGCTGACCCTGGTGGTCCTCCTTGCCATTTGGTGGGCCGTCACGGCCACTGGTTTGATCGAACCGCTGTTCCTGCCGCCACCCTCCGCCGTGCTGCAAAAAGGCTGGCTGCTGGTGACCACCGGCTACATGGATTCGACCTTGTGGCAGCACTTGGGCGCGAGCCTCAGCCGTATTGGCCTGGGCCTTGGTTTCGCCGTGCTGACCGCCGTGCCGGTCGGCATCGCCATCGGCCACAACCGCATCGCTCGCGGCATTCTCGATCCGCTGATCGAGTTCTATCGCCCGATTCCGCCGCTGGCTTATCTGCCGCTGATCGTGATCTGGTGCGGTATCGGTGAGTTATCAAAAGTGCTGCTGATCTACCTGGCGATCTTCGCGCCGATCGCGATTGCCACCGCCACTGGCGTACGCACCGTCGACCCGGCGAAATTGCGCGCCGCGCAGTCGCTGGGCGCAACTCGGGCGCAGTTGATTCGGCATGTGATTCTGCCCAGTGCGTTGCCGGACATCTTGACCGGCGTGCGGATTGGTCTGGGTGTAGGTTGGTCAACGTTGGTGGCCGCTGAATTGATCGCCGCCACCAGCGGTTTGGGCTTCATGGTGCAGTCGGCCGCGCAATTTCTGGTCACCGATGTGGTGGTGCTGGGGATTCTGGTGATCGCATTGATCGCCTTCGCCATGGAAATGGGCCTGCGTGCGCTACAACGCAAACTGGTGCCATGGCACGGCCAGGCTCACTGAAAATCATCATGTGAAAAACCCTGTGGGAGCGAGCCTGCTCGCGATGGCGGTGTATCAGCCACAGCCATGTCGCCTGAAACTCCGCTATCGCGAGCAGGCTCGCTCCCACAAAAGCTCGCCCCCCGAATTCAAAGAGAAATACCATGAGCAGCCTGACAATCGTCCCTTTAAGCTCCGCCCTCGGCGCGCAAATTAGCGGCATCGACATCAGCCAGCCGCTGAATCTGGAGCAACGCGACGCCATCGAACAAGCGCTGCTCAAGCATCAAGTGCTGTTCTTCCGCGACCAGCCGATCGAGCCGCAACAGCAAGCGCGATTCGCCGCCTATTTCGGCGACCTGCATATTCATCCGATCTACCCGAACGTGCCGGAGCAGCCGGAAGTGCTGATACTCGACACCGCCGTCACCGACGTGCGGGACAACGCGATCTGGCACACCGACGTGACCTTCCTGCCGACCCCGGCCATGGGCGCTGTGCTCAGCGCCAAACTGCTGCCGGAATTTGGCGGCGACACGCTGTGGGCCAGTGGTATTGCGGCGTATGAGGCACTGTCCGCACCGATGAAAACTCTGCTCGAAGGGTTGACCGCCACTCACGACTTCACCCGTTCGTTCCCGCTGGAGCGCTATGGCAATACACCGCAAGCTTTGGCCCAGTGGGAAGAAGCCCGGCGCAAGAACCCACCGTTATCGCACCCGGTGATTCGCACGCACCCGGTGAGCGGGCGCCGGTCGTTGTTCGTCAATGAAGGGTTCACGTCGAAGATCAACGAGCTGTCGGAAACGGAAAGCGAGGTGATTCTGAAATTCTTGTTCGCCCACACCACACGGCCGGAGTTCACTATCCGCTGGCGCTGGCAGAAAGAGGACATCGCGTTCTGGGACAATCGCGTGACCCAGCATCACGCGGTGGATGATTACCGCCCGGCACGGCGGGTGATGCAGCGGGCTACGGTGTTGGGGGATGTGCCTTTCTTCCGGTGAGCCGATCGTTCCCACGCTCCGCGTGGGAATGCCTCAACGGACGCTCTGCGTTCGGCTCTGCATGGGACGCGGAGCGTCCCGGGCTGCATTCCCACGCGGAGCGTGGGAATGATCAGTACAGAGTTATTCAGCCGTCGAAGGCTTCTCCCAAAGATTGACCCCACCCTCCTGGGCAAACCGGTCAATCTCCGCCAACTCTTCCACGCTAAAACTCAGGTTCTTCAACGCCCCGACGTTCTCGATGATCTGCTCCGGCCGGCTCGCGCCAATCAGCGCAGAGGTCACCCGTGGATCGCGCAGGGTCCAGGCCAGCGCCAACTGCGCCAGACTCTGACCACGGCGTTTGGCGATTTCATTAAGCGCCCGCACATGGGCGATATTGGCTTCGGACAAGTGCGACGCCTGCAACGAACCACCACCCGGACGATTGACCCGCGCATCCGCTGGCACGCCATTGAGGTACTTGTCGGTCAACAGCCCCTGAGCCAATGGCGTGAAGGCGATCACGCCGGTACCGAGTTCATCGGTGGTGTCCAGCAGGTCCTTTTCCACCCAGCGATTCAGCAGGTTGTAGGCCGGTTGATGAATCAGCAACGGCACTTTCCACTCTTTCAGCAACCCGGCGATTTCACGGGTTTTCACCCCGGAATAGGACGAGATGCCGATGTACAGCGCCTTGCCCTGCTGCACCGCCGTGGCCAGTGCGCTGGCGGTTTCTTCAAGCGGCGTGTCCGGGTCGAAGCGATGGGAATAGAAGATATCCACATAGTCGAGGCCCAGGCGTTGCAGGCTCTGGTCGAGGCTGGCCAGCACGTATTTGCGCGAACCACCGCCCTGACCGTAAGGGCCGGCCCACATGTCCCAACCGGCCTTGCTGGAGATGATCAACTCGTCGCGGTACTGCTTGAAGTCTTCACGCAGCAAACGACCGAAGTTGATCTCGGCGCTGCCGTACGGCGGGCCGTAGTTATTGGCCAGGTCGAAGTGGTTGATACCGAGATCGAATGCCGTGCGCAGCAACGAACGCTGGGTATCGATCGGCGTGCTGTCGCCAAAGTTGTGCCACAAGCCCAGGGACAGTGCCGGCAACACCAACCCGCTGCGGCCTACACGGCGGTAAGGGATGGAATCGTAGCGATTTTCGGCAGCGGTGTAGGTCATCGAATCCTCTCTTGTCTGTCTTGAATGTGGTATCGACTGCTTTGCAAGTTGCCCAGCATACGCTTGGACAAACGCCGATAAACCTCGGACTCGACTAATTGCTGAAACGTTTCACAGTTTTCATCTTCAGTGTCAGGCGTATCGCCAAGATCGCAGCCTTCGGCAGCTCCTACGCTCGACCGCATATCACCATAGGAGCTGCGGAAGGCTGCGATCTTTTGATCTTCGCTTGCCTTCAAACGGCGCCTCCACTGGAGCATTTGGGTCAGCCGGAGGATATTGCTCGCGTTGCGTCGTTTCTGGCGGGACCGGATTCGGCTTGGGTGAATGGGCAAATTCTGCGGGTGAATGGTGGGTTGGTTTAAGCGCAGCGGTGCCTATGCTCAATAAGTATCAAGGACACCGAGGTGACCCCATCGCGAGCAGGCTCGCTCCCACAGATGACCGAGCTCTCATCCAGCAACGCGGTTGAATGTGGGAGCGAGCCTGCTCGCGATGGCTGCCTCAAAAGCAATGTATACCTGAAGGGTGGACTCACCATGCACACAGCAATCATCATCTTCTTCGGCCTGGTTCTGCTGGCGCTGATGCTGTTCATCGGCGAGAAAATCGGTTTCCCCCGCCAGACCCTGGCCTTTAGCTTTGTCGTGCTGTGGCTGGCGTTGACCTTGATCAACGGCGCGGTCGGCATGGTCAACGCCGGCCAACCGTTGAGCACCGAACTGGTGGTGGGTAGCGCGGTGTTCGGCGTACCGGTGGCGGCGTTGGTGTTGTTCATGGCGATGAGCACTGACGCCTGACAAGACGTCAGCGCCACCCGCGTAGATCAACGCACCAAGTGCAGGAACTGCATGTGCCGTTCGTACTGGTCGAGGATGTCGTTGATGACCTGCTCCTTGGTGTAGCCCACCAGATCGTAATCCTGACTGCCCTCTCTCAAATGCACCTCGGCCCGGTGGTAGCGGCGGTTGTTGAGTTGCTTGGAACCCATGCCGCCACGGGCGAATGACGGAGTGAAGTAACCGCGCATCTGTACCTGATAGATGAACGGATGCAGTTCGCCGTGACCGATCTCCAGGCTGACGTTGTCATTGGCCGGATCAGGCTGAGCGACCACATGCAGACCCTTCTCGACGAACACTGCGGTCACGTCCTCAATCGCCGGACGCACCGTGGTATCGAGGAAGCGATAGACCTCATCCCGAGACGGGAAATGCACCGCCTGACTCAAACGCTGACGCCATCCACCGCGCCGTGATCCGGACACCGGCGCAAGGGAATGCAGTTGCGCGATCTGCTTCTGCGATTCCAGATAAAACGCCTTGTGCAGCCCCCACATCATCAGCAGCAAAATCATCGAGAACGGTAACGAAGTCAGCACCACCGCTGACTTCAACGCATCGATGCTGCCGGAGAACAGCAGCGCGCTGGTCACCAACGCCGTCATCGCGCCCCAGAACACTCGCAGCCATTTCGGCCCGTCTTCATCCGGGTTACCGCCCTTGGCGGACAACGTCGACAACACTACGGTGCCGGAGTCGGCGGATGTCACGAAGAATACGAAACTGATGAACACCGTGACCGCAATCACGGTTTTGCTCCACGGATAGGTTTCCAGCAGCAGGTACAGGGTCATCGACGGGTTGTCGATGGCCGACATGCCGAGCGCGCTCATGCCGTGGTTGAGGACTTGGTCGATGGCGCTGTTGCCGAAGATCGACATCCACGCCAGGGTGAAACCGAGCGGGATCAGCAGCACGCCGAAGACGAATTCACGGATGGTCCGGCCACGGGAAATCCGCGCGATGAACAGCCCCACGAACGGCGACCATGCAATCCACCAGGCCCAGTAGAACACCGTCCAGCCACCCAGCCAGTCGCTGGGTTTGTCATAGGCGTAGAGGTCGAAACTTTTCATCGGCAAGGCGCCGAGGTAGTCGCCGATGTTCTGGATCAGCGTATTGAGCAAGTGCTGGGTGGGGCCGGCGAACAACACGAACAGCAGCAGCGCACAGGCCAGCAGCATGTTGATGTCGGACATCACTCGCACGCCTTTATCGACGCCGGACACCGCAACGATGATCGCCGCGCCCATCATCAACGTGATCAGGCCGACCTGAATCCACTGGGTGTGGGCGATGCCGAACAGGTAGTCCAGGCCCGAATTGAGGTGCAATACGCCAAAGCCCATATCCGCGCCGAGGCCGAATACCGTGGCAATGATGCCGAAGCCGTCCACCGCGTAGCCGATCGGGCCATTAATGCGCTTGCCGATCAGCGGGTACAGCGCCGAACGCAGGGCCAGCGGCAGGTTATGTCGATAGGCGAAATAAGCCAGCGCCATGCCGACGAAAGCGAACACGCCCCAACCGTGCAGGCCCCAGTGCAGAAACAGAATCTGCATCGCCTGACGCGCCGCATCCGCCGTGCCGGCCTCGCCTTGCGGCGGTTGCGCCAGGTGAGTCAGCGGTTCGGACACGCAAAAGAAAAACAGCGTGATGCTGATCCCGGCGGCGAACAGCATGCCGGCCCAGGACAGGTAGCTGAATTCGGGCTCGTCGTGGTCGGCACCGAGCTTGATCTTGCCGTAGCCAGACAAGGCGGTGACCACCACGAAGACCAGATACAGCGTCATCGCGAGCATGTAGTACCAGCCGACCGTATTGGCCGCCCAGTTTTGCGCTTGCAACAGCCAGGCACCGGCCTGCTCGGGCATCGCCATGACGACAACGGCGAACAACAGAATAAAGGTCGCCGCGAAATAAAAAACCGGCGGATTCATGCGGACCTGGCCGCTTGCAGGGGTGGACGATGCACTCATGAAAGGTGCACCTCAAGGGGGTGAAACAGGGCAATCAATAACGGACTCGGCAAAGGCAAGCCTCCTGTTGTGAGCGGGCAGCAAACCGGCGGTTTAACTTGAATGAGCGTTCAAGTTAAACATGGATAGGGGGCTAAGGACTAATCGCAGGGCTCGGCGGTAGCTTTGTGGCGAGGGGGCTTGCCCCCGTTGGGGCGCGAAGCGGCCCCCCAAAATAACCCAGGCAACACATTCCTCCAGCCAGTTTGAGAGACACAGGTTTTACGACTGCTTCGCAGCCGAACGGGGGCAAGCCCCCTCGCCACAGGTGTTACAAACTGGCTTACTTCTGTGTCCCATCATCATGCTGCAGATTCGCCTGGGTCAGGTTGCACCCTGCCGGCACGCTGCGGGTCAGCCAGACGTTGCCGCCGATGGTCGAGCCCTTGCCAATGGTGATCCGCCCCAGAATCGTCGCGCCGGCATAGATCACCACATCGTCCTCGACGATCGGATGCCGCGGATGGCCCTTCTGCAACTGGCCGTCTTCGTCCGCCGGGAAGCGTTTGGCACCCAGGGTCACCGCCTGATAAATCCGCACGCGCTCGCCAATGATCGCAGTCTCGCCGATCACCACACCCGTCCCGTGATCGATGAAGAAACTGCGACCGATCTGCGCCCCCGGATGGATGTCGATGCCGGTGGCCGAGTGGGCGATTTCCGCGCTGATCCGCGCCAGCAGCGGTAAGCCGGCGCGATACAAATGATGGGCCAGACGATGGTGAATCACCGCCAGAATCCCCGGATAGCAGAGCAACACTTCATCGACACTGCGAGCCGCCGGGTCGCCGTGATAGGCCGCCAGTACGTCGGTGTCCAGCAGAGTGCGCAGCCCCGGCAAAGCGAGAGCGAAGTCCTGAATGATCTGAATGGTTTTGGCCTCGACTTCCGTGTCGGCCTGGGCACTGTGGCGCGCGGCGTAACGCAGTTCGAGCCGCGCCTGAGCCAGCAACGCGTTCAATGCGACGTCGAGTGTGTGACCGACGTAGAAATCTTCACTCTCCTCGCGCAAATCCACCGGGCCCAGACGCATCGGGAACAGCGCACCGCACAAGGCTTCAAGAATGTCCGCCATGGCCGCTCGTGACGGCAACTCGCGACCACCCTGCTCGCCGCTGGCACGGCCGTTTTGTGCGCGCCACTGGTCGCGCGCCGTACGCAGTTGGCTGACGATGGTCTGCAATTGCCAATGGCTGGAACGCTCGCTCACGGTAAAAACTCCTCACGGGCGGCCGGACTGTCTGGCCGCGTTAACCGCGATTACTTTACGGCAACGGCTTGCAGCCGAATTAAGAACCAATAGTGCTGTGCTCAATACTTTTGGCTATAAGCGATTGGCAGTTGCCCCACTAAATACCCGTGCCTATAGTCCTGACATCTTCCTCCGCCAGTACGGACCCATGATCAAACAACAGCTTGCCCGCTTTAACCGCCTCGACCTGCTCGGTCATCCTACTCCCCTGGAAAAACTCGAACGCCTGTCGACTTGGCTGGGCCGCGATGTGTACGTCAAACGCGATGACCTGACGCCATTGGCGCTGGGCGGCAACAAGCTGCGCAAACTCGAATACCTGGCCGCCGATGCCTTGGCCCAAGGCGCTGATACGTTGATCACTGCCGGCGCGATCCAGTCCAACCACGTGCGCCAGACCGCTGCCATTGCGGCCAAGCTTGGCCTGGGCTGCGTGGCGCTGCTGGAAAATCCGCTCGGCACCGACGACAGCAACTATGTCGGCAACGGCAATCGGCTGTTGCTGGACCTGTTCGATGCCAAGGTCGAGCTGGTGGAAAACCTCGACAACGCCGACGAGCAATTGGAAGCGCTGGCCGGGCGTCTGCGCAGCAACGGTAAAAAGCCGTATCTGGTGCCGATTGGTGGCTCGAATGCATTGGGCGCTTTGGGTTATGTCCGTGCAGGCCTGGAACTGGCTGAACAGATCAAGGACACCGGGCTGAATTTCGCCGCGGTGGTCTTGGCATCCGGCAGTGCCGGCACCCACAGCGGTCTGGCGCTGGCATTGAGCGAAGTACTGCCGGATTTGCCAGTGATCGGCGTGACTGTTTCCCGTAGCGATGAAGCACAACGACCGAAAGTCCAGGGCCTCGCCGAGCGCACGGCCGAACTGCTGGGCGTGAGCCTGCCGGCGAATTTCAAAATCGAACTGTGGGACGAATATTTCGGCCCGCGTTATGGCGAACCGAATGCCGGGACATTGTCGGCGCTGAAGCTGCTGGCGAGTCAGGAAGGGTTGTTGCTGGATCCGGTGTACACCGGCAAGGCCATGGCCGGTTTGCTCGACGGCATCGGGCGCCAGCGCTTCAATGACGGCCCGATCATCTTCCTGCACACCGGTGGGGCGCCGGCGTTGTTTGCCTATACCTCGGTGTTTTAAGTTCCTCTGTGGCGAGGGTGCTTGTCGGAACGCCGCATCGCCCCGTTGGGCCACGAAGTGGCCCCAAAACCTGTGATCAGGTTCTTTCAGATTGATCGCGTTGGCTGGCTTTGCGACTGCTTCGCAGCCGAACGGGGGCAAGCCCCCTCGCCACAGGAAGCATCACACCAATATTCATTTAATGAATAACAAACTGAATATTTAGTATTTTCCTATCTAAATACAACATCATATAGTCGCGCCGCAGGCGAATTTGCAGCAAGACGCATAAGCTGCTTTAGGGCAGGATATCGCAGTCGTTCAAATCCCGAATTTGCCAACTTTCCTTAAGCGTCTTCCATAAGAAAACACAGGGGCTTGTCATGAATTTTTCCGCATTACGTCGAAATCTGCTGGTGGGTTCGCTGGGCCTGGCGCTGAGCGCCGGCCTGCTCGGGCAGGCAGTGGCCGGTGAGCAGCTGCAAAAAATCAAGGACGCAGGCGTAATCAACGTCGGTCTGGAAGGCACTTATCCACCGTTCAGCTTCGTCGACGAGGCCGGCAAACTGAGCGGCTTCGAAGTCGAGTTCTCCGAAGCCTTGGCCAAAGAGCTGGGCGTGAAGGTCAAACTGCAGCCGACCAAATGGGAAGGCATCCTCGCAGCCCTGGAATCCAAGCGTCTGGACGCGGTGATCAACCAGGTGACCATCACCGAAGAGCGCAAGAAGAAGTACGACTTCTCGACGCCTTACACCGTTTCCGGGATTCAGGCGCTGACCCTGACCAAAAACAAAGACACCATCAAGACCGCCGCCGATCTGGCCGGCAAGAAAGTCGGCGTAGGTCTGGG
Organism: Pseudomonas sp. TH37; assembly: GCF_016650735.1. Taxonomy (NCBI): domain Bacteria; kingdom Pseudomonadati; phylum Pseudomonadota; class Gammaproteobacteria; order Pseudomonadales; family Pseudomonadaceae; genus Pseudomonas; species Pseudomonas sp. TH37. The sequence continues at coordinate 297,720 of NZ_JAEKFD010000006.1, forward strand.
CACCAACTACGAGCAGTGGGTGAAAGAGAATGTGCCTAAGGCTGACATCCGCACCTACGAAGATGATCCGACCAAGTTCCAGGATCTGCGCGTCGGCCGCATCGATGCCATCCTGATCGACCGCCTGGCCGCGCTGGAATATGCCAGGAAGGCCAAGGACACTGCCGCCGCCGGCGAAGCGTTCTCCCGCCAGGAAGCCGGTATTGCCCTGCGCAAAGGCGAGCCTGAGCTGCTGGCCGCAGTGAACAAAGCCATCGACAAACTGCGTGCCGACAGTACGCTGAAAAAGCTGTCGGAAAAATACTTCAGCGCTGACGTCACTCAATAATGGGAGAAGCTTTCCAACTTGCGCTGGACTCCGCGCCCTTTCTGCTCAAGGGCGCGTACTACACGGTCATCCTGAGCCTGGGCGGAATGTTCTTCGGCCTGCTGATGGGCTTCGGCCTGGCGTTGATGCGGCTGTCGCGCTTCAAACTGGTGAGCTGGATCGCCCGCATCTACGTGTCGTTCTTTCGCGGCACGCCGTTGCTGGTGCAACTGTTCGTGATCTATTACGGCTTGCCGCAATTGGGTATCGAACTTGATCCGCTGCCGGCGGCCCTGATCGGCTTCTCGCTGAACATGGCAGCCTACGCCTGCGAAATCCTGCGTGCCGCCATCAGCTCCATCGAGCGCGGCCAATGGGAAGCCGCCGCCAGTATCGGCATGACCCGCGCGCAAACCCTGCGCCGGGCCATCCTGCCGCAAGCGGCTCGCACGGCCTTGCCACCTTTGGGCAACAGCTTCATCTCGCTGGTCAAGGACACTGCTCTGGCGGCCACCATTCAGGTGCCGGAGCTGTTCCGTCAGGCACAGCTGATTACCGCTCGCACCTTCGAAATTTTCACCATGTATCTTGCCGCTGCGCTGATCTACTGGGTTCTGGCGACTGTACTGTCGCACCTGCAGAACCAGTTGGAAGCGCGGGTCAATCGGCACGACCAGGAGTCCTGACCCAATGATTGTCGTGGAAAAACTGACAAAGCAGTTCAAGGGTCAGGTGGTGCTCAACGGCATCGATCTGCAGGTGAAGGAAGGCGAGGTGGTGGCGATCATCGGCCCCAGCGGCTCGGGCAAGACCACCTTCCTGCGTTGCCTGAATTTTCTCGAGGAACCTAGCAGCGGCCGGATCAAGGTCGGCGACATCGAGATCGATGGCAGCCGTCCCCTGAACCAGCAGCAGAGCCTGGTACGGCGCTTGCGCCAGCACGTGGGTTTTGTGTTCCAGAACTTCAACCTGTTTCCCCATCGCACGGCCCTGGAAAACGTGATCGAAGGCCCGTTGGTGGTGAAAAAGATCCCGCGTGCCGAAGCCGTTGCCCTGGGTAAAAAGCTATTGGCCAAGGTCGGCCTGGCGGGCAAGGAAGACGCTTACCCGCGACGCCTCTCCGGCGGTCAGCAACAGCGTGTGGCGATTGCCCGAGCGTTGGCGATGGAACCGGAAGTGATCCTGTTCGATGAACCAACCTCGGCGCTGGACCCGGAACTGGTGGGTGAAGTGTTGGCGACCATCCGCGGCCTGGCCGAGGAGAAACGCACCATGGTGATCGTTACCCACGAAATGGGCTTTGCCCGGGACGTAGCCAACCGCGTGGTGTTTTTCGACAAGGGTGTGATCGTCGAACAAGGCGAAGCCAAGGCACTGTTTGCCAATCCGAAAGAGGAACGGACGAAGCAGTTTCTCAGCAAGTTTCTTAATAACGCTTAGTGCTGCCCCACTCGAAAACTGTCAACTTCCATGGATGGAAGTGACCTTAACTCCTCCTTATAAAGCCTATAGCAGCTTTTCACTTGATTCGCCCTCATCATAAATAACTTCCCGCCGTCCTATGCGGTACATATATATGTCCTGCAACAGATTCATATCGACTAAAATCTATAAAACACCTCGCTGTCCACACTCAAAGGGTTGCTGCCTCGGAGGCATAAAACCCACCAAATACCGGACTATATTCGACAGAGCGATGCGGTTTATTAACCACACCGCGTAGGAGCTTTCTGAATCACGCAAGAACTAACCTTTAACCAACCAACGCTATTGACACCTATTCAAGCGCACTCTTATCTAGTCCCCAACAGGCAACAGCCACCACACTCAATTATTGTTTAAGCGCACAAATAGTGAATCGTTTTGTTGCTTGGTAATTCACGCCTTTCGATCTTTCAGAAATGGACTTCGCGGCAAAGCTTCAAGGAGAGAAACCCATGACAAGCACTTCAAACAAACCTGAACTTGCAGCCCCGACCCTAGCGCAAAGCCACAAGGCCAGTATCAACATCACCTCGGCCGCTCATCTTATGATCGACGTGGCGCCCTACTCCGGTATGGATGAAGGCGATCTGATCGAGTTGTTCTGGAACAACTGCTACGTGGCCTCCAGTGTCTTGGGCCCCGATCATGGCGGCAAATCCGTGAGCCTACGGGTGCCGGAAAGCTTCATTGCCAATGGTTCTGCCCGCGTCCATTACAAGGTCATGCAGGTCGGGCAAGGGGCTGCGGTATCACCGGCGGCGCGCGTCCAGATCAAACTTGATTGCCCGGGTGGCCTGCTTCTTTGCGATGAGGAAAACCAGAGCCTGGCGCCCGTATTCATCCCTGAGACCATTCGCCGTCAGGGGGTCAATCCGAACCAGGTCAAACGCGGTGTCCCGTTGACCATCGAACCGTACCTGAACATGGCCGCCGACGACGAAATCACCCTGCGCTGGGGCGATGTGCGCATGGACTTGCCCAAGCTCAAGGCTTGCGATGTGGGTCAGCCGATTCAGGTCTGGGTACCCCCCGCGATCATTCTCGAAGCCGGCGAAGACCTTCGACTGGAAGTGACTTACTGCATCCTCGACCGCGTGGGTAACAACTCGCGCTGGGCACCGGCTCGCACACTGAAAATCGGTTGCGCCAATCCCTACCTGAAGGTGCCGCCGAAAGAAGCGCTCAAAGCCGCTGAGCCCCGCAAACGGTGAGGCGTCTGTAAAACCTCTAAAGATCGCAGCCTTCGGCAGCTCCTACCTGGATTGGCGTACACCCTGTAGGAGCTGCCGAAGGCTGCGATCTTGGCGATTTAAAGGACGATGACCTTCTATGCATATTCCTAAAAGTTAGTTCATTAATTATTTATACACGTTTAGGGTATATACACCGGACCACCGGACATTCGTGTTTTTCGTTCGCCGCAACTTGCGGCGCTTTCATGAGATGTGAGGTAGGTATGGTCCGGAACACAATCACCCCAGTGCAAATCGCCAGGGCATTGCGTGCAGCCAAGGAGCGGCACTGATGTCCAGTCTGGCAGATGCAATCGTCCAGAGTGATCTGGACATCGCCCCATTGTTGTTGCCCGCGCAGGTCTTGCGCAACGACGCACAAGCCATCAAGGCTGCCCATGAGCTGGCGCAAGTCGCTCGCCTGCAAGCAGCCAAACGTGACCAGCAGCGCAAGCTGCCGTGGTCGGAAATCGAACAGTTCACCCGCAGCGGCCTCGGCAGCATTGCTATCCCGCGTGAGTACGGTGGCCCGCAGGTTTCATTCGTCACCTTAGCCTCGGTGTTCGCGATCATTTCCGCGACCGACCCGGCTTTGGGGCAAATCCCGCAGAACCAGTTCGGAATTCTCAACCTGATACTCGGCAGCGCCACCGAGTCGCAGAAAAAACAGCTGTTCAAAAGCGTGCTCGAAGGCTGGCGAATCGGTAACGCGGGGCCTGAGCGCGGGACCAAAAACACCCTGGAGCTCAAGGCGCGGATCACCGCCGATGGCGATGGCTTCGTCATCAACGGACAGAAGTTCTATTCCACCGGCGCCCTGTTCGCCCACTGGGTGGCCGTCAAGGCACTGAACGACGACGGCAAGCAAGTGCTGGCCTTCGTTCGTCGCGGCACACCGGGGCTGCGCATCGTCGATGACTGGTCGGGCTTCGGCCAGCGCACCACCGCCAGCGGCACCATTTTGCTCAACAACGTGCGGGTCGACGCCGAGCTGGTGGTGGATAACTGGAAGATCAACGACAGCCCGAATACCCAAGGCGCCGTGTCGCAGTTGATTCAAGCAGCCATCGACGCCGGCATTGCCCGGGGCGCCATCGATGACGCCATCGAGTTCGTGCAAAAACGAGCACGGCCATGGATCGACGCCAAGGTCGAACGGGCCAGCGACGACCTCTATGTGATCGCCGACATCGGCAAGCTGAAAATCGAACTGCATGCCGCCGAAGCGTTGTTGCGCAAGGCCGGGCAAGTACTCGATCAGGTCAACGCCGCGCCGCTCACCGCCGAGTCCGCTGCGCGCGCCTCGATTGCCGTGGCTGAAGCCAAAGTGCTGACCACCGAGATCTCGCTGCTGGCCAGCGAAAAACTCTTCGAACTGGCCGGCAGCCGCGCCACCCTCGCCGAATTCAACCTCGACCGCCACTGGCGCAACGCCCGGGTGCACACGCTGCACGACCCGGTGCGCTGGAAATATCACGCCGTCGGCGCTTATCACCTCAATGGAACCTTGCCTGCGCGGCATTCCTGGATCTGACGACCAGAACCCTTTTGACCAGATCTCTGGAGAAACACATGACTCTTTCTCACCACGTCGCGGTCATCACCAGCGATGAGCAAGCCCTGATCGTCGCCAGTGACCTGGCCGATGATTTCAAACGTGACAGCGCCCTGCGCGACCGCGAACGTCGTTTGCCGTACCCGGAACTGGAAGTGTTTTCCCGTTCGGGTCTTTGGGGCATCAGCGTGCCAAAGGAATACGGTGGTGCTGGGGTTTCCAACGTCACCCTGGCCAAGGTCATCGCGTTGATCGCCCAGGCCGATGGCTCCCTCGGACAAATTCCCCAGAACCATTTCTATGCCCTTGAAGTGCTCCGCGTGAACGGCACCGATGAGCAGAAAAAACGCCTGTACGCCGAAGTATTAGCCGGCCAGCGCTTCGGCAACGCACTCGCGGAACTGGGCACCAAAACCGCCCATGATCGCGTCAGCAGCCTGACTCGTGATGGCAACGGCTACCGCATCAACGGTCGCAAGTTCTACGCCACCGGCGCGATTTACGCCCAGCGCATCCCGACGTCAGTCGTGGACGAAAACGGTGTGCAGCAATTGGCTTTCGTCCCGCGCAACAGCAAGGGCCTGACGGTGATCGACGACTGGAGCGGCTTCGGCCAGCGCACCACTGGCAGCGGTTCGGTGGTGTTCGAGGATGTCTACGTCGCGGCCGAAGACGTAATCCCGTTTCAAAGCGCGTTCGAGCGCCCGACCACTGTCGGCCCGTTGGCGCAGATTCTCCACGCCGCCATCGACACCGGTATTGCCCGCGCCGCGTATGAAGATGCCCTGCATTTTGTGCGCACCAAGACTCGGCCGTGGATTGAATCCGGCAACGACAAAGCTACCGAAGACCCGCTGACGATCAAGAGTTTCGGCCACTTGAGCATTCGCCTGCACGCCACCGAAGCCCTGCTGGAACGCTCCGGCGAACTCCTCGACCAGGCCCAGGCCGACACCACTGCCGAGACCGTCGCCGCCGCGTCGATTGCCGTCGCCGAAGCCCGGGCCATCAGCACCGAAATCTCCCTCGCCGCCGGCAGTACATTGTTCGAACTGGCCGGCAGCCAGGCGACCCTGGTCGAACACGGCCTGGATCGCCACTGGCGCAACGCTCGGGTGCACACCCTGCACGACCCGGTGCGCTGGAAGTATCACGCGGTGGGCAATTACTACCTCAACAATGAAAACCCGCCGTTGCGGGGGACCATCTGATGGCCGATGCCAAAAAGAAAATCCTGCTCAATGCCTTCAACATGAACTGCATCGGGCACATCAACCATGGCCTGTGGACGCATCCACGAGACACGTCGACCCAATACAAAACCATCGAATACTGGACTGAACTGGCTCAGTTGCTGGAACGCGGACTGTTCGACGGTCTGTTCATCGCCGACATCGTCGGCGTGTACGACGTCTATCAAAACTCGGTGGACGTGCCGCTCAAAGAGTCGATCCAGTTGCCGGTCAACGACCCGCTGCTGCTGGTCTCGGCCATGGCCGCTGTCACCAAAAACCTCGGCTTCGGCCTGACCGCCAACCTGACCTACGAACCTCCGTACCTGTTCGCCCGACGCATGTCGACGCTGGATCATTTGAGTCGCGGGCGGGTCGGCTGGAACATCGTCACCGGCTACCTCGACAGCGCCGCCAAGGCCATGGGCCTAAGCGAACAGGTGGAACACGACCGGCGTTACGACCAGGCCGATGAATACCTGCAAGTGCTCTACAAACTCTGGGAAGGCAGCTGGGAAAACGGCGCGGTACTCAACGACCGCGAGCAACGGATCTACGCCCAGCCAGACAAAGTGCACAAGGTCGAGCACAAGGGCGAGTTCTATCAGGTCGAGGGTTATCACCTCTGCGAGCCATCGCCGCAACGCACGCCGGTGCTGTTCCAGGCAGGCAGTTCCGATCGCGGTTTGCTGTTCGCCGGTCGGCATGCCGAGTGCGTGTTCATCAGCGGTCAGAACAAACCGGCGACCCGGGTTCAGGTGGACAAGGTTCGCGCCAGCGCCGTCGAGGCCGGGCGCAATCCCTGGGACATCAAGGTGTTCATGGGCTTGAACGTGATTGTCGGTGCGACAGAAGAGCTGGCCTGGGCCAAGCACGCCGAGTACCTGAGCTACGCCAGCGCCGAGGCCGGTGTGGCGCATTTCTCGGCGTCGACCGGGATCGATTTTTCCGAGTACGAACTCGACGAACCGATCCAGTACGTGAAGAGCAACGCCATCCAGTCCGCCACCAAGAACCTGCAAAACAACGACTGGACCCGCCGCAAACTGCTGGAACAACACGCCCTCGGTGGCCGCTACATCACCGTGGTCGGCTCGCCGCAGCAGGTGGCTGACGAACTGGAATCGTGGATCGCCGAAACCGGTCTGGATGGCTTCAATCTGACGCGGATTGTCACGCCGGAAAGCTATGTGGATTTCATTGAGCTGGTGATTCCGGAGTTGCAGCGCAGAGGGTCGTACAAGACCGCTTACGACGACGGCAGCCTGCGGGAAAAGCTGTTTCACGGCGAAGCGCATTTACCTGAGCAACATACGGGCTCTGCGTTCCGCCGCTGATCCCTGTGGCGAGGGGGCTTGCCCCCGTTCGGCTGCGCAGCAGTCGCAAAACCTGCGAAACGGTTTACCTGACACGCCTCATTGCATGGTTTTGGGGCCGCTTCGCGGCCCAACGGGGGCAAGCCCCTCGCCACAGATGTGTGCACCCATTAAACAATTGACTGGAAAACCATCATGACCAAAAAACTGTTCAACCACCCAGTCAAAGCACTGGCCCTGGCCCTCGGCCTCTTCAGCTCCATCACCTTCGCCGCCGACGCACCACTGAAAGTCGGCACCACCGCCGCCTTCGCCATTCCCCTGGAAGCCGCAGTAGAAGAAGCCAACAAACAAGGCCTGAAAGTCGAACTGGTGGAGTTCAGCGACTGGATCGCCCCCAACGTCAGCCTCGCCTCGGGCGACATCGACGTAAACTATTTCCAGCACATCCCGTTTCTGGAAAACGCCAAGGCTGCCGCCGGTTTTGACCTGGTGCCATTCGCCCCGGGCATCATCAACAACGTCGGCCTCTACTCGAAGAAATACAAAAGCTTCGCCGAGTTACCCGAAGGCGCCAGCGTGGCCATCGCCAACGACCCGATCAACAGCGGTCGCGGCCTGCAACTGCTGGCCAAGGCCGGGCTGATCACCCTCAAACCGGGCGTCGGCTACAAGGCCACCGAAGAAGACATCATCGCCAACCCGAAAAAAATCAAAATCCTTCAAGTCGAAGCCGTGCAATTGGTACGCGCCTACGACGATGCTGATCTGGTCCAGGGCTACCCGGCCTATATCCGTCTGTCGAAGACCTTCGATGCCAGTTCCGCCCTGCTGTTCGACGGCCTCGATCACAAGGAATACGTGATCCAGTTCGTGATCCAGCCGAAAAGCAAAACCGACCCGCGTCTGATCAAATTCGTCGACATCTACCAGCATTCGCCAGCCGTTCGTGCGGCGCTGGATAAAGCCCACGGCAAGCTCTATCAAGCCGGCTGGGAAAGCTGAGTATGACGGCCGCGATCCAACGGCGACTGGAACTTCCGGAGCCACATAACGCCACACAAACCGAACTGCACCCAGACCTGAATCGCGCTCACGTGCGCTTCATCGGCCTGGGTAAAACCTACAACGGCCAGCAAGGCCCGGTGGCGGCCTTGCACGGCATCGACCTGGCGATCCAGCGCGGCGAAGTGTTCGGCATCATCGGTCGCAGCGGTGCCGGCAAGTCGTCGCTGATCCGCACCATCAACCGCCTCGAACAACCGAGCAGCGGGCGGGTGCTGATCGATCAGGTGGACATCGGCAAGTTCGATGAAGACCACTTGGTGGCGCTGCGGCGGCGGATCGGCATGATCTTCCAGCACTTCAACCTGATGTCGGCCAAGACGGTTTGGCAGAACGTCGAATTGCCGCTGAAAGTCGCCGGCGTGCCCAAGGAGCAGCGCGAGCGCAAAGTCCGCGAACTGCTGGAATTGGTCGGCCTGCAGGAGAAGCACAAAGCCTACCCGGCGCAACTTTCCGGCGGACAGAAACAACGCGTCGGCATCGCCCGAGCACTGGTGCATGACCCGGAGATTCTGCTGTGTGACGAGGCAACGTCGGCGCTGGATCCGGAGACCACGCAATCGATCCTCGGCCTGCTGCGCGAGATCAATCAGCGCCTGGGCCTGACCATCGTGCTGATCACCCACGAGATGGCGGTGATCCGCGATATCTGTGATCGGGTCGTGGTACTGGAGCACGGGAAAATCGTCGAGCAAGGGCCGGTCTGGGAAGTCTTTGGCAACCCGCAGCATGAGGTCAGCAAGACCTTGCTCGCGCCATTGCAACACGGTCTGCCGGAAGAGCTGCAAAGCCGCTTGCGGGAGCAGCCGCAGTCTTCAGATGCTGCCGTGGTGCTGCGTTTGCAATTCACCGGCAGCGCCAGCGACGAGCCAGACCTGGCGGCGCTATTCAGCGCCCTCGGTGGCCGCGTGCGCTTGCTGCAAGGGGGCGTGGAACGGATTCAGGGGCATGCGCTCGGGCAATTGTTGCTGGCGGTGACCGGCTCGCCCCTCGGCGCCGAGGAACTACGTCAGCGCGCCGGCAACTGGGCGCAACAGGTGGAGGTGCTGGGTTATGTGGTTTGATCGGTTGCTTCAGGGTTTTATCGACACGTTCTTGATGGTTGGAGTGTCGTCACTGATCGCGCTACTGGCGGGCATTCCGTTAGCGGTGATTTTGGTCACCAGTTCCAAGGGCGGCATCTACGAAGCACCGGCACTGAACCGCGCGTTGGGCGCGTTCGTGAACCTGTTCCGTTCGATTCCGTTTCTGATTTTGATGGTGGCGTTGATTCCGTTTACCCGGCTGATCGTCGGCACCACGTATGGCGTGTGGGCTGCCGTGGTGCCGTTGACCATTGCGGCCACGCCGTTCTTTGCACGCATTGCCGAGGTCAGTTTGCGCGAGGTCGACCATGGGTTGATCGAAGCAGCGCAAGCGATGGGGTGCCGACGCTGGCATATCGTCTGGCATGTGCTGCTGCCTGAAGCGTTACCGGGGATTGTTGGTGGTTTCACCATTACGTTGGTGACGATGATCAACTCGTCAGCCATGGCCGGAGCGATTGGTGCCGGTGGGTTGGGGGACATCGCTTATCGGTATGGATATCAGCGGTTTGATAGCCAGATCATGTTGACGGTGATTGTGTTGCTGGTGGTGTTGGTGGCGGTGATTCAGTTGGGTGGCGACAGATTGGCGCGAGGACTTAACAAACGCTAAGCATGTTGCGAACACTCATTGTCGTGGGAGCACCTTTGTGGCGAGGGGGCTTGCCCCCGTTGGGTCGCGAAGCGGCCCCAGAACCATGCAATGAGGTGTGTCAGGTAAAACCGTTTCGCAGGTTTTGCGACTGCTGCGCAGCCGAACGGGGGCAAGCCCCCTCGCCACAGGTAATCACCGACCTCAGAAGGGAAGTTTTCGCACAAGAAAATCAGAGTGCCAGCAGGCCTGATCCCTTTCTTTTGCAGGACGTTTCCTAGATCATTCCGCTCGCTTGCGCCTGCCAAATTCCGTGGCTAGTCTCGGTCCGTCACTGTTCATCAGTGATCGGGTTTAGTAGCCCGGATCAATAGGCGCATAGCGATTCCATGCTCATGTTCGGCAATGTTTGCCGCATGCAGAATATGGTGGCTGTGCGTGGGGCATCTTCGGGTGCACCGGTTTTCCTATTGACCGGCCTACTAACCTGCGCACAGCCGCCACCCAATCGTTTAGTAGGCGATAAGTGATGGCTCCCATGTAGCAATAGGAGCAACACATGAAAAAATCCGTACCCGATCCACCTCCCGAAAACCCCACCAACGAAACCGCCACTGAAGACCCGCTCAGGGATCGATCGGCGCTTTACCGCGCGATCGATTTCCACCTCACCGGCAACAACCGTCGGCACCCGATGAATTGCGCTTCTACAACGTCAGCAAAGACATGAGCTTCGAAGACGCCCAGCTCTATGTAGCGGATCTCCTGCGTTGCGCCTCGGTCACGGCGTATCAGTGCGGCGATCAACTCAAGGGCGCGGATCGGGCATTGGTGTTTTCCGTCTGGCATTTGCTGGAGATTGCCAAGGCGATGGTTGATCGGTCCATTGAATGTCTGGGGATGAAACAGAGTTGAGTCTGGCTGAAGTCATTGGTCGCCAGTGATACCGCTTTCGCGAGCAAGCCCGCTCCCACATTCGATCTTCGGTGAACATGGAATTTGTGTTCGACGCGATCCAGTGTGGGAGCGGGCTTGCTCGCGAATGGCTGCGCAGCAGCGCCAGGCTTGATGGCGTATATTCGGTGAATCCCAATTGCCTGCGCAGCCGACCATGAAACAGACTTCCGACGACCTGGAGCAGATCACCGCCACCACGCTGGGCCATTACAATTCGGTGGCCGAAGACTTCCGTGAAGGCACTCGCGATCACGATGTCAGCCAGAACATTGATGCCCTGTTGCGGCATATTCAGGGTGAGGCGCCGTTCAGCATTCTCGACTTCGGCTGCGGCCCTGGCCGTGACCTGAAAACCTTCACGCGCCTGGGCCACACCGCCGTCGGCCTCGACGGTTCGGAAAAGCTTGCGCAGATGGCGCGGGAGGACAGTGGTTGCGAAGTTTGGCAGCAGGACTTTCTGAAACTCGACCTGCCGGCCGAGCGGTTTGACGGGATTTTTGCCAATGCGGTGCTGTTCCACATCCCGAGTCAGGAATTGCCTCGGGTGTTGAAGCAACTGCGCGAGGCGTTGAAACCGGGCGGTGTGTTGTTCAGCTCCAATCCTCGTGGGGAGAATCAGGAAGGCTGGAACGGGCCGCGATATGGGGCGTATTACGATCTTCACGCGTGGCAGGAGTTGCTGACTGAGGCGGGGTTTGTGGAGCTTGAGCATTACTACCGGCCGGCGGGGCTGCCGCGGGAGCAGCAGCCTTGGTTGGCGAGTGTTTGGCGTAAGCCGGTGTAGTCAGGTCGAACGCTTCGCGAGCAGGCTCGCTCCCCCATTGGAATGCGTTCTACTGTGGGAGCGGGCTTGCCCGCGATGGTCTTCAGGGTGACGAAGAAACCTGATAGTTGCTCACTGCCCCATCCACACCAAACGCCCTGATGCTCTGCCCAGCCAGTGGCTTGCCTCCAACCTCGCGCTCGCGCGAATCAAAATTGGCCACCAGCCGCGTACCATCGGCAAACGTCGTCTGCTGCACCAGGCGATCCTCCGTCAGCCAACGAAAATCCGTCATCGCCTCAGTCGCCAGACGTTCATGCAGCGGCCGAAAAAAAACATCCTGCCGTGCAATTACCGGCAGTCGCTGCTTCAACGTATCAGCGCTCAGGTGGTACAGCGGTGGCACGTTATAGAGCAACTGCATCAGTTCGTTCTCGGCCCGCACATTGCTCAGTTTAAGACTGTCGAACAGCCAGTGATGGGTGGTGATCACCGAACCGTGGAACACCGCCTGATACAGCGGCAAGCGCGTCTGCGGGGCAAAGTGCACCGTGCGATAGGGTTCCTTGAGCGGCACCGTTTTGAAAAAGACCTGGGGCTTTTCGTTGGGAAACCAGCGGCCCAGGTAATAAGGCGACTTGGGGTTCTTGCTCATGTCCGGATCACCCCAGCCGATCACCGGTGTCTGCATGCCATGGGCAAACAGCACGCCCCGGGCCGTGGTGGCGTTGCCGTCCTCGGAGCCGGCCGGCAGCTGTAACGTCTCGTTCAACCAGCGTGAGGCGTCGATATTGCCCTCGGCGTTTTGCGCCTGGGTCAGGGTGGCGCCGGGGCGATAACTGTCGAACACCATGCCCGTGGCGTAGGCATCGAGAAACCAGCTATTGAACCCGGCCTTGGTCTGTACGGCTTTGATTCGAGCCTCAAGCAACGGCCGCACACAACGCGGATCGGTGTAATGCCCGGACTGCTGGAAACCACTTTTGAAGGCGCCGCTGCTCAAGACAATCGCACACTCAAGGTTAGCCCGCGAGCCGAGGTGCGCGGTGGTCCAGTCCGGATTTTCAGTGGTGGTCAACGCCGTTTCATAAGAGTCGTAAGGCGCCACCAGATACCCGGCCCCTACGCCTTGGCGCACCGCCTCGGGATGCCAAAGGCCTCCCTCCCAGCCCTCGCCGAGGCCCAACCACAAGCGCGACAACCCGGCGGCTTGCAACTGGTCAAACGTTCTTGGCGACAACGTGCTGCCCCAGCGTTCAGGGGTTGCCGTCAGCGCCTCGACGAACGCTTTCGCCACTTCCGTGCGCAGCCGGCCATAACCCTCAGCCAGTTTTTGCATGTCCGGCTCAGCGACTGCCTGCCAACCGCTTCGCGCTTTTTGGTTGAACGCGCCATTGAGGCTGCGCAGCAACGTGGTTTGCTGGTAACGGTCGAGGGGCGGTTGGGCGCGGCTCAGAATCTGCCGGGTTTCAGCGTCGAAGCCGCCGCGCAACTCGCTGGCCAGAGCACCTGTGCCCCGCAGCAGTCTCAGCAATGCCGGCCAACTACGCACATCGTCGGGCCCGAGCAGATCATTGCCCCACAGATAAACATGGCTGGCTCCCAGCAATTTTTTCGCTTCGGGGGTTTTCAGCAGTTTGTCGCTCAAGGGTTCGTATTGCCCGTTGTCGATCAACCATTGCCGATAGCGTTTGGCACCCGCCAACGGATCGGCATCACCCAATGACAGCGTGAAGGTCAGCGGTGTGCCGGGCTCAAGCGCGGTGAAAGCGTGACGGACCGCCAGCGCCAGGGTCTTACCCTCGGCACTGAACGTCAGGTGATTGTTGTAAGGATTGGTCATCAACCAATTGAGGGTAAAGCCACCGTGATCGACGCCCCACAGCGGCAGGCTCAGGTCCTGGGTGGTATTGAACTCGCCCTGATCGAGCAAAAAGGATTGCCACAGCGGATCACCGGCGGGCACGTAATGCCCCTCGGCCAGCGGCCAGATCTGGCCTTTGCCCATGGCGCTGCCCGGTTGCCTGAGGAAGCTCAGCTCTCCGGGGTCGCGGGCGGTGATGGACAGGGAGAGGTCGCGCTGGTCGAGGATGGCACTCAGGGTCCAGGCGCCGTCGTCCCATTGCCAGTCCAGGCGATTGGCGCTTTGCTTGAGGTCGCTGACCTTGTGCCCAATAACGCCCGCCGAGGCTTGCACTGGCGAATTTAGTGCGGGGATGACGCGGATTGCCAGCGTGGCGGGATCGAGTTCGACGCGCCACAGCGAATTTTCCAGCACATTTCCGGCCAGCGTCGTAGGTGACAGCAGCAGAGCGCCGAGCAACAGCACACAGCGCAGGCAATAGGTCATCGGTGACATCGAAGTCCCCCTCCATTTGGAAAAGGGACCGTACAGCAACACACCAGGCATGTAAGTAAGACCGTTCCCAAATATTACCCGGGAACGATCAGCGCACCGATTACTGCGCCTCCTTCTTCGGCTCGCGAATCTTGTACCAGGCCACGTACAGCGCCGGCAAAAACAGCAGTGTCAGCAAAGTCGCGATGATGATCCCGCCAATCATCGCGTAGGCCATCGGCCCCCAAAACACTTCCCGGGCAATCGGGATCATCCCCAGGCTCGCTGCCGCCGCAGTCAACAGAATCGGTCGCCGCCGATGTTCCGTGGCCTGCACCACCGCGTCCCATGGCGTGTAGCCGCTCTTCTCGAAAGAGTCGATCTGGGTCACCAGAATCACCGAGTTGCGGATGATGATGCCGATCAGCGCCAGAATACCGAGGATCGCCACGAAGCCCATCGGCGTGCCGGTCGGGATCAGCGCCAGCACCACGCCGATCAACCCGAGCGGCGCGACGCTGGCCACCAGGAACAGCTTCTGCACACTGTGCAACTGGATCATCAGGAAGGTCGCCATCAAAAACAGCATCAATGGCACGACCTTGGCAATCGGCCCCTGGGCCTTGCCGCTTTCCTCCACAGTACCGCCGGTGGCGACTTTGTAGCCCACCGGCAAACTGGCGGCGAATTTGTCGATGTCCGGTTGCAGCTGTTTCACCAGATCGGTCGGCTGAATCTCGTCGCGCACCGCGGCCTTGATGGTGATGGTCGGTTTGCGATCGCGACGCCAGACCAGCGGCTGCTCCAGTTCATACCGCACCGTGGCAAACGCCAGCAGCGGAATCGAAGTGCCGCCGGGGGTGACGATCTGCAAGTTCTGCAGCGTTTCCGGACTGCCGCGCTCGGCATCTTCAGCGCGACCGACCACGTCGATCAGGTAGATATCGTCATCAACCTGCGTCACCGGCGAACCGACGACGATGCTGTTCATCAGGTTCGCCACGTCTTCAGATGACAGCCCAAGTTGCCGGGCCTTGTCCTGAGCGATGTCGATGCGCAGCACTTTGCCCGGCTCGTTCCAGTCGTAAATGATCTCGCCGATGTGCGAGTTCTTATCCAGTTCGGTGGCCAGGGCGATAGCGTGTTTGCGCACCTGATCAATGTCTTTGCCACTGACCCGGTACTGAATCGGCCGTCCCACTGGCGGGCCCATTTCCAGGGCCTGGACGTAACTGCCGACACCGACGAACTCTTCGCGCAGGCGCTTTTGCAGTCGCGCCGTCAGGGCCGTGCGTGACTCCAGGCCTTTGCTGACGATCACCAGTTGCGCGTAGTACGGGTTCTGCAATTGCTGGTCGAGGGGCAGGTAGAAACGGATCGCCCCTTCGCCGATGTAGGTGCTCCAGCGCACGATGTCCGGATCATCCTTGAATGTCGCTTCGAGCTTATCCACCACCTTGCGGGTTTCAGCGATCGAGGCGTTTTGCGGCAGGTTCAGGTCGACGAGAATTTCCGGGCGGTCCGAGGACGGGAAGAACTGGTTCTGCACGAACTGCATGGAAAACACCGAGAGCACAAATAGCGCCACGGTGATGCCGATGGCCCACCAGCGATTGCGCATCGCCCAGAGCAGGCCGCCATTGAACGCCCGACCGATGCGCCCTGGCTCTGCGTCATGAGGTTTCACCTTGGCGCTCAGAATATGCACGCCGAGTACCGGGGCGAACAGTACGGCGACGATCCATGACACCAGCATGGCCACCGCGATCACCGCGAACAGCGTGAAGGTGTACTCACCGGCGGAACTGGCGTTCAAACCGATCGGCACGAAACCGGCCACGGTGACTAACGTGCCGGTGAGCATCGGGAATGCGGTCGAGGTGTAGGCGAAGGTCGCCGCTTGCTCTTTGGTTTCACCCATTTCCAGGCGCGTGACCATCATCTCCACCGTGATCATCGCGTCGTCCACCAGCAGGCCGAGGGCGATGATCAGCGCACCGAGGGAAATCCGCTGCATGGTGATGCCGCTGTATTCCATGAAGAGAAAGACCATCGCCAGCACCAACGGAATCGAACACGCCACCACCAGCCCGGCGCGAACACCCAGACTGATGAAGCTGACGATCAGCACAATCACCACCGCTTCGAACAACGCACTGGTGAAGCCGCCGACGGCTTCTTCCACCACTACAGCCTGGTCGGAAACGGTGTGTACACCGACGCCCACCGGCAGGTCCGCCGTCAGCTCATCCATGCGCAGGTGCAGCGCCTTGCCGAAGTCCTGAATGTTGCCGCCCTTCTTCATGGCGATCGCCAGGCCGATGGCTGGCTGACCGTTGAAACGAAACTCCGGGGTCGCCGGATCTACATAGCCACGGCTGATGTTGGCGATGTCGGCCAGTCGGTAGAAACGGTCGTTGAGCTTCAGGTTGACGTTGGCCAGGTCTTTCTCGGAGGCAAACTGCCCCGACGTCCGCACCGAAATCCGCTCCGGACCGGCCTCGATCACCCCAGCCGGGGTCACGGCGTTCTGTGATTGCAGGCTCTGCACCACCTGACGCTGATCGATGCCGAGGGCGGCGAGTTTGCGGGTGGAGAAGTTCAGGTAAAGGACCTCATCCTGCTCACCGACCATCTCGACCTTGCCCAACCCCGGGACTTCGCGGATTTCGGCACGCACCTGTTCCACGTAATCGCGCAACTGGCGCATCGACAGGCCGTCGGAGGTAAAGGCGTACACCGAACCGAACACGTCACCGAACTCATCGTTGAAGCCCGGCCCTTGCAGGCCCTGCGGGAAGTCACCGCGAATATCGTTGATCTTCTTGCGCACCTGGTACCAGATTTGCGGGATGTCCTTGGCGCTGGTGGTGTCGAGCAGGTTGACGAAGACCGTCGATTCGCCGGGGCGGGTGTAGCTTTTCACGTAGTCGAGCGAGTCGAGTTCTTCGAGTTTTTTCTCGATCCGGTCAGTGACCTGCTTGAGGGTTTCTTCCTGGGTCGCGCCGGGCCAGCGGGTCTGGATCACCATGGTTTTGATGGTGAACGACGGGTCTTCTTCGCGGCCCAGGTTCAGGTACGAGAACACGCCCATCAGCAGCGCGACGAACATCAAATACCAGACAAACGACTGATGCTTGAGGGCCCATTCGGATAAGTTGAAACTCCCTTTCATTGCGGGCTGTCCTCGTCAATTTTCACTTTCTGCCCCGGCTTGAGGCTGTTCACACCGGCACTGACCACCCGCTCGCCGGACTTCACGCCGTTGGCCAGGACCACCGTGTCATCGGTCCGACTGATCAGGCTGACGTCCCGTGGGGAAACGGTTTGCGTCTGCGGATCGACGACCCAGATCCGCAGTTTGCCGTCGACCTCCTGCAGCGCGCTCACCGGCAGTTCGAGGCGTGGCTTGATCGCGGAGCTGAGGGTCACGCTGATCGCCGTGCCGAGGCGAAAGCCCGGCGGCGTATCGGTCAGGCTCAGGCGGGCGCGACGGGTACGGGTCGCGCTTTGGGCCTGGGGTTCGACTTCACGCACGATGGCTGTGCTGGTGATGCTCGGGTCCAGTTGTGAGGCGACCTGGAACACCACGTCGGCAGGCAATTGATCGACCAGGGTGTCGGGCAAATCGATCACCGCTTCCTTGATGTCCGGCTGCGCCAGGGTCACCACTTGCTGGCCGGCCGTCACCACCTGCCCGGCTTCGGCATTCCACGCGGTGACAATGGCTTTGTGATCGGTGCGCAGCTCGACGTAGTTGAGTTGGTCCTTCGCCTGATCGACTGCGGCCCTGGCTTGATCGAGGGACGCCTGGGTGGTTTTCAAATCGGTCTGGGCGATGTCCAGTTGCGCCTGCGCGCCAACCCCGCGATTGAACAGTTCCTGCTGACGCCGGGCGTTGGCCTGAGCATTGATGAGCTGCGCCTGAACACGCGCCAGATCACCTTGAGTAGAACGCAACTGGTTCTGCTGATCGGTGGGGTCGAGCGTGGCGAGTAAGGCGCCCTTATCGACTTCGGCACCGACATCAACGTTACGGCTGGCGATACGTCCCGGCACCCGGAAACCGATATTGCTTTCATAACGGGCCTGAATGCTGCCGGCAAACCGGCCGAGGTCTTCTTGATTGAGCGCTTTCACCTCCACGGACAGCACCGGCCGAACCGGTTCTGGCGGCGCTTCCTCTTTGGAGCAGGCGACCAGCAGTGCAGCGGCGGACAACAGCAACAGGCGCTTCATGGCTGGGCTCCTGTCATTGGCGTCTTATAGGTGTTTTCGACGATCTCCACCTTCACGCCCGGATGCAGTAATTGGCCGCCCGCGATGACGACTTTTTCGCCACCGTTGAGGCCGGCGCTGACAATCACTTTGCCGGTCAGGTAACGGCCGACGGTGACCGTGTGCAATTGCGCCTTGCCCTCGGCGTCCACCAGCCACACAGCCGGGTCACTGAGGTTTTTGGTCAGGGCCGACCAGGGCAACTCCACTGCGGTTTTGCCGACTGGCTTGGCGGTGGCGCTCACCACCGACCCGAGTTGCATGCCCTCGGGAAGGCTGTCGAGGGTGACTTTGACTTGCACCGTGCCGGTCTGCGCGGACACTGCCGGCGTGACTTCCCGAACAGTACCCGTAGTTTTGATCTTCGGGTTGTCGAGCAGGCTGACCACAATCGATCTATCCGACGGCGGCTCGGCCAGCAGCGATTCATAAACGTTGAACACCGCGTCACGCTCGCCGTCCCGGGCCAGGCTGAAAATCGGCACCGTGGCTTGCACCACTTGGCCGACTTCGGCCTGGCGCGCGGTAATCACCCCCGGCGCATCGGCAATCAACGCGGTGTAGCTCAATTGATCACGGGCGTTGGCCAACTGCGCCTGAGCGGCAGTCAATGCGCTCTGACTGCTGCGCAAGGCGGCTTGGGCGGAATCGTATTCGCTCTGGCTGGTGTAGCCCTTGGGCAGGAGTTTTTGTTGGCGAACGAAGGCCGCGGCGGTTTGTTTGACCCGGGCCTGTTCGGCAACGACTTGAGCCTGGGCTGAATCAACATTGGTTTGCAGGTCTTTCGGGTCGAGTCTGGCCAGCACTTGTTTGGCCGAAACCCGGTCACCGACATCCACCATACGCTGGATGATTTTGCCGCCCACGCGGAACGACAATTCGGTTTGTACCCGCGCCTGGACGTCGCCGGTGAGTGTCACCGCGGCGGCGTAATCCGATGGTTTGACCTCTTGCACGAAGACTCGTGGGCGATCCTTCTCGACGGGCTTTTTATCGCCACAGGCGGTCAGCAAGGCGATGAGGCTCAGGCCAACCATTAATTTCAATCCGGGACCCGCCATGCAAACTCCTTTGCGTTGTACGAACGTGCCAGTGACGATACGACTGTGAGCTTAGAACAGGGTTCAACAGGTGCATCCGACGGCTCCAAATAAAGCAGTCACGCCACTTTCCTTGTAGCAGCTGGCGAAGCCTGCGTTCGGCTGCGCAGCAGTCGTAAAATCGGCGCACGCAATGCATCAGGCACACCGTGGAGCCCGGATTGACGACTGCTGCGCAGCCGAACGCAGGCTTCGCCAGCTGCTACAGGGGATCACCGTGTTGCTGACAATAAGGCAGAATGACGAACCATGCAGCAGGAAGCTACCCATGCTCAAAACCCTCGCGGTGGCCAATTACCGCTCGATCAATAAATTGGTGATTCCGCTTGGCCGGTTGAACCTGATCACCGGCCCCAACGGCAGCGGCAAGTCCAATCTTTACCGCGCCCTGCGCCTGCTGGCGGAAACCGCTCAGGGCGGGGTGGTCAATGCGTTGGCCCGTGAGGGTGGGCTGGATTCGACGTTCTGGGCCGGGCCTGAAAATATCAGCCGACGAATGCGCAATGGTGAAGTCCCGGTCGAGGCTACGGTGAGACACGGCGTCAAACGACTGCGACTGGGGTTTGCCGGTGAGGATTTCAGCTATTCGATCAGCCTCGGGCTGCCCGATTCCAACGGCCACTTCATGCTGCCCGAACACAGTTCACCTATTCCGTCACGCTTCAACCTCGACCCGCAAATCAAGCGTGAATGCGTCTGGGCCGGGCCGATTTATCGGCCGGCCAGCCTGCTGGTGGATCGCGACGGCCCGATGATCCGTGCCCGAGCCAATCGCAGCTGGGATGTACTGGCTCAGCACACGCCGAATTTCGACAGCCTGTTCGATCAGGTCGGCAGTTTGCGTTCTTCACCGGAGGTTCTGGAATTACGTGAGTTCATCCGTCGCTGGCGTTTCTACGATCACTTTCGCAGCGACGCCGACGCACCGGTTCGCCAACCGCAACTGGGCACCCGCACACCGGTGCTGCACCACGACGGTCGCGACCTGGCGGCAGCCTTGCAGACCATCATCGAAATCGGTGATCCCGAAGCCTTGCAGGCGGCTATCAGCGATGCCTTTCCCGGCGCGCGACTGAACATCGCGCCATTGCAGGGCGGACGGTTTGCGATCGAGTTTTATCAGGAAGGGTTGTTGCGGCCGTTGTCTGCCGCCGAGTTGTCGGACGGGACGTTGCGTTATCTGCTGCTGGTCGCGGCATTGCTGACCCCTCGGCCACCGACGCTGATGGTGTTGAACGAGCCGGAAACCAGTCTGCATCCGGACCTGTTGCCGGCGTTGGCGCGGTTGATCATTCGAGCGTCCGAGCAGTGTCAGGTGTGGGTGGTGTCCCATGCGCGGCGCTTGATCTCCGCGTTGCAGCAAGACCCGGAATGCAATTGCATTGTGCTGGAAAAGAATTTCGGCCAGACCGGGATGGTCGGGCAGCGGATGCTGGATGAGCCGGCGTGGTATTGGCCGGATTAGAGGGAGCCTGATAAACCGCCATCGCGGGCAAGCCCGCTCCCACAATGATCTTCAGTGAACACAAAATCTGCGTCCACACCAAACCCTATGGGAGCGGGCTTGCCCGCGATGACGGCCGAGAGATCGCCGCAAAGGTCAGAGAATCAACTCTGCCACTTCCCACCCTCCCACAATGATCTTCAGTGAACACAAAATCTGCGTCCACACCAAACCCTGTGGGAGCGGGCTTGCCCGCGATGACGGCCGCGAGATCACCGCAAAGGTTAGAGAATCACCCCTGCCACTTCCCACCCTCAACAATCACGCTTTCCGGCTTGGTGTCATCGCTCAATTCTTTACGCACATACTGGTCGTACAGCTTGAGCAAAAACTTCTCCTCGCCCAACTTCGCCAGCTCCACATTCACCCAATCACGCAGTTCGATATTGCCCTTCTTCACCGCCGGCGCAATCGGTGCTTCGGCACCCAGTTTTTCCTCCAGCACGCGGTAACCCGGGTTCTGCTTGGCCCAGCTGAACAGCACCAGATTGTCCTGCGCATAAGCGTCGCCGCGACCATTGGCCAGGGCCTGCAGGGACTCGGAGTTTTTCTCGAACTTCAGCAGTTTCCAGTCCGGATGATTCTTGGTCAGCCAGATATCCGCCGTGGTGCCCGTGGTCACGATGGTGGTGCGGGTCGCCAGGTCATCAAGGTTCTTCACCGAACTCGCCTGCGGCACCAGTGCCTGCACCGCAACCTTGAGGTTCGGGTTGGTGAAGTCCACCGCGTCCTTGCGCTCCGGGGTGACCGTCATGTTGGCCAGGATCAGGTCGACCTTGTCGCTCTGCAGGAACGGAATCCGGCTCGCCGGCTCCACTGCAACGAATTCCACTTTGTTCTCATCACCCAACAGATCCTTGGCGAATTGGCGGCCGATGTCAGTATCGAACCCCACGTAACGCCCGGCCTCATCGACAAAACCGAACGGCGGTTTATCGGTGAAGACACCGACGATCAGCTTGTCCCGGGCTTTGATTTTTTCCAGGTAACCGGTCGGTGCGGTGCTGACGCTTGCGACTTTTGGCTTCGTCGGTTCTTCGGGTTTGTTGCAGCCGGCGAGCAGCGCCAGGCCGAACAGCGGGAGTAGCAGCAGAGAAGACTTGGCAGTTTTCATGGCAGTTCCAATTCCTTTGTTTGAGTCGTTTTGGGTAGTGCGGCGACGTAGGAGAACTTCTCCAGGAACTGCTGCGCTCGTGCGGTTTGCGGGTTCGTAAAGAAAATCTCGGGTGGGTTTTGCTCAAGAATGCGCCCGGCATCCATGAACACAATTCGGTCAGCCACGGCGCGAGCGAAGGCCATTTCGTGGGTGACGATCAGCAGCGTCATGCCTTCGCGGGCCAGGCCTTGAATCACTTCGAGCACTTCCTTGACCATCTCCGGGTCGAGGGCGGCGGTGACTTCGTCGAAGAGCATGACCTTGGGGTTCATGCACAGCGAACGGACGATGGCGATGCGTTGCTGTTGACCGCCGGAGAGCTGGCGCGGAAAGGCGTCGCGCTTGTCCAGCAGACCGACACGCTCAAGCAGCGCCTCAGCCTGAGCGCGGGCTTCACGGCGTTCGCGTTTCTGCACTTTGAGCGGGCCAAGCAACAGGTTGTCGAGCACGCTCATGTGCGGAAACAGGTGGTAGCTCTGAAATACCATGCCGATCTGCTGACGCACTTCGCGCCAGTCGGTGCCCTTATCCAGCAACTCGCGCCCGGCAAAATTCAAGCTGCCGCTGTGGGCGACTTCCAGGCCGTTGAGGCAACGCAGCAAGGTGCTTTTGCCACAGCCGCTGGGGCCGAGGATGACGATCACTTCGCCCGGTCTCACCTTCAGGTCAATGCCATTGAGCACCTGCTGCTCGCCGAAAAACTTGTTGAAACCCTTGAACTCGATCAATGCACTCATGCTTGCGTCCAGCGCCGCTCCAGCACGCGCGAAGCGGCCGACAACGGGTAGCAGATGAAGAAGAAAAACAGGAACAGCGCGCCGTAGATCAGCACTGATTCGTAGGTGCGTTCGATGATCTGCTGGCCGACCTTGATCACGTCCACCACGCCGATCAGCACCGCCAGGGAGCTGGTCTTGATGATGCGCGTGTAGACGTTGATGGTCGGCGGCGTCATGCGTTTCAAGGCTTGAGGCAGCAGCACATAGCCGTAGAGTTGCGGGCCATCCAAACCGATCGACAGTCCCGCCTCACGTTGTCCGCGCGGCAACGAATGCAACGCGCCGCGCACCACCTCACCGACTTCACTGGCGCCCCACAGCGACAACACCAGCACCGCGCACCAGAAGCTTGGAATGCTCAGGCCGAAAAAAATCGGCAGGCCGAAGAACAGCAAATACAGCCAGACCAGCACCGGGATCGCCCGGAACAGCTCCAGATAGACCCGCAGAATCGCGTTCAGCCATTTCGAATTCAGCGTGCGCAATACGCCGTAGAGCACGCCGCCCACCGTGCTGATGGCGATGCTCAGAAAAGAGATCGACAGGGTTTGCGCAGCGCCCTTGCCCAGCTGTGGCAACGACACCATGAGCAACTCAAGACCCGAACTGGCCATGCTGGAGCCTCCTTTCCAGACGACTGAGCAGCAGCGACAACGGCAAAAACAGCAGCACGCAAATCAGCGTTAGCACAGCGAGCATTTCGTAGGTTTTGTAATAGAGCGCGATGTAGCTCTTGGTGGTGTAGAGAATCTCCGGCACCGCCACCGCCGAGACCACGGTGGTTTCCTTGAGCAGGAAAATGAAATTGGCGAACAGCGACGGCAGGCTGAGGATGCCGGCTTGCGGCAGGATCACGTAACGCAGCAATTGCCCGTGGGACAGGCCAATGGAACGGCCGGACTCAAGTTGCGCCTGGGGCACCGCATCCACGCCGGCGCGCAGCACTTCGGTGAGGTAGGCGCCGCCAAGGAAAGTCATGGTGATGATCGCCGCCGCGAAGCCCGAGACTTTGATGCCCAAGGCCGGCAAGGCGAAGTAGACGAAGAACAACTGGATCAGCAGTGGCGTGTTGCGCGCCAGTTCCACGTACAGCCCGACCAGGCGTTGAAGATAGGGGGTGCGAAACACCAGAATCGTCGCGTTGATCAGCGCCACCAGCGACGAAGTGCCGATGGCGATAAAGCCGACCTGCAGCGTCACGCCCACGGCTTTGAGAAACGCCGGCAGGGTGCTGAGGATAAAAGCGTAATCGAAAGTCATTGAACATCCTGTACGCCGCTCGGTAAGCGACGATGGCGCAGTCCATGGGCAGTGGATAACTACCCGGCAGGCACCGACTTTAAAGGTATAAAAAGAAGAATTTAAATACCGTTAAAGCATATTGATATCACGCAAAAAACTATCCTGCGGATTTGCGGCGGCAGTGGAGGACGACTATTTTTCTTTGTGCTGTAGGAAGGATCTTTTTTTCAGAATGCCCCTCCAAGGACGTGCAGCTTTTGGCCAGACTCCCGGCCGAACCATCACAAGGAAGAGAAAAATGGCTGACGTAAACGTGCCACAGCGGCTGGATCCGCAGGACATCGTGAAATTGCTGGTGGCGTTGCGCAAGGCGCTAAAGGCCAGAGTGGCCTGAACGATCTTGAGGTGAGCAGGTTCCTCTGTGGCTGGGGACTTGTTGTGGCGAGGGGGCTTGCCCCCGTTGGGCTGCGAAGCAGCCCTATAATCTGCATCCCGATTCCCTCTGTCACACCTCATGGACTGATCGGCGACTGCTACGCAGCCGAACGGGGGCAAGCCCCCTCGCCACAAAAGCCCCTCGCCACAGGTGCCCCCCCCCAATAAAAACGCCGACGCTGTATTAGCCGTCGGCGTTGAAATCTTGAAGGGGTTCGAGATTGCGTTCAATCAGAACGCCGGCAGTACCGCGCCGCTGTACTTCTTGGCGATGAATGCTTTCACTTCAGGACTGGTCAACGCCTTGGCCAGTTTCTGGATGGCGACGCTGTCCTTGTTGTCTGGACGAGCCACCAGGAAGTTCACGTAAGGCGAATCGGCACCTTCGATCACCAGCGCGTCTTTAGCCGGGTTCAGACCCGCGTCCAGCGCGTAGTTGGTGTTGATCATGTCCAGGTCGACCTGGTCCAGAACACGCGGCAGCATGGCCGATTCCAGTTCCTTGAACTTGAAGTTGTGCGGGTTCTTGGCAATGTCTTTCGGGGTGGCCACGGCGTTTTTCGGGTCTTTCAACTCGATCAGGCCGGCCTTCTGCAACAGGATGAGGGCACGACCACTGTTACTGCCTTCGTTCGGGATGGCGATGGTTGCGCCGTTTGGCAGGTCAGCCAGTTTTTTGTACTTCTTCGAGTAGCCACCGAATGGTTCAACGTGCACGCCGATCACGGTCACCAGGTTGGTGCCTTTGCCTTCGTTGAAGTTTTTCAGGTACGGCAGGGTCTGGAAGTAGTTGGCGTCCAAACGCTTCTGGTCGACCTGCACGTTCGGCTGAACGTAGTCGGTGAAGACTTTGATCTCCAGGTCCACGCCTTCTTTTGCGAGGGTTGGCTTGATCAGTTCAAGAATCTCGGCATGTGGAACCGGCGTCGCCGCAACCACCAGTTTCTCGCCAGCCTGGGCCAGGCCCGCGGTCAGGGCAGCCGCCAATGCGGTGAACAACAGAACCTTTTTCATGCAGTGTCCTTATGGAAATTCGCGGCCATCATCGACGACGGCTAATGAGTACGAGTGCCAGTGATGTGCTATCGCTGGCGTGACGCGGACAATACCGGGATTTTTTATTCCCGAACAATATCTTTTATTCACTTTCATATTCCATTTTGTTCATACAACTGCCACGCCCGATGTAGGAGCTGCCGAAGGCTGCGATCTTTTGATTTTGGCGATTTCAAAGCCACCAACGATCAAGATCAAAAGATCGCAGGCTGCGCCAGCTCCTACAAAAGCCCCGTGGCTTTGAGCAGTTTTTTCAACGCCTCTTTCTCGGCGGCGGAACCGTTGCCAAGAATCTGTTTGAGTTGCTGCTCGATCGTCACCAGCGACACAGCCGCCTCGGGCAGATTCAAATGCTCCGGCAAAATCTCGTCGCCGGTACTCACCAACAGCGCAAAGTGAATGACGTTCTCCAGCTCCCGGGTGTTGCCCGGCCAACTGTGCTGCTCCAGCAGATGCTGCGCGGCTTCGCTGATCAATGGCACCGGCAGGTCGAGGCGTTGGCTGTAGATGCCAAGGAAGTATTCGGCCAGCGACAGAATATCGCCCACCCGTTCACGCAAGGCCGGCAGTTCGAGCTGGCCTTCGCCGAGGTAGTGATAAAGCCGTTCATGGAATTTTCCGGCAGCCACGGCCTGAGCCAGATCGATGCTGGTGGCGGCCACCAGACGTACGTCCACCGGGCTTGGCTGCTGAGCACCGACGCGAGTGACTTCGTGGTTTTCCAGGGCGGCGAGCAACTTGATCTGGATTGGCAACGGCAAGTCGCCGATCTCGTCCAGATAGAGCGTGCCGCCATTGGCCGAACCAAACCAGCCAGCGCGACTGCTGGCCGAACCGCTGTAGCTGCCTGCGGCATAGCCGAACAATTCAGCATCGGCGTAGGTCGGGCTGATCGCCCCGCAATTGACTGACACGAACAATCCACCACGGTCACTGGCGCGATGGATATGTCGCGCCAGCAGTTCCTTACCGCTGCCGGTTTCACCGCGAATCAGCACCGAAATCGAACGTGGCGCCAGTTGTTCCAGCTCTTGGCGCAACTGCCGGGAACGCGGATCGACGAACACCAACGCCTTGGCGCGAATGCTCAGCGGGCTTTTTTCCGCATCGGGAAAGGTCAGCAGCGGCTGACCGAATGTTTCATGCAAGCTCATGGCAGACTCCCGCCCAAAACCGCCGGGAGGCGGAGGCCGATTCAAAAAAAAGAAAAAATAAAAGGTTCAGGCGCGACGCAGGGCGTGCTGTTCCATGCGGTTTTGTAGACGATAGAGGTACGCAAAACCCTGCTCCCAGCGCTGGTGACCGGACTTCACGTTGATGTGCCCGGCGCCCGATAAAATCCCCGCCTCGGCGCCCCATTGGCGCGCCAATTCAAGGGCTCGTGGCGCGCTCACCGCGCTGTCGTTGTCGGAGCTGACGACCTGGCTCGGAAACGGCAGCAAATGAGTCGGGATCGGTGCGAAGTTGCGCAGGGCCGGCGCGCAAGCCGGGCGCTCGACGTCCGCTGGCGCGACCAGCAACGCGCCGCGCACCTGACGCAAAAATGGCAGCGGTGCCGTGGCTGCCCAATGGGCGACGGTGATGCAGCCCAAGCTGTGAGCGATCAGAATCACGGGCGTGCTGTCGGCGGCAATCGCCTCGGCCAGTGCCGCGACCCAGTCCTCACGACGAGGCGTCAGCCAGTCGGCCTGCTCCACCCGCGCACTGTTGGGCAGGCTGTTCTGCCAATGGGTTTGCCAATGATCTTCTGGCGATCCTTGCCAGCCCGGCACAATCAGGTAGCGAATTGATTCGTTGCGCATGGGGGAGCTCTCCTGCTGCGTGTCTGTTCCTGATCGAGTATAGGGAGGAGAGTTATATTCGTTAAGGAATAAGAAGCTATTTATTAATATCTTTATCGAATATACAACCGATCACCTGTGGGAGCGAGCCTGCTTGGACGTGGCGACGCCCTCGCGAGCAGGCTCGCTCCCATAGGGGTTGGTGTTTGCCAAGAATAAAAAAGGGGCCGCACCCTGCCAAGGAGACGGCCCCGGAAATCGATGAATTCAAGTGGAGAGTCCCGCGTAATGTCACGCGGTATGCCTTTAGTAAAACGTTAGCGCGCAAAGGTTTCGGTTTAATGAAATCGTTGTTGCCGCTTTGGCGCTCTAGCCGCCGTTGAATGAATCATTGATCAAAACCATTATTCGTCAAAACAATATTTAAAGTTATTTATAGATCAAAAAGAAATATACCCCAGTACATGAAGGCATGGGGCAAGGTGTTCAGCCGAGAGGCGCTTGAGGAAAGGGAAGAGAACCGGGAAACCTACATTCCTCCTTACAACATCAATCTTGCATGACGCGCGATAGACGCATTATATCATCAGCACTTTGTATCAATGGACAGTGCGATTGCACTTCAACACACTCAGGAAGAGTACCTATGAATTCAATTACCAAGCCGCTGATTTACCTGCTACTGCTGTCAGCATCATTTCCGCTCTTCGCTGCGCCACCTAAGGACGCAGCCAAGGTTGAACTTGAGATCAAAAACAAAACCAGCTTTCCTCTGCAGGTTTTTCAGGGACAGTGGAGAAGAGTCGTACTGCCAGGTGATCGCCTTCAAACCCAAGACTACAAAAACGCCACCATTACGATTTCCACCTCCACCCCCGACGCCGCAATAAGGTTCGTCACCCTGAGCAATGCCAAGGGCTGTAAAGCACAAACCTGCATGCTGATTACAGGTAACTGAGCAGACCTTTCGGCGGTGAACACCACATGCTGAAAGTTATGACGACCGGGTAAATTTTGTTCCCACACAAAGCGTGGGAACATCCCGGGCTTGAACCGTCAACCGGTTCGCTCGCCCGAACGTGCCGAAATCATTGAACCGCACGCCCATCTCGCGCATCACCTTATGCGCCACCGGGACGGTCATCTGGCGGATATAAAACGGTTCTTTCACCACAAAATGATGGATCCCGTGGCTGCTGCCAAAATTGAAGCAGAACGCCTGCAACGGCCACATCCACCAAGGGTTCAACACCTGCGTTTGCTGGATCACATTGCCGGGTTCCACGTCACCGTAGTAGTGCATGTTCGAGCTGACAAAATGCAGGCAGAACGTGCGCAACACGTTCGGGCCGATGATCACCACGGCAGCGATGTCGATCACCTGCATCATCGTCAATGTAGTCGCCGACCATTCGATAGGCGCACCCAACAGATGCGCAATGCCATTGGCGGCGTGAAAACCGAGAAACACGTACCACGCCCCCCAATGCACCAGCGCCAGTGGCGCATAGACTTTCAGAGAACGCTTGATGATGCTGAACTTGTGCGCCCAGGTCCTGGCCCGCAGCATGCGGATGAACGCAGACATCACGTTGTCGCCGACCATCAACAGCCGCGCGATGCCCCAGGGCTCACCGTTGGTGATCGCCCGCTCTTCCATGTCGGCTTCGCTGCCGGACACCTTGTGATGGTTTAGGTGCAAATGGCGGCGGATCCAGGGGTTGATGGTGCTCGGTCGCGCCAGCCACACCAGACCCATCATCAGGTTGTGCGGCACGCGCTGTTTGCGGAAGTACATGCTGTGGATCAGGTCATGCTCCAGCTCGTGGGTCAGCGAAGCAAAAAACGCGTTGAGTAGCAGGCATACCCACCAAGCCATGTACCCGGTGATGTACAGCGCTGCGGAACCGATCATCCCGGCCAAGGCGAAGGCCAGAATGCCCGCACCCAAGGCGTCCTGATGGTTGAGAATCGGGTAGCGTTGACGCAGTTCGACGCCTTTGGCCAATACCACCTCGCGAATATGCGCTGATCGCTGTGCTGCATTCAGTCGCTGGGGACTTGCAGAAGTACCGTCCATGCTTCCATCCTCTGGTTATTGATGTTCGCATCCTGCCCCGTGATGCTTTACTGAGCGGTAGCCGTGAACGCCAACCTGTTGACCGGACGCGCCAATCAACATGACAGAACCGACCTCCCTCGCCAGCTGGACCCGCGCTCTGCGCAAGCAGCTCGATGCGCTGGGGCTCGACAGCACCGCCCTGTGCCAACAGGCGGGGCTCGACCCGCAGTTGATGGACGACCCGAACGCCCGTTACCCGTTGTCCGCTACCACGCGCCTGTGGCAAATCGCGGTGCAGGTCAGCGGCGATCCGGCGATTGGCTTGCGGGTGTCGCGTTTCGTCAGCCCCACCACGTTTCATGCGTTGGGTTATGCGTTGGTGGCCAGCGGCAGCCTGCGGGAAGTCTTCGAGCGCATCGTGCGTTATCACCAAGTGGTCAGTAACGCGCTGGATCTGGAGCTTATCCGCGCGGAGGATCGCTACTACTTCCGCCTGAAAATCCCCCAAGGCAACCCCGCGCCAGCCTTCGAAGCCATTGATGCCTTCGCGGCGATTTACGTGCGCACTTGCCGCAATCGCTTGGGCCGTGACTACGCCCCGCTGGCGGTTTACCTGCGTCGTCCGGAACCTGCCGACCCGCATCAATGGCACAAAGTGTTCCGCTCGCCGGTGTATTTCAACGCCGATGAAGACCGACTGGAGTTCGCTCTGCTGGATTTCGACAGCCATCTGGACGACGCCAACCCGGAACTGGCCGAGCACAACGAAACCGTGCTCAAACGCACCCTGGCGCAACTCAAACCGCTGACCTGGGAGCGCAAGGTTCGCGACGCCATTGAAGAGCAATTACCCGAAGGTGAACCGTCGGCCGATCACATCGCCCAGGCGCTGCATTTGAGTCTACGCAGCCTGCAACGGCACTTGGCGGACGAAGGTTGTCGGTTCGATACGCTGCTCAACGAAAGCCGGGAAAACCTGGCGCTACTGCACCTGCGCGACCCGCTGTGCTCGCTGGGTGAGATCAGTTATCTGCTGGGTTTCGCCGACACCAGCAGCTTCAGTCGTGCGTTCAAACGCTGGACCGGGATGACGCCGGGGCAGTTTCGGGATGGCTTGCGGTGACAGATCCGAGAGGTGTGTTGAGTTTTCCGGCCTCTTCGCGGGCAAGCCCGCTCCCACAGGTTTTTCGGTTGCTCACAACACAGTGATTCACCCAGAACCACTGTGGGAGCAGGCTTGCCCGCGATAGCAATTTCTCAAACACCACTGAAACCGCTACCGCCCGCGATCCCGCCGCAACAGCTTGCGCACCCGCTTCACCAGTTCACTGACGGCAAACGGCTTGAGCAGGTAATCATCCTCATGCAACTCCAGCCCGCGCAGGCGATCTTCGATGCCGTCCTTGGTGGTGAGGAGCAGCACCGGTGTGTCGCCGAGCTTGCGGATCTGCTGCAGCAACTGCCAGCCGTTGAGCCCCGGCAGCATCACGTCGAGGATGATCAATTCGTACTCGCCGGACTCGATAAAGCGCCGGCCGTCCATGCCATTGAGCGCCACGTCCACCGCGTAACTCGCTTCGCTCAGGCCTTTGGCCAGGAGACTGGCGGTCTCGGGTTCGTCTTCCACTAGCAATACACGCATGGCACACCTCGATTATCGTCGTCACAGGCTAGGCGCGTTCATGGACAAAGCCTACCTATATCGCAGGCTTCGCCAGCTCCTACATGGGCAGCGATCTTTTTCAAATCACCGCCAACGCTCGCAACCGCAGCGCATCCAGAATCTCGATCTCGCCATACTTGAGGTTCAGAATCCCTTGCCCCTGCAAATCCTTGAGGAGCTGGTTGGTGGTCTGGCGCGACAGCGACAACATCGACGCCAGTTGCTCCTGAGGCAGTTGCAGAACACGGCGCGGGGGATCGATTTCACCGTAACCCTCGGCGATCATCAGCAAGCGATGGGCCAGGCGCGCCGGCGCTGGCATCAGGCTGAGCTGTTCGAGGTTGATGAAGGTCAGGCGCAGTTTGTGGCTCATCAGCAACGCCAGTTGCCGCCAGTAAACCGGTTGTTGGTCGAGCAATTTCAGCAGCGTCACCTGCGGGATGTGCAACAGGGTGCACTGGCCAACGGCGTAGGCATCGTGGGTTCGCGGCTGGCCATCGAACAGGCAGATTTCGCCGAACCAGTGCGGCGCTTCCACCAGGCTCAGCAGCGCTTCCTTGCCCTGCTCGCTCACCGCGCCAATGCGCACCGAACCTTCGAGCACTGCATACAGCCCGCACGGCGGATCACCGCGTTTGAATAGCAGTTGCCCCGACGGCAGGCGCCGAACCCGGGCCGCAGCCAGCAGACTATCCTGTAAAGGAACAGGTAAATGACTGAACCACTGCCCCGTATCCAGGCGCGAACGCCAAACCTGCATGCCCATGAAAACTCCTGGAGATTGTCGCCTGGCTGACAGAGCGAGAGATGAAGCCCGGGGCATCATCCATCACCCTACAGGAGGAATAACAATGAAAAGCCTCGTTGACCATCTCAGTCAATACGCCGCCTACCACCGTGACCCGCGCAATATTGCCAGCCACTTTATCGGTATCCCGCTGATTGTAGTGGCGGTCGCGGTGTTGCTGTCGCGGCCGCAATGGGGGGCAGGCTGGATTTCGCCGGCGGTGCTGGTCGCGATGGCATCGGCGTGGTTTTACCTGCGTCTGGAGGTGCGTCTCGGGGTGTTGATGACCGTGTTGCTCGGTCTGTGCATTTGGGCGGGTCAGGTTCTCGCGCAGCAAAGTACGCTGGTCTGGCTGGCCAGCGGCATCGGGATGTTTGTGGTGGGGTGGGCGATTCAGTTTGTCGGTCATCACTACGAGGGACGCAAACCGGCGTTTGTCGATGATGTGACGGGGTTGATTGTCGGGCCGTTGTTTGTAGTGGTTGAGTTGGCGTTTTTGCTGGGGTTGCGGCATGAGCTGAAAGAGCAGATCGAGGCTCGGGCGGGGGGTGTGCGTTTGCGTCAGAAAAACGCAGCGGTGTAGGACGCCATCGCGGGCAAGCCCGCTCCCACAGTGATCTGTGTCGCTCACAAATCCCCTGTGGGAGCGGGCTTGCCCGCGATGCTTTTGCTTTTAAAGGTTGGCGACTTTCTGCCAGACCTTCGGTTTGAAGTACAACGTCTCACCCTTCGCCAATCCAACCAGGCTGTCGTGATCCTTCACCACTTCGGCTTCGATCAGCTCGCTCTGGCCTTCGACCTTCAGCGTCACCCGCGTGGTGGCGCCCAGCGGACGAATATCCCGCACTTCAGCCGCGTGGTGGTCTTCCAGTTCATGCCGCGACAGCGACACTTCGTGTGGACGGAACAGCACGTGCCGGTCTTCACCCAAATGCAGACGGTTCGAGTCCCCGAGGAAGTGATAGACGAAATCGCTGGCCGGGTTTTCGTAGACGTCGCCCGGTGAGCCGATCTGCTCGATCACACCCTTGTTCATCACCACGATACGGTCGGCGACTTCCATCGCCTCTTCCTGGTCGTGGGTCACGAACACCGAGGTCAGGTTGATGTCTTCGTGCAGCCGCGCCAGCCAGCGACGCAGCTCTTTACGGACCTTGGCATCCAGCGCACCGAAGGGTTCGTCGAGCAGCAAGACTTTTGGTTCCACCGCCAGGGCGCGGGCCAACGCGATGCGCTGACGCTGGCCGCCGGAGAGTTGTTCCGGGTAGCGATCGGCCAACCAATCCAGCTGCACCATGTTCAGCAGTTCGTGGACTTTCACCGCGATCTGGCTTTCATTCGGACGCTGGTTTTTCGGCTTCATGCGCAGGCCGAATGCGACGTTGTCGAACACCGTCATGTGCCGGAACAGAGCGTAGTGCTGGAACACGAAACCGACATTGCGATCACGCACGTCGTGGCCGGAAACGTCTTCACCATGGAACACGATGTTGCCCTGATCCGGAGTTTCCAGGCCGGCGATGATCCGCAGTAATGTGGTCTTGCCGCAGCCGGACGGCCCCAGCAGCGCCACCAGCTCGCCGCTTTGAATGTCCAGGCTGATGTTGTCCAGCGCCTTGAACGCGTGGAAGTTCTTGCTGACGTTACGCACTTCGATCGACATGACTTATTCCTCCGCGGCGCTGGCGCGCAGGCGGTTAATACGGTTTTCGCTCCACTGCTTGAGCAGCAGGATGAAGAGCGCCAGGATCAGCAACAGGCTCGCCACGGCGAACGCGGCCACGTGGTTGTATTCGTTGTAGAGGATCTCGACGTGCAGCGGCAGGGTGTTGGTCACCCCGCGAATGTGCCCGGAAACCACCGACACCGCACCGAACTCACCCATGGCCCGGGCCGTACACAGCACCACGCCATAGATCAGGCCCCATTTGATATTGGGAACGGTGACGTGCCAGAACATCTGCCAGCCATTAGCGCCGAGCAGGCGCGCGGCCTCTTCTTCCTGAGTACCTTGTTCCTGCATCAGCGGGATCAACTCACGGGCCACGAACGGCACGGTGACGAAAATCGTCGCCAGCACGATGCCCGGCAAGGCGAAGACGATCTGGATGTCGTGGTCCTGCAACCACGGGCCGAACAGCCCCTGGGCGCCGAACATCAACACGTAGACCAGACCTGCAATCACCGGCGACACCGAGAACGGCAGGTCGATCAGGGTCACCAGCATGCTCTTGCCGCGGAACGAGTATTTGCTCACGCACCACGCCGCGCTGACACCGAACACCAGGTTCAACGGCACCGAAATCAGCACCGCGATCACGGTGAGTTTCAACGCCGACAAGGCGTCTGGCTCAAAGATCGCGGTGAAGAACGCACCCAGGCCCAGCTTCAGGCCTTGGGACACCACGATGAACAACGGCAATAACAAAAACAGCGCGAAGATCAGCCAGCCGAGGCCGATCAAGACTCGCCGCGACGTGGCACTGCCACGGCGGGCGGCGTTCGAGGAGGCTGCTGCAATAGACGATTGGGACATGTTCGCGCCTCCTTATGGGGTTTCGATGCGCCGCTGCAGCAAGTTGATCAGCAGCAACAGGACAAAGGAAACCACCAGCATCAGTACACCAATAGAGGTGGCGCCGGTGTAATCGTACTGGTCGAGTTTGACCATGATCAGCAGCGGCAAAATCTCGGTTTTCATCGGCATGTTGCCGGCGATGAAAATCACCGAACCATACTCGCCGACCCCGCGGGCAAAGGCCAAGGCGAAACCGGTGAGCCAGGCTGGCAGCAGCGCGGGCACCAGAATATGGCGGAAAACCTGCAAGGGTTTTGCCCCAAGGCAGGCCGCCGCCTCTTCCACTTCACGCGGGATATCAGCCAGTACAGGCTGTACCGTACGTACTACGAATGGAAGCGTCACGAAAGTCAGCGCCAGGGTGATGCCAAGGGGGGTGTAGGCGATCTTGAAGCCCAAGTCCGCAGCGAACTGACCCACCAGACCGGTAGGGGTGTACAGCGCGGTCAGAGCGATACCGGCCACCGCGGTGGGCAAAGCAAAGGGCAGGTCGATCATCGCGTCGATGACTTTGCGCCCTGGGAAGGTGTAGCGCACCAGCACCCAGGCCAGCAGCGTGCCAATGATGCCGTTGATGATCGCGGCATAGAGCGCGGTGCCGAAGCTCAGCTTCAACGCCGCCAGCACCCGTGGCGCCGAGATGATGGCCCAGAACTGGTCCCAGGTAAGTTGGGCGGCATGCACGAACATCGCCGCCAGTGGAATGAGCACAATCAGGCTGAGGTACACCAAGGTGTAGCCCAGCGTCAGCCCGAAGCCGGGTATGACGGGGGAGATACGACGCGACATAAAAGTCCTTGGTTGAAAACGCGCTAAGCCCCGACGGTGAAATCGGGGCCTGTTGGCTAATGCCAGCCAGTTAAGGATTTGGACACCACAGCCCCTGTGGGAGCGAGCCTGCTCGCGATAGCGGCGGGTCAGCCAACATTTATGCTGAATGTACCGCCGTCATCGCGAGCAGGCTCCGCTCCCACAGGTTCAGCACCTTAACTGACTGGAATCAGGTCCATTGACTGATCCATTTCAGGTTACTGCGCCTGATAAATCTGGTCGAACACGCCACCGTCATTGAAGAATTTCGGTTGCGCGGTTTTCCAGCCACCGAAGTCCTTGTCGATGGTCACCAGCTCCAGTGTCGGGAACTGTTTGGCGTACTTGGCGGCCACGTCCTTGTCACGTGGACGATAGAAGTTTTTCGCCGCGATTTCCTGGCCGGCCGGGCTGTACAGGTGTTTGAGGTACGCCTCGGCGATGTCGGTGTTGCCCTTTTTCTCGGCGTTCTTGTCGACCACGGCCACCGGTGGTTCGGCAAGGATCGACAGCGAAGGCACGACGATGTCGAACTTGTCAGCGCCGCCGTCTTCTTTCAACGCCAGAAAGGCCTCGTTTTCCCAGGCCAGCAACACGTCGCCCTGACCGTTGTTGACGAAGGTGATGGTCGAGCCGCGAGCACCGGTGTCCAGCACAGGCACGTGTTTGAACAGGGTCTGCACGTACTCTTTGGCCTTGGCTTCGTTACCGCCGTTGGCTTTCAGGCCATAGGCCCAGGCCGCGAGGAAGTTCCAGCGTGCGCCGCCGGAGGTTTTCGGGTTCGGGGTGATGACTTCCACGCCGTTCTTGGTCAGGTCGCCCCAGTCCTTGATGCCTTTCGGGTTGCCCTTGCGCACCAGGAACACGATGGTCGAGGTGTAAGGCGTGCTCGCTTCCGGCAGACGCTTCTGCCAGTCGACCGGCAGGCTCTTGCCGAGTTTGGCGACTTCATCGATGTCGCCGGCCAGGGCCAGGGTCACCACGTCGGCCCGCAGACCGTCGATCACCGCCCGACCCTGCTTGCCCGAACCACCGTGGGACTGCTGGATTTTCACGTTGTCGCCAGCGTGGTCCTTTTTCCAGAAGTTGATGAACTCGGCGTTGTATTCCTGGTACAGCTCACGGGTCGGGTCATACGACACGTTGAGCAGCTCGTAATCCTTGGCAACCGCGGAACCAGCAAAAAGGGCACTGGCCAGGGCGGCCAAAGCAAAATGACGAATCGACGACATGGTGAAAGCTCCTGGAATTCTTGATGTGTTGGCTTTTTCTTATGGGCTGGAACGGGTTGCCTGTTCAAAGATCGCAGCGTTCGAAAGCGCCTAATATCAGCCTCCCGTAGGAGCCGCCGAAGGCTGCGATCTTTTGATCTTGCTTCAGCTCGATTTGTTGTTCGGGTTCTGCAACCGGAATTTCTCTTTGCGTTCGATCTGAACCACCTGGGCGTTGTGCACAGTGATTTCCACCGCACCAAAGCGCAGATCGCGCAAGGCGCTCTGGATCTCACGCAAAATGGTGGCTTCGTCCTGCCCGTCAACACTACGTAGGGATGCGCTCATGGTGCTGCTCCTTTAATGAGAGATGCCTGGCAGTGGCGGGCACTGCTTACGGCGTAGGGGCAATAGTAGATAGGCGCTGATATTCTTAAAAAGACTATTTAAGAATGTTTATATAACCATAATGAATTAATTGATAAGGCAAGGGTTTGCGGGGGACAAGGGGCGCACAAAACCCTGTGGCGAGGGGGCTTGCCCCCGTTCGGCTGCGTAGCAGACGCAAAAATTGGGGGCCGCTACGCGACCCAACGGGGGCAAGCCCCCTCGCCACAAAAAGCAGATCAAGCGCTCAGCCAATCGTTGGCGACGAATAGCCTGTGCCGAAGTCATCGATGGCCAGCCGCACGCCCAACTCGCGCAAGCGATGCATCTGCTCCAGCGCCACTTCCGGGTCTTCCATTACTGCGCTTTCAGTGACCTCCAGCTCCAGATAGGCCGGA
Organism: Pseudomonas sp. TH37; assembly: GCF_016650735.1. Taxonomy (NCBI): domain Bacteria; kingdom Pseudomonadati; phylum Pseudomonadota; class Gammaproteobacteria; order Pseudomonadales; family Pseudomonadaceae; genus Pseudomonas; species Pseudomonas sp. TH37. Next base: position 334,874 of record NZ_JAEKFD010000006.1, read on the forward strand.
TCCAGGCCCGTGTCGTGCAGCACGTGAGCCACCTGCTGATACAACTCGCGCCGGGCGAACAGGCGAGAAGAAATGTTCACCGCGACAAACGACAACACCACGCCCGCCACTTGCCACTGGCACATCTGCTGGCAGGCCTGGCGCATGATCCAGGCATCGATCTCGGCAATCAGCCCGGTGCGTTCGGCAATGGGGATGAATTCAGCCGGCGACACCAGCCCACGTTGCGGATGCTCACGGGTGCAATCGAACACCGCTGCCGCCTGACGCAAACGCTCCCGGTCTGCATTGCGCTCACGCAATTTGGCGCCGACACCCAGGCAGCGAAACAATCGTGCCCGTGCAATGAAGATCAGCCCGGCGCTGAACGCCACCCAGGCATAACCGTTGATCAGTTGCCAGCGCAGCAGGTCGGTGGAACTATCGAAGAACCTGTTCAGTAAATAACCACTAAACTGGAGCCAGGCTACGGAAAGCACCAGATAGAGCAGCGCTGCACGCAAAGCATCGCGATAGGTGGCCGACATGAGAGCCTCCATGTCCCTACAAAAAGGCTGGAATTATAGATTAAAGAAACATCCAGCCACTCTTATCTGAAAGGGCGACTGGTTTTATCTGTGGGCTAAGTGATAATGCAACGGCTGTTTTTTTCTTTATCGAGGGTCCTATAGGCTATGTGGTACGAAGGTTTTCTTGGCTTATCGCCCTGGTCACTGGTGGCAGTCACCCTACTGATGACCCACGTGACGATCGTCGGCGTCACGGTTTATCTGCATCGTTATTCAGCCCATCGCTCGCTTGAGCTCAATGCCGGCCTGAAACATTTCTTCCGCTTCTGGCTGTGGTTAACCACGGCGCAGAACACCCGCGAGTGGACGGCTATCCACCGCAAGCATCACGCCAAATGCGAAACCGTCGATGACCCGCACAGCCCGGTCATCAAGGGGTTGTCCACCGTTCTGCGCAAAGGCGCCGAGCTGTACCGCGCCGAAGCGGAAAACCCCGAGACCCTGCGCATCTACGGCAAAAACTGCCCCGAAGACTGGATCGAACGCAACCTCTACAGCCGCTTTCCGCTGCTGGGGGTGGCGATCATGGGCGTCATCGACCTGCTGCTGTTCGGCACCATCGGTATCACCATCTGGGCCATCCAGATGATGTGGATCCCGGTATGGGCCGCAGGCGTGGTGAATGGCCTGGGCCATGCCATCGGCTACCGCAACTTCGAATGCCGCGATGCGGCGACCAATCTGGTGCCCTGGGGCATCCTGATCGGCGGCGAAGAACTGCATAACAACCATCACACCTACCCTAACTCCGCCAAACTGTCGGTGAAGAAATGGGAATTTGACCTCGGTTGGGCCTGGATCCAGGTCTTCAGCTTCCTGCGTCTGGCCAAGGTCCAGCGGGTCGCGCCCATCGCCCACCGTGTCGAAGGCAAAGGCAGCCTGGACATGGACACCGCCATGGCGATCCTCAACAACCGCTTCCAGATCATGGCCCAGTACCGCAAGCTGGTGATCGCGCCGCTGGTCAAGCAAGAGCTGGAAAAGGTCGATCACTCGGTCCGCCACCAGTTCCACCGGGCCAAGCGTTTGCTGTCGCGGGAAACCAGCCTGCTGGACGATAAACACCATATGCGCATCCAGACCATGCTCGAGCACAGCCAGGCGCTGAAGGTAATTTACGAAAAACGCCTGGCCTTGCAACAGATCTGGGTCAAGACCAGCTCAAATGGTCACGACATGCTGGCTGCTATCAAGGATTGGGTACACGAGGCCGAGGCCAGCGGGATTCAATCCCTGCGTGATTTCGCCGACCAGTTGAAAACCTACTCCCTTCGCCCTGCCAACGCCTGATCCTCTGTGGCGAGGGGGCTTGCCCCCGTTCGGCGGCGAAGCCGTCGCAAAACCTGACGACGCGTTTTACCCGTAAAAACGCGTCGTCAATTCAAGCAGCCATACCGCCCAGCGGGCCCCTGCCCCCCAAGCGGGAACTTCGCTCCAAATCCCCTATCTCAAAGACACTTCGCCATCCAGGCGGGCTTTGTTCTCGGCCGCTGTCGACATAGCGGCACGCCCTTTGAGATTTGTGCCGATGGTTAATAAAAGCCTACAAGACACATCCCTTCCCCAGTGGCCCGAGGCCGCGCAAACGCTGATGGCGCTGATGCATGCCCAGGGTGAAGTGGCACGCCTGAGCGAACGCGAACAGCTGTTCAGCTCGCTGCTGGTCAGCGTCAACGCCGTGCTTTGGGCATTCAACTGGGAAACCCGTCAGGTGCTCTACGTCAGCCCGGCCTATGACCGGATTTTTGGCCGCCCCGCCGGCCTGTTGCTGTCCGACTTCAACCACTGGCGCGACAGCGTCTATCCCGACGATCTGGACTACGCCGAGCGCAGCCTCGCCCAAGTGCTGGTCAAAGGCGCCGTCGAAGATCGCGAATACCGCATCATCGCCGCCGACGGCCAGGTGCGCTGGCTCAGCGACAAGTGTTTCATCAACCGTCAGGCCGAGCCGGGCCAACCGCTGATCATCGTCGGCATTGCCGAAGACATCACCGAGAAAAAGCAGATGGAAGCCGAGCTGCAACGCCTGGCCAGCACCGATGTGTTGACCCAAAGCAGCAATCGCCGACACTTCTTCGAATGCGCGAATCACGAATTCGAGCAGGCGCGGTTGAACGGCGCGCCAATGGCGTTCCTGTTGCTGGACATCGATGACTTCAAAGTGGTCAACGACACCTACGGCCATCAAGAGGGCGATAAGGTGCTGCAACGTATCGCCGAGAGCGGTCGCGCGGCGCTGCGGCGTGGTGATCTGTTCGGACGGATCGGCGGTGAGGAATTCGCAGCGGTGTTCCCCGGCTGCGCACCGGACATGGCCATGCAAGTGGCCGAGCGCCTGCAACGGGAAATTCAGCGGTTAGGCTTCAGCCATGACGACCAGACCTTCGGCATCACCGTCAGCCAGGGCCTGAGCAGCCTCACACACGAGGATGAAAGCATCGACACCCTGTTCGCCCGCGCTGATGCGGCGATGTACCAGGCCAAGCGTCAGGGCAAGAACCGGATTATCTCTGGCTGAGCTCGAATCGAAACTCAACGCAAAACTTGTGGGAGCGGGCTTGCCCGCGATAGCGGACTATCAGCCTACATCAATGCTGAATGTCAGACCCTCATCGCGGGCAAGCCCGCTCCCACAAGGTTTTGCGTGAAGCTTATTTTTTGCGCAAACGCATCAACTCCGGCAATCCGATCTTGAGCAATCGTGCCGTACGGCTTTTGGACAGTTCAATGCCCCCCCTGATGTTTTCAAGCGACATAAAAAAACCCGCCGAAGCGGGTTTTTTGTCGATCAGATCACAAATGGATCAGAGCTCGGCGAAGCACTCTTCGATGATCGCCAGGCCTTTGTCCAGTTGCTCGTCCGGCGAGGTCAGCGGTACCAGTACGCGCAGAACGTTGCCGTAGGTGCCACACGACAGCAGGATCAGGCCCTTATCGCGAGCCTTGGCCACAACCGATGCCACGGCAGCAGCGTTAGGCTTGTGGCTGTCGCCGTCGACGAACAGCTCGACCGCGATCATCGCGCCCAGGGCACGCACTTCGCCGATGACCGGGTACTTGGCCTGGATGGCTTTCAGGCCAGTCACCAGACGCTCGCCGACCGCTTTGCAGCGATCCAGCAGGTGTTCTTCTTCGAACACTTCCATCACGGCCAGGGCCGCGGCGCAAGCGATCGGGCTACCGGCGTAAGTACCGCCCAGGCCGCCTGGAGCGATGGCGTCCATGTATTCGGCCTTGCCGCACACACCGGCCAGCGGGAAGCCGCCAGCGATGGATTTGGCGAAGGTGGTCAGGTCGGCGGCAACGCCCATTTGTTCCATGGCGAAGAAAGTGCCGGTACGGCCAGCGCCAGTCTGCACTTCGTCCGCGATCAACAGAATGCCGTGCTGGTCGCACAGGGCGCGCAGACGCTTCATGAACTCTTTAGGCGCGACGTAGAAACCACCTTCGCCCTGAACCGGCTCGATGATGATGGCAGCGATGTCACGCGGCTCTGCGTCGTTTTTGAAGATGCGCTCGATGCTGGCGATCGAATCGTCGATGCTCACACCGTGCAATTCGTTAGGGTACAGCGCGCGGAAGATGCCGCCTGGCATCAGGCCCATGCCGGCCGAGTAAGGCACGACTTTACCGGTCAGGCCCAGGGTCATCATGGTGCGACCGTGGTAAGCGCCAGTGAACGCGATCACGCCGGCACGGCCAGTGGCAGCGCGGGCGATCTTGATGGAGTTTTCCACGGCTTCGGAGCCGGTGGTCACCAGCAGGGTTTTCTTGGCGAAATCACCCGGCACCTTGGCGTTGATTTTTTCGCACACTTCCACGTATGGCTCGTAGGCCAGTACCTGGAAGCAGGTGTGGGTCAGCTTGTTCAGCTGCTCGGTCACCGCTTTGATGATTTTCGGGTGCACGTGACCGGTGTTCAGCACGGCGATACCGCCGGCGAAGTCGATGAACTCGCGACCTTCAACGTCGGTCACGGTGGCGTTCTTCGCGTGGTCGGCGAAGATCGGGTGAATCTGGCCAACACCGCGCGGTACAGCGGCTTCACGGCGTTTCATCAGGGATGCGTTCGTCTTGCTCATAGTGTCCTCATTCACCGCTCATCGGGCGGCGTGGTTCAAGGAAAATGCGGCGGGGAGGTAACTACGGCAGCATGCGATGATCGACTGCCACAGCTTTCCCGGCCACAGAGAAATTCCGTTTGAAGCGTCGCAAAGGGACAGCGCTCTCGTGCCCTTTGCGCTTGAAGCAATGGCCTCAGATACCCAGGCAGAGGTATTTGATTTCCAGGTAATCTTCGATGCCGTACTTGGAGCCTTCACGGCCCAGGCCCGACGCCTTGATGCCACCGAACGGCGCGACTTCGTTGGAGATCAACCCGGTGTTGACGCCGACCATGCCGTATTCCAGGGCTTCAGCCACACGGAACACACGGCCCAGGTCACGAGCATAGAAGTACGAGGCCAGACCGAACTCGGTGTCGTTGGACATCGCGATCACATCGGCTTCATCTTTGAAGCGGAACAGTGGCGCCAATGGACCGAAGGTTTCTTCCTTGGCCACGGCAGCGTTATTCGGCACGTTGGTCAGGATGGTCGGCTCGAAGAAGTTTCCTTCCATCACCTTGCCACCGGACAGCACGGTTGCGCCTTTGCCGACGGCGTCAGCAATGTGCTCTTGAACCTTGGCCACGGCTTTTTCGTCGATCAGCGGACCAGTAGTGGTGCCGTCTTCCAGACCGTTACCGATCTTGAGCTTGCCCACGGCCACTTTCAGCTTCTCGGCGAACGCGTCGTAGACCGAATCCTGAATGTACAGGCGGTTGGCGCAGACGCAGGTCTGGCCGTTGTTGCGGTATTTGGAAATGATCGCGCCTTCGACGGCCTTATCCAGGTCCGCGTCGTCGAACACGATGAACGGCGCGTTACCACCCAGTTCCAGGGAGATTTTCTTGATGTCCTTGGCGCATTCAGCCATCAGCTGACGACCGATTTCAGTCGAACCGGTGAAGGACAATTTGCGCACGATCGGGTTGCTGGTCAGCTCGCTGCCGATGTCGCCGGCGCTGCCGGAAACAACACTGAACACACCGTTCGGAATACCGGCACGCTGGGCCAGTTCAGCCAGAGCGAAAGCCGAGAAAGGCGTTTGCGAAGCAGGCTTGAGCACCATGGTGCAACCGGCGGCCAGGGCCGGGCCGGCTTTACGGGTGATCATCGCGGCAGGGAAGTTCCACGGGGTAATGGCAGCGGTCACGCCGATCGGCTGCTTGATCACGATCAGGCGCTTGTCTGGCTGGTGACCCGGAATCACATCACCGTAAATACGCTTGGCTTCCTCAGCGAACCACTCGATAAAGGAAGCGGCGTAAACGATCTCGCCCTTGGCTTCAGCCAATGGCTTGCCCTGCTCCAGAGTCATCAGGCGAGCCAGGTCGTCCTGGTTCTCGATGATCAGTTCGAACCAGCGACGCAGCTTGTTCGCGCGATCCTTGGCGGTCAGTGCACGCCAGGCCGGCAGCGCTTTGTCCGCGGCTTCGATTGCACGGCGGGTTTCGGCAGCGCCCATTTTCGGCACAGTGCCCAGAATTTCGCCCGTTGCCGGGTTGTTGACCTTGATCGTCTGACCGTTGTCCGCATCGACCCAAGCGCCATCGATAAAGGCTTGCTGGCGGAACAACTGGGTGTCTTTAAGCTGCATGTCGGCTTTCCTTAACAGCACCGCGGCACGCGCGGAGCGAATTATGATTGTAGAAAGGCGCCTTATAGGCTGCCGTCAGGGAAATCATTCACCGGGCTGAAGCACATAAATAGCGCACAAATCGAACTCGTGCGGTTCAGCACCCAGACAAGAGCGTTTGAAATCTCAAACGAATCCTAGGATCAAAGGGGGTAAAGGACAATAGGCTGTTCGAAAAAAAGAACGAAAACGCCGCATTTGCCTATTTTTTCAGATCAGCGTAGCAATCGTAGGTTACGCTTTTGAAAAAGGCAGACGATTCAGCAGCATGGACGCCTGCAGCGCATATGAGTATCATGGCGCCCGCATTGCACCAGTAGCTCAGCTGGATAGAGTACTGCCCTCCGAAGGCAGGGGTCGTGGGTTCGAATCCCGCCTGGTGCACCATACGTAGAAACGAGAAAGCCTCAGATCTTAGGGTCTGGGGCTTTTTTGTGCGCACAAAAAAACCGCCAAAGCGGTTTTTTCATTCTGTCGTCCAGTCAAACTCGTCGTAGTCATCATCCTCTTCGTCCTCGACCACTTCATCATCAAGGACGTCTTCCTCAAGCGCTTCTTCTGCCTGCTTCGCCAGAAGAAACTCCTTACGACTCTCAGTCACTGCTCGCCGTAGTTCCTCACCCTTCACCGGGCAGTTGAGCATTTGGGCGATGCGGTCGATTTTTTGTGCCACGGCATCCTCCAACGCATCGGCTATAGGCCGATAGTGCGCGCTTTCGGGTGTCGATGCCAAATTTGCCGACCGCTGTTCACCTCATTTCTTCTGCAAATCCTTGAGTCGGGCCGTGAGATTTTCCTTGGGAAAGCGCTTGTGCAATGTCGTCAGCAGCGCCTCGGCGGCTTGGGTTTGTCCGGTGTCTTGCAGGTGTATCACTTCACGTAATTGATCATCCAGTGACTTGGTCGGCGCGGCTAAGCGTTTACTGACTTTTGCTTCGTCCGCCATTTCGCTATTGATCGACTCGCGCTGCAACGGCGCCGAGAACTCCGCCATGGGCGCAGCAGGTGCCGGCGCGGATATAGCGCCGGTCGGTGCCGCCTGGGACCGGGCAGCGGCTTCCGGTTTGGCGGCCGGGGCGGACGTTTTAGGCGCTGGCGCGAAGTCATAACTCGGCAGTTGTTCCGGTGTGCGTTGCACCAGTGCCAGCATCAGCGCGACGCCGACGAGGCTGGCGAATGCCACTTGCCAGCGGGGTTGTTGGCAGGCGCGGAGCCAGCGTTGCCACAGGTTCGGCTTCGGTGCCGGGGCTTCGCGGTGTGCGGCGGCCAGGATGAAGGCGTCGAGATGCGCCGGTGGTTCGCCGGTTGCGTGGTCGCGAAAATGCTTGAGCATTTCATCGTCAGGCGGTGGCGGTGTTTGTCGGGCGTCAGTCATGTCAGTACCTCCTCGGCCAGCAGCCGACGCAGTTTTTGCTGGGCGTAGCGCAAGCGACTTTTGACGGTTTCCAGCGGTGTTTCGGTGAGGGTGGCGATCTGCGGCAGGTCGAGGTCGCCGTGGGCGCGCAGCAGGAACACTTCACGCTGGTCGGCGGGAAGGGTTTGCAGGGCGGCTTCGAGGCGTTGACCGTCGCGGCTCAGGCTCAGCAGTTGTTCGGGGTCGGCTGCGTCATCAATCAGGGCGTGGGTTTGTTCGTCATAGCTGTCGTGCAAGGGGTTGTGGATTCCGTGTTTGCGCCAGTGATCGATCAGTCGGTTGCGGGCAATCTGGTAGAGCCAGGTACGAAAGTTCGCCCGGCCTTGTGGCTGACTGGTGCTGCGGATCAGGCTCAGCCAGGTTTCCTGATACACCTCTTCGGCCAGTTCAGGCTTGCCGCTGAGGCCGAGGAGGAATCGATAAAGGCCTTGGCGATGACGGGCGTACAAAACTTCGAACGCCGGCCCGTCGCCGGAGCGATAGCGTGCCAGCAGCGATTCGTCGCTGCTGGCGGCTGAGCTGATTGCAGAATCGGACATGTCAGCGCGGGCCTCTTTCACTCTATCCGGTTGTCGTTGGGCTGTTGATTCGAGGCGGTCGGGGTTCGCAGGCTCTGCGCCAACTCCACCAATTGCACGAATTCACTGCGCAGGCCGAATTGATCATCGCCTCGTGCGCCACGGGCCAGGGTTTCGGTGTCCTTGAGGCTGAAATTACCGGTATAACGCCCGTCCTTGAGTTGCTGGGAAAAGGCAGCGACGGCAGCGGCAAAGCGCAGATCATTGCTGGCTGCCGAGAGTTTGCCGGCCTCACCACTCAGGATTGGCCGCTCGATCAAGCGACTATTCCCACCTTCCGGCAACTGATAACGCACTCGCAGCATCGCCAATTCCCCGGTTTTTGCGGAAACATCGGCCGCAGGATTGCCATAGCGCAGCGGTTCCAGCCAGCCCTTCTCACCCTTGGGCACAATTTCATACAACGCTGTCACCGTATGCCCTGCACCGATTTCTCCGGCGTCGACTTTGTCGTTGCTGAAATCCTCACGCTTCAAGGCGCGATTCTCATAGCCCAACAGCCGATATTCGCTGACCTGGGCCGGATTGAACTCCACCTGCAGCTTCACGTTCTTCGCCACCACCGCCAGGGTCGAGCCGAGCTGATCCACCAGTACTTTGCGCGCCTCGCGCAGGTTGTCGATGTAGGCGTAGTTGCCGTCGCCAGCGTCGGCCAGTTGTTCCATCAGGTGTTCATTGTAGTTATCCGCACCAAAACCCAGGGTGGTCAGGGACACGCCGGTTTTGCGTTTATCCACAGCCATCTGCTTGAGGCTGTCGAAGTCGCTGATGCCGACGTTGAAGTCACCGTCGGTGGCCAGCAGGATGCGGTTGATGCCTTTGGGGATAAACGCCTGTTGCGCCATTTGATAGGCCAGTTCGATACCCGACGCGCCGGCGGTCGAACCGCCTGCGGTCAATTGATCGATGGCGGTACGAATTTTCGCTTTTTCACGGCCGGAAGTCGGCTCCAGCACCACGCGCGATTCTCCGGCATACACCACCAGCGAAACCCGGTCCTGCTCGCGCAGTTGATCGACCAGCAATTTCAGCGTGCTTTTGACCATGGGCAAACCTTCGCGCCGGTCCATCGAGCCAGACACGTCCACCAGAAACACCAGGTTCGCCGGGGCCAGCTCCGCCACCGCGCGATCAGATGCCTTGATGCCGATGCGCAGCAAGCGGGTATGCGGGTTCCAGGGCGACGGCGCCAGCTCGGTGGTCAGGCCGAATGGCGAGCCATCGGTGGGCAAGGCGTAATCGTAGGGGAAGTAATTGACCATTTCTTCCAGCCGCACCGCCCCCTCGGGAGGCAAGCGCCCCTGATTGAGCAAGCGCCGGACGTTGGCATAAGCGCCGGTATCGACATCGGCACTGAAGGTCGAGACCGGTGCCTCGGCCACGCTGTGAATCGGGTTATCGGCCAGCGCCTGATATTGCTCCCGCTGCTCATCCCGATAGCCCTGTGGATAAGCTTCACCGGCCGGCATGGGCGCGAAAGCGACCGACGGTGCCGGTCGCGCGTTGCGCTTGGCCTGCGCGGTATCCGCCATGACCGCCTCGCGCACCAACGCTTCAGTTTTCAGCGCACCTTGAACCGGAGGCGCAACCGCTGCCGGGCTGTCTATCTTAGAGTCTGGCGTGGATGAAGCGCCGCAACCGGCAATGGCCAGCAGCAACCCGGCGGCGAAACCCTGGGCTGCAGGGCAGAGGTAGTGCAGAGGGAGGGACATGGGGGCTGACCTCAGGAGGAAATTGACTCATTCATCCTCTGAGACGGACAGCCCGTCAGCTTCGGGTTAACTCACCAAAAAAATCTTCAGCGGTGATAACGCCGCACCACGCTGCTGTTTTTCAGCACATGGCCTTTGATCTGCTCCATCAGCTGCGCGCGGGTCAGGCCGGCAGGCAAGGCGTCTGGCGCCAGGTCCAGGGCGTAAAGCTGAATGAGGTAGTGGTGGGAGCTGTCGCCGATGGGCGGGCAAGGGCCGATGTAACCGGTGGTACCTTTGCTGTTGCTGCCGCCCACGCCTTCGAGGGCGGATTTGGCGCCGACGCCGGCCGGGATCTGGCGCGTCGAGGCTTTGATGCCGTAATGAATCCAGTGATCGACGCCCAGGCCTTTCTGGCCGTCCGGGTCGTGCATGACGATGGCGTAGCTGAGGGTGCCCGGAGGGCCGGCGTTCCAGCTCAGGGCCGGGGACTGGTTTTTGCCGCCGCAACCGTTGGCATCGCTGGCCGCCACCGACGTGAACAGGCGATTGTCCGAAACACCGGGAATGCTGAGGGTGAAACGCTCCTGGGCCTGCGCCGGAAACTGCACGCAAAGGGCGACTGCAACGGCCGCCAGCCAAGGGTTCAAAGAGGTCAATCGGGTCATACCGGAGCACCTTTGTGCGGGTGGGGGCCGTCGTCGGCTGGCAAACTATAGCCGGACCGTTCGTGCGGTGGCAGCAGGAATTGGCTGAACCTCGGAATAGGCGCCAAACTCTTAAGTGAAACACCTGCCTGGAGATCGATCATGGCACTGCACCGCGTCGCCCGTTTCGCCGATGTGCCCCAAGACCGTGGTCTTGAGGTTCGGATCGACAAGATGAAAATCGTCTTGCTGCGGGTCGGCGATCAATTGCGCGCTTATCAGGGCAAATGTCCCCACGCCGGGGCTCCCTTGGCCAAAGGCGCGCTGTGTGAGGGACGGCTGATTTGCCCGTGGCACAAGGCGGCTTATCGGCTCGAAGACGGCGCGCTGTGCGAGCCCCCGTCTCTGGACAGTTTGCGGCGCTACCCGCTGGAGTTGCGCGACGATGAGGTCTGGGTCGATGACCAGCCGATGCCTACCCCCAGCACTCCACCGGCGGACGATAAGCGAACCTTTGTGATCATCGGTGCCGGTGCCGCAGGTACGGCTTGTGCGGCGGCGCTGCGAGAGAAAGGTTTCGGTGGCCGGGTGTTGCTGATCGACCGCGAGCCCGAGGCCGGTTACGACCGTACGGTATTGAGCAAATTCGTGATTGCCGGGGAGATGCCGCTGGACGAAGTTCCGCCTCTGCGGGATGAAGATTTTTATCGTGAACAGCGCATTGAACGGATAAATAGCGATGTGATGGGCCTGGATGCACCGAACCGGACTCTGCGCCTGGCCGATGGTCAATCGCTGAGCTATGACGGCGCAGTGATCGCCACCGGCGGCGCTCCCAACCATCTTTCACTGCCTGGCGCCGATCTGCCACAGGTGTTCGTATTGCGTTCGAAAGCGCAGGCGCTGCAGATTCTTTCAGCCGCCAAACCCGGTCAACGGGCAGTGATTGTTGGCGACAGTTTCATTGCTCTGGAGTCCGCCTCTTCCCTGCGTCAGTACGGCCTGGAGGTCACTGTCCTGGCCCGCCATGCCATCCCTTTCGAGGCGCAATTCGGCGATGCCGTCGGCAAGGCAATTCGTGCCCTGCACGAGGCCAATGGCGTGGTGTTTCATACCGATGGCGAAGCCGCGCAGATCGAAGGCACAGGCAAGGTCGAAGCGGTGCTGCTGGATAATGGTCAGCGCTTGCCGGCGGATCTGGTGCTGGTTGGCATTGGCGTCACCCCGGCGACCACCCCGTTTACCGATCTGCCGAAGGAAAAAGATCAGTCACTGAAGGTCGACGGCGGAATGCGCGTGGCTGACGGGCTCTGGGCCGTCGGCGACATTGCAACCTTCCCGCTCAACGGCCAGCCGCAACGGATCGAGCACTGGCGCCTGGCTCAGCAACAGGCGCGAATTGCGGCGGCGAATATGCTCGGCGGCGATGAGCGCTACCTCGACGTGCCGTATTTCTGGACCTGGCACTTCGGCAAAAACTACGACTACCTCGGACATGCCGAGGCTTGGGACGAGGTTGAGTTCAAGGGCGATCCTGACCACCCACCGTTTATCGGCCTGTTCGGCAAGAACGGCGTGGTGGCGGCGGCCGTTGCCTGCGATCAGGAGCGGGCCATGGCAATGCTCGCCGAACGGATGAAACAACCGCTGTCGGTGGATGAGGCCTGGCGGCTGATTCGGGACGTTGGCTGACCGACCCAAACAACAGGAACGTACCAGGCTCAGACGTGGCTCAGCGGCTCTCGGTTATCGTCATCTTCGGCTGACAGGCGGATAACCAGCGGATGCTCCAGCGGCGCCAAAGGCGGCGGTAGGTCAGCCGGGTCGACCGGGAAGAAGTGCGTAACGACATGGCTGACATCGCCATCTTGATCGTTATGAATGGTCATCGAGCCCGGCGTGCGCAGTTTCGCCAGCCGGTCGCCGGTCAGCTTGAAGCTTTTGCTGAGCCCCTGATCATCCACCACCGGCGCCGGCAAACGGCGCTGGGCGAAGCTCTTGCTTTTACGCTGTTGATAACGCGCCCACGTGATCAGGATCACCGCATTCAACAACGCTATCCACAGGTAAATCTGCAACGTGCCGAGGGCGTCGAAAAAAGACGCATCGATGCGCGGGCCCTCATGGGTATCGATCAACGGCCACAAACCCCGCGCCAGCAAATACAGCAGACCGACCCAGGCGAGCACGGTGAGAAAAACATCGATCAAGACCAGAAAGGGCCGCTGCCGGGTTCTGATGATTTTCATTTGATGACCTCCTCTTCATCGTCATTCAGCGGCTTGATGCCCCGGTCCGGGCTGACCCAGCGCGCGCGCTTCTGATGTTGGCCGAACAGCACTTTGGGAAAACTGACCAGGGTGGTGAACAAGCTGATAAGCCAGAACACCAGCGGATACCAGACCACCCAGAACATGGTCTTGCCCAGGCCCTTTTCATAACGGCGGTCGATCAGGATGCTGACCGCGAACTGCACCAGGCAGACCACCGCCAATAGCAGACCGGTAAACGCCGGCGGCATCAGGTGATCGACGGCAATGGCTGGCGGCATTTCGACAAATTTGCCGACGCCCCAGAAAATCACCGACAGCAGAAAGGTGAACGCCCAACCGGTGGACAGGCAGTATTCGAACAGCAGCGGCCAGAGGTAACGATGGCGGTATTGCCAGATGCCACGGATGTTCTTGAACAGCACCTCGGCGCCGCCCTGGGCCCAGCGCAGACGCTGCTTCCACAGGCCACCGAGGGTTTCCGGCATGAGGATCCAGCACAACGCGCGGGGCTCGTAGAAAATGCTCCAGTGATCCAGTTGCAGCTTCCAACTGATGTCGATGTCTTCAGTGATCATGTCCGGGCTCCAGTAGCCGACCCGGTTCAGGGCCGTGCGACGGAAGGCGACAATCACCCCGGAGACGGTAAAGATCCGCCCGAACACCCGTTGGGTGCGCTTGATCAGGCCGATGATCGACGAGAACTCGCCGACCTGCACGCGGCCGATCAAGGTCGAACGGGTGCGGATTCGCGGGTTGCCGGTCACCGCGCCCAGTCGCGCATTGTCGAGCATCGGCGCCACCAGATACGCCGCGGTGTTCGGCGCCAGCAGCGCGTCACCGTCGATGCACACCAGATATTCGCTGCGCGCCGCGATGGCGCCCATGCGCAGGGCCACGGCTTTGCCCTGGTTTTCCGCCAGATGCAGCACCCGCAAACGCGGATCCTGCAACGCCAGTGCATCGAGCACCGCGGCGGTATTGTCCTTGGAGCCGTCGTTGATCGCGATCACTTCGATGTTCGGGTAATGCTGGGCCAGCGCCGCGTGGATGGTATCGGCGGCGTTGTCGCCTTCGTTGTAGCAAGGGATCAGGATCGAGATCAGCGGTTCGCCGGCCAGCGGTGGCGGTAAAGTGTCGTCCTGCCACGGCCAGTGCCGCTCCCAGTGCAACCAGAAATACAGGCCGCCGGCAATCCACAGTCCCGACATGAACAGTGGATAGAAGAACACGAAGTCCATCAGGAATTGCCCGGTGAGCAGAAAGATCAGCCCGAGGGGAACCCCAAGGACGATCGCCAGAACCAGCAGGGCTAAAAGTCTGTCCAGCATGTTATGGATTCCACTTGTTGGAGAGCGCGGGCCGCACGGTTTTCAGGTCCGGCTGGTTCTCGAGGAAGTTGTCCGGGTAGTAGCCGAAACTGGTGGCGCCCTGACGCTTGAGGCGGCCCATCCAGTCAGCCAACTGTTCGCCGTCGATGTCGGCGTCGGCGTTTTTCGTCCAGTCACGGGCCTGCAATTCGAACACCGTGCGGTCGAGTGCGCCGGGGCGCGATTTCACCGTCGCCACCAGCGTTTCGAGCCAGGGGCCGGATTGCTGGAGGCTCTGTTTTTCCATGAGTGGCATGGCCATTGGCGCCGTCCAGTCGTAGGCGCTCAGGAAGTCATCGAGGTTCTGCGCGAACCAGGCTTCGCTCTCGGGGTTGAGCATTGGCTCGGCGAAAATATTGCGCGCCGTTTTCACTTGCGGGCCACGAATGGCGCGGACCTTGGCAGTCAGTTCGTGAGTGAAATCGATCAGGTAGCGGCTCTTGAACCGCGTCCAGCGTTGCAGCATGGCTGGATCCGCACGCAGGGCGGCAATCGAACCGGGTAGACCGTTGGCGGCATAGACCTTCAGGGCATCAGGCCCGGCGTCTTCGAAGTCCGACAGCACCGCGTCATCGTGATAGAGGATGCCGTCGACCGAGGTCAGGCGTGCCACGTCTTCGTAGATTTCACCGATGATGCGCCGCACGTTCGGATCGAATGGCGACAAGCGCTTGTACTGATCCGGATCGATCGACGTGGTAGCGGTTTTCGGGTCCCAGCGAGTGACCCGTGGCAACTTCGAGTCCAGGGCAAAACTCAGCACCGGCATCCACGCGAAGACCTTGACGTTAGCCCGAGTACGCAACTGCCAGGCCACGCGGTCGAAGAGGTCGGCGCGCACCGGCAGGTGACGGTTGGGGAAGTACAGCGAATGCACCAGGCCATCACCGGCAGGGTCGGCGAAGGCTTGCAGGAATACGGTGTTGGCGCCCATGTCGGCCATGCGCTGGATCAGTTTGCCGAGGTTGATTTCCTGTTGGGCCGGGTCCGCGTCGTAGACGTTGTCCAGGTCCACATGCACCACGCGCATCGGCGATTCAGCCTGCACCGAGACGATGCTGTTGGCGAAGTGTTCGCCATCCGGGTCCGAGGCCACCAAAAAGCGCGGGCTGCTCATCAGGTCGTCGAGGGCATCGAGGCCGTCTTCCAGGGTCAGGGCCATCTGATAACCCTGTTCGTTGACCACTTGCAGCGAGGTGCCGTCCGCCGCGCCGTATGGCCAGACCCAGACACGTGGTTTGTAACCGGTGACCTTGCGGATTTTCTCCGAGATGGCCGCCACGTCGGCGCGCATCCGGGCCTGGAATTGGGCTTCGGTTTCATAGCGTCCATTAACAGCGTCATAGCGCCGGGTCGCGGCCGCCGGTTGCAGGTTGCCTTGCGGGTTGGCCAACACGCCTTTGTGGCTGGCGTCGGTGTGGGCGGCGATTTCCACCAGGCCGGATCGGGAAATCTCGCGGATCTGCTCCCAGGTCAGGAAGTCCGAACGCTTGCGCGGTGTACCGGCAAAATCCACCGGCTGGTTCAGCGGCGTATCGATCCATACCCCGACCGGTGCCAGCAAGGCATGCCAGTTATAGGCGCGCAGTACTGGCAACACGCGGGTGTAGAAGCTCGAATAACCGTCGTCGAAACTCAGCATGATCGCCCGTGGCGGCAGTTCAGGGCCGCCGTTGCGAGCGGCCATGACCTGGTCGACGGTGACCGGTTGGTAGTTGTTCTCCCGCAGCCACGCCAGTTGCTCGAGCAGGCGTTCGGTGCGCACGGCCACTACCGCCTGATCGGGATCACGGTCTTCGACATCGTGGTAAGAGATCCCGAGTACGTGGTTTTTCGGCCACGGCTTTTCATTGGCCGACACCGGGCGTTCGGACGGCGGTGCGAAGGCCGGGGCTTGCTGGGCGCAGGCGCTGATCAACAGCGCTCCCAGCAGAAGGATGAAACGCGAAATAAAAGGCATCTTCAAACTCTTCTAGAAGCGGTAAGTGAGGTCGACGAGCAGGCGCAGATCGGTTTCGCGGTCACCGTCATAAGGCCGGTTGATCACGCTCAGCAGGCCACCCACCTCGAATACGTCGTTCCAGCTGTAGCGCTGGCCGTAACCCAGCAGGCCGACGCCGCCGGTCCCGTGATCACGCTGGCTATAGGTGCCCGCACCGGCCTGGAACTGTTGGCTCCAGGAGGTTTCGTAGCGGTGATAGAGCACATGGTTGACGTTCACCGTCGGCAGCACGCTGAAGTCGGATTTTGGGTTGAAGTACGGCACGTCGTCGGACTTGGAGTTATGGCTGGTGCCGACCTCCAGGCCGAGGTCGACTTGTAACCCCGGCGCGCGGTAAACACCCTCGCGTCCGGTGAGCAACGCTTCGACACGGTTGTTGCCGTCACTGAAGTGCGAGGGGCTGACCGCCAGTCTCCACTCGCGGCTCTCATTGGCGCGCCAACGGATGAAACCGCTGCCGCCATTGGCGGTGATGTCGCTGTTCAAGGCCCGCAACGGCGTTTGCGCCGACAGGTATTCGAGGCTGCCGCCGTACTGCCAGTGATCGTCGATGTCTCGGGCAATCGCCAGGCGCGCGCCCTGTTTGTCACCGAAGCCATAGGAATGATTGGAGACTTCCGCCTCCAGGGTCATATCGCGAGTCCGGCGTTCTAGCCCGACGCGCTGAAAGCGATGGTGGCCGGTGCCTTCCTGGAAGTCGCCGGTGGCGTAACCGGCACCGACGAACACACGCCAGTCTTCATCGATGGGCGGGCTGTACAGCGTGGTTTCGATGCCGAAATCGCGACTGCCGTTGACCGCCCCGGCGTCGCCGTTGCCCCCGCCATAACTCTTGCCGCCGTAGGCCTCTACCCGCAGCTCGGCCATGTCATGGACTGCACGCTGACGCTGCAAACGCTGGACCTGACGGTTGTCCGGAAAACGCGCGACCACATCGTCGGTCAGCGCATCCATCTGCCGCCATTCCTGTAGATCCATGGCGGTGTGGCCTTGCGCAACTTCCAGGCCGATGTCCCGCGGCGCCATGCTCTCGGTTTCCTTGAGCTGATTCTCGGCGCGCCGTGGCCAGTCCCGGGCCAGGTACAAATCGGCCTGGGCCAGACGCAGGCCGAGGTTGCCCGGGGCCTGATCCACCAGCGTCTGCAAACGCTGCTCGCCCGACGGCAGATCAGCGCCGTAGGTGCCGGCCTGGGCGGCGAGTTGCTGCGCGTCCATCCATTCATCGTTGGGATTGCCCACCGGCAAGCCCTTGAGCTCGACCCGTGGCTTCTGGGTCTTGGCCAAGTCTTCAGCGACCTTACGCGCCTCATCGGCCTTATCGCTTTCGAGCAAGGCGTAATAGAGCGCGGTGCTGTCTTCCAGGCGGTCGCCGACATCGGCATCCGGCGCCACCAGCACCTGACGATACAAATCGGTGGCGATTTCTGGCTGACGCTGGTCCAGATAGGACGACGCCACCCAACGCAGGGCGTAGGTCGGAATCTTCACACCTTCGGCGAGCAGCTTCTGGTATTCGGCGATCACATCGGCGGTGCGTGCACGGGCCTTGAGGGCGCCCATGCGATCGATTCGCCAGCGGATGACGTCATCGTGGGCCTGAGGATCCGGCGTCCATGTCGTCAGCAATTGGTCGTAATCGGCCAGAGCCCGATCAGCGATCAGATAACGTTCTTTTTCGCTGCGAGTGGCCAGCTCGGCCAACCGCACGCGTTCTGCGGCCAGGTCACCTTCGAGGCGTCGCAGTGTAACCGGGTCCAGCAATCCCGGCCGCTGACGCGCCAGGCGCAAGGCCGGTTCCGGCAAACGGGCGCGTTGCAGGGCAATCACGTATTCCCGAGCGACGTCGGGCTTGCTGCCAGCGCGGATGAAGGCCTGGTCGTATTCAAACAATGCGTCGTAGGTGGCGCCGGCGCGGGTCAAGGCGTAGGCCAGGGCCAAGCGGCGGGAAGGATCATCCGGTTTCGCCGCCACCAGCGCACTGGCGCGGGCAACCGCCTCGTCAGGTTTACCGGCATCGGCCTGGGTCATCGCCAGCCCCAGCTGCAGGTCGGCATTTTGCGGTTCAAGGGCCAGGGCCTTGTTGTACACCCGGGTCGCCGAGTCCCAGCGCTTGAGGTTGCGATAGGATCGCGCGGTGGCGGTCAGGGCCTGAACCGGCAGCGCACGATTGTGCCCCTGGGTTTCATAGACCTGGACCACTTCGGCGTCCAGCCCCGCCCAGCTGGCGATCTGCAAGTGATCGCTGATCTGACCGGTGGTGGCCTGGTTTACCGGTACCTGGCGCAATACAGTCAGCGCAGGCGTGTAGTTGCCGGCCCGTGCATCGCGAACCATTTGGTCGTAGGGGGTGTCGGCGAGCGCCAGCATCGGCCACAGCAACTGGCCGCACAGCGCAACGCGAAACAAGGGGCGCAAACCACGATGAATAAAGGGACCAGCAATACACGGCATTCGTCAGCATCCTTACATGGCCAGCCGGGTCGCAATGTCCCTTGCCCATTCGTAGCGGAAAGCCGGGTCGAAAGACCCAGCCAAGCTTTATCGATGCAGTCTTGCATGCAAGCGTAGTCGACTATTCAGAACACAAGAATTCTTCAGATTCGTGACGCTCCGGTTCTCTGGTGCCAGTCAGCCAAGCGCAGCCCCTGTGGGAGCGGGCTTGATTGACTGGCATTGGAACCTCCTCCCCCTCTCCCCGTTTCGAAACCCCAGACAGCAAAACGCCCGGCGTCTGCGTGTTGCAGAGGCCGGGCGTTGCGCTGAAGCCTGCGGTTTTACTGGATGCTGACGTCGCCCGTGCCGCCGAGTTTGCTCATCACGAAGCCGACAAATTCTTCGAGGGTCATTTTCTGGCCGTTGAAGTCCACCTGATTGTTGGCGTAGTGCAGCTTGGTGACGACGTTGTTGCCGTCCAGTTTCGCCAATTGCGTGCCGACCGCCATGCTGCTGAACATGTCGGCGGTTGCGCTCGCCTGATCGGCGATGAGCTTGGCGTCGGTCTGGCCGTCGATTTGCGACTGCACGGTGAGCACGTCAACCAGCATTGGCTTGGACACCAATAGGTTGAAGTCCAGCAGCGCGATCAATTGCTTGACCAACTGGTCTGGCGGCAGGTCCATGGACTGCGGTTTGGTCAGGTCCAGCACCAGGTTGGCGCGGCTTTCGCCGTTGCTGGTATTGAACGACAGGTTTTCCAGAGCCACCTGCGGGCCGGCGGCCAGCAGTTTCTCCAGGCCGGTCTTGACCTGTGCCTCTTCGGCCGGCGTCAGGTTCAGTTCCGGCGCCGGTAGACCAGCGGCAGCGGCTTCAGCGGCGGCCTTCTCGTACGGTTGCAGTTTGGTCTGGTAGATCTGCATCAGCGACATCGTTGACGGGATGTCGAGGTTTTTCAGGCTCATGGCCATCTGCGCAGAGCCGATAACTTTGCCGTTCAAGGACACTTCACCAACCTTGTAATCGGCACGCCCTGAAGCGTTGGTGCCCGATTCCTCAGTCTTGTTCTTCATTTCAAAGTTCTTGACGCCGAGTATCGACTGTTTGGCGCCGAAGGTGGTCTTGCTGTTGGTCAGCTCGATGGTGTTTTCGCCGGTGTAATAGCCGTACGTGCTTTTGTTCAGGTTACTGGCCACGGTCAAGCCGTTGAGCTCGACCTGCACCGGGGTCTGATCTTCGGCCACGGTGGTCAGCTTCAGGCTGTCCATGTAACCGTCAGCCTTGACCTTTTGCGCCTGGGCACTGGCGGCTACGTCGAGTTTCATGCCGGAGAAGGTCAGCTTGGATTTGTCATCCAGTGCTGTTTCCAGCGGCAGGAATTCGAGGGTGCCCTTCGTGGAGTTGTCGTAGCCGATGTTGACCACGCCTTTGACCGGGGAATTGTCCTTGGCGGCCGCAAACCACTTCTCGGTCAGCGGAGTCTTTTCCAACTCGTAGTGACTGGTGGCCAGGACCGGCAACCACTTCAGCGATACCAGACGCGAAAACGGCAGCGGGCCGTGTTCGATGCGGTCGACGAACAGCAACTCGACCGGCGCTTCACCAAACATCTCGCCCTCGCCCTTGAGGCGGTAGTGCGCGGTGCTGCTGAACACATGGCGGTCCAGCGACACCAGCTCCAGCGATGCCGTACCGTTGGAACCAGCCAGCGCGGCTTGCAGCTCTTTGTTGGCGTCGGCGATCGAGGTGTTCAGCACCCCATCGAGTTTGGAGCCGGTGTACCACGCACCGCCAGCGCTGATTGCACCGATGGCCACGACAATTCCTAGAAGCACGCCTGCTGATTTATTC
Source organism: Pseudomonas sp. TH37 (assembly GCF_016650735.1). NCBI lineage: Bacteria > Pseudomonadati > Pseudomonadota > Gammaproteobacteria > Pseudomonadales > Pseudomonadaceae > Pseudomonas > Pseudomonas sp. TH37. The sequence continues at coordinate 355,438 of NZ_JAEKFD010000006.1, forward strand.
ATGAAGTACCCGTTCAGTGTCCGTTGTTGAAAGTGTGGTCGTCTTCCCTGAACCCATGACAGGTTGCGGTCACGACTGCGCTAAAAGTGGGATGGAGATTAGCATTTGCGCCGCAAAGCGGCTCAATGATTAAAGGTGAAAGAGTGTCTATGGATCGCGCAGAAGGGGCGATAGTTTCAGCGGCTGTAAGATTGCCATCGCGGGCAAGCCCGCTCCCACAAGGATTGCGCTGAACCTGTGGGAGCGGGCTTGCCCGCGATGGCGTCAGTCCAGCCAACCTCAATTCAGGAATACTGAACCTCAATCTCATCCAATTGATGATCAAAACTCTTGAGCCGCGCTGTCCACGTATACACCAGCACTTCAAAATCCCGATTGATCACCGCCCCGCCGGTCACTTCCGCGCGCGGGTCGCAGAAATCCAGCTGATAGCGTTCGCGGGCCATGGCGTTGGCGACATCAGACAGCTCTCGCGCATTGTTGAGCCAGTGCCACCCCTCGTCGGCCACTTGCTTGTCCAGCGCCAGGCATTGTTTCTTCAAGGTTTCGAGGCTTTTTTCCAGCGGCGTGCCGGTGAGTTCGCCCATGACTTCCTGGAAGGTGCGCCCCGGTTGCCAGTAACTGCCCCAGAAATACCGGTCGAACACCGTTTCGACGCGACGCAAAGCCACCTTGGTGTCCCAGATCAGCACCAGGGTTTTGCCTTGTTCGAGTTGTCGTTTCTTGATGCGCTGGCCCTGTAATGAAGCCCAGGCGACCACCACGATAGCCATCACGGCGATCAACGCCACTGCGCTGTCGAGGAATATCAGCGCCGTGTCGAGCTGGTGGGCCAGCATGACGCCGTAGAAATAGGTGGCCGACAGCAAAACCAATGCTGCAATGGCGCACCAGAAGCCGGGAGCGTAAGGGTTTTTCATTATTAGATCCCCATGACCAACGCAAGCCTTGATCGACGGGTTCGCCGCGCGCCCCCATCAAATCAAAGCATAGCAACGGCCTCAGGGTTTGCCGGGTTGTGACCCTTGCGTTCGTCCGCTTTCCCAGCCGCCACCCAAAGCAAGGAACAAATCGATCTGGCTCATCGCGACTTGGGTGCTGGCCGAGGCCAGTTGCGCCCGTACGTCGGTGTAGGTGCGGGTGGCTTGCAGGTCAGCCAAAAACGACGCGCGGCCGGCCTGAAAGAAGCGGTGGGTCTGGTCGGCCGCCAGTTGCGCCGATTGCTCGGCATCTGCCAACGCATCGCGGCGCTGAAGCTGCGCGGAATATTGCGCCAGGCCGGTCTGAGTTTCGCGGATGGCGTTGAGCACCACGCCATCGAAATGCGCCAGCGCGCCTTGGGTCGCGGCCTCGGCCTCACGGATTCGCGCGCGGGATCCGTTGGACGGCACGGTCCAGCTCAGCAACGGGCCGAAGCCCCAGCGATTGGTCGCCGGTTTGCCGAGGTTTTCCAGAATCCCGACCGTACCAACGGTCGCGCCGATGCTGATGTCCGGGTACAACTCGCCGGTTGCAATACCGATACCGGCCGTCGCGGCCGCCAATCTGCGCTCGGCCTGCCGCACGTCGGGTCGACGCTTTAGCAGCGTGGCGCCGTCACCCACCGGCAACAATTGCGCAATTTTCGGCAGCTCAGCGCAGTCGCTGGTGCCTGCAGGCAATTGCTCGACCGGTTTGGCCAGCAGCATCGACAAGCGGAACAGTCCGGCCTGACGTGCCGCTTCATAACGCGGCAATTCGGCGCGCAAGGATTTGAATTGGGTTTGTGAACGGGTGACCTGGGTTTCATCGCCGCGCCCGGCATCGCGCAAGCGCTGGGTCAGCTTGGTGCTCTGGGCTTGCAGGTCGAGGGAATGCTGAGCGATTTCCCGCTCTTCGTTGGCCGCGCAGACCTGGGTGTAAGCCCGCACCACATCGGCCACCAGCGTGATGCGCGCGGTGTCCGCTGCCGCCTGAGTCGCATCGGCATTGGCTTTGGCCGCTTCGATGCCGCGCTGCAATGTACCAAACAGGTCGAACTGATAGGACGTGGTGATGCCGATATCACCGACGTTGGCCACCGGCACTTTATCCGCCAGCAAGAACGCCTCGCCAGACTCTTGCAAACGCTGGGCACCGACTTTCACGCCACCGCTCCAACCGCCCGCCGCCTGCGCTTCGTCGACCTGAGCGCGAGCCCGCGAAAGATTCGCCGCCGCCACCCGCAAATCAGTGTTGGAGGCCATGGCCTGCTGCACCAATTGGTCCAGACGCGGATCCTGATACAACCGCCACCAATCGCTGGGCACCGGTGCCGAAACGACATTTTTGCCGTTCACCGCCAGATCGCCCTGAAAGTCGTCACGGTGCACGGCGGCCTCGTCCGGCAAGTGATAATCAGGCCCGACCACCTGACAGGCCGACAGCAGCAGCCCTAACCCGGCCACCGCCAATCCAGAGGCCCTGCTCATTGCGCCGGCTCCCCGGCTTGATCGTCGATGATCGACACCGTGGCCGTGCGGCCGGCAATCATGCGGAAGTCCGCTGGCACCTCGTCGAAAGCGATTCGTACCGGAATCCGCTGCGCCAGCCGCACCCAGCTGAACGCCGGATTGACGTTGGGCAACAGGTTGCTGCCGCTGCTGCGGTCGCGGTCTTCGATACCGGCGACGATGCTTTCCACATGCCCGCGCAGCCGAGCGCGGTCGCCGACGACCCGAATATCGACGCTCTGGCCGACATGAATGCCGTCCAATTTGGTTTCTTCGAAATATCCATCGATGTGGAACGAGTTGCTGTCCACCACCGACAATACCGGCCGCCCGGCGGTGACGAACTCCTGGGAACGCGGCGCCCGGTCGTTAACGTAGCCATCCACCGGGCTGCGGATCAGCGAGCGGTCAAGGTTGAGCTGAGCGCTGTCCACCGCCACCTGCGCCTCCATTAACGCCACTTCGGCGCGGGCGACACGGGACTGGCTTTCTTCCAGTTGTTCGGCCGGGACCAGGTTGCCGAGGCCACGGTTACGCTTGGCCTCGCGCTGAGCCTGGGCCAGGGTTTCCTGGCGGTCGGCGACGGCCGCTTTTGCCTGGCGCAACGCCAGTTTGAAACGGTCCTGATCGATACTGAACAGCACCTGGCCGCGTTTCACCCATTGGTTGTCGCGCACCTCCACCTGCTGGATCAGTCCCGACACGTCCGGGGCGATCTGCACGATGTCGGCGCGGATGTGCCCGTCCCGGGTCCAGGGCGCGAACATGTAATACATGACCATGCGCCAGACCACGACAACGGCGAAGGTCACGATCAACAGCGTCAAGACCACGCGGCCGAGGGTCAAAAAAGGTTTTTTCATGTCATCAGGTATCGACTGAGTGAATCCACGGCGCCGAGGAGCAAGGCGTAGAGACCCACGTTGAACAATGCCCGGTGCCAGACCAGACGGTAAAAGTGCAGGCGCGTCAGCAACCCGTGCACCAACAGGTACAACACGTAGGTAATGCCCATCAGCACCAGCAGCGTGGGCAGGAACACCCCGCTGATATCCAGATCACCGATCATAAAGGCGCTCCATCGATGCCATGGGGAAGCGGTTCTTCGAGCTCGCCTGTGCCGACGAACTCCACACCCGGCAGCAAGGCCAGGCGCAAGCCGCTCAGGGCGTGCAGCAAATGCAGACGGGCGCCGTCGTCGCACTCGGTATCGAGGGCGCGACGGGTGCGGTCGAGAGTCATCAGCAACGGGCTCGGCGCTGGCAGACGTTCGTCGGCCTTGAGACAGGCCTTGAAGTACTCACCGACTTCGGCCACCACTTGCTGCAGCAGCACCTGCGGCACGCCCACCACACGCGGCGTATAGGCCAGCAGGTCGAGCAGATTCAACGCCACGCGTACTTCCCGCAGCGCGATCCCGGTGTCCTGGCCGGTCATGGCCAGCCGCGGCAAGTGCTGCATCAGGCGATCGAGGACCTGCACGCCCAATTGCCGGTGTTCGGCCAACGAAGCCGGCTCGGTGAGGCTGACGATGTCGCGCCAGCTGAAACGGGTCAGGCGCTTGGCCGCCAATTCCGCGCCGAATGGCCGGGCGATCAGGGTCCAGATGAACGCGAACAGCAAACCCATGGGACCAGCCAGGTTGGAGTTGGCGAAGCTGAGGAAGTCCGCGTCGTAGGCGCCCTGAATGCTGATGAAAGATGACGTGTTGACGATGGTCAGCAGCATGCCCAGGTAGAAACGCGGCTGCACCGTCAGGGTGCCAACGCAGATGAACGGGATGGCGAATGCCAGCACCAGCATCGGGAAGTCATGCAGGTTCGGCAGGATCAGAAACAGATAGAGGCTGGCGAACAGCACCGACATCGCGGTCCAGAAAAAGAACCGGTAGATCTGCGGCGCCGGGTCGTCCATCGAAGCGAAAAAACTGCACGCCACCGCCGCCAGAATCACCGCACTACCGCCGTCGGTCCAGCCGAGCAGAATCCACAGCACTGAGGCGACGATGATGGCGGTGACCGTGGACGCGGCCGAATAGAGCATCAAGCCACGGTCGAGAAACGGCGACAGCCGACCGAGGCGCCAGTGCCGATACACCGCGCGCCAACTGTCCTGGCTCTCGCACTGAATGGCGTATTGCAGGCTGCGGCAGTCTTGCCACACATCGATCCATTCGCCGAGGCGATACAGGGCGTTGGAGAACAGCAGCTGCTTGCGGTCGTCCAGCGCCTCGGCATTCGGTTGCAGCGCTTCGAGCTGGTTTTTCAAGGCCTGCCAGCGGTCGAGGTCCGCGTCTTTATGGTCGAGCCATTCGGCGGTCGCGGTCAGCAGTGGCGCGAACTTATCCACAAGCTCCGGCGTACGCCGCTCGAGGGCATAGAGCGTGTCGTCGAGGGCATCGATCACCGGCAGCAGATGGATCATTCGCCCGCGCAGTTCCTTGGTGTTACGCACTGTCTGCGGCCGCGCGCCCTCGTGGGGCAACTGACCGATCATCAATTCCAGGCTGTTGAAGTTCGCCACCATCGATGAACGCAGGGCGCTGACTTCGTCCGGCTGCACGTTGCGACTGAGGAAGCGCAGGCTGTAGGTCGAGGCATCGGCGAACCATTTGTTCACCGAATCGTTGAACACCGGCGCCAGCCGCCGAGGCCAGAACATCGCGCCGACCACTGCCGCGCAGGCGATGCCGAGAAAGATCTCTTCGGTGCGCGCCTCGGCCACGTCCCACACCGCCAGCGGGTTATCCACCACCGGCAATGCAATCAGCGGCAAGGTGTAACCGGCGAGCATCAAGGCGTAGCTGTTGGCGGTGCGCAGGTGCAAGGACAGGAACAACAGAATCCCGGTCCACAGCGCGATCACCACCACCAGCACATAAGGGCTTTGCACAAACATCGGCACGAAAAAAACCGCCGCCGCCGCACCGAGCAACGTACCAACGGCGCGGTACAACGCCTTGGAGCTGGTAGGACCGACGAACGGGCTGGAAACGATATACACCGTGGCCATCGCCCAATACGGACGGGGCATTTGCATGAGCATGGCGATGTACAGCGCAATCATCGATGCCGCGAACGTGCGCACACCGTAGAACCAGTCTCGCGCCGGGGGCACGCCGGTGAAAAATCCGCTCAAGGTTGAGCTACCGCTGGATGATTGGCCGCTTCGAAAGCTTTCAGTACCCGCAGCGCCGCTTCCAGATCACTCGGGGCGATCCCTCCGAGCACTTCATGGCGCAAACGCACCAACTCGACTTCGACTGCCTGCACCAGCTCGCGACCGGTCTCGGTCAGGCTCAGGCACTTGGCGCGGCGGTCTTGGGAGTCTTCGGTACGACAGACGTAACCGGCATGGCACAGCTGATCCAGCAAACGCACCAGAGAAGGACTCTCCATCCCCGCCGCCTGCGCGACCGTCACCTGCCGCACACCCTCGCCCAAACGCCCGATCATCAACAACGGCACGGCACAGGCTTCGGAGATTCCATAGTTGACCAGCGTGGTCTGACAGATTTTCCGCCAATGCCTGGCGGCCACCACCATGGAGCTGCTGATGTTCATCTGGAGAGCGTCGAGGTTCTTTGGCACGAGGGGATGCACACACTGTTAGTTTGCTAACTATCAATATGGCATTGGAGGGGAAAGTTGGTCAAGTTTTGAAACAATTCTCATGCTGGCAATGAGTTTTCACAGGTCCTCAAGACTGATTGGTTCGCCAGTTTCCTGATTGCGAGCGCGTATGAGAGTTGCAAGGTCGACATCATCCAGGCGGTCCAGCATCGCTTCGTAGAGATCCGCCGAAACCAGATACGCCCTGATTCGATTGTTATCCACTACCGCGACTGGCCCGGCTTGTGTATCCCGCAAGACAGCACCGACGTTTTTCGCAAACTCGGAGATGCTGATGATTCTTTCGGCCAAAACATATTGCATGGGTCAATCTCATCTTGGATTTGTCGCCATGGAAGCTACTTGAACCAAGTTAATAAGACCCAGAAGAAACCTGTGACGAGGTTTTTCGTTTACACACCCCGCCCCTTCCTCAGCAGCACATCCAGCTGATCCACCACCTCCGCCCAATCCGCATCATCCAGAATCTCCTCACGCAGCAGCTCTGCCTGGCTCTCGTTCCAGAAGAACGCGTCCGCCAGGTGCAGTTCGGGTTTGAGCGGTGAATGGGTAGCGATGAATTTATCGATACTTTCGGCGTCATCAGGCAGGCCGAGTTGTTTGAAGAGAGATGGGAGGCTGTGGGTAGGGGATTCCATGTCTGGCTCCTTCGTGATTGCGTGTTGGATGGGTGACCGTGGCGCGGCTATTCGCGGGCAAGCCTCGCTCCCACAGGGTTTTCGCAATTCCTGTAGGAGCGAGGCTTGCCCACGATGATGGCAGTTATGTCGACGCTACGCCGACTGACTCAACTCGCACACCTCGGCATGCGGCACCATTTTCAGAAATTCCGGCACGCTCATGTGTACCAGATTGTTGTGGTTGCCGGCTTCGAGGTAGATGTCTTTCTGCCGGGTCAGCTGTGGGTCGATGACCATGTCCATCCCGTAGGATTCACCCAGTGCAGGCACGGCACCGCGTTCGCAATCGTCAAACAGGTGCGGCAGGTTGCTTTCACGGGTGATTTGCCATTCGCTGCTACCACGTACTTTGCTCAGGTCCAGATGACGGCTGGCGGGTAGCACGGCCATTAAGTAATGCCCGTGGCGATCGTCGAGAATCACCGATTTGGCGACCCGTTCGGCGGGAATGCCCGCGAGCCGAGCCGTTTCAAGGCTGCTGGCCGAGTGCGGGTGGGAAACGATGTCATATTCGCAGTGAGCCTTTTCCAGGCTGTTCTGCACGGTTTTTGCCATACGCATGATGCACCTCGGTGTCCGCAGCAACGAATCGCGGACGGTGGTTAGCTTTTGGTCTCCCTTAAAAGTCTAGGCCCGCTGGTGGGATCCGGCGGGAAATCCGCCCGTCGGACGCTGTCGACAACTGATCAAAATTCATACAAGTGCAGGCTCAACTAAACTTGTATACAGAGTCATGAACGGCTCGCGGACGGATGACTCTCCCGGAGGGTCAAGTGAACACTCGTTGCTGTGCAATTGCGCTGCTGTTGGCCTTGAGCGGATCGGTTTTCGCAGCGGACACCGTCGTCCTGCTGGTTCCCAACCCTATCGGGATCTGGCTGATCACGTTCGGCATAGCGTTTCTGATTGCCGAAGCGGCCTTGCCCAATTACGGCGTGGTCGGTCTGGGCGGCATTGTGATGTTCGTGATCGGCGCGGTGATTCTGACCAATACCGAGGTCCCTGTTCCCTTGATGATCGGCCTGGGGTTGATCAGTGCCTTGCTGCTGACTTTCCTGCTGATCCACGCCTTGAAAACCCGACCGCGCCGCAACGTCAGCGGCGATGACGCATTACTCGGCAGCGTGACGCCGGTAACGTCATTGCAGGCTGGCGATGCGTATATCGGCTGGGTGCATCTGCAAGGCGAACAATGGCAGGTATTGAGCGAAACACCGCTTCAACCGGGTCAACAGGTCCGGGTGGTGGCACGCAAGGGTCTACTGCTGGAAGTGGCCGCGGCTGACGCGGCGCCCGCAATGAACAATGATGGCGGAGAATAGTTATGGGCCTGCAACTGGGTTTTGCCGCGCTGCTGTTATTGCTGATTGCACTGGCGGGGTCGACCTTCCGCATCCTGCGCGAATATGAGCGCGGCGTGGTGTTCCAACTCGGACGCTTCTGGCAGGTCAAAGGCCCCGGCCTGATCCTGCTGATTCCGGTGGTTCAGCAAATGGTTCGCGTCGACCTGCGTACCGTGGTGCTCGACGTGCCGCCACAAGACGTGATCACCCGCGACAACGTCTCGGTCAAGGTCAATGCGGTGCTGTATTTCCGCGTGCTCGATCCGCAAAAGGCGATCATTCAGGTCGAAGACTTTCTCATGGCCACCAGCCAACTGGCGCAGACCACGTTGCGGGCGGTGCTCGGTAAACATGAGCTCGATGAATTGCTGGCCGAACGGGAACGCCTGAACGTCGACATCCAGCAAGTGCTCGATGCGCAGACCGATGCCTGGGGGATCAAGGTGGCCAACGTCGAGATCAAGCACGTGGACCTCAACGAATCGATGATTCGCGCCATCGCCAAACAGGCCGAGGCCGAACGGGAACGTCGGGCCAAGGTGATCCACGCTGAAGGCGAATTGCAGGCCTCGGAAAAACTCATGCAGGCTGCTGAAATGCTCGGGCGTCAGCCGGGAGCCATGCAATTACGTTACATGCAGACGCTGAGTTCGATTGCCGGGGACAAGAGTTCGACCATCGTCTTCCCGCTGCCGATCGAGTTGCTTAAGGGGATGGCGGATTTGTCGTCGAAATCCTGAGGCATTAATCTGCCGGCCCAAAAGATCGCAGCCTTCGGCAGCTCCTACAAAAGCTCGGGGTACACCTGTAGGAGCTGCCGAAGGCTGCGATCTTTTTCCAATGCCTCATAAGGCTCCCGCGCCCAGTGTTCCACCCGATCACGAAGCAGCATCGTGGCTTCACGACGCTTGCCATCACTGTCACCAACAAACACCTGCGACGGCTGCTTGGCATGTTGCCCCACCGCCGCAAACACTTGCCTGCGCTGCTCGAGATCCAACGCAAAGAACGTTGCCAACCGTCCCGCCATGGCCTGCGGCAGTTCGCTGTAATTCACCGCCCATCCGCCAAACGCCTGGCATTGCGCCAACCCCGACGCCAGCAATCGCCCCAACCGCCGGGCGATGTAATCCTCACGACTGCTGAACGGAAATTCCTCATCCAGCATGCTCGCCCCGATCATCCCCGGCACCATGTGCATGCCCGGACGACGCAAATGCGAGACAGCAATTTCCAGCGGATCGCGATAAAGAAACAACCACGGTGTTTCAGGAAAACACTCGCGCAGCAACGGCAGTTCACCGATGTTCCAGGCGTCGAGTTTGATCACCAGCCGTTGCTCCACGCCAAGCCGACGTTGCCCGTAGGCAGACAGCAACCCTTTGATGGCGGCACAGCGTTCGACGGCGGGCAAATCACTGCGCAGCAACGCATCCAGCGGCGGTGGTTCGCTGATGACGATGTGGTTATCGAGTTGCGCCAGCATCTGGCTGATCAGGGTCGAGCCGCAGCGGGAGGCGTGAAAGATAAAAGCGCTCGGCGTCAGATCAGGGCTGCAAACCTGCCAGTCAGCAAGGGTCGACAATGCGGTTTTCCGGCGAAACGCCTGATTGAACGGCAGCCGCAGCGCATCCTCCACCGCATCACGAAAAAACGGCTGATGCAGCCGCGTGTCACCGAACCAGCACCAGTCGACTTGCCATTGCCCGGCCTCTTGCCACACGCGGATCGGCAACCAGCCTTCGAGGTTCAGGCGCTCCATTGTTCATTCCATTGGCGACGACCGTCGCGCATCGCCGCGCGCAGTTCTTCACGGGTGAACGCAAGTCCACGCTCAGCGGCCAGTTCCAGGGTGCGGGTGATAAAGGCTTGGTTGTCCTGCAACCCCTGCAAGGACTTGCACAGCTGCGGATCGCTGGCCACCAATACCTGGAACTGCGCCAAAGCGTCTTGACCAATTTCCAGCGACGGCGTGGTTGCCAGCCCGTCGATGATTGCCTGCTCCAGCCAGGCACCGGGCCGGCAATCGAGCACCAGATGAATCCGTGCCTGAGTATCGCGATTGTCCACGCGATGAGGCAGCGACAGGTCGAGAAACCAGCATTCGCCAGCGGCCATCGGCATGCGTTGGCCGCCCAGCAGAAAGTCCACTTGGGGTGGACTGAGCAGCGGGATATGCAGACGCAAATCAGCGTCTGGTTCGCCCAGATCATAGTCGCGATGCTCGTGAATCCGCCCGCCCGGACCGAGCCGCAGCAGACGTGCACAGACGATTTCCAGCGGCAGATCCCGCAGCCCTTGCTGCCATCGAACATCTTGCAGCCAGGGCGCACGCAACAGAGTCTCGCCGCGACCGGGCGACAATTCAGTCAAGGCATCGGCCGCGGAAATCAGCGCCACGCCGCTCCAGTCGCCAGCGTAATAATCGCTATTGAAGTGGCCGTGCCAGTCGTCCTCGCCAATCGCTGCCAGTGCCTGCAGCAGCAACGGCAAATCCACCGCCACCGGCAACCGGGAGAAGGCCGGCCGACTCATCGTTTCGGCAGCACCGCGCATTCGCCGAGCCAGGTCAGCAAACGATCGAGACAGGCCTCGACCGACTGCGCGCCCGTGTCGAGCACTAGCGACGCAGACGGCGGTGGTTCGTAAGGCGCGGAGACACCGGTAAACCCCGCCAACTCACCCCGTCGAGCCCGGGCGTAATGACCTTTGGGATCACGCTGTTCACACACCGCCAACGAGGCGTTGCACCAGACTTCGCGGTAATCCTCGCCCAACCGTCGGGCGAACAATTCACGCAACTCCACCAAGGGCGCGATCATCGCCAGGATGACAATCTGCCCGTTCTCGACCAACAGCGCCGCGAGTTCGCTGGCGCGGCGGATGTTTTCCAGACGATCGCTGTCGGTAAACCCCAGATCGCGATTGAGCCCGACCCGCAGTCCGTCGCCATCGAGCACCACACTCTGCACACCGTGTTCGAACAGCTCGGCGTGCAGTGCCTGGGCCAATGTCGACTTGCCCGCGGCCGGTAAACCGGTCAGCAGAATCGCCGCGCCACGATGGCCGTTGCGGGTCTCCCTTTGGGCGCGGCTGATGCTCGCCGTCGGCGCCAGCAGGTTATTGGACCGGGGCATGGGTCACCGGCATTGAGATGTTGCCCGCCGCCCACGCCTCTTCGCGATTGGCCAAGGCGGTGGCGATGGACTGGACTTCGGTCGATTGCACTTCATCCGGCAGCGGATCGAGACCGGCGCTGGCGAAAATTTGCCCGTAAGCGTTGCGCAAGTCAGCGTAAGACAGGTCACGACGCAGATCGGCCTGCAAGGTGTTCAGCTCGCCCTGGATCAGATCCAGTTCGCCCAGCCCGGCCGCCTGATAGCGATTGCGCAGTTGGCCGACGATTTGCCCATCGATGTCTGACAGTTGCTGATTGGTCTTGAACTGCCGCATCGCCTCGCGATAGTTGGCGTTGGCCACGTAAAGCTGCGCCAGTACGGCAATCGACATCGCTTGTCGACGCGCCGTGGCGACTTCTTCACCGGCCTTGGCAACGTCGATCGCGGCGGGCGCGGAAATCACATTGAACAGGTTCCAGGTGACTTTCACCCCGTAATCCGCCCAGCCCTGCTCCACCAAAAACGAGTTGCTGTCGTAATGCCCACCGGCGGAAAACTCCAGCCCCGGCAGCAGACGCAGCATGGCTTTGCGGGTTTCGGCGGCGCTGATGCGGGTCTGGTAATCCTGCTCTCGCAATTCCGGCCGACTGGTCAGGGCTTCCTGTTCCAGGCTGGCGAGGTCGACCTTGAGTTCCGGAATGACGTAATCGTCCTGGGTCGCCAGCGTCAGATTGGTACTCGGAGGCAGGTTGATCAGGGTCGCCAGTTCGGTTTTCGCCAGCGACAGTGCGCGGCGTTGCTCTTCCAGTTGCCGAGTGGCTTCGATCAGCGAGCGCTGATAACCCAACGACTGAATCGGATCGCCGATGCGCTGTTCGCTCATGCTCTGGCTATTGTTGCGAGCGGTTTCGACCCGGGCCATCAGGCTGTCGATCTGCTTGAGCAAACGTTCGGCGGCCATGGCTCGCCAATAGGCCGAGCGTACGTCCTGAACGATGGTGTTGATCACCTTGCGCCGACGCTCCTGCACGATCAGCCGCTGATCGCCCTGCTGCTTGGCACTGATGTAACTGACACCGAAGTCGAGCACGTTCCAGACCATGGTCAGGTCCGCCACTTCACGGTCGCGGTCCTGGGAGGTCGACGGTTCCAAAGACTGGGTGCCGGTTTCCACGCTCTGGCTGCTGGAAGCGTTTACGTTATTACGCCCCACATACCCGGCGTCCAGCGCCATGCGTGGCAGCATGTCGAAACTGGCGAGGTCGAGTTGGCGCTTGGCCAAGGCCTCTTCCATGATCTTGAGCCGGCCTTCGAGGTTGTACTTCACCGCGCGGGCCATGGCCTGGTGCAGGGTCAGTGGGCCGCTGAGAGGCTCCTGCCCCGTGTACATGTTTTGCAGATCGCTTTTGGCGCGCTGTTGGCTGACGCTGCGTTCGATCGGTTCACTGGTGACTGCACACCCGCTGATCGCCAGCGCCAGCAGGCTGGCGCCGAATAACTTCTGACTTCTCTTCATCCTTGGAGCCCCCAGGTGCCGCCCTGCTTTTAATGGTTTTTTCAGGCCTGCATTTCACTGATGCCGACCTGTTGCAAAGCCGCGGCCAGGCTTTCGACCTGCCGCTGCTCGGTGTCTTTGAGTTGTTGTAATTGCTGACCAAGACTCGGTGCGCCAAACACGCCGCGCAGCCCTTGGGAAGCATCTCCTGTCCTGATTGAGTTATTGCCGAAGGTGCTCAGCGAATCCCCTTCGCTGCCAGTGTCCTGATTGAACAGATTCGACAGCGTGCTGCTGCCAAAGACCCCGCCGTCCCCCCCGCCAAAACCGAGGAAGCCGTGGCCTGAGCCATCGCCACCGCTTTCACTGCTGCTGAACACCTGCGCGATAAAGCTAGGCGTCAGCGCCCCGTGGTTCATGAATATGTCGCCCAGAGGGCGAATGCCATTGCCGATCACCCGTTGTTCAAACAGCGGGGAAAAGCTCAGCGGCGAGCCAAGATCGCCAGTGGGTGGGGTGAAGACGATTGGCTGCAATGGCACGTTAGGCTGAGCGGGCACGGTGACAGGTGGTAAGACCACAAACGCCGGCACGGTGTTGATCGTGTAGTTGTTGGAGACCGCGACGCTGTCGCCTATGTTGCCCGCCAGGTCCGTCACATTGCTGGTGTCCAGCGCAATGAAGTTGCTCGGGTCGGTGATATTCGCGGTGGGCGTGAAGGTCCCGGTCCAGGTCTTGCCGCCGTCGCTGCTGGCCAGGTTGGTCAACTCGCCGTTGGTCACGCTCAGGTCCGACAAATCGAAGTCACTGACCGCCTCGTTGAAAGTGAAGGTCACCAGCGTCGTCTGGCCAATGCCCAGGTTCGGGTTGGCAACCACGATGGTGACGGTCGGGCGAGTTGCATCGAGCGCATAGTTGTTGGAAATGGCGATGCTGGCGCCGGCATTGTCCGCCGCGTCGAGCACATTGCCAGTGTCGAGCAGGATCAGGTTGGTCGCATCGTTGAGGTTCGCGGTTGGCGTGAGCGTGGCGGTCCAAGTCACACCGCCGTTGTTGCTGACCAGGTTGGACAGCACACCATTGGCCACGCTGAGGTCCGACAAATCGAAACCGGACACCGCTTCGCTGAAGGTAAAGGTCACCGTGGTGGTTTCACCAATGCCCAGCTTATTGTCCGCGACCACAATGGTCGCGGTCGGGCGGGCGGTATCAATCGCGTAGTTGTTGGAATCGGTCACGCCGACGCCGCTGTTGCCCGACGCGTTGGTTACACCGCTGTTGTCCAGACTGATCAGGTTAGTGGTGTCCGTCACGCTGGCCGTAGGTGTAAAAGTTGCGGTCCAGGTCACGCCGCCATCGCTGGACGAAACACTGCTAAGAGTGCCGTTGGCTACGGTCAGGTCGGCGTTGCTGAAACCGCTGACCGCTTCAGAGAAGGTAATTGTCACCAGCGAAGTCTCACCGACCTTGAGGGCATTGTCGGCAACCACGATGGTAGCGGTCGGTACCTGGGTTTCCACCACATAGTTGGCCGAGTTGGTGGTGCCCGCCCCAGTATTGCCGGCCACGTCCGAGATGCCGCTGTTACTCAGGGTGATGATATTGCTAGTGTCGGTAATCCCGGCCGTCGGGGTGAAGGTCCCGGTCCAGGTGATGCCTCCGTCGCTGCTGCTCACCGCGCTCAAGGTACCGTTGGCGATGCTCAAATCACTGTTGTCGAAACCTGTCACCGCCTCGCTGAAGGTGATGGTCACCAACGCAGTTTCGCCCGGTTTCAGCGTCGTATCGCTCAGCACGATGGTGGCGGTCGGACGTAGGCTGTCGATGGCGTAGTTATTCGAATCGGTGGTGCCGGCGCCCGTGTTGCCGGCCCCATCGATCACTCCGGTGTTGTCCAGGGTAATCAGGTTGGTCGAATCGGTGACGCTCGCTGTCGGCGTCAGGGTTGCGGTGTAGGTGATGTTATCGCTAGTGCTCAGATTGCTCAGGGTACCGTTGCTGACCGTCAGGTCGGCCGTGGTAAACCCGGTCACCGCCTCCGAGAACGTAATGGTCACCACCGATGTTTGACCCACCGCCAGCGCTGCATCCGCGACCACGATGGTGGCCGTCGGACGCACGGTGTCGATGGCGTAATTGTTGGAATCGGTGGTGCCGCTACCGGCGTTGCCCGAGCCGTTTTGCACACCGCTGTTATCCAGGGTGATGACGTTACTGGTATCGGAGATGGCATTGGTCGGCGTAAAGGTTGCGGTCCAGGTGATGCCACCATCACTGCTGGTCACGGAGGTCAAGGTGCCGTTGGCGATGGTCAGGTCGGCGTTGTTGAAACCGCTGACGGCTTCACTGAAGGTGATGGTTACCAGCGACGTTTCACCGATGCTCAACGCATTGTCGGCAACGACGATGGTGGCGGTCGGCAGCACCGTATCGATGGTGTAGTTGCCGGAGTTGGTGGTGCCGCTGCCGGTGTTGCCGGCCACATCGGTCACACCGGTATTGACCAGAGTGATGACGTTGCTCGAGTCATTCACGCCGACGGTTGGGGTGAAAGTCGCGGTCCAGGTGATGCCACCGTCGCTGCTGCTCACCGCGCTCAAAGTGCCATTGGCGATACTCAGGTCGGCGTTGGTGAAACCCGTTACTGCCTCGGAGAAGGTGATGGTCACCAGCGAGGTTTCGCCGGCACTCAGGGTAGGGTCGGCCAGAACGATGGTCGCGGTCGGGCGCACGGTGTCGATGGCGTAGTTGTTGGAATCGGTGGTGCCGCTGCCAGCGTTGCCCGACAGATCGGCCACACCGGTGTTGTCCAGGGTGATCAGGTTGGTCGTGTCGTTGATGCTCGCGGAAGGCGTGAAGGTGGCGGTCCAGGTAATACCGCCGTCGCTGCTGCTCACCGTGGTCAACGTGCCGTTGGTAATGGTCAGATCCGCGTTGGTGAAACCGCTTACCGCTTCACTGAAGGTGATCGTCACCAGAGAGGTTTCGCCGATTCTCAGCGCGGTGTCCGCCACCACGATGGTGGCCGTCGGGCGCACGGTGTCTATGGCGTAGTTGTTGGAATCGGTGGTGCCGCTGCCCACGTTGCCGGTGGCGGCAGCCTGCACGCCGGTGTTGTCCAACGTGATCAGATTGGTCGTATCAGTAATGCTGGCAGTCGGGGTGAAAGTCGCCGTCCAAGTGATGCCTCCGTCACTGCTGCTCACCGCGGTCAATGTGCCGTTGGCAATCGTCAGGTCGGCGTTGGTGAAACCGCTCACGGCCTGGTTGAAGGTGATGGTCACCAGTGACGTTTCACCGATTCTCAACGCAGTGTCCGCCACCACAATCGTCGCGGTCGGCGGGGCGGTATCGATGGCGT
The DNA here is from genome assembly GCF_016650735.1 of Pseudomonas sp. TH37. NCBI lineage: Bacteria > Pseudomonadati > Pseudomonadota > Gammaproteobacteria > Pseudomonadales > Pseudomonadaceae > Pseudomonas > Pseudomonas sp. TH37. The sequence continues at coordinate 371,539 of NZ_JAEKFD010000006.1, forward strand.
AGTTGCCCGAAGAACTGATCCCGCTGCCGGTATTGCCCGCCAGATCCGCCACGCCGGTGTTGGCCAGGCTGATGACGTTGGTCGCGCTGACGATGCCTGCTGTCGGGGTGAACGTAGCGGTCCAGGTA
>NZ_JAEKFD010000007.1:0-330795 GCF_016650735.1 Pseudomonas sp. TH37
GGCTGCGATCTTTTCAATGTGAAGGTGAACTTGAACCATGAGTAAAACCATTGCCATCGTGGTGTTCCCAGGCGTCCAGTCACTGGATGTCACCGGCCCCCTGGATGTGTTTTCCGAAGCCAATCGTTTCCTGGCCCCGCAGGATCACTATCGGCTGGAGGTGATCGGTGTCGAGCATGGGGTGATGGCGTGTTCCAACGGTTTGTCGCTCAATGCTCACCTGCATTTCAGTGAAGCGCTGGAGGCTTATGACTTGCTGTTGGTGGCGGGCGGGCCGCAGTTGCCGTTCATGAATTTTGGCGCGGCGTTCGATACCTGGCTGCGCGATGCCTGTGCGCTGGCGCAACGCTTCGGCTCGATCTGCAATGGCGCCTTCATGCTTGCCCGGGCCGGATTGCTCGATGGGAGAACCGTCACCACTCATTGGGGCGATGCCGCGGCGTTGGCGCAGTTGTGCCCGTCGACTCAGGTCGAGGCTGATCGTTTGTACGTGCAGGACGGCGAGCTTTACACCTCGGCCGGGGTCACCGCGGGGATCGATTTGTCGCTGTATTTGCTGGCCCGGGATCACGGGCCGGACGTAGCACTCAGCGTGGCCAAGCGGCTGGTGGTGTTCACTCAGCGTTCGGGCGGGCAATCGCAGTTCAGCCCGTTCCTCACGCCCCATGCCGAACCGACTTCGGCGGTGGCGCTGGTTCAGCTCTATGTGTTGGCCAACCTCAATGGCGACCTGACCATCGCTGATCTGGCCAACGCCGCCAATATGAGTGCGCGCAACTTTTCCCGGGTGTTCGCCAAGGAGGCGAAAATCACCCCGGCGGAATTCGTCGAACGGGCGAGGGTGGACGCGGCGCGGGTGATGCTCGAAAGCACCCATGCGCCGCTGAAAACCGTGGCGTATCAGTGCGGGTTTCGCGATGCCCAGCACATGCGCAGTGTGTTCAACCGCAGGCTGGGAGTGACACCGCAGCAGTTCAGGTTGAATTTTGCGGTGATGGTTTGAGCCAGGATTTGGGTTGTTTTTGTGGGCCTCATCGCGGGCAAGCCCGCTCCCACAGTGATCGGTGTGAAGCAACAATCTTGTGATCAACACAAAACCTGTGGGAGCGGCGGTGCGACGATTCGACTTGCCCGCGATGACGTCAGTTCAACCAACAGAAATCTATTGCCCTGAACGCGCTGGCAACAGCTTCAACGTACTCCGGGTATTGGCCGTCACTTCTTCATCATTGAGATGCGCCTGGTAGTAAACCCCTTCGATATACGCCTCGGCCTGATCGGCATAGTGGCTGTCGAACGGCACGCCACTCTGGCCGACCGGGTTGATGGTCAGGCTGTGGGGGGGGTCGGCGAAGTCGATAAGCCGCCGCGTCGACGGGCCGTAAGTCACTGGCCACGGCGCCGGGCCGATCTTGGCCGAGAGGTTATTCGGCACTTCGTGGGTGCCGGGCGCCGCGAATGGCCCGACGTTGAAGATGCGGTCCAGCGGTTTCTGCATCCCTAGCGGATGGCCGTGAGTCAGGGTGTGCGCCTTGCCCCACTGCCATTGTGTGGAATCGGCGCCCAGGGTGGTCTTGAGGTGAGCCATGCTCGCTTGCCAGGCAACCTTGACCGTATCGGCGCGGGTTTCCTTGCCGGGGGTGTTGCGGTTGTCCCACCACGGTGAATCGGCGGAGGCTGCCAGACGCGGCAGTGCGGCATCGATCACCCGGGTCGGGAGCAGCATTTCGAAGAAGTCATTGCCCAGTTCATCGCGCATTGCTGCGTCGGTGAGATTGAACAGGAACTGGTTGAACAGGGTGGCGCTGACGGAGTCCAGCGGATAATCGCCGCTCCACTGCGCCAGTTGTTCCACCATCTTGAGCTCGACGGGATTGCTCACCACTTCACGCAGTACCGGTAGAAACGGCGCCAGCAAACGCGGACCGTAGTCGGTGGTGGTGCCCAGTTGCAGCTTCTGGTTGGAGTCGTTGTCCCACTTCACGTTCTTGTCGCTGAGTTGACGATTGAGCTGCTGACCGCGATCGGCGAGGTTGTAGTAACCGGGAATCTCCATGCCGGTCGGCGACACCGGCTGGAAGTTGGCCGAGACGATATAGCCTCGCGCCGGGTTCTCTTCCTGTGGGTTGGCGCTGAACGGGTAAAAACCTTCCTTGTCCGCCTGAGGGGTGCTGCCGTCGAGGATGAAACCGGGCTTCACCCCGGCCGGACGCTTGGGCAGCAGCGCCGAGGCCCACCAACCGATGTCGCCCTTGGCGTTGGCGTAGACGATGTTCAGCCCCGGTGCCTGAACCTTGGCCGACGCGGCGCGGGCCTTGGCCAGGGTGTCGGCGCGGTTGAGCTGGTAGAAGCCGTCGAGGATCGGATTCGGGGTCTCGAGGAAGGCCCACCACATGGCGACCGGCGTCTTGCCGGCGGCGGTGCCGAGCGCATCGTTGATGATCGGGCCGTGGGGCGACTGGCGCAGGGTCAGCGTGACCGGTGACTGGCCTTTGACCGCGATCTGTTGTTCGGTGTTGACCATGTCGACCCACTGGCCGCGATACCAGACCTGATTCGGGTTGTCCGGGTTGACCTTCTCTGCGATCAGGTCCAGATCGTCGTTCTGGAACATCGTCAGACTCCAGCCGAAGTCCAGGTTGTGGCCAAGAAACGCAAACGGCACCAGCGCCTGATGGTAGCCATACAGCTCGAAACCCGGCGCTGACAGGTGCGCTTCGTACCACACCGACGGCACCGAGAAGCGAATGTGCGGGTCCCCGGCCAGCAGAGGCTTGCCGCTTTTGCTGCGGTTACCGGAAATCACCCAGGCATTGCTGCCTTCAAATTGTGGCAGGCCATTGTCGGCCAGCGCCTGCTCACTCAAACGGGCGAGGGCGTTCAGACCCTTCCAGTCATTGGCGGTGAGGGCCGGTGCAGGGTTGGCGCGCCCTTTGGCCAACACGCCCTTGGGCTGCCAGTCGAGATCGAAGATGTTCAGGTACTCGGCGCCCAGTTGGTCACGCACGTAAGTCAGCAAGGGTTCGGTGCGAAACGCCGCGGCAAAGCTGTAGGCCATGTAGCCGGCGATGCTGATGCTGTCTTCGGCGGTGAAAGGGCGCTTGGGGATCCCCAGAACATCGAACTCTACCGGCGCAGTGTGGCTGTCCTGATATTGATTGATGCCGTCCAGATAGGCTTGCAGGGCCTTCCACGCCGGCGACTGACGATCCAGCGCGGCCACGTAGCTTTCAGCCCGTTCGCGGATGCGCAGGCTGCGAAACAATTTGTCGGTGTCGATCAGTTTCGGGCCGAGGACTTCGGCCAATTCACCACGGGCCAGGCGCCGCATGGCTTCCATCTGGAACAGTCGGTCCTGGGCATGTACATAACCAAGGGCACGGTAGAGGTCGGTTTCGTTTTCGGCACGGATATGCGGCACGCCGCGCACGTCGTAGCGCACGGTCACTGAACCTTGCAGGTGCTGCAACTCCACCTGGCCCTGGCGCGTCGGTTGCTTGCTGTACACATACCAGCCGCCCCCGGCGACGAGTACGACGATCAGCAAGGCAAGTACGGTCAGGACGCGTTTCATGGTGACTCCTTGTTCTTTCGGGATTGCCGCCCGTGTGGGCTGCAAACGTGTAGCACAGACCTCCTGCGCCGGGCATCGCGGTCCTGGAAAAGTCAGGAATGCCTTACTTCACCTCAGCAGGCCACGGGCAGTAGCAACCCACCGCCAGCGTATGGGTGGCGTTCACCGCCCGGCCTTCATTCAGCGCTTGCAGGATGGGCTCGATAAAACTGTTGCTCGAATTGCAGGTGAGGCCTTCGCTGTACGGACCGAAATACGCCAGCCTGCCACTGCGGTCCCAGATCGCCACCGCCGGGCTGGCAGGGATCTGTTCGGAACCTGGCAGGACAGTGATGGTTTTAAGGCGGCTCAACGTGCTGGGTAATTGACCGTGGCTGCCGGGCTTTTGGACCGCATAGAACTCGACGCCCTGCGGTACATACTGCTCAACCAGTTCGGTCAGGTGTTGTTGGTTGCCGACATTGCACGGGCAAGCCGGGTCCCAGAAGTGCACCAGGCGAATGGCGCCGGGGCCGGCCAGTTCGTCCGGCAGGCGCAAGGGGTCGCCGGAGAACACCGCAGTGTGCGAACTGAAGGCACGCAAGTAGCGCCCCTGAAACCAGTCATAGGCGGCCCACAGCACGCCGGCACACACAAGGGCGAGCAGGCTGGCAAGCAGTGTGGTGCGGTAGGCCGGACGCATGGGTTTCAATCCTCGAAGGTCGGCTAGCTTGCCATGCTTGCCGCGACAGATGAATATCGCAGGCCTATAAAGTCCGTTTCGCGCTCTGGAATAGCCCATGTCTGCCACTTTCGACCCCGATCATTTGCGTGCCAGCCTGCGGCCATTGGCCGAGTGGCAGCCGCTGTCGACGGAGGCCATGGCCTATCAGCATTTTTATGGGCTGGATTTTCCCCTGCGAACCTTGCGCAGTGGCCTGGGGCGTTTCGAGGTCGATGGCTATGAAGTGGTCAGCCAGCTCTGGTGGCCCGAGCGGGCGAAGGCGACGCTGTTTTTGTTTCATGGCTTCTACGATCACACCGGGCTCTATCGACATGTGATCGAGTGGGCGCTGGACCAGGGTTTTGCGGTAATCGCCTGTGACCTTCCAGGGCATGGCCTGTCCAGTGGCGAACGGGCGAGCATCAAGGATTTCGCCGAGTATCAAAGCACGTTGCAAGGGCTGTTGGCCGAGGCGCAATCGCTGGACCTTCCGCAGCCCTGGCACCTGTGCGGGCAAAGCACCGGCGGGGCGATCGTGATCGATCATGTGCTCAATCAGGGCGCGAACAGTCCCGCCCAGGGGCAAGTGATTCTGCTGTCGCCACTGGTGCGGCCGCGAGCCTGGGGCTGGTCGCAGCTCAGTTATTACCTGCTCAAGCCGTTCGTCAAAGGCATCGCCCGGCGTTTCAGCGAGAACTCCAACGACCCTGAATTCCTGACGTTCCTGCAAGCCGATCCGCTGCAACCGCTGCGTCTGCCCACGGCGTGGGTCGGTGCGCTGGGACGGTGGATCAAGCGCATCGAAGCGGCACCGAAGAGCCCGCGGCAGCCGCTGATCGTGCAGGGGCAGGCAGACATGACCGTGGATTGGAAGCACAACCTTGACGTATTGCGGGGCAAGTTCGATCGGCCTCAGGTGCTGATGCTGCCTGAGGCACGGCATCATCTGGCAAATGAGACGCCGGGGTTGCGGCAGGAGTATTTCGGGTTTTTGACCCGGCGGATGAAGGGGCGAAATCTTTAGCGGTAATCAGGGCCTCATCGCGGGCAAGCCCGCTCCCACAGGTATCTGCTTTGACCGAAGGATTTGTGAACGACACCGATCACTGTGGGAGCGGGCTTGCCCGCGATGGCGATCTGGCTGACGCAAAAGTTACTGGGTAAGACTCGACGTACTCTGCCCCACCGCCAACCCCGCCCGAATCGCCGCCAATGCCGCTTGGTAGTAAGCCTTGCCTTCAATGGACTCGGCAAAGGTCGCGAACTCTTCCAGCTCTTCATCCGACAGGTCGCGATAGACATACAGCAGCGTGTTGTTCAGGTCCGCGCCGATCTGCTCCATCAGGCGCTGGCGCTGACCGTTCAACATACCTTGAGCCTGACCGCCACCGAGCAAGCCGGGGATCATCGAGCTCAGGCTGTCGGCCGCCACGCCCGCAATCGCCAGGCTGACTTCAGCGCCGGCCTCGCGAGCGGGCAGGGCCTGGGCCAAGTGACCGATGATGAGTTGACGGGTATCGCTGGCCTGCATTTTCGGCAAGCCCTTGGCGTTTTTCGCCAATTGATCGCGACGGGTCGCCAGCAATTCGGCGGCGACGATTTTCTTGCCCAGGGGCGATTGAAAGAAGGTCAGTGCAGGTTTCGGATCGGCAAGCTTTTTGCGCAGCTGCGCTTCGGCACGCTGGTCCATGGCCTTGGGGGCGAAACGCTGATTACTGTTGTTGACCAGGGCCTGAAACACCGCCGGCGGCAGGCTATTCTGGTAACGCTGCTGAGCGGTGGAGAGAGCATCGTTGAAATGCGCGCGTTGTTCTGGCCAACCGGCGACCTTGTACAACTGGTCGTGGCCGTCCGCCCAGGCGGGCAATACGCAGAGCATTAGCAGTGAAAAAAGCAAGCGACGCATAGGGACTCCTGTCAGCAGGCGACTATTCTCCGTGCGGCATTCGTACTTGTCGAGAATTCGTATCAGGTTGCGTGCCTTATCCGACCAATCCTCCGCTGCGCGGCTCTGTCGGATTTGCGGGCACAGGAATACTATGCGCGCCATGCAAATATCCTCTGATCATCCGCTGCTGTTACGTATCGTCGACGACCTGGCTGAGCGCGGCTGGTCGCAGCAGAATATTTTCCTGCCTCTGGATCTGACCCGGGCGCTGGCGGCCGAGTGCCGCAAACGTGCCGCCGAGGGCGAACTCGCCCCGGCCGCGGTGGGGCGCGGGCCGTTTTCGGAGATCCGCGAGGGCATTCGCGGTGACCATATCCAATGGCTCGAACCCGGTCAGGTCGAGGCCTGCGACAGCTATCTGGGGTTGATGGACCGTCTGCGTGAGGCGATGAATCGCAGTTTGTTTCTGGGCCTGGAAGATTTCGAAAGCCATTTCGCCCTGTATCCGCCTGGAGCTTTCTACCTCAAGCATGTCGACCGGTTCCGCGATGACGACCGGCGCATGGTCTCGGCGGTGATCTACCTCAATGACGGCTGGCTGCCTGAGCATGGTGGCCAGCTGCGCATGTACCTGGACGAAGGCGTCGAACACGATGTGGTGCCCACCGGCGGATGCCTGGTGGTATTCCTGTCGGGCGAAGTCCCCCACGAAGTCCTGCCCGCAACCCGAGATCGCCTGTCGTTGACGGGCTGGTTCCGGCGTCGTGGTAACGAGCCGTTCTGATCATGCAAAAGATTCTGGTAAGCCGCTGTTTGCTCGGTCACCGCGTCCGTTACGACGGTGGCGCCAGTGGGCCATTCAATCTGTTGGAACAATGGATTGCCGAAGGCCGGGTGGTGCCGTTGTGCCCGGAAGTCGCCGGTGGTTTGCCGACGCCAAGAGCCGCGGCGGAGATTCCGGGCGGGCAGGGCGGTGAAGTGCTTGATGGCCTTGCATCGGTCATCACCACCGAGGGCGAGGACGTCAGTGCCGAGTTTCTTTCGGGGGCTTATCAGGCGCTGGAATTGGTGCAACAGCACGGCATCCGCATTGCCGTGCTCAAGGCCAACAGCCCGTCTTGCGGGAATCTGTTGACCTATGACGGGACGTTCAGTGGCGTGAAGGTCAGCGGTGAGGGGGTCACCGCGGCATTGCTCAAGCGCAATGGCGTTCAGGTGTTCAGTGAGTTGGAATTGGCCGAAGCGGCGGCAGCCCTGGCAACCCTCGACTAACGGCCTTGCACAAATCCCTGTGGGAGCGGGCAAGCCCGCGATGGCGGTTCAACATTCAACATCAATGTTGAATGTTATGGCCTCATCGCGGGCAAGCCCGCTCCCACAGGGTTGCTCGTTAACCTTGAATCAGGGTTTCGGCGCCGCGCTCGTATCCGCCCCGAACCACTTCTGCGACAACGTTTCCAATCGCCCATCCCCCTTGATCCGCTGCAAGGCGTTTTCGAGGCTGGCGTGAAATGCCGGGTTACCCTTCTGAAACGGAATCGCCAGGCTCACCGGCGGGCCGGCCTTCGGCTCCTCTTCCTTCAGTGACTGCACCAACACTAGCGGGCGCGGCTGCTCTTCTTTCTGCGTGAGCAATTGCGCATCCGCGTAGCTGTAAGGTTCGGTGAAGTCGAAACGATCCTTAAGGTCCGGGGTCTGTGCTATGTGATTGATGGCCACGTCGTACTTGCCGCTTTCAACGCCGCTCAACAGATCGCCGGAATCGGTGACGACGAAGTCGGCCCGCACATCCAGCTCATCGGCCAGCAGTTGGCCCAACTCGACTTCGAAGCCGGTCAGTTTGTCGTCATCCTTGAAATTGAAGGGCGGTGTATTAGCCTCAAGGGCAATGCGCAATTCGCCGCGGTCGTTTACATCGTCCATCAGTTCGGCATGAGCCAAAGGGCTCAAAAGGGGCAGCAGGCAGATCAGGCCAGGCAAAAAGCGCATGGTCACTCCTTTGAATTCATTTATCGCGACGCGCTGTTCAGGCTCGCTTTGCTATGGTTGTCGTGTGCCTTCGACAACGAATGGCCGTGAAGTTGTCACGGTCGAGCGAATTTTACGGAAAAACTGGAGAAGAGAATGAAAAGCTTTATGTCACGTGCAGCGTTGGCTGGCCTGTTGCTGGGTGCATCGATGCTGGCAACGGCTGCTACACCGGCTCCCAAAGGTGCAGGAGTGTCCATCGTTTCTCCTGCGGATGGAGCCACGGTTCCGCAAACCGTCGTCGTCAAGTTCGCTGTCGAGAACATTGCGCTCGCGCCTGCGGGCGATGTTACCAAAAACACCGGCCATCACCACTTGCTGATCGATGTCGATAAACTGCCAGCCGCCGGTGCACCGATCCCCAACGATGCCAACCATCTGCACTTCGGCAAGGCGCAGACCCAGGCTGAAGTAAAGCTGACGCCGGGCAAACACACCTTGCAGCTGGAGCTGGGTGATAGCGGCCACATGCCGTTCGATCCGCCTATCGTGTCGGAGAAAATCACCGTCAACGTTAAGTAACATTCGTCACGCCCATGAAAAAGGAGACCCGAAGGTCTCCTTTTTTGTCACTCAAGTCACTATCAGAACAACACGCGGCAACGAATGGTGCCGTTGATGTGCTGCAGCTTCTCTTGTGCCATTTCCGAGTATTCGGCATCGACGTCGATCACGACGTAGCCGACTTTCTCGTTGGTCTGCAGGAACTGACCGGAAATGTTGATGCCGTTTTCGGCGAAGACCTTGTTGATCTCGCTCATCACACCCGGAATGTTCTCGTGGATGTGCAGCAGACGGTGCTTGCCAGGGTGAGCCGGCAGGGCCACTTCCGGGAAGTTCACGGACGATACTGAAGTACCGTTGTCGCTGTACTTGACCAGTTTTTCCGCCACTTCCAGACCGATGTTGGCTTGCGCCTCAGCGGTGGAACCACCGATGTGCGGGGTCAGGATCACGTTGTCCAGGCCACGCAGCGGGCTTTCGAACTCTTCTTCGTTGGAGCGCGGCTCCACCGGGAATACGTCGATGGCCGCACCGATCAGGTGCTTGTCCTTGATCGCGTCCGCCAGGGCGTCCAGTTCAACAACAGTGCCGCGAGCAGCGTTGATCAGAATGCCGCCCTTCTTGATGGCGCGGATTTCTTTCTCGCCGATCATCCACTGGGTGGCTGCGGTTTCCGGAACGTGCAGGGTGACGATGTCGGACATGCCCAGCAGCTCGGTCAGGCTGGCAACTTGCGTTGCGTTGCCCAATGGCAGCTTGGTCACGGTGTCGTAGAAGTACACCTGCATGCCAAGGCCTTCAGCCAGAACAGACAATTGAGTACCGATCGAGCCGTAACCGACGATGCCGAGCTTTTTGCCACGGATTTCGAAGGAGTTGGCTGCGCTCTTGATCCAGCCGCCACGGTGGCAGGAAGCGTTCTTCTCGGGAATGCCGCGCAGCAACAGGATCGCTTCGGCCAATACCAGCTCGGCTACGGAGCGAGTGTTGGAGTACGGCGCGTTGAATACCGCGATGCCGCGTTCGCGAGCCGCGTTGAGGTCGACCTGGTTGGTGCCGATGCAGAAACAGCCGACAGCCACCAGTTTCTTCGCGTGATCGAAGATCTCTTCGGTCAGTTGAGTGCGGGAGCGAATGCCGATGAAGTGAGCATCAGCGATCTTTTCCTTCAGCTGGGCTTCCGGCAGAGAACCTGTGAGGTACTCGATGCTGGTGTAGCCCGCCGCCTTGAGGACGTCGACAGCCGATTGGTGGACGCCTTCGAGAAGAAGGAACTTGATCTTGCTCTTATCGAGAGAAGTCTTGCTCATCTGCGTAAACCTGTGTCCCGGAGAAAAAATGGCAGGGAATCGGACAGCGTGAGCTGACCCGGACGGCAAGAAAGCCGTCACCGCAGAGCAGCCTTTGGGCACTATCCTGCGGGGTCGGTATGCTAGCATATGCACCCCGCTAAACACTCATTCCTGCGACGTGAAGCGTTCTCAGGATGACCATGAATTGTTCGAGAGTTCTGTCGATGACCAATCCTGCGCTGATTGATGAGCTGAAGACCTTGGTTGAGCCTGGCAAGGTGCTGACCGACGCCGACTCCCTGAATGCTTACGGTAAGGATTGGACCAAACATTTCGCCCCGGCCCCCACGGCCATTGTGTTCCCCAAGACCACCGAGCAGGTCCAGGCCATTGTCCGTTGGGCCAATGAACACAAGGTGGCGCTGGTGCCGTCCGGCGGTCGTACCGGGCTTTCGGCTGCGGCCGTGGCAGCCAATGGCGAAGTGGTCGTGTCTTTCGACTACATGAACCAGATCCTCGATGTGAACCTGACTGACCGCACGGCCGTTTGTCAGCCAGGCGTGGTCACCGAGCAATTGCAGAACAAGGCCGAAGAGCACGGTCTGTACTACCCAGTGGACTTCGCATCGGCAGGTTCCAGTCAGATTGGCGGCAATATCGGCACCAATGCCGGCGGGATCAAGGTGATTCGCTACGGCATGACCCGCAACTGGGTGGCCGGCATGAAAGTCGTCACCGGCAAGGGCGATTTGCTGGAACTGAACAAAGACCTGATCAAGAACGCCACAGGCTACGACCTGCGCCAGCTGTTCATCGGCGCTGAAGGCACGCTGGGCTTTGTGGTCAAGGCCACCATGCGTCTGGACCGTGCGCCGAAAAACCTCACCGCGATGGTCCTCGGCACCGCCGATTTCGATTCGATCATGCCGGTATTGCACGCGTTTCAGAGCAAACTTGACCTGACCGCCTTCGAATTCTTCTCCGATAAAGCCTTGGCCAAGGTTATGGCGCGCGGTGATGTGCCGGCACCGTTCGAATCCGATTGCCCGTTCTACGCGCTGCTGGAATTCGAAGCGACCACTGAAGAAGTGGCAAACCAAGCTCTGGAAACCTTCGAGCACTGCGTCGAGCAGGGCTGGGTACTGGACGGTGTGATGAGCCAGAGCGAAACCCAGTTGCAAAACCTGTGGAAATTGCGCGAGTACATCTCCGAAACCATTTCCCACTGGACGCCGTATAAAAACGACATTTCGGTCACTGTGTCGAAAGTCCCAGGGTTCCTGAAGGAAATCGACGCGATCGTCGGCGAACACTACCCGGATTTCGAAATCGTCTGGTTCGGCCACATCGGCGATGGCAACCTGCACTTGAACATCCTCAAGCCGGACAACCTGAGCAAGGACGAGTTCTTCGCCAAGTGCGCGACCGTCAACAAGTGGGTGTTTGAAACCGTCGAGAAGTACAACGGTTCGATTTCCGCCGAACATGGCGTGGGCATGACCAAGCGTGACTACTTGACCTACAGTCGCTCGCCGGTTGAGATCGAGTACATGAAAGCCGTCAAAGCGGTGTTCGACCCGAACGGCATCATGAACCCGGGCAAGATTTTCGCTGTTTGATTCTTCGAACTTAAGAGCACGAAGCAGGAGTCGGTCAATGAGCTATCAGCACCAGTATGTCGACGGTACGCGTATTCATTTCCCGTTGGGGAAAGTGGTATGCATCGGCCGTAACTACGCCGAACACGCCAAGGAACTGGACAATCCGGTGCCTACTGAGCCACTGCTGTTCATCAAGCCGGGCAGTTGCGTGGTGCCGCTGGAAGGCGGTTTCAGCATTCCGACCGAGCGTGGCTCGGTGCATTACGAAGCGGAAATCGCCGTGTTGATCGGTAAGCCGTTGTCGACCAAACCGAGCCGTGAAGAAGTGCTGGATGCTATCTCCGGCATCGCCCCGGCCCTTGATCTGACCCTGCGCGACAAACAGGCCGAGCTGAAAGCCAAGGGTCTGCCGTGGGAAATCGCCAAGTCCTTCGACGGCGCTGCGGTGATTGCGCCGTTCGTGGCTGGCAGTACCTTCGCCGACCTGACCGACATTGGCATCCGCCTGACCATCAATGGCGAAGTGCGCCAGGATGGCAACAGCAAGGACATGCTGAATCCGATCGTGCCGATGATCCAGTACATGGCCGGCTGCTTCTCGCTGCAGGCCGGTGACGTGATCCTCACGGGTACGCCGGTGGGCGTTGGTCCGCTGAATGTCGGTGATGAACTGGTGCTCGAACTGCCGGGCGCCAGCCGCTTCACCAGCAGCGTGCGCTAAACCGGGCACTGCAAAAAACCTGTGGGAGCGGGCAAGCCCGCTCCCACATTGGTTTTTTGTGAAGGCCGACAAAGGGCAGTCCCGCCATTTCCCGTTTTTTTCACATCTTGTCCGGATAATTCCGGGGCTTCTGGCGTCTGAGCCAGTCCCAATTGTGCTATTACCCATAGCCTGAATTTCTGGAACGTATCCCTGCATGAGCACCCAACCGCTGCCCAAGCTGAAAACTGCCCGCCGCTCGCGCTTTGTCATGCGTTGGTATTCCTGGCTTTTGCTGGTGGTGGCCGCCCTGTATGGCCTCATGTTTGCGATGCATTGGGATGATCGCGGCCTGCTCTGGGTGATGGAGCGTTTCGAAACCCCGGCCGAGCGAAAAGAGAGTATCTGGCTGCCGGATTATCGGGCGGTGATCGACGCCAAACTGCTGCCGGGCATGGAGAAGGACGAAGCGTCAGATGTTTCTTATGACCCGCAGACCAAAACCCTGTTTGCGGTGATGGGCAAGAACCCATTCCTGGTCGAGCTGACATTGCAGGGCGACGTGTTACGCAAGATGCCGCTGGTGGGTTGGGGCAACCCGGAAGCAGTGGCGGTCATGGGCAACGGTTTGCTGGCGATTACCGATGAGCGCAAACACCTGCTCTCCATCGTCAAGGTCGATGCCGATACTCGCGAACTGAATATCGCCAGTTTCCCGAAATACGACCTGGGCCCGTCGAAAAACCAGAATAAAGCCTTTGAGGCGATCGTTTGGGATGCGCGTAACCAGCAACTGCTGCTGGGTGAAGAGCGTCCACCGGCGCTGTTCAGCTGGAAAAGCGACGGCAGCCAAATCCTCAAGGGCGACAAGCAAAAGCTGTCCAGCGACGAACTGGATATCCGCAACCTGTCGGCCTTGGCCATCGATTCGCGCACCGGCCACACCCTGGTGCTGTCCGCCGATTCTCATTTGCTGCTGGAATTGGACGAGAAAGGCGAGCAGGTCAGCTTCATGACTTTGCTCGGGGGGTTCAATGGTCTGAAGAAAACCATTCCCCGTGCCGAAGGCGTGACCATGGACGAAGCAGGCACGCTGTACATGGTGAGCGAGCCGAACCTGTTCTACCGGTTCGAAAAACAACCGTAGGAGCTGCCGAAGGCTGTGATCTTTTGATCTTTTGGTGCCGACAAAATTTGTTGAAAGTCAAAAGATCGCAGCCTTCGGCAGCTCCTACGCCATTAAGCTTGAATTCATACTGCCGTGGTATTTCATCCGCCCGTCTTGTTTCCGAGCTCGCCTGAATGCGCCGACTTGCCCGTCCCAAATCCCTGATGCTGATCCTGTCGGTAATTGCGCTGATCGTGCTGATTGCCGTCGGCCAGTATCTGCGTCTGTTCGAGCGCACCTGGTTCAATGTGCAGGCGTTCTGGCAGCCGATGAATGCCCAGTCCATTGGCCTGGATCAGTATCAGGTAGCGATCGAGGCGCAAGTCATCGACGGTCTGGACGATGATGTTTCGGCGCTGACCTTCGATCCAGTGCGTAAAAGCCTGTTCACTGTTACCAACAAAAATGCCGAACTGATCGAATTGTCTCTGGAAGGCAAAATCCTGCGGCGTGTGGCGTTGGTCGGGTTTGGCGATCCGGAGGCGGTGGAATTCATCAGTGCTGACACTTACGTGATCACCGACGAGCGCCAGCAACGGCTGATCAAGATTCATCTGGAGAAGGACACGACGTTCCTCGATGCCGCGGACGCCGAGCAGATGACCCTCGGCGTGCACATGAGTGGCAACAAAGGGTTTGAAGGGCTGGCCTATGACTCGGTGGGCAAGCGCTTGTTTGTCGCCAAGGAGCGCGATCCGATGCTGATTTACGAAGTGCAGGGCTTTCCGCATTACAACCCGGAGAAGTCCTACGCGGTGCATGTGGTGAACAACCCAAAACGCGATGCCGGGATGTTTGTTCGAGACCTGTCGAGCCTGCAATACGACGAGCGCAGCGGCCATTTGCTGGCATTGTCCGATGAATCGCGACTGATTCTGGAGCTGGATGTCGACGGGCGGCCGCTGACCACCCTGTCACTGCGCAAGGGGCGTCAGGGATTGCAGAAGACTGTGCCACAAGCGGAAGGCATTGCCATGGACGACGACGGCACCTTGTACCTCGTCAGCGAGCCGAATCTTTTCTACGTCTTCAAAAAACCAGCACAACCCTGACAAACACCCCAAAACACTGTGGGAGCGGGCTTGCCCGCGATGGCGGCCTTCCAGTCAGCATCAATGTTGAATGTGACGGCCTCATCGCGGGCAAGCCCGCTCCCACAGGTATTTCATTTGCCCATGAATCTGGGCGATTTCGCTTACTGGGCGCGCAGGGTTTTCACGCCTTCGCTCGTCCCCAGCAGCAGCAAGTCAGCCGGGCGGGCTGCGAACAAACCGTTGGTGACCACGCCGACGATGGCATTGATCTGTGTTTCCAGCTCCACCGGGTTGGTGATCTGCATGTTGAACACATCGAGGATGATGTTGCCGTTGTCGGTCAGCACGCCTTCACGGTAAACCGGGTCGCCGCCGAGCTTCACCAGTTGGCGGGCCACGTGGCTGCGGGCCATCGGGATCACTTCCACCGGCAGCGGGAACGCACCGAGGACCGGCACCAGTTTGCTGGCGTCGGCGATGCAGATGAAGGTCTTGGCCACAGCCGCAACAATCTTCTCGCGGGTCAGGGCCGCGCCGCCGCCCTTGATCAGGTGCAGGTGCTCGTCGCTTTCATCGGCGCCGTCGACGTAGAACTCCAGATCGCTGACGGTATTGAGCTCATACACCGGAATGCCGTGGCCCTTGAGGCGGGCGGCGGTGGCTTCGGAGCTGGCGACCGCGCCATCGAACGCGCCTTTGTGCTTGGCCAGGGCATCGATGAAGCAGTTGGCGGTGGAGCCGGTGCCGACCCCGACGATGCTCTTGTCGTCGAGTTTCGGGAGGATGAAGTCGACGGCGGCCTGGGCTACGGCCTGTTTGAGTTGATCCTGGGTCATGCGGGCTCCGAAGTGCCGAAAGGGGAACGAAAGGCCGGCATTATAGGCCTCGCGATAGTGCAGGGGGAAACACTCCTGTGGCGAGGGGGCTTGCCCCCGTTGGAGTGCGCAGCGCTCCCCTGGCATTCTTTCAGACATACCGCATAAACAGATTTTACGACTGCTTCGCAGCCGAACGGGGGCAAGCCCCCTCGCCACAATGGGTCTGCGGTGTCTGCGAAGGTTAAAACCTCTTGATTCGTGTGGTCGCCCGCCCAAAAGCCGGGTTAGACTCCTTGGCCCTGCCCAACCCGCTCAGTGATGCTTTCCGATGCTCGAACAGTACGTCAAAAAGATCCTCACCTCGCGCGTTTATGACGTTGCCGTAGAAACCCCATTGCAGACTGCCCGCCAGCTCTCCGAGCGGCTGGGCAACGATATCTGGCTCAAGCGTGAAGACTTGCAGCCGGTGTTCTCGTTCAAGATTCGCGGCGCCTACAACAAGTTGACGCAACTGAGCGATGAAGAACGTGCTCGCGGCGTGGTCACCGCGTCGGCGGGCAATCATGCGCAAGGCCTGGCCCTGGCAGCCAAGGTTCTGGGCGTGAAAGCGACCATCGTGATGCCCAAGACCACCCCGGAGATCAAGGTCGAAGGCGTGCGCTCGCGCGGCGGCAAAGTGGTGCTGCACGGGGATTCGTTCCCGGAAGCCCTGGCCTACTCGCTGAAACTGGTCGACGAAAAAGGCTACGTCTACATTCACCCTTACGACGATCCCCACACCATTGCCGGGCAGGGCACGGTGGCCATGGAGATTCTGCGCCAGCACCCGGGGCGTCTGGATGCGATCTTCGTTCCGGTGGGCGGCGGCGGGCTGATCGCCGGGATCGCGGCGTACGTGAAATACCTGCGCCCGGACATCAAAATCATCGGCGTCGAACCGGATGACTCCAACTGCCTGCAAGCCGCCATGGCGGCCGGCGAGCGGGTGGTGCTGCCGACCGTGGGTCTCTTCGCCGACGGCGTTGCAGTGGCCCAGATCGGTCAGCACACTTTCGATATCTGCAAAGATTACGTAGACGAAGTCATCACCGTCAGCACCGACGAGATCTGTGCGGCAATCAAGGATATCTACGACGATACCCGCTCGATCACTGAACCTGCCGGCGCCTTGGGCGTGGCCGGGATCAAGAAGTATGTCGAGCAACGCGGTGTCACGGGGCATACCTTCGTGGCCATCGACTCCGGCGCCAACGTCAACTTCGACCGTTTGCGCCACGTGGCCGAGCGCGCTGAGCTGGGCGAGGGGCGCGAAGCCATCATTGCCGTGACCATTCCCGAGAAACCGGGCAGCTTCAAGGCGTTCTGCGAAGCCATCGGCAAGCGCCAGATTACCGAATTCAACTACCGCTACAACACCGGTAGCGAAGCGCACATCTTTGTCGGCGTGCAGACGCACCCGGAAAACGACCCGCGCAGTGCGCTGCTCGCCAGTCTCACCGAGCAGGGTTTCCCGGTGCTCGACCTGACCGACAACGAACTGGCCAAGTTGCACATCCGTCATATGGTTGGCGGGCGTGCCGCCCAGGTTGTCGATGAAGTGGTGCTGCGTTTCGAGTTTCCAGAGCGTCCGGGTGCGTTGTTCAACTTCCTCAACAAGCTCGGTGGGCGCTGGAACATTTCGATGTTCCACTACCGCAACCACGGCGCGGCGGATGGCCGTGTGGTCGCGGGCCTGCAAGTGCCGCACGACGAGCGTCATCTGGTACCGGCCGCGCTGGAAGAAATCGGCTATCCGTACTGGGATGAAAGCGACAACCCGGCCTATAAGCTGTTTCTCGGCTGAGCGGCTACGCTGATCGGCAGGCTATAAGGAAATCGAACAATGGAAACGTTAACCACCCTTAAAATCGCTCATATGGTGGCGACGGTAGTGCTGTTGATCAGCGCACTGGGGCTGGCGATCTGGGTCTGGCGCGTACGCCGTGGCGGTGATGCGACGGCTCATGCCCGCACCTTGCAACGACCGCTGGTGTTCATCTGGCTATTGATGGGCCTGGCACTGCTGAGCATGCCATTCACCGGTTGGTGGATGGTGCATCTGGTGGGCTGGCCGTTGGGGCAGACTTGGCTGCTGGCTTCCAGTGTGCTGTACACCTTGGCGGCGTTGGGCTGGTTCTGGCTGGTGGTGCGGCTGAACAAGTTGCGCAAGGCGCCGGCGGGGAACGGCAAATTCACCTTTGCCCTCGCACTGTTCAGCTTTGTTTGTTTCATCGCGATTGCGGGTTTGATGGGCGCGAAGCCGGTTTAAGGCTTCAGACCGAGTCGACCCAATCGCGGGCAAGCCCGCTCCCACAAGGTTCTGCTGTGTGGCATAGATAGCATTTACAGCAGAAATCCCTGTGGGAGCGGGCTTGCCCGCGAAGGCGATTTCAATCGCGCAACGAGATCACCGGCCAACCCCGCTTCTCGGCCTCGGCCCGCAGATTCGGATCCGGATCAACAGCAATCGGATTCGCCACCTGTTCCAGCAGCGCCAAGTCATTCATCGAATCGCTGTAGAAATAGCTGTCTTCCAGATTGTGGCCAGTCTCTTCCAGCCAACGAATCAACCGGGTCACCTTGCCTTCACGGAAGCACGGAACATCGGTGCTGCGCCCGCTGTAACGGCCGTCGATCATTTCGCATTCGGTGGCGATCAGGGTCTCAACGCCTAAGCGTGCTGCAATCGGCCCGGTCACAAAGCGGTTGGTGGCGGTGATGATCACCAGCTTGTCGCCGGCCTCACGGTGTTTGGCCAGCAGTTCGATTGCCTTGGGCAGCACGATCGGTTCGATGCAGTCGCGCATGTAGTCCAGGTGCCATTGATCCAGCGTGGCCATCTCGGTGCGGCCGAGAACTTCCAGGCAGAAGTTCAGGTACGCATCGTTATCCAGCTTGCCGGCCAGGTAATCCTGATAGAACTCGTCGTTGCGTGCCTTGTAGGCGACGGCGTCGAGGAAACCGCGTTCGCACAGATAATCGCCCCAGGCGTGGTCACTGTCACCGCCCAGAAGCGTGTTGTCCAAGTCGAATAAAGCCAGCCGCATTGCAGTTACTCGCTGAAAAGTCTGTAGAAAGGTGTCCAGAATACGGACTTTTCACAAGAGTGCACATAAGGTAGGTCGGCTCGTTGCTGCTTTCACAACCTTTGTGGAACAATGCGACGACATGCGTTTGCGAGGTTGTTGCCGTGATCGACCCCGATGGTTTCCGCCCCAATGTCGGGATCATTCTGACGAATGATGCCGGCCAGGTGCTATGGGCTCGCCGTATCAATCAAGATGCCTGGCAGTTTCCACAGGGAGGGATCAACCCCCAGGAGACGCCGGAAGACGCCTTGTACCGCGAGTTGAACGAAGAAGTGGGCCTGGAGCGCGAAGATGTTGAAATACTCGCCTGCACCCGGGGCTGGTTGCGCTATCGTTTGCCGCAACGTCTGGTCAGGACGCACAGCCAACCGCTGTGCATCGGCCAGAAGCAGAAATGGTTTCTCCTGCGCCTGATCTCCAACGAGCAGCGGGTGCGGATGGATTTGACCGGTAAACCGGAATTCGATGGCTGGCGCTGGGTCAGCTATTGGTATCCGTTGGGCCAGGTGGTGACATTCAAGCGCGAGGTTTATCGCCGCGCTCTCAAAGAGCTTGCCCCGCGCCTTTTAGCGCGCGACTGACGACGGAGTTCGACCCCGAGCCATGCTCAATACGCTGCGCAAGATCGTCCAGGAAGTTAACTCCGCCAAGGATCTCAAGGCGGCGTTGGGGATTATTGTGTTGCGCGTCAAAGAGGCCATGGGCAGCCAGGTCTGCTCGGTCTACCTGCTTGACCCAGAGACCAACCGCTTCGTGCTGATGGCCACCGAGGGCTTGAACAAGCGCTCGATCGGCAAAGTCAGCATGGCGCCCAACGAAGGTCTGGTCGGTCTGGTCGGCACGCGTGAAGAACCCCTGAACCTCGAAAACGCCGCGGATCACCCGCGCTACCGTTACTTCGCCGAGACCGGTGAAGAACGCTACGCCTCGTTCCTCGGGGCGCCGATCATTCACCACCGTCGCGTCGTCGGCGTGTTGGTCATTCAGCAAAAAGAACGCCGCCAGTTCGATGAGGGTGAAGAAGCCTTCCTCGTGACCATGAGCGCGCAGCTCGCCGGCGTTATCGCCCACGCCGAGGCCACCGGTTCGATCCGTGGCCTGGGCCGTCAGGGCAAAGGTATCCAGGAAGCAAAGTTCGTCGGTGTACCGGGGTCGCCGGGCGCGGCGGTCGGAACCGCGGTCGTCATGCTGCCGCCGGCCGATCTGGACGTGGTGCCGGACAAGACCATCACCGACATCAACGCGGAACTTGGCCTGTTCAAGACCGCCATCGAGGGCGTGCGCGCCGACATGCGTGCCTTGTCCGCCAAGCTGGCCACCCAGCTGCGGCCTGAAGAACGAGCGCTGTTCGACGTTTACCTGATGATGCTCGACGATGCCTCGCTCGGCAGCGAAATCACCACGGTGATCAAGACCGGTCAGTGGGCTCAGGGCGCGTTGCGTCAGGTGGTCACCGAACACGTCAACCGTTTCGAGTTGATGGACGACGCCTACCTGCGTGAGCGCGCCTCAGACGTCAAAGACCTCGGTCGGCGCTTGCTGGCTTATCTGCAGGAAGAGCGGCAGCAGACCCTGGTCTACCCCGACAACACCATTCTGGTCAGCGAAGAACTGACGCCGGCGATGCTCGGCGAGGTGCCGGAAGGCAAGCTGGTCGGTCTGGTGTCGGTACTCGGCTCCGGTAACTCCCACGTGGCGATCCTGGCGCGTGCCATGGGTATTCCGACGGTGATGGGCCTGGTCGACTTGCCGTACTCCAAGGTCGACGGCATCCAGATGATCGTCGACGGCTACCACGGTGAGGTCTATACCAACCCGAGTGACGTGCTGCGCAAGCAGTTCGCCGAGGTGGTCGAGGAAGAGAAACAGCTGGCCCTGGGGCTGGATGCACTGCGGGACCTGCCGTGCATCACGGTCGACGGTCACCGCATGCCGCTGTGGGTCAACACCGGTCTGCTGGCAGACGTGGCGCGGGCGCAGAAGCGCGGTGCCGAGGGCGTGGGTCTGTACCGCACCGAAGTGCCGTTCATGATCAACCAGCGCTTCCCGAGCGAAAAGGAGCAGCTGGCGATTTATCGCGAGCAACTCGCCGCGTTCCATCCACAACCAGTAACCATGCGCAGCCTGGACATCGGCGGCGACAAGGCGCTGTCGTACTTCCCGATCAAGGAAGACAACCCGTTCCTCGGCTGGCGCGGCATTCGCGTGACGCTCGACCACCCGGAAATCTTCCTGGTGCAGACCCGCGCCATGCTCAAGGCCAGCGAAGGCCTGAACAACCTGCGCATTCTGCTGCCGATGATTTCCGGCACCCATGAACTGGAAGAAGCCCTGCACCTGATCCACCGGGCCTGGGGCGAAGTCCGCGACGAAGGCACCGACGTCCCGATGCCGCCGATTGGTGTAATGATCGAGATTCCGGCGGCGGTGTATCAGACCAAGGAACTGGCGCGGCAAGTGGACTTCCTGTCAGTCGGCTCCAACGACCTGACCCAGTACCTGCTGGCCGTGGACCGTAACAACCCACGGGTGGCCGATCTCTACGACTACCTGCACCCGGCAGTGTTGCAAGCCTTGCAGAACGTGGTGCGTGATGCTCATGCCGAAGGCAAGCCCGTGAGTATCTGCGGCGAAATGGCCGGTGACCCGGCGGCGGCGGTGTTGTTGATGGCAATGGGCTTCGACAGCCTGTCGATGAACGCCACCAACTTGCCGAAAGTGAAGTGGATGCTGCGTCAGATCAACCTGAGCAAGGCCAAGGAATTGCTGGCTGAGCTGATGACCATCGACAATCCGCAAGTTATCCACAGCTCGCTGCAGTTGGCGCTGAAGAACCTTGGGTTGGCGCGGATGATTAATCCGGCTTCGGTCAAAACCCTTTAAAAGGCTGATGGCCTCATCGCAGGCAAGCCAGCTCCCACAGGAATTTGGATTGATTCACTGATTTGTGATCAACACCAAACCCTGTGGGAGCTGGCTTGCCTGCGATGGGGCCAATCCAGGCAGCAAAAAATTACGCCCTGACTTCCACTTCCCCCAAATGCCCCCCATACGGCCCGAAACTCCGTTCGACCATATGCCGCACCCCATCCGCCTGAACAATCAGCGCCGTGCTCGCTCGTGTCCCGTAAGTCGGGCTCTTGATAAACACGCTCGACAACAACGTCTCGGTAGCCTGCCCCACGCCGGTGTCCGGCAGCTCGGCAAGCGGCGCGGTCTGCGGGTCGCTGAGCAAGGCCAGCAGCGCCTGCGGCTGCGGATCGCCCAACACCTCGCTCAATGCTGCCTTGGCCTTGAGCACTTTCGGCCACGGCGTATCCAGCCCCGCGTTCGATAACCCATAAATGCCTGGTTGGAGCATGACCGCCTCTGTCTCCCGAGCATTGAAGTGCCACAGCTCGTTGGTATTGCCGATTAGCAGGTTAAACCCGGCATATTCCAGCGAACGTGCAACAACGTCGCTCAAGTAGTCGTCAATCGACATGTCCCCGCTGAGAAACTGCGCCACCAGTTCACCCCGCGATTTGCGCGCTGGCGGTTGAAGGGGATCACGGATGTTGGTCAGCGCGGCGAAGCGCCCGTTGGCGCCGACACCGAGCCATGTACCGCCAGCCTCAAGGTCGCGACCGGCATACACGTGCGGGGCTTGCGGCCATTGCGCCAGGGGCAGGCTGGGTCGGGCATAGAATTCGTCGCGGTTGGCCGCCACGATCAGCGGCTGGGCATGGCCCGGTCGCCAGGCAAAAACAATAAGGCACATAAGGTGGTCCTTGTGTGTTTTTTGCTCACTCTACGCAGACATCGCTCATCGATCCATCGCCATCCACAGTGGAGCCCGAGGCCATGCTTCCGTTACCATGCCGCTCCTGATTCGGGATGCTTGGGGATGCGGCCATGGAATTTCTGCTCTATCTGGCGCTGGGCGCCTGTGCGGGCGTGCTGGCCGGGCTGTTCGGGGTAGGCGGCGGGATCATCATTGTCCCGGTGCTGGTGTTCAGTTTCACTTTGCAGGGATTTGATGCGTCGATCCTGACGCATCTGGCAGTCGGTACCTCGCTGGCGACGATCATCTTTACGTCGGTCAATGCGGTTCGCGAGCACCATCGCCGCGGCGCCGTACGTTGGCCGATATTTGCCTGGATGACCCTCGGCATTCTGATCGGTGCCGGTTTCGGTGCGCTGACTGCCGAAGCGATTTCCGGGCCGAATTTGCAGAAGATCATCGGGGTATTTGCGCTGATCATCGCCGTTCAACTCGCTTTGGACTTCAAACCCAAGGCCAGCCGGACGGTGCCAGGCAAAGTCGGTCTGACCGTGGCTGGCAGTGTCATTGGCTGGGCCTCGGCGATTTTCGGGATTGGCGGCGGCTCGTTGACCGTGCCGTTTCTGACCTGGCGCAGCGTGCCGATGCAGCAGGCGGTGGCCACTTCGTCGGCCTGTGGCCTGCCTATCGCCTTGGCCAGTGCATTAAGTTTCATGATTCTGGGGTGGCACGATCCACTGCTGCCGGCCCATAGTCTCGGTTTTGTTTATTTGCCGGCGCTGCTGGGGATCGCCCTGACCAGCATGGTTTTCGCCCGCCTCGGTGCGCGACTGGCCCACACGCTGTCGCCGCGCTTGCTGAAAAGACTGTTTGCCGCTTTGCTGTTTTGCGTCGGCTTGAGCTTCTTGCTCTGACGCGTAGCGCAATCCTGGCTTAATCCTGGCGTGACAGCGTCGCCCGGGAATTTGAAGGTTTCAACTCTAACGAGGAGTCGCAATGCTGCCTTACCCGCAGATCGACCCGGTGGCCCTGGCCATCGGTCCGCTGAAAATCCACTGGTACGGCTTGATGTACCTGATCGGCATCGGCGGCGCGTGGTGGCTGGCGTCACGCCGGCTGAACCGCTTCGACCCGACCTGGACCAAGGAGAAACTCTCCGACATGGTCTTCTGGATGTCGATGGGTGTCATCGTCGGTGGCCGCTTGGGTTATGTGTTGTTTTACGATCTGAACGCCTATCTGGCCAACCCGACCCTGATCTTCGAAGTGTGGAAGGGCGGCATGTCGTTCCACGGCGGATTTATTGGTGTGATGCTGGCGGCGCTGTGGTTCGGTAAAAAGAATGACAAGTCGTTCTTCCAGCTGATGGACTTCGTCGCGCCGATGGTGCCGATTGGCCTGGGTGCCGGGCGCATCGGTAACTTCATCAACGCCGAGTTGTGGGGCAAGGCGACCGACGTGCCGTGGGCGATGGTCTTCCCGACCGATCCGGCGCAGTTGGCGCGTCATCCGTCGCAGCTGTATCAGTTCGCGCTGGAAGGCGTGGCGCTGTTTGCGATCCTCTGGTTGTTCTCGCGCAAGCCGCGGCCGACCATGGCGGTGTCCGGAATGTTCGCGCTGTTCTATGGCATCTTCCGTTTCATCGTCGAATTTGTTCGCGTGCCGGACGCGCAACTGGGTTATCTGGCCTGGAACTGGCTGACCATGGGCCAGGTGCTGTGCGTACCGATGATTGTCGGCGGGTTGTTCCTGATCTGGCTGGCTTATCGACGCGCCCCGGCGGCCCCCGCAGCTGCTGTATAAGAAGCAGGCGCTATAAATTCGAACCCCGGGGGCTTTGGCCCCGGGTTCAAGGACACAGGTAATTCATGAAGCAATATCTCGAATTGGTCGCCCACGTCATCAAGAAGGGCACCAAACAGGCCAACCGCACCGGCGTAAACACCATCAGCTTTCCGGGCGCGATGCTGCGCTTCGATCTGCAGGAAGGTTTCCCGGCGATCACCACTCGCAAGATGGCCTTCAAATCTGCCATCGGCGAGATGTGCGGTTTTCTGCGTGGAGTGAACAACGCCGCCGAATTCCGGGCGCTGGGCTGCAAGGTCTGGGACCAGAACGCCAACGAAAACGCGCAGTGGCTGGCCAACCCGTTCCGTCAGGGTGAAGACGACCTCGGTGAGATCTACGGCGTGCAATGGCGCAAATGGCCGGCGTACAAGCAGATTCCGGTCAGCAACCAGGCCGCCATCGAGCAGACCCTGAGCCAGGGTTATCGTCAGATTGCCGAAGGCGAAGAAGACGGTCAGGCCTACGTGGTGCTGTACAAGGCGATCGACCAGATCCGCCAGTGCGTCGACACCATCATCAAGGACCCGGGCAGCCGTCGCATCCTGTTCCACGGCTGGAACGTTGCGCAGCTCGACGAAATGGCCCTGCCGCCGTGCCATTTGCTGTACCAGTTCCACCCGAATGTCGAGACCAAGGAAATCTCCCTGACCCTCTACATCCGCTCCAACGATCTGGGCCTGGGCACGCCGTTCAACCTCACCGAAGGCGCCGCGCTGCTGAGCCTGATCGGTCGCCTGACCGGTTATACCCCGCGCTGGTTCACCTATTTCATCGGCGACGCCCACGTCTACGAAAATCACCTGGACATGCTCAACGAACAGCTCAAGCGCGAGCCGTTCCCGATGCCGAAACTGGTGATTTCCGACCGCGTACCGGAGTTTGCCAAGACCGGTGTTTATCAGCCGGAGTGGCTGGAGTTGATCGAGCCGGGCGATTTCTCGCTGGAAGGCTATGAGCACCACGCGCCGATGACCGCGCCGATGGCGGTCTGACGATCAACTACTGAACCTGTGGGAGCGGGCTTGCCCGCGATGACGGCTTCACATCCAACATTGATGTGACTGACAAATCGCTATCGCGGGCAAGCCCGCTCCCACAGGTTTTTGTGGTGTTCTTAGTGGCCGTGACTCCTCCCGACATGGGAATGCTCAACCTCCGTCGCCACAACCCCACCGCTCACTTCCAACCGCTGCAAAATCCCGCACTGATCGATATCCGGCCCTTCGCTGCAGCGTTGGCGCAGGTCGAGCAGTTGTGTCTGCAAGGCCAGCAAACCATCGATTCGAGCCTTCACATGGTGGATATGTTCGTCGATCAACGCGTTGACGTTTTCGCATTGATCCTGCGGGCTGTCGCGCAGGGCCAGCAGGCTGCGGATTTCCTCGAGGGTCATGTCGAGGGTTCGGCAATTGCGGATGAAAGTCAGGCGTTCGGCGTGGGCCTGGGTGTAGACGCGGTAGTTGCCGTCGCTGCGGGCCGGTTCTGGCAACAGGTTTTCGCGCTCGTAGTAGCGAATGGTCTCCACGGCGCAGTCGGTGAGTTTCGCCAGTTCTCCGATTTTCATCGCGACAATCTCCAAAAGGATGCTTGACCCTATAGTGGCTACAGGGTCTTTACTTGGCAACAGGCACCTTCATGGACGCGACCAATGAGCGATTCTCTTCACACCCACAAACCCAAGGCCGGGCACGATCACAGTCACAAGCTGCAGTCTGTGCAGCAGCACAACCATGGTGGCCACGGGGATTCCTGCTGTTCCTCCAAAGCAGCAGCGCCGTCGCTGATCAAGTTGAGCGAAACACCCACCGCTGGTGCGCGGCTGAGCAGTTTCCGCATCGAGGCGATGGACTGCCCGACCGAGCAGACGCTGATCCAGAACAAACTTGGCAAGCTTCCGGGTGTGC
Source organism: Pseudomonas sp. TH37 (assembly GCF_016650735.1). NCBI lineage: Bacteria > Pseudomonadati > Pseudomonadota > Gammaproteobacteria > Pseudomonadales > Pseudomonadaceae > Pseudomonas > Pseudomonas sp. TH37. Next base: position 25,954 of record NZ_JAEKFD010000007.1, read on the forward strand.
AGCAACTGGAATTCAACCTGATCAACCGGGTGTTGGGCGTGACCCATGACCTGCCAAGCACCGCGCCGATCATCGACGCGATCAAATCTCTCGGCATGCACGCCGAGCCACTGGAACAAGGCGTCGAAGCGCCAACTCCTGTGCCAGAGAAAAAACCTTGGTGGCCATTGGCGCTGTCTGGCGTTGGTGCGCTGGCGGCTGAAGTTATCCACTTCACTAACGCTGCGCCCAATTGGGTGGTGGCGGTTATTGCGCTGATCTCGATCCTCAGCGGTGGCCTCAGCACCTACAAGAAGGGCTGGATTGCCCTGAAAAACCTCAACCTGAACATCAACGCGCTGATGAGCATCGCGGTGACCGGCGCGATTCTGATCGGTCAGTGGCCGGAAGCGGCGATGGTGATGTTCCTGTTCACCGTGGCCGAGTTGATCGAAGCCAGGTCTCTGGACCGGGCGCGCAACGCCATCGGCGGGCTGATGCAGATGGCCCCCGAGCAAGCCACGGTGCAGCAGGCCGACGGCAGTTGGGTCGCCCAACCGGTTAAAAACATCGAACTGGGTGCACGAGTGCGGGTGCGTCCTGGCGAACGGATCGGTCTGGACGGCGAAGTGCTGTCCGGCAACTCGACCATCGATCAGGCGCCGATCACCGGTGAAAGCCTGCCGGTGGAGAAAACCATCGGCGACAAGGTGTTCGCCGGCACCATCAACCAGTCCGGTTCGCTGGAATACACCGTGACTGCCGAGGCCAACCACTCAACCCTGGCGCGCATCATTCATGCGGTGGAACAGGCCCAAGGGGCGCGGGCGCCAACCCAGCGTTTCGTCGACGCCTTCTCGAAAATCTACACCCCGGCGGTGTTCATCCTGGCCCTGGCCGTGGCGGTGATTCCGCCACTGTTCATGGATGCGCTGTGGTTCGACTGGATCTACCGGGCGCTGGTGTTGCTGGTGGTCGCCTGCCCGTGCGCATTGGTGATTTCCACCCCGGTGACCATTGTCAGCGGCCTCGCGGCAGCGGCGCGCAAAGGGATTCTGGTCAAGGGCGGCGTTTATCTGGAGCACGGCCACAAACTCGATTATCTGGCCCTCGACAAGACCGGCACCCTCACTCACGGCAAACCGGTGCAGACCGATTATTTGTCCCTCGACCCAATCGCTGATGAAATAGCCCCGGCCATTGCGGCGGCACTGGCCGGTCGCTCTGATCACCCGGTGTCGCTGGCCATCGCCAATGCGGCTGTGGATAAACAACTCAAGCCGCTGATTGTGGAAAACTTCGAAGCCCTGGCGGGGCGTGGTGTGCGCGGCGAGATCAACGGTGAGCTCTACCACTTGGGCAACCACCGCCTGGTGGAAGATTTGGGCCTGTGTTCGCCAGCGCTGGAAGAGAAGCTGTTTGCTCTGGAGAAACAGGGCAAGTCGGTGGTGCTATTGCTCGATAAATCCGGTCCACTGGCATTGTTTGCCGTGGCAGACACAGTGAAAGCATCCAGTCGCGAAGCGATCCAGCAGTTGCATGAGTTGGGCATCAAAACCCTGATGCTGACCGGCGACAACGTTCACACCGCCCAGGCCATCGCCGCCCACGTGGGCATCGATCAGGCGCAGGGCGATCTGTTGCCGACCGATAAGCTGCAAGCCATCGAAACGCTGTATGCCCAAGGCCATCGGGTCGGGATGGTCGGCGACGGCATCAACGACGCCCCGGCACTGGCGCGGGCCGAGATCGGTTTCGCCATGGCGGCCGCCGGCACCGACACCGCCATTGAAACCGCTGATGTCGCCCTGATGGACGACGATCTGCGCAAAATCCCTGCTTTCATCCGCCTGTCGCGGCAGACCTCGAATATCCTCAAACAGAACATCGCCCTCGCATTGGTCATCAAAGCGATCTTTCTTGGGGTAACCTTCGCCGGGATCGCCACCATGTGGATGGCGGTGTTCGCCGACATGGGCGTGAGCCTGTTGGTGGTGTTCAACGGCTTGCGCCTGTTGCGCAAATAGACGATGAGGGAAGGGTGTGCTGAGTGCCGAGCTGAAGGCGTTTTACATGGTTGCCCGGTTGGGCAGCATTACCCTGGCGGCGAAAAAGCTCGGCCTGAGCCAACCGACGGTGACGACCCAGATTCGGCATCTGGAAAGCCAGTACTCGGTTGAGCTGTTCTATCGTGGCGGCCGCCGCCTCAGCGTCAGCGACGAGGGCGCGCGGTTGTTGCCGATGGTCAAGGCCCTGTTGCAGCAGGAAGCCGACATTGAGTTCTTCCTGCGTAACAGCGGTCAGGTCCAGGGCACATTGCGCATCGCTGCCACGGCGCCGTATTACATCCTCGATCTGGTGAAGACCTTTCGCGAGCGCCTGCCGCAGGTGGAGGTGTCGGTGGAAATCGGCAACTCCCAGCAGGTGTTGGAGGCGCTGGAGGATTACCGGGTCGATGTTGCCGCGTCCTCGCAGTTGCTGGACGATGCGCGACTGATTCGCCGGGTGCTCGGCAGCGATCCGCTGGTGCTGGCGGTGCACCGCAATCATCCGCTGGCGGTGCATGACCATGTGCCACTCAGTGCGCTGGCAGGGCATACCTTGTTGATGCGTGAATCGGGCTCGACCACTCGGCGCTTGACCGAAGAATTGCTGGCCAGCGCGGGGGTGAGTTTTGGACCGTTGCTGGAGATTGGCAGCCGGGAGTCGATTCGTGAGGCGGTATTGCGCAACATCGGCATCAGCATCATCGCCCGCCAGGAAGTGCCGCACGATCCGCAATTGCGGGTGTTGACCATCGAGAATGCGCCGCAGATTCCCGAGTATCTGTACTGCCTCAAGGAGCGAAAAGGTGCGCGGCTGCCGGCGGCGTTTCTGGGGTTGGCGCAGGAAATGGCCCCGGCCTGAAATCTCCATTGCCTGTACTGGCGTCATCGCGGGCAAGCCACGCTCCCACAGGATTTATGCAGTCCCGTGGGAGCGGGCTTGCCCGCGATGAGGCCAGTACAGTCACAGCATGACTTCAACCCAAATCCCCGAATACCACTATCGGCCGTTTTTGCCTCATTGCCACATGACGGACGCATTGCAAACCTAGGATGGCCCTCATCTGCTTGATGAGGTCTGTCCATGAACCACTCGACTGCAACTGCCCTGACCAACCCCGGTGCGCCGATGAAAGTGCGCGGCGTGCAGAAACGCTTCGGCGCGTTCACCGCGCTGGATAACGTCTCCCTCGACGTGGCGGCTGGTGAGCTGGTTTGCCTCTTGGGGCCGTCGGGCTGTGGCAAAACCACCTTGCTGCGCTGCATCGCCGGCCTTGAGAAACAAGACAGCGGCGAGTTGTACCTCGGCGATCGCGACGTTTCCCACCTGGCACCTCAAGCCCGGGACTACGGCATTCTCTTCCAGTCCTACGCACTGTTCCCCAATCTCAGCGTCGAAGCGAACATCGCCTACGGCCTCGCCGGTAGCAGTCGCGATGAAGTGCGCCAGCGCGTCGGTCAGATGCTGGAACTGGTCGGCCTGATCGGCAGTGAAAAAAAATATCCCGGTCAGTTGTCCGGCGGTCAGCAGCAACGGGTCGCACTGGCTCGAGCCTTGGCGCCGGCCCCTTCATTGTTGCTGCTGGACGAACCGATGTCGGCGCTCGACGCCCGGGTCCGCGAGCATCTGTGCACCGAACTGCGTCAATTGCAGCGCAACCTCGGTGTCACCACCCTGATGGTCACCCACAATCAGGACGAAGCGATGCTGATGGCCGACCGCATCGCCGTGATGAACAACGGCAAGGTCGAGCAGTACGCCACGCCACAGGAAATCTACGACCGCCCGGCCACACCGTTTGTGGCCGAGTTCGTCGGTCAGGGCAACTGGCTGCCGTTCCGCCGTAGCAGCGACAGTCATGCCCAGGTCGGCGGGATGAACATGCGCCTGGCCGAAGGCAGCGCTAAAACCGCCTCGGGCCGTTTGTTCTGCCGCCCCGAGGCCATCAACGTCAACCCGCCGGTGCATGAAGAAAACCTGTTCCCGGCCAAGGTTCGCGAGATCACTTTTCTCGGCAACCGCTGCCGCATGAGCTTCGAACTCGATCAGCTGCCGGGCCATGCGCTACTGGCGGAACTGGCGCCGGAAGCCATGCCGCGTCTCGGCGCGCAGCAGATCATGGTCGCCTTGCCGCCGCGCAGCTTGCAGGTGTTTGCCTGATGAGCGCGAACGTCGCGCTGCCGATACCGCACAAGCAGGTTCGGCAGACCTCCCGTGCCGAGATCGGCGATCGGCTATTCGTGGTCGGCGGCAAGGTTCTGTTGCTGGTGTTGCTCGGCGTTGCGGTGTTGATGCCGTTACTGGCGATCTTCTGGCGCGGTTTCAGTTCTGAAGCCGGGCAGGGCGGTGGTCTGGTGGCTGCCCGTGAACTGCTGAGCAGCGCAAATTTCCATTGGTTGCTGGGCAACAGCCTGAAAGTTTCTCTCAGCGTCGCGGCCATTGTCGTACCACTGGCCTATCTGTTTGCCTACGCTCTGCAACGTACATTGATTCCCGGTAAAGGCATCTGGCGCGGCATGTCGCTGCTGCCGCTGATGGCGCCGTCGATGCTGCCGGGAATTGCGCTGGTTTATCTGTTCGGCAATCAGGGCATGCTGCGTGGTTTGCTCTCGGACAACATCTACGGCTTCTGGGGCATTGTTCTGGGCGAGGTCATCTACACCTTCCCACACGCCTTGATGATTTTGCTGTCGGCGCTGTCCCTGGCGGATGCGCGACTGTTCGATGCTGCTTCCAGCATGGGCGCTAGCCCGGCGAAAGCCTTTCGCAGCATCACCTGGCCGGCGACCCGTCAGGCGGTGTTCGCGGCGTTCTGCCTCGTCTTCACCTTGACCATCACCGACTTCGGCGTGCCCGTGGTGGTCGGGGGCGACTATCAGGTGCTGGCGCTGGAGGCCTACAAAGCCGTGGTCGGCCAGCAACAATTCGGTCGCGGCGCGCTGATCGGCATGGTCTTGCTGCTGCCGGCGCTGCTCAGCTTTGGCGTCGACGCCTGGCTGCGTCGGCGCCATGGCGATTCCATGAGCGGTCGGGCGCAAGTCTTTCAACCGGCTCCATCGAAGCTGCGAGACGGTTGTTATCTGGCCATCGTGCTGTTGATCTGCGCGGTATTGCTGCTGGTGTTCGGCATGGCGGTGTACTCGTCGCTGGTGAAATTCTGGCCGTACAACCTGTCGCTGTCGCTCAACCATTACCAGTTCAACGACACGGCGGGCGGCGGCTGGCTGGCCTACGGCAACAGCGTGAAGATGGCGTTGTGTACGGCGTTGATCGGCAGTGTGCTGATCTTCACCGGTGCTTACCTGATGGAAAAAACCAAGGGCCAGCGCGGACTGAATCTGACACTGCGCATGCTCAGTTTCGTACCGATGGCGGTGCCGGGTCTGGTGTTGGGCCTGGGTTACGTCTTCTTCTTCAACCTCAGCGGCAACCCGCTGCATGTGCTCTACGGGACCATGACCCTGCTGGTGGTCTGCACCATTGCTCACTATTTGACCACCGCTCAAATGACCGCCACCACCGCGCTGCGCCAACTCGATGCCGAGTTCGAAGCCGCCGCGCTGTCGCTCAAGGCGCCGCTGTATCGGCATTACCTGCGGGTCACCGTGCCGATCTGCCTGCCGGCATTGCTGGACATCGTGCGCTACCTGTTCGTCTCGGCCATGACCACCGTCTCGGCGGCGATCTTCCTCTACAGCCCTGACACCATCCTCGCGGCAGTGGCGGTGCTGAACATGGACGACGCCGGCAACGTCGGCGGCGCGGCGGCGATGTCGACCCTGATTCTGTTCACCTCGGCGGGCGTGTCCCTGCTGCTGGCCTGGGCTTCGCGCGGTTTGTTGCGTCGCTCCCAGGCCTGGCGGCAGACCGCGCCTGGCAATTGATTCGCTGCTCCTAAACCAAAAAGCCCTCAACTCAAACAGGAAAACGATCATGTTCAAGCCTTTGGCCCTGGCCGCTGCTGTCCTCACCGCTTTCAGCCTGAACGCCTTTGCGGCGAAAACCGAGTTGACGGTGTACACCGCCCTCGAAGCCGAACAACTGAAGACCTACAAAGAGGCCTTTGAAAAGGCCAACCCGGACGTCGAGATCAAGTGGGTGCGCGATTCCACCGGCATCATCACCGCCAAACTCCTGGCCGAAAAAGCCCGTCCGCAAGCTGACGCGGTGTGGGGCCTGGCAGCCTCGAGCCTGGCGATTCTCGATCAGCAAGGGATGCTGCAAAGCTACGCACCGAAGGATCTGGGCAAGATCGGCGGCAACTATCGCGACGCGGCCAACCCGCCAGCCTGGGTCGGCATGGACGTCTGGGCGGCGACCATTTGCTTCAACACCGTCGAGGCCGAAAAGCAGGGTTTGAGCAAACCCGTGAGCTGGCAGGACCTGACCAAGCCTGAGTACAAAGGCAAGATCGTCATGCCCAATCCTGCCTCGTCCGGCACCGGTTTCCTCGACGTCAGCGCCTGGCTGCAAACCTTCGGCGAGAAGCAGGGCTGGCAGTACATGGACGACTTGCACCAGAACATCGGCCAGTACGTTCACTCCGGTTCCAAGCCGTGCAAACTCGCCGCCGCCGGCGAATTCCCGATCGGTATTTCCTTCGAATACCCGGCCGTTCAGCTGAAGCGCCAGGGCGCGCCGCTGGACATCATCCTGCCGAAAGAAGGCCTGGGCTGGGAGATCGAAGCGACCGCCGTGATCAAAGGCACACCGCACGAAGACGCGGCGAAGAAGCTGGCTGATTTCTCTGCAAGCCCGGCGGCGATGGAGCTTTATAAAGAGAACTTCGCGGTGCTCGCGCAACCGGGTATCGCCAAGCCGCAGACCGAACTGCCGGCGGATTATGAGCAGCGTCTGATCAAGAACGACTTTGCCTGGGCCTCGAAGAATCGCGACGAGATCCTCACTGAATGGCGCAAGCGTTATGACGGCAAGTCCGAGAAAGTGGCTGCCAAGTAAATTCTTTATTAGCTGACAGGGCCCCATCGCGGGCAAGCCCGCTCCCACAGGGATTTATGGCGGACACAGATTTTGTGAGCGCCACGGACCTTGTGGGAGCGGGCTTGCCCGCGATGGCGGTCTCGAATTCAGGAACAAATCTCCATGACTCACCACAACGACATGCTGATCGTAGGCGCCGGCATTCTCGGCCTGTCCCACGCCTATGCCGCCGCCAGACGCGGCCTCAAGGTCAAAGTCTTCGAACGTAGCGCCACGCCTTTGGGCGCTTCGGTGCGCAACTTCGGTCAGGCACTGGTCACCGGCCAACCCCCGGGCCCAATGCTTGAACTGGCCAAGGCCAGCCGCGACATCTGGGGCCAATGGGCACAACTGGCGGGCCTGCAACTCAAGCGCAACGGCTCATACTTGTTCGCCTGCAGCGAAGCGGAAGAGCACCTGCTGGAAGCCTTCTGCGCCGGCCGCGCCATGGAGCACGGTTACCGCGTCGACCTACTGCGCGGTGCGGCATTGCGCGATTTATACGGCGGCCAGTTCAGCCATCACCGTGCCGCGTTGCACGGCATGGACGACCAGCAGCTGTATTCCCGCGAAGCAATTCCGGCGTTGATCGACTACCTGCGCCGTGAGTTAGGCGTCGAGTTTCACTTCTCCACGCTGGTGCGCGACATCGAGCCGGGGCGCTTGCACAGCACCGCCGGCGCCTTCAGCGCCGGGCAGATCATCGTCTGCTCCGGCCACGATTATCAAACGCTGCTGGCCGAGCCGATTGCCGAGCTGAATCCGCAAATCTGCCGCCTGCAAATGCTTCGCGCCCGACCGCAGATCAACCTCAACCTGCAACACGCGCTGCTTACCGGCCTGAGTTGCGTGCACTACGGCGCCTTCGCCGATCTGCCGGAAGCCGCAGCGGTACAGGCGCAGATTTTGCGCGACACCCCCCATCTGCATGAAAACGGCATTCACCTGCTGATCAGCCCGACGCCTTACGGTGAGTTGATCATCGGTGACTCCCACCATTACGGCAGCGATCCATCACCGTTCAATGCCGAGCAGGTGGATGACTGGATGATTGAACTGGCCGAGCAGACGTTGGGCTGCAAGGTGCAAGTGGTCGAACGCTGGCAGGGCGTCTATGGTTCACGCGGACCGGGGCCGTTCTCCTTTTTGCGTCCGATGCCAGGCGTGAGCGTGGCGCTGATGCACACCGGTGTCGGCATGAGCGTCGGGCCGGCGATGGCCGAGCGTAATGTTGCGACCTTATTGGGAGACAGTTGATGGACCGCCATGAGCAAGTGATCGCCGAGGTGTTCGGTCTGTACGAGCGTTTTGGCGACAACGATTACATCGGTGAACCGGTGTCGCAGGTCGAGCACATGTCTCAGGCGGCGGAACTGGCGATGTCCGAGGGGTTCGATGATGAAGTGGTGCTGGCGGCGTTCTTTCATGACATCGGGCATATCTGCGCCGAGGGTGCTGAGAACATGGGTGATTTTGGGATAGTCAGCCACGAGCGACTGGGGGCGGATTACTTGCGTCGCGCCGGCTTCAGCGAACGCCTGGCGCGGCTGGTGGAGTACCACGTTCAGGCCAAGCGTTATCTGACGCTCAAAGAGCCCGGGTACTACGAGCGCTTGAGCGAAGCCAGTCGGCGGACGCTTGAGTATCAGGGCGGGGTGATGACGGCTGCCGAGGCTGAGGCGTTCGAGCAGGATCCGTTGTGTGCGGTCAGTTTGCGGATGCGTCAGTGGGATGAGTCGGCCAAGGAAATGTGGGTGCCGGTGATGGATCTGGGCATCTTGAAGGAAAAGGCGTTGCGGCTGTTGGCTGAGTAAAGCATCACAATCGAGTCGCGCCCATCGCGGGCAAGCCCGCTCCCACAAGGTCTCGGGTGATACAGAAATTGTATGAACACCGAAGATCCCTGTGGGAGCGGGCTTGCCCGCGATGAGGCCAGAGCTGACACCGCAGATTGCGGGTCTTTAAAGTTGTTGCGCCAACACCTCAACCTGCTCCTGCCGCTCCCCCTGACTCAACTTCGAATTCGGATTCAGCGACGACCACTGCGGATGCGCCCGCGCCTTGTTCAGCGCTTCGGGCAGTTTGCCTTCGCGCCAGGTTTTGTCCTGCGGCGTGGCGACCTGAATGCTGTCCATCGCCGCGTGGCCGCGGGAATTCAGAGCCTGCAGCAATTGCCGCTGGCGCAACGCCAACAGCCGTAGCACGCCGTCGTCGACAGTCAGCTCTCGCTGCCCTTTGATCTTGCCCAGCAGGCGGCTGCCGTAACTGCGGGCGGTTTGCAGGGCGCCGCCGGCAATCGCTCCGGCCAGTGCCGCCGCGCCGAGGGTCAGGCCGCCCACCAGCAAATCAACCCCGGCCCCGGCCGCCGCACCGGCCGCGATACCGCCGCCGACCCGCACACCGAGCTGTTTCAGGGTTTCCGGGTTGAACAGGTCATCGCCCCAGCGGCCATCGAGCAACGGCAAGTCACTGGCCGCCGCATCTTGCGGGCGGAAGGCATAGAGCTTGAGCAAGGCCTCGACGCAGCGTTGTTCGCGCTGACGCACGGCTTTGCGCAGTTCGCTGATCGCTTGCTGTTCCTGCGCCGCCTCGCTGACCACACTGCGGCGGCAGGCTGCGCAATCGATCAATAAATCGGCAATCAGCCGCGCTGCACTTTGCTGACGGGCCAGGCGTTGGGCTTGCTGGTCGGCAATCAAACGCTCCAGTTGTTCGCGGGAGTTTTCCAGCAGCAGTGCGAGGCTTTCATAGAGTCGACGCTCGCCATCTTCCGGTGGTGCGACGCTGTCGAAACGCACCAATGCATGCAAGCCCAATCGTGCCAGGGCTTCACGCCAATCAGGTTCGCGATGTTGGGCGCTGCTGACAAAATTCAGCACCGGCAGCAGCGGTTTGCCGCAACTGGCCAACACTTCCAGTTCGTCGCGGTACTTGGCCAGCACCGGTTCCCGGGCGTCGATCACATAAAGGCCGGCGTCCGAGGCGAGCAGTTGCCGCAGCACCTTGGCTTCCTGTTCGAAGCGCTGCCGGGCTTCGCTACCCTCCAGAAACCGCGCCAATCGTGCCGGGCCGTCGAGGCGTTCGCCGGGTCGTTCCAGGCGTTCGAGGTAGTCGAGCAGGGCGATGGCGTCTTCCAGGCCCGGAGTGTCGAAGAGATCAAGCAATGGCTCGCCGTCTACCGACAATCGCGCGCCTTCGACGTGGCGAGTGGTGCTGGGACGGTGGGACACTTCGCCGAAGCCGACGTCTCGCGTCAGCGTTCGCAGCAACGAGGTTTTGCCAACATTGGTGTGGCCGACCACGGCGAGCTTCAATGGATTAGTCATGACCCGTCTCCAGCCAGTTCAACGGCGCGCAATCGGCGAATGGCAGGTCCAGTTGTTGTAGCGCGACATGCCAGTCGCCCAGGCGTTCGGCATCCAGCGCTTCCCCGGGCGGTGCTTGCAACAACCACACGCGGGTGGCAGTGGCGTTGCGAGCCAGTTCGGCAATCAGCGCCAGGCTGCCACGGTCCGGCGAGCGCCGTGGGTCGCAGGCGATGGCCAGACGGGCCGGTGGAAAACGACTCAGCTGTTCGAGCAGTTTGTGCCGGGATTCACGGCTGTCGAGGATGCCGGCGTTGTTGACGTTTTTCGGCAATTGCGGCGGCCAGGGGCGTTGGTCGTCTAGCTCGATAGCTACCAACAGCGCGCCATCGCTTTGCAGGTCGCTGGCAGTGTTTTCAACCCGATGAAGTTGTTCTGGCGCGGCATCGCTGATGCCCAGGCGTTCGCTGGTGGGCATCAGTCGTTCGCGCAGTTGGGCGTAGCCGGGCAGGTTCAAATCCAGATGCAGCGCTGCTTGGCCGGTTTTCCAGCGCCACAGGCAGAACAATGCGAGCAACAATCGCGGCAAAACGCCGTACACCAACAGCACCCCAACCAGCCACGCCGCCCAGGCCTGGCGGGCGCTTTCGATGTTCAGCGCGGCATCGCCGCTGGCGCGGATCATCTCCACGCTGGGCACACTGAAACCGAGCGAGGCCGGCAGGGCGCCGAGGGCTTGGGTCATGGCGACGAAGGTGTCACCGCCGAGAATGGTGGTCTCCCAGACGAAGCCATAGCGCCGGGTCGCCATCAGTGCCAGTACCATCACCAAGGCGCTGAGCATCGCCAGCAACCACAATCCGTTGACCAGCACGCCCAGCGCCCAACGATTGAGTTTCTGCCGTTGCAGCAATAGCAGCAAGGCCGGCGCCAGTTGTGCGGCGTTGGCATCTCGGGCGAGTTTTTCACTGAGCCACAGCCACAAGCGTCCGAGGGCGGCACCTTGTTCACCGGCGAACACCAGGCCCAGGGCCCAGCTCAGCAATAGAATCAGGTTCAGCCCGAGCAGGCTGCCCAACGCCCAGAATACATTGACCGGGGTTTGGCCGTCGCCCAGCGCGGCAAACGCCAGGCCGGTGCCGCTGATCACGGCCAGAATGGCCAGCACGATCAGCGCCAGTCGCGCGCCTTGCAGCCAATGTTTGAGGGCGTGGGTCTGTCCGTCGCGCTCGGCCAGCCACAGGGCGCGGCGTTGAATACGCGTCGGCAGGTCGCCGCCGGCGCTACGGGCGATTCGGTTGGCTTCCAGATCGTCCAAGGGGCCCGCGTGTTCTTCACGCAGGCGCACGGTTTCGCTCAGCCAGAGGTTTTGCAGTGGAGTCAGTTCAGTCACGCGGCTTCCCGTCGCTTAATTGAGCGGTGAGCATAACCGCTGTGACGCTTATCGGGGTAAGGGAGGCTCTGGTATCCTCGCCGACATGACTAAATCACTCCCCCTCAGCCTGATCGCAGCCCTCGGTGAAAACCGTGTGATCGGCGTCGACAACAGCATGCCCTGGCACTTGCCGGGGGACTTCAAATACTTCAAGGCCACCACCCTCGGCAAGCCGATCATCATGGGTCGCAAGACCTGGGATTCCCTCGGTCGTCCGCTGCCTGGCCGGTTGAACATTGTGGTCAGCCGTCAGGCGGATCTGCAGCTGGAAGGCGCGGAGGTTTATCCGTCGCTGGAAGCAGCAGTGGTTCGCGCGCAGCAATGGGCGAACGAGCAGGGCGTCGATGAGGTGATGTTGATTGGCGGGGCGCAGTTGTATGCGCAAGGTTTGGAGCAGGCCGATCGGTTGTACCTGACCCGCGTGGCGCTGAGCCCGGAAGGGGACGCGTGGTTTCCGGAATTTGATTTGAACCAGTGGAAGCTGGTGTCGAATGTTCCGAATCCGGCGGAGGGCGACAAACCGGCGTATAGCTTTGAGGTGTGGAAAAAAGCTTAAAAGCATCGCGGGCAAGCCCGCTCCCACAGTGATCAAGGTGGAACACAAATTGTGTAAACACCAAAAAACCTGTGGGAGCGGGCTTGCCCGCGAAGAGGCCCGCTCAGACGATGAAAGTCTTAAGCCTGAGCCAACGCCTCATGCTCATCCGCATCCAGCAACTCTTTATCCGTCTGCTGCATCATCTGGCTGGTAATCGCACCCGCCGTGATCGAACCACTCACGTTCAACGCCGTACGACCCATATCAATCAGCGGCTCAACCGAAATCAGCAACGCCACCAGTGACACCGGCAAACCCATGGCCGGGAGCACGATCAACGCGGCGAAGGTCGCGCCGCCACCGACCCCGGCCACACCGGCTGAACTCAGCGTCACAATCGCCACCAACGTCGCGATCCACAACGGGTCCAGCGGGTTGATGCCCACGGTCGGCGCCACCATCACCGCCAACATTGCCGGGTACAGACCGGCACAGCCGTTCTGGCCAATGGTCGCGCCAAACGAGGCGGCGAAACTGGCGATGGACTGCGGAATACCCAAACGGCTGGTCTGGGCTTCGATACTCAGCGGAATGGTGGCGGCGCTGGAGCGGCTGGTGAAGGCAAACGTCAGCACCGGCCAGATCTTGCGGAAGAAGCGCAGCGGGTTGATCCCGGCCGCCGACACCAGCAGGCCATGCACCACAAACATCAAGCCCAGGCCGACGTAGGACACCACCACGAAACTGCCGAGCTTGATGATGTCTTGCAGGTTGGAGCCGGCGACCACTTTGGTCATCAGCGCCAATACGCCGTATGGCGTCAGCTTCATCACCAGGCGAACCAAACGCATCACCCAGGCTTGCAAGGTGTCGATGGCGTTGATCACTTTCTGACCTTTCTCGACATCGTCCTTGAGCAGTTGCAGCGCCGCGACCCCAAGGAACGCAGCAAAAATCACCACGCTGATAATCGAAGTCGGCTTGGCGCGAGCGAGGTCGGCGAACGGGTTCTGCGGGATGAACGAGAGCAGCAACTGCGGCACATTCAGGTCCGCGACCTTGCCCGCGTAATCGCTCTGAATGGTTTGCAGGCGAGCCATTTCCTGGGTGCCGGCGACCAGGCCTTCGGCGGTGAGGCCGAACAGGTTGGTCAGGCCGATGCCGATCAGCGCCGCGATAGCGGTGGTGAACAGCAGCGTGCCGATGGTCAGGAAGCTGATCTTGCCCAGCGACGAAGCGTTGTGCAGGCGCGCCACGGCGCTGAGGATCGAGGCGAACACCAGCGGGATCACGATCATTTGCAGCAACTGCACATAGCCGTTGCCCACCAGATCGAACCAACTGATCGAGGCTTTCAGTACCGGGTTGCCCGCACCATAAATCGTGTGCAGAGCGACACCAAATACCACGCCCAGGACCAGCGCCAGCAGAACCTTTTTAGCCAGGCTCCAGGGGGTGTGACGGGTTTGCGCCAGGCCAAAGAGCAAGGCGAGGAATACCAGCAGATTGAGGATCAGCGGCAGATTCATAGAAGCTCCAATAACTTGTGCCAGCTGCATTCCGGGGCAGCTGCGAACCGGCAAGCCTAACAGCTTGATTTGTAATGATTTAATATCAAAAACAGCGGTTGACTGTCGTTTTTGGAATAAGCCGCTGACGCTGTGGGGAATGCCGCTGACGGAATCAGGATGCAAGCGGTCGCGGGCAGGCGGGGACTGTCATACAGATTTGTTAGCGTCGATATCTTTGAATCAGGGAGAAACGCAGATGAAGCTCGCACCGAAATTTCTGGCTGCCGTACTCGGATTAAGTTTGGGCTTGGGCCTTGCCGGCCAAGCGTTCGCTACTGACCTGAAACACTGGCCAGCCGATCAGGCCAAGGCGCTGGACGCGATGATCGCGGCCAATGCCAACAAAGGTAACTTCGCGGTGTTCGACATGGACAACACCAGTTACCGCTATGACCTCGAAGAGTCCTTGTTGCCGTTCATGGAAAACAAGGGCCTGATCACCCGCGAGAGCCTTGACCCCTCCCTGAAACTGATCCCGTTCAAGGACACGGCCGACCATAAGGAAAGCCTGTTCAGCTATTATTATCGCCTCTGCGAAATCGACGACATGGTTTGCTATCCATGGGTCGCCCAAGTGTTTTCCGGCTTCACGCTTCAAGAGCTCAAGGGCAACGTCGATGAGCTGATGGCGTCTGGCAAACCGGTGCCGAGCACGTATTACGAAGGCGATGTGGTCAAGACCATCGACGTCAACCCGCCGAAAATCTTCACCGGTCAGAAAGAGCTCTACAGCAAGCTGATGGAGAACGGCATCGAGGTCTATGTGATGACCGCCGCCTCTGAAGAATTGGTGCGCATGGTCGCCTCCGATCCGAAGTACGGCTACAACGTCAAACCGCAGAACGTGATCGGCGTGAGCCTGCTGCTCAAGGACCGCAAGACCGGCGAGTTGACCACGGCACGCAAGCAGGTCACTGCCGGCAAGTATGACGAGAAGGCCAACCTGGGCCTCGAACTGACCCCGTACCTGTGGACCCCGGCCACCTGGATGGCAGGGAAACAGTCGGCGATCCTGACGTACATCGATGAATGGAAAAAACCGGTCCTCGTGGGCGGCGATACCCCGACCAGCGACGGCTACATGCTGTTCCACAGCGTCGACGTGTCCAAGGGCGGCATCCATTTGTGGGTTAACCGCAAAGACAAATACATGACCCAGATTAACGGCATGATGGCTAAAAACGCAGCAGCCCAGGCGAAAGAAGGGTTGGCGGTGACGGCGGACAAGAACTGGGTGATCGTTAAACCGGAAGAGATTCAGTAAGACCGAGTCGCGCCCATCGCGGGCAAGCCTCGCTCCCACAGGGTCTGAGGTAATACGTAGATTGTATGAACACCGAAGATCCCTGTGGGAGCGGGCTTGCCCGCGATGGGGCCATAGCATTCACCATTAATGTTGAATGACACACCGCTTTCGCGAGCAGGCTCGCTCCCACATTTAACCGTGTTCAACAAAAAAATGCCCCGCACTTGGCGGGGCATTTTTGTTTCTGCGACTGACGCTTACAACCCGTCGAGCATCGCCTTGTTACGTACAGCACCCTTGTCGGCGCTGGTGGCCAACAGGGCATAGGCTTTCAGCGCAGTGGTCACTTTACGTGGACGCACTTCCACCGGTTTCCAGCCTTTCTTGTCCTGCTCGGCACGACGCGCGGCCATTTCTTCATCGCTGATCAACAGGTTGATCGAGCGGTTCGGAATATCGATCAGAACCTTGTCGCCATCCTGCACCAGACCGATCGCGCCGCCAGCAGCGGCTTCTGGCGAAGCGTGGCCGATGGACAGGCCCGAAGTGCCGCCAGAGAAACGGCCGTCGGTGAGCAAGGCGCAGGCTTTGCCCAGGCCTTTGGATTTCAGGTAAGACGTCGGGTACAGCATTTCCTGCATGCCCGGGCCGCCTTTCGGGCCTTCGTAACGAATGATCACGATGTCGCCGGCCTTCACTTCGTCGGCGAGGATGCCGCGTACGGCGCTGTCCTGGCTTTCGAAGATCTTCGCATTGCCTTCGAAGACGTGGATCGACTCGTCGACGCCGGCGGTTTTCACCACGCAGCCGTCCAGAGCGATGTTGCCGTACAGAACGGCCAGGCCGCCTTCTTTCGAGTAAGCGTGTTCGACACTGCGGATGCAGCCATTTTCACGGTCGTCGTCCAGGGTTTCCCAACGGGTCGACTGGCTGAATGCGGTTTGCGTCGGGATGCCCGCCGGGCCGGCCTTGAAGAAGTGATGCACGGCCTCGTCGGTGGTCTGGGTGATATCCCACTTGGCGATGCCTTCAGCCAAGGACTTGCTGTGCACGGTCGGCAGGTCGGTGTGCAACAGACCGCCACGAGCCAGGGAACCGAGGATGCTGAAGATCCCGCCGGCACGGTGCACATCTTCCATGTGGTACTTCTGGATGTTCGGCGCGACCTTGCACAGTTGCGGTACGTGACGGGAGAGACGGTCGATATCGCGCAGGTCGAAATCGATCTCGGCTTCCTGGGCCGCGGCCAGCAAGTGCAGGATGGTGTTGGTGGAACCGCCCATGGCGATGTCCAGGGTCATGGCGTTTTCGAACGCCTTGAAGTTGGCGATGTTGCGCGGCAACACCGACTCATCGTTCTCGCCGTAGTAACGCTTGCACAGCTCGACGATGGTGCGGCCGGCCTGCAGGAACAGCTGTTCGCGATCACTGTGGGTGGCCAGGGTCGAACCGTTGCCAGGCAATGCCAGGCCCAGGGCTTCAACCAGGCAGTTCATCGAGTTGGCGGTGAACATGCCGGAGCAGGAGCCGCACGTCGGGCAGGCGCTACGCTCGTATTCGGCGACTTTTTCGTCGGATGCGCTGGAGTCGGCGGCGATCACCATGGCATCGACCAGATCGAGACCGTGGCTGGCCAGTTTGGTCTTGCCGGCTTCCATCGGGCCGCCGGACACGAAGATCACCGGGATGTTCAGGCGCAGGGCGGCCATCAGCATGCCAGGGGTGATCTTGTCGCAGTTGGAGATGCAGACGATGGCATCGGCGCAGTGGGCGTTGACCATGTATTCGACGGAGTCGGCGATGATCTCGCGGCTCGGCAGCGAATAGAGCATGCCGTCGTGACCCATGGCGATGCCGTCATCCACGGCGATGGTGTTGAATTCTTTGGCGACGCCGCCGGCCCGTTCGATTTCGCGAGCGACCAGTTGCCCCAGATCCTTGAGGTGCACATGGCCCGGTACGAACTGGGTAAAGGAGTTGGCAATGGCGATGATCGGCTTCTTGAAGTCGTCATCTTTCATCCCCGTGGCGCGCCACAGTGCGCGGGCACCGGCCATGTTGCGGCCGTGGGTGGATGTTTTCGAGCGGTAATCAGGCATGAAGCACTCCGGGCGGCTAATCAGGTATCAAAAGGGAAGTGAGCTTCTATTGACGTCTGGAACACTCAGAAATGGCCGTGTGTCCGGAAGTTGCCGATAACTTTGCGGGATCGCCGCGCGCTTCAGCTTGAGCTCATAAACCCGCCGGGGGATGAATGGCGATGAATCTCGCGATTCTACACCGCTGGCGTCAGGAGGGAATGCCGGAAAGTGTTGAACCAGCGCTGATGGAGCGTGTGGGGTGACGATCGGCGAGGTTATTCGACGCTTGGGGCGGCTCTTGGGCTTTTGGCTCGGCGATTGATACGACTGTTCAGCGCCAGCGCCACGCTGCTCAAAATGATGAAGCTGTATCCAAGAGTGGATTGCAGGTTGGCCGGGCTCAAGCTGATGAGCGCACTGATCAATCCGCCGCAGATGAACGTCACCGTGCTGCCGGCCGACGCCGAGGTTCCTGCATTTTCAGGGAACAGGCTCATGGCTTTGGAACTGGCGGCTGGTCGAGTGATGGTGGTGCCGGCGGTACAGATCAGCATCGGTATCAGGACGGTGATCGGGGACAGCGCAAAGTGGCTCGCGAGGTAAAGCATGATGAGGCCAGACAGCAGGATCAGGCTCAACCCGCTGATGATTTGATGACCGGGACTGATGCGTTGACCCAAGAGAGTCGCCACCATGCCACCAACAATGTAGGCGCCGCCGTATATCAACAGAATCAGCGAGAAGTCATAGGCCGATAGCTGGAGTTGATCCATGAAAATCAGCGGCGAAATGACGATGAACGAAAAATGGCAGGCGAAAGCAAAGGCTGAAATCAACCAGTAGGGCAGGAAGTCGGGATCACGCAGGACCCGACCATAAGACTGGAGGATATTCGGCCGGGCTCCAGTTGCCGCCGGGCGGGTGTTTTCGAGAAACAGACAGGCTTTGAGCAGTACCACACCAGCCAGTGCGATAAACACCCAGAAGCTGCCCTGCCAGCCCAGCGTGGCTTGCAGGAACGTACCGGCCAGCGGCGAGACCGAGATGAAAATGCCGCTGGCGGTGACCATCAGGATCCGTAACCGGGTACGTTCCTCACCCTCGAACAGATCCTGGACCAGCGCTTGTGACAGCACGAAACACCCGCAGCCCAAGGCTTGAATGACACGGAACAGCAGGAAGTAGACATAGTCCGTGGTCAATATGCAGCCCACTGCGCCCAGCATCGAAACGGTTATTCCGGCGAGCAACAGCCCTTTGCGCCCGATCACATCCGACAGCGGCCCGATCAGCAGTTGAGAGGCCGCTATACCGACGGCAAACAGACTGACCGACAGCGCGATATCGGCGCGCGTGTTGCGAAAGTGGTCAGCCAGCGCGGGGAACGAGGGAAGCAGGACATCCAGCGGGAACACGCCAAGCAGCACCATTGCCAGCAACAGACTGACTGCCCCCCGACGTTGTTTGACGATTGGCGCAGATCGTCTTTCATCCATCGATAAGTCCTGCTTTCATGAACAGTTGCTGGTTGTAAGGCAGGTCGAAGAAACCGGCTTTTTTCAAAGCCTGAAGCGTCGCCCCGGCGCCGGATCGCGCACGCAGAAGGGCGGCTTGGGGACTGGTCAGTTCACCGAGAATTTCCGAGATGGTGATCTCGCCGATACCCGCGCTGTGCAGGCTTTCCCGCAGCCATCGCTCATCGGCTTCGAAGAAAATCCGGATGCTGTCCAGCAGCAGCCTGGCGGCGAATATGCGTTGACGGCTGTTCAGCGTCAGCCACAGGTAATGGAACACTTCAGAGAAATAGCGACTGTGGCGTGCCTCGTCCGCGAGATGATCCCTGAGCATTGCCTGGACGCTGGACACCAGGTCGTCACGGCAGACGTCGAGCAGTTCCCTGGCGATGATCGTCTCCGACACAAACCCGATAAGAAACCAGGCCAGCGCCCGGTGTTGGTCAGGTGTGCGCTCGAGCAGGGTGTTCAATCGCGTGATGCGCTGCGGCATGACCGGGCGCAGGTTGAACCCGTAGAACCCGGCAATCTGCTCGGCAAGGCTATTGGAAAACAGGGCGTGATAACCCTCGTCGGTATAAAGCTGAAGCGCGGCGGTCTTCATCCGTGGGGGAATGTTGACCTTCAATTCACCGTGGATGATGGTCTCCACGGAACGGTTGACGATGCGGTGTTCGAGCACGGTGGTGTAGTCGAGGAAGTACACCAGATGATTGGCCGACAGCCGATGGATGACGGTTGGACCTAGCGCTTTGATAGCCGGGTGATTCAGGTAAGCCAGCAAGCCAGGGGGAAACCAGTGACGTGTTTCCAGTTGCTGTTCCAGGTCTGGCGGTAATAGATAGTCATGCTCGCTGGTTCGCACCGATGCGCGGGTATTCCAGTCGCCGAGAGTGAAACGCAGAGCCCAGGAAACGGGGTGGTCTGACGGGGCAATGATGGGGGCGGTCATTGTTGCGGCTCCCGACTGCTCAGCAGATCCTTCAATTCCTTGCACATCACTTGTCCGTCGCTGTGGCCACAGCCAACAAAAAACAAGGGTTGTTCTGCGTTGTTCTCGAGCCCCAGCAATGTTTCGACCTGATCGTCCGTCAGTGCTCCGGTCAGCCATGTGTTCAGCCCCAGTGCAGTGGCCACCAGCTGAAAGGTCTGGGAAATATGCCCCGCCTCCACGAAGGCCATTCGGTAGGCTCGTGAGTGTTCATATTTCCACCACAACTTGTCGAAGCGAGCGGTAATGAACAGACCCACCGGCAGGTTATTGATGAAATGTTGGCCACACAGCAACTGCCCCAGGGGCGAGTCAGGTGCCGGGTTGACGAAGCTCAGTGCATGGTCGGTGGGATGGTAGGCGTAGAGCCCGGGTTTCAGGCCGCTGACGTTTTGTACATGAAGAAAGCCTTCGCAGGCATTCAGCCCGCCGCCGGACGGGCTGCTGCGTCGGGCACCGAGACCTTCGACAATGGTTTCGTCGACGTCATTTTCTCGCTCATGCAAGTAGCCCAGGGACAGGTAAAACAGTGTGCCGACATCTTCCAGTGAAACCGCTTCATCCGTGAAGGTGCGGCAGGTTTTTCGGCCGATCAGGGCGTTGGCAAGAGAGCCTTCCGGCAGGCGGGACGGTTTTGGCAGGGCAATCAGCTCGCGTGCCTGGCGTTCTGTGAGCCTGGCGTCCGGCGCGGGTGCGTCCAGGACTTCGGCGCAATGGTCCAGATAGTGTCTCGACCATTCATGAATATTCTGAGGAACATGTTCGCAGGGAATGTTCTTGGTGCCGATATGGAATATTTTCGACAATTCATCCCAGCCCCATTCAATAGTGTCTTGTATTGATGTGGTGAGTATTCCGGAGTTCAGAAGTTGAGTGTCTACTATGCTGCTGTCGTTATACAGTTTGGGGTTGCTGATAAGTTGTGCAAGCCGGGTTGAATACTCCAGATTAAGTTCAAATTGTTTGTGGTTCTTGTAATCCCAGACTATTTGGCCGGGCGTGCGGGGAAGTATGAACAGGTATGGATTTATCTGCATGATGGGCGGTTCGCTCTGGACATGGCTATAGAAAACGCTGGGTAGCCGGCACTCCCCAGCGTTTCATTTACTTAGCGGGTTTTTGGCGCAACCAGAAAAGCCAGGTTGGCGATTTTGTTTGTTTCCAGAGTAATTGCTTTCATGTTTTTTGACTCCTTGTCATTGATAGTGAGTGTCACTTCGCGGTGACAACTCAATCATAGGCGGTAATGAGCCCTTATCAAGGGGATATTAAGTAGGAATATTCTAGTAATTTTGTCGGAGCGATCTGGGGGTGGGAGCAAGTTTGTAAGTTATATTCTCTTAAATAAAAGATGCAGGGAATCGTCCTGCAAGTCAGTAGGACTGCAAGAGTAAGAAGCAGAGGCTGAAGAGTGGATGGTGTGGCGTTAAAAAGGCTGACGGAGAGCCTGTTGGCTCCCCGTCAAACCAGCGTACTCAGCTGTTTGGCAGCAGACGGCAGGTGATGCTCTTGATGTAGCGAGTCTCGGCAATGGCCGGGTGTACCGGGTGATCCGGGCCCTGACCGCCGCGCTCCAGCATCTGGATGTTGCGGTCCAGGTGACGGGCGCTGGTCAGCAGAATGTTCTGCAGATCGTCTTCCGGCAGGTGCATCGAGCACGAAGCGCTGACCAGGATGCCGTCCTTGCTAAGCAGGCGCATGGCTTGCTCGTTCAGGCGACGGTAAGCACCTTCACCGTTTTTCATGTCTTTCTTGCGTTTGATGAAGGCAGGAGGGTCGGCCACGATAACGTCGAAACGCTCTTCGCTGGCTTTCAGTTCCTTCAGGGCTTCGAACACGTCGCCTTCGATGCAGGTCATTTTTTCGGCGACGCCGTTCAGTGCGGCATTGCGCTCGACGCCGTCGAGGGCGAAGGCCGAAGCATCGACGCAGAACACTTCACTGGCGCCGAAGGCTGCCGCTTGAACGCCCCAGCCGCCGATGTAGCTGTACAAGTCCAGTACGCGTTTGCCTTTGGCATAAGGTGCCAGACGCGCGCGGTTCATCCGGTGGTCGTAGAACCAGCCG
Organism: Pseudomonas sp. TH37; assembly: GCF_016650735.1. Taxonomy (NCBI): domain Bacteria; kingdom Pseudomonadati; phylum Pseudomonadota; class Gammaproteobacteria; order Pseudomonadales; family Pseudomonadaceae; genus Pseudomonas; species Pseudomonas sp. TH37. The sequence continues at coordinate 47,707 of NZ_JAEKFD010000007.1, forward strand.
GTTTTTTGCCCCTGGATGACTGGCGCTTCGAATTTCACGCCATTCTCTTCCAGCGCGACCCATTCCGGCACCAGGCCGAATACGGTTTCGACATAGCGGTTGAGGCCTTCGGCATCACGAGCAGCGGAGTCGTTCTTGAACAGAATGCCGCTTGGCTTGAGCACTTGGGTCAGTGCCGCGATCACGTCGTCTTTGTGAGCTTCCATGGTTGCCGAGGCGATCTGGACTACCAGGATGTCGCCGAAACGGTCGACTACCAGGCCTGGCAGCAGGTCGGAGTCGCCGTAGACCAGGCGATAGAACGGCTTGTCGAACAGGCGATCGCGCAGGGACAGGGCAACGTTCAGGCGATGCACCAGCAGCGACTTGTCCAGCGGCAACTTGATGTCGCGCGACAGCAGGCGGGCGCAGATCAGGTTGTTCGGGCTCATGGCAACGATGCCCAGCGGCTTGCCGCTGGCGGCTTCGAGGATCGCCTGGTCGCCGGCCTTGAAACCGTGCAAAGGCGTAGCGGCTACATCGATTTCGTTGCTGTAGACCCACAGGTGGCCGTTTCGCAGGCGACGGTCGGCGTTGGCTTTGAGGCGCAGGCTAGGCAGGGACATGACGTCGCTCCGGAAAAAAGAGCGGGAGTATAGCGTGTTGAGGGAGTCGCGGGTTTGGTGGTCGATGAAACGCGGATGAGGGCAGTCAGTAAGGTGCGGAACCTGTGGGAGCGGGCTTGCTCCCACATGAATGCGCTTGACTGACTGTCGGATCCATCTTTTTAAGGGTTAGAATCCCCGCCTGACCCGGAGTGTGTACTTATGTCCCAAGAGTTGACGACCGAACAGATTCAACAGTCCCTGCAAGGCATCAGCGTGCCAGCCCAGCCGCAGATCATGGTGGATCTGCAGATGGAGCAATACATGCCCGACCCGGACCTGGAAGTGATCGCGAAGCTGATCTCCCAGGACCCAGGCCTGTCCGGCGCCTTGCTGAAAATCGTCAACTCGCCGTACTACGGTTTGAGTAACAAAATCACCGCGATCCAGCGGGCAGTGAACCTGTTGGGCAGCCGCTCGATTATCAACCTGATCAATGCGCAGTCGATCAAGGGCGAGCTGAACGACGACGCGATCGTCACCCTCAACCGTTTCTGGGACACGGCGCAGGACGTGGCGATGACGTGCTTGACCTTGGCCAAGCGTGTCGGCGTCCAGGCCGGTGATGAAGCCTATGCGCTGGGCCTGTTCCACGATTGCGGCATCCCGTTGATGCTCAAGAAATTCCCCGACTACATGAAAGTGCTGGAACAGGCCTATGGCAACGCCAGCGCCGAATGCCGCGTAGTGGATACCGAGAACAAAAAATACAACACCAACCACGCCGTGGTCGGGTATTACACCGCCAAGTCCTGGCGCCTGCCGGAACACGTCACTCAGGCCATTGCCAACCATCACAACGCCCTGGCCATTTTCAGCGATGAATCGTCGCGCAACACGCCGCTGAAAAACTTGCTGGCGATCCTGAAGATGGCCGAGCACATTTGCGCCTCCTTCCGGGTGCTAGGCAACCAGTCTGAAGACCATGAATGGAACAGTGTCGGGCCTCTTGTGCTCGATTACATCGGTCTATCGGAATACGATTTCGAAACCCAGAAACAAGAGATTCGCGACCTCGCCTCTCGTTGAGTGTCGAACCTCGCCTGATTCGAGAGCCCCATGCCTGAACTGCCGGAAGTCGAAACCACCCGCCGCGGAATTGCACCGCACCTGGAAGGCCAGCGCGTCAGCCGGGTAATCGTGCGTGAGCGCCGTCTGCGCTGGCCGATCCCCGAAGACCTGGATGTGCGGCTGTCCGGCCAGCGCATCGTGCTGGTGGAGCGGCGCGCCAAGTACCTGCTGATCAACGCCGAAGTCGGCACGCTGATCAGTCATTTGGGGATGTCGGGGAATCTGCGGCTGGTGGAGGCCGGCATGCCGGCGGCCAAGCATGAGCATGTGGACATTGAACTGGAATCGGGCCTGGCCCTGCGCTACACCGACCCGCGGCGGTTTGGGGCGATGCTCTGGAGCCTGGACCCGCTCAATCATGAACTGCTGATTCGCCTCGGGCCGGAGCCGTTGACCGATCTGTTTGACGGCGAGCGGCTGTTCCAGCAGTCTCGCGGGCGTTCCATGGCGGTCAAGCCGTTCATCATGGATAACGCGGTGGTGGTCGGCGTCGGCAATATCTACGCGACCGAAGCGTTGTTTGCGGCCGGCATCGACCCGCGCCGTGAAGCCAAGAGCATTTCCCGGGGGCGCTATTTGAAGCTGGCGATCGAGATCAAGCGCATCCTGGCCCTCGCCATCGAGCGTGGCGGCACCACGTTGCGGGACTTTATCGGCGGCGACGGCCAACCAGGCTATTTTCAGCAGGAACTGTTTGTGTACGGCCGTGGCGGTGAGCACTGCAAGGTCTGTGGCACAGGGCTGCGGGAAGTCAAGCTTGGGCAGCGCGCCAGCGTCTTTTGTCCGCGCTGTCAGAGCTGATATCGGCTACGGTCTATAGTCAGTGTTCTCACTGCCTAGCCGAAGGACCGTGCCATGAATCTGTTTCGAATCCTTGTCGTTGCGCTGCTGCTTAGCGTCGGTGCGTCCGCGCTGGCGGCTGAGAACGGCAGCGGCGATCCGCGTTACACCATCCAGAACCCACCGGCCTACGCCATGCTTGGCGATTTACTGATTGCCCGACCGTTATTGGTGGTGGCGACGGTGATCGGCGCCGGGGCGTTTGTGGTGTCGTTGCCGTTTACCGCATTGGGTGGCGGCATTGGCGATGCGGGGCAGGCGTTGGTGGTCGACCCGGCGAAAGCCGCATTTGTGCGGTGTTTGGGGTGTATCGGGGAGGGGTTTGAGCAGCGGGAGTGAAGTCAGTTACATCTACGGTGTGGCTGATGACCTCATCGCGGGCAAGTCGGATCGCCGCACCGCCGCTCCCACAGGGTTTACGCGGTCCTTGTGGGAGCGGGCTTGCCCGCGATGGCGGCGTTGAAGTCGCCGGATGGCTCAAGCCTTACCGGTAATCTTGCGGTACTTCTCCATCAACTGTTCTTCAGTCTCTGGATGAGCCTCGTCCAGCGGGATGCAATCCACCGGGCAGACCTGCTGGCACTGCGGTTCGTCATAGTGGCCGACACATTGTGTGCACAGGTTCGGGTCGATCACGTAGATCTCTTCGCCCTGGGAGATGGCGGCGTTCGGGCACTCGGGTTCGCAGACGTCGCAGTTGATGCAATCGTCGGTGATGATCAGGGACATGCTAACTCCAGCCGGGGCGGCAGGCCCGGGCGCAATAAATCAATGCGCACAATTGTGCCGCATTGGCGCCCGCAGTGCACGCGGGCGCGATCAAGTGCAGCGATCAAAGATTGCGGTAGCCGTAAAAGATCGCAGCCTTCGGCAGCTCCTACTTTTTAAAGCGTAGGGTGAGGGCGTCGGCCACCACCGGGTGGACGAACTTGGTGATATCGCCGCCCAAGGCTGCGATTTCACGAACCAGCGTCGAGGAAATGAACGAATAACGCTCGGACGGGGTAAGAAACAGGCTTTCCACATCAGGCGCCAGTTGGCGGTTCATGTTGGCCAGCTGGAATTCGTATTCGAAGTCCGATACCGCGCGCAAACCACGCAGGAATATGTTGGCGTTCTTCTCTTTGGCGAAGTGCGCGAGCAACGTCGAGAAACCGACGACTTCAACGTTCGGCAAATGTTTGGTGACCTCGCGGGCCAGCTCCACGCGTTGTTCCAGGGGAAACAGCGGGTTCTTCTTCGGGCTGGCGGCGACGGCGATGATCACATGATCGAACAGGCGCGAGGCGCGTTCGACCAGATCGCCATGGCCCTTGGTAATAGGGTCGAAGGTACCTGGGTACAACACTCGGTTCATCGCGTCGTCCTGGCGGGAGTCCGTTGGGGAGTCGGATGGTATCGCAGCCTTCCCGGTCGGCCAAGTCGCCTGTTGGGTAAGAAAGCACTATAGACGATGGGAATATTCCGCGTTTTCATGGGTTTTTCAAACGTTCGGCGAGCGAAGTGGCCAATTGCGCCGTCAGTCCGTAGACCGACAATTGGGGGTTTGCGCCAATGCTGGTGGGGAAAAGCGAGCCGTCATGAATCGACAGATTGCGCAATTGGTGATGTCGGCCGAGGCTATCGGTCACGGCGTTTTTCGGGTCTTCACCCATGGCACAACCGCCCATCACATGAGCACTACCCAAGCGCGTGCGGTACAACTCAAGGCTCAAATCGTCGATCAATGCGCGCGCTTCGGTGAGGGTTTTCACGTAACGAGCGTCGGCGTGCATCGGCATCACGGCGTTGGCGCCCCCGGCGAACTGGATCTCGGCCATGCTGTGGAACGCCCGGCGCAACCCGTCCCAGGCATACGGTGAAACCTGATAGTCGAGCACCGGTGTACCGTCACCGCGCAATTCAACGCTTCCGCCGGGGCTGTCCGGGTGAAAACCGTCCCGCAGCAATGCCAGCATGGCGTGGGTGTGCGGCAGGTTTTCCATATGCCGGGCGCTTTCCGTGCCGAAGCCGCCGAGCAGGGTGCTGGCCAGCGCGGGGTGCAGCGGTGGAACCTCCAGTTTGTAAGACATCTTGCCAGTGGTGCCATCCTGCCACTGGAAATGGTCGGAATAGATCGATTGCGGCGCGCCGTAGAACGGGTTGATCACCTCATCGAACAGCCCTGCGGACATATTTACCAGGTGCAGGAAGGTCCGTTTACCCAGCCGCTCGTGCGGGTCCGGCGCTTCGGAGCGCAATAGCAGCGCCGGGCTGTTGATCCCGCCGCCGGCCAGCACGTAATGCCGCGCCTTGACCGTAATCGTGCGCCCGGTGGGCGCAACGCAACGCTCATCCATCGCCACACATTGCAGCCCCGTAACCCTGCCGTCTTTGATCGACAGCTTTTCGGCGCGGGCCAGATAGAGCAGCTCGCCACCTTTCTCCAGGGTCGCCGGGATGGTCGTGACCAGCATCGATTGCTTGGCGTTGGTCGGACAACCCATGCCGCAGTAACCGATGTTCCAGCAGCCACGCACATTGCGTGGAATCACATGCCAGGCGTAGCCAAGTTGTTCGCAGCCTTTGCGGATGACGTCGTTGTTGGCGTTGGGCGGCACCATCCACGGGGCGACACCCAGGCGTTGTTCCATTTTCTCGAACCAGGGCGCCATCTCGGCCGGTGTGTGGCCTATGACGTCGTGCTCTTTGGCCCAGTGTTCCAGCGTCGGGTCCGGGGTGCGAAAGCTCGAGGTCCAGTTGATCAGCGTGGTGCCGCCCACTGCCCGGCCCTGGAGGATGGTGATCGCGCCGTCCTTGCTCATGCGCCCGATGCCTTCCTGATAGAGGCTGGTGTAGGCCTGGTCTTCGAGCATCTTGAAGTCGCTGCTGGTCTTGAGCGGGCCTTCTTCGATCAGCAATACCTTGTAGCCGGCGGCGCTGAGGATCTCGGCGGTGGTCCCGCCGCCGGCACCGCTGCCGATGATTGCCACATCCGCTTCGAGGGTCAGGTCCTGGGTCAGTCGGGCGCCGTTGTAGGTTTTCCAGCCACGGGCCAGGCCTTCGCGGAACGGATCGGGTACGGGCATGTTTGGGGTTCTCTTATTATTTTGGATTTGTTGGTGATGCGGCTGACGCCATCGCGGGCAAGCCACGCTCCCACAGGGTTTGAGTCGTTCACAAAAGGGTGGTCCCTCTCAAAACCTGTGGGAGCGTGGCTTGCCCGCGATAGGGTCGACTCGGTCTCAAACCGTAGGCGGCCCGGGATACCCGCAATGCGCCCACGACTCCGCCCGGCTGTACCACGCCATCATCACCATTTGCAGCAACGAGCTATGGCCCATGCGCAGCAGGCTCAACGAGCTGTTTTCCCAACGGTCGAGAAAGTGCCGGATCTGTTCGCTGCTGGCGTTTTCCCAACTGCCCCAGATCCCGGTCAATGGGCCGCGAGTAATGCTCATCCCCAACACATCGAACAATTGCCGGGTCAGTTTGAGCATTTCCGGCGACAAGTGATTCAGGCCGTTATCCAGGCAGTGCAACGTTTCGGTGACAGCGGCCGGCATTTTTTCGGAAGCCACGGCACCGTCGAGCATCACCGGAATCACTGCCCGCAGAAACAGCAGGTCGCCACTGCGCAGAATCGCGAAACCGCTGGCCGGGTTGCTCGACGAGCAGCCGCTGAGGCTCGCACCTAATCCGGCCGTGGCCAGAAAGGCGCTGGCGCCGAGGCTGAATTTAAGCAGGCCGCGCCGTGACAGCGCGGGTGTGTCGGACAGGCTTGGGCTCATTATTGTTATTACCCGGCGGTGATGATCGTTAGCGGATAAACAGCTTCTGGATCAGTTTCTGAATGGATTTACCGTAGGGCGGATAGATCAGCTTCGCCGCATTGAAACGCTGTTTGATCAGCACGCCTTTGGCCTTGCTGAAGGTCAGGAAACCCTCGTGGCCGTGGTAGTGGCCCATGCCTGAGGCACCGATGCCGCCGAACGGCATGTCGTCCTGAGCAACGTGCAGCAAGGTGTCATTGAGGCAAACACCGCCGGAATGGGTTTCGTGGAGGACGCGGTTTTGCTCGCGCTTGTCGTAGCCGAAGTAATACAGCGCCAGCGGGCGAGGGCGTTGGTTGATGTAGGCAAACGCTTCGTCGAGATCCTTGTACGGCACGATCGGCAGCAACGGGCCGAAGATTTCGTCCTGCATCACTGTCATGTCGTCGCTGACGTTGAGCAGCAGGCTATGACTCATGCGCCGGCCCTGGCCCTGATCAAACAGCGGAATCAGCAGTGCGCCCTTGCTGGTGGCGTCGCTGAGGTAGCCGTTGAGCCGTGCCAGCTGCCGGTCGTTGATAATGGCGGTGTAGTCCTTGTTGTCGGCCAGCGTCGGATAGAACCCGCGAACCGCCTGACGATAGGCTTCGACGAAAGAGCCGACGCGGTCTTCCGGCACCAACACGTAGTCCGGGGCGACACAGGTTTGCCCGGCGTTGAGGGTCTTGCCGAAAGCGATGCGTTCGGCGGCGTCCTTGAGCGGCACATCGCGGGAAACGATGGCCGGAGACTTGCCGCCCAGTTCGAGGGTCACCGGCGTCAGATTCTCGGCCGCCGCGCGCATCACGTGTTTGCCGATGCTGGTGGCGCCGGTGAACAATAAATGATCAAAACGCAGCCGCGAGAACGCTACACCAATATCGGCCTCGCCCAGCACCACGCAGACCAGGTCCTGAGGAAAAACTCGCCCCAGCAATTCCTTGAGCAGCAAACCGGTGGCGGGGGTCGATTCGCTGAGTTTGAGCATCACCCGATTGCCTGCCGACAACGCCCCCACCAACGGCCCGATGGCGAGATAAAGCGGGTAGTTCCACGGCACGATCACACCGACCACGCCCAACGGCTGATAAACCACTTTGGCCGATGCTGGCTGAAAGGCGAGGCCGACTTTGCGTCGCGAGGTTTTCATCCAGCCTTTGAGGTGCCGGCTGGCGTAATGAATGCCGTGCAGGCTGGGCATCAGTTCGGCGAGCAGGGTTTCATCGGCACTGCGGTGGCTGAAGTCCTGGCTGATGGCGTCGATCAGGGCCTGGCGCTCATTGCTCAGCAGGTCCTTCAACGCCTTTAGCCATTGCTGGCGCTGAGCCGCGGGTGGCATCGGGTTGGCTGCATACGCCGCGCGTTGAGCGTCGAACAGGGCTTGGAGTTCGTCCAGAGGCTGCTGCAGGTTCTTCAAGTAGGCGATGTCAGCAGGCATGGTCGGCTCCGGATTTATTGTAATGAGGAACTTTTTAGAGTCTATGCTCTAGAAAGTCAAATGACGCTCTGGTACAGCTTTGTTTTATCCATGCGTGGATAGGTCGTAAGATGCCCCTCATCGCACTCTGAATTAAAGCTCAAGCCATGGCCCCTCGGATCAAAACCAGCGAGCGCATCGTGCAGAACAGCCTGGAGCTGTTCAATCAACAGGGCGAGCGCAGTATCAGCACCAACCACATTGCTGCCCACATGGAGATTTCCCCGGGCAACCTGTACTACCACTTCCCCAACAAGCAGGCGATCATCGCCGTGTTGTTCAGTGAGTACGAAAACCTGGTGGACAGCTTCCTGCGCCCGCCCCAAGGGCGCGCCGCGACGGTCGGAGACAAGCGCTTCTACCTCAAGGAATTGCTCTCCGCCATGTGGCGCTACCGCTTCCTGCATCGCGACCTAGAGCATTTGCTCGACAGCGATCCCGAGCTGGCCGCCCGCTACCGGCGCTTTTCCCAGCGCTGCCTGATCCAGGGCACACACATCTACGCGGGCTTCGTCGAGGCCGGCATTCTGTGCATGGATAAGGTTCAGATCGAATCCCTGACCCTCAATGCCTGGATCATCCTCACATCGTGGGTGCGTTTTCTGTGCACCACGCGGGAAAACTCCAACCATCTGAGCGAACAGGCGATCAAACGGGGCGTGTATCAGGTGTTGGTGCTGGAGGCCGGATTCGTCACGGATCAAGCTCACGATGCGGTGAATGCACTGTTCGAAGAGTTTTACGTGCCGCTGGCCCAGGCGCTGGAAGAAGTGGGATAAAGAAGTGGAATAAAGAGTGCAGTAGGATTCCAGACAAAAAATCACAGGAGCCCGTTATGCCCATTGCGCAACTGATCAGCCCGCAAGCGTTGGACCTGAAAAAGGAGACGCCGGGGCTGGTGATTCTGGATTGTCGTTTTGCCCTCGAAGACCCTGATTACGGGCAGCGCAGCTACGCCGAAGGGCATATTGCCGGATCGAGCTTTGCCGATCTGGAGCGTGATTTGAGCGGTGCAGTGGTCAAGGGGGTTACCGGGCGTCATCCATTGCCTGAACCCGCCGACTTGATCGAGCGCTTGCAAACCTGGGGCATCAACACCGACAGCGAAGTGGTTTTGTACGATGACGGTCCCGGCGCCTACGCGGCGCGAGCCTGGTGGCTGCTGGCGTGGCTGGGCAAGCGCGATGGCGTGTTCATTCTCGATGGTGGGCTGAAAGCCTGGCACGCCGCCGGATTGCCCCTGAGTCTTGATCCGCCGTCGGTTACCCGTGGCTCCTTCAGCGGGACGCCGGATGCTTCGTTGGTGCTCAGCGCCGAACAACTCCAGCAACGTCTCGGCCAGCCTGCGATGACCTTGCTCGACGCCCGCGGCTTGCCGCGCTTCAAGGGCGAAGTGGAGCCGATCGATCCGGTTGCCGGGCACATCCCCGGCGCACAATGTGCCGCGTTCACCGATAACCTGGGCAGCGACGGACGGTTCCTGCCGGCCGAACAGCTCAAGCAGCGGTTTGCCGCGAAGCTCGGTGATCGTTCACCGACAGAGTTGGTCGCGTATTGCGGTTCCGGTGTGACCGCCTGCCACAACCTGTTCGCCCTGTGCCTGGCGGGTTATCCGTTGGGGGCGTTGTATGCCGGGTCGTGGAGCGAGTGGATCAACGATCCTGCGCGAGGCATCGCCAAGGGCGAATAAACGCCAAACCAATGTGGGAGCAAGCCTTTGTGGCGAGGGGGCTTGCCCCCGTTCGGCTGCGAAGCAGTCGCAAATCGGACGACGAGGTCTAACTGAAGCACCGCATCCGCTGGCTTCGGGAGCGCTTCGCACTCCAACGGGGGCAAGCCCCCTCGCCACAAAGGCTCGCTCCCGCATGGTTAATAAGGTGCTCTTGAGATTTCACAGCTGCCGTGCGCTGCGATACGCCCCCGGTCCTACGCCGTAAACCTGTTTGAATTGCCGACTCAGATGACTCTGGTCGGCAAAACCCAGTTGCGTCGCGACTTCCAGCGGCAGGCAGCCGCGCTGTAACAGCGCCCGTGCCCGGGCGATACGCTGCTGCATCAACCAGGTGTGTGGCGGCATGCCGGTGGCTCTGCGGAATACTCGGGCGAAGTGGAAGGGCGACAGGTTCACCGTCGCCGCCAGTTCTTCCAGCGAGGGCGGCGCCGCCAAGCGTGATTGCAACAGTTCCTTGGCCAAGGTCACCGCCCGGTGTTCCTTGCCAGGTTTGTTGGCGATCGGAACAGCTGCGTGACGTTGCAACAGCGACAGCATCATTTCCCGCCAGGCCGTTTGCTGCTGCAGGGCCGTGGACGGACTCTCCAGCAAACAATGCAGTTGGCAGAACCCCTTCACCAGATCCGGATCGCGATACAACGTGGCGCCAAACGCCGGCAAGGTATCGGTCGGCAGTTCGAGCTCGTCCAGCAGTGAAAGAATCTGCCCGCTGTCGGGATAAAACGCCCGGTACAACCAACCATCTTCCGTACCTTTGTGGCCGGTGTGCAGTTCATCCGGGTTGATCAGCACCAGTGTGCCGCTGCCCGCCAGATGCTCGGCGCCTCGATAGCGATAACGCTGGGCGCCGGCCATGATCATGCCGATCACATAGCCGTCATGCACATGGGGGGCGAAGCGGTGTTCGATGTAGCGTGCGGACAACAACTCGACCCCAGCCAACGGAGCCGTTTGCCAGAAGTGGATCGACTCGCCCTGATCCGGACCCATGCTCTACTTGCGCCCTGTGGTGGCGAGCCATTGGGGAATGCGCCGTTCCAGGTAGTAACCCGGTTGCCGGAAGGAGCCCTCGACGAAGCCGACATGCCCACCCTTGGCCTGCAACTCGAATTGCGTGCAGGCAGACAATTCATCGGCTTGCGGCAGGCTATGAGGAAAGACAAATGGGTCGTCGGCCGCCTGGATAATCAGGGTCGGTGTGCGAATCTCTCCAAGGAAATAACGACTCGAAGCGCGGCGATAATAATCCGCGGCATCGGCGAAACCATTCAGCGGCGCGGTGACCCGGCCATCGAAATCCCAGAAGGTGCGCATATTCTCCAGCGAGCCCAGCGCCGCCAATGCCGCCAAGCCATCCTGATGCCCTTCATGCTGGAACCTGCGCTGCTTGTTCTTGATGTAAGCGACCATCTCCCGCATGAAATGCGCTTGATAGAATTTGGAAAAACCCTGGCTGATACGATCGGCGCACTGATCGAGGCGAAATGGAACCGACACCGCCACCGCGCCGAGTACGCCGCTGTTGCTACCGGTTTCGCCCAGGTGTTTGAGCAACACGTTGCCACCCATGGAATAACCGACCGCATACAGCGGTGCGAGAGGGCGCTGGGTCCGCAGGTGTTTGATGGTTTCGGCCAGGTCTTCACTGGCCCCGGAATGGTAACTGCGCGGCAACAGATTGGGTTCGCCGGAACAGCCTCGCCAGTTCAGCGCGACACTGGCCCAACCCTGGGCGCCCAGCGCCTTCTGTACGCCGGCCACGTAAGGCGAATTCGATGAGCCAGTCAGGCCGTGCAGCACCAGCACCAGCGGCACATTTGCGCTGTGGGGGCCATGCCAGTCCAGATCAAGGAAGTCACCGTCTTCGAGCCATAAGCGTTCGCGCTCGCGGTCCAGGTGTGTGGTTTTGCGCCATAGCGGTCCCCACAAGGTTTGTAAGTGCGGATTGCCCAGGCCGTAGGCGGGGTTGAAACGGGGGGTGAAATGTTCTGGCAGATGGGACACGATTGCTCTCGATGCAGCGGTGCTTACCCGCAGCGTTAACTGACTGAGCTTCGCACCGTTTTTACAGGCCGGACTAACCGGCGATCCCTGCCATACGTTGCCACAACGCGTAATACACCCGTCCGGATTTTTGCTCCCGATGCAGGCGCCAATTTTCTGGCAAACCCAATATCGACGGTGCCGTTTCGCTTTCAGTGTAGACCCACGCATCGTCACTCAGCCAATGACGCTCTTCGAGCAAAGTGCAAACGGCCGGCAACAGATTCTGATTAAACGGCGGGTCGAGAAACACCAGATCGAACGCCGTGGCCGGTTGGGTTTCCAGATAGCGCAAGGCGTCGGCAGTCTGTACCTGGCCGGTGGTGCAGCGCAGGGTGCCCAGATGTTCCTTGATGCTGGATACCGCAATGTTGCTGGCATCCAGTGCCTGGCCCATTGCTGCGCCACGGGACAAAGCCTCGAGAAACAACGCGCCGCTACCGGCAAATGGGTCGAATACCTTGGCCCCTGCGACATAAGGCGCGAGCCAGTTGAACAGGGTTTCACGGACTCGGTCCGGCGTTGGACGCAAGCCTGGCGCATCGGGGAAGCTCAGCTTTCGGCTGCCCCATTCACCGCCGATGATGCGCAGTTGATTCACGCCGTTGTGCACGTTGTGAACAGGTTTTTTTGGACGCGATGGGCGGGCCATTAATGCTCCGGAACCCCGAGCGGTTGCTCGGCAGGTTTATCAGTTGGGGCCGGTAACGGCTTTTGCGGCACGGTCGGGCCAGCGCTGACGATGACCAGTTTGTCCGTGCTCAGGTGTTTGTTCAATGCGGCTTTGACTTGCTCGACGGTCAGGCTCTGGGACTGCTGCATGAAGTCTTCCAGATAGCTCAGCGGCAAGTTGTAAAAACCCATGGCGCCGAGTTGCCCGACGATATCGGCGTTGCTGGCGGTGGACAGCGGGAAGCTGCCGGCCAGTTCACGCTTGGCATCGTCGAGTTCTTTCTCGGTGGGGCCGGTTTTAAGGTAGTCGGCGAGCACGTCCTGCACCAGTTTCAGCGTGCCTTCGCTCATCTCGGCGCGGGTTTGCAGGTTGATCATGAACGGGCCGCGAGCCTGCATCGGGCTGAAACCCGAATATACGCCATAAGCCAGGCCGCGCTTCTCACGCACTTCGCTCATCAACCGGGTGCCGAAGCCACCGCCGCCAAGGATCTGATTGCCCAGCGACAATGCTGCGTAATCCGGATCGTCACGGTCGATGCCCAGTTGCGCGATCATCAGGTTGGTTTGCTTGGACGGAAACTCGATGTGACCGATGCTGGACTTGGGGTCGGTCGGTTGTTCGATTTTCGCCAGGGCCGGCCCTTTGGGCAGGTCAGCGGACACTTGTGCGGCAACCGCCTCGGCCTCGGCGCGCGACAGATCGCCCACCAGCGCGATCACCACGTTGCCGGCGGCGTAGGCTTTCTGATGGAAGGCCCGCAACTGCGCCAGGGTGATCGGTGGAATGCTTTTCGCCGTGCCGTCGCTGGAATGCGCGTACGGGTGATCGCCATACAAGCGGTTCATCAGCTCCAGGCTGGCGAGTTTGCCGGGGTTCTGTTTCTGGTATTCGAAGCCGGCCAGCATCTGGTTCTTGATGCGGGCAAACGAGTCGGCGGGGAAGGTCGGTTTGCCAACGACTTCAGCGAACAGCTTCAAGGCAGGCTCGCGTTTGTCCGCGGCACTGAGACTGCGCAGCGAGGCAATCGCCATGTCTTTATAGGCGCCGTTACCGAAATCGGCCCCCAGGCCTTCGAAGCCCTGGGCGATAGCGCCGACGTCTTTGCCAGCCACACCTTCGTTGAGCATGGCGTTGGTCAACAGTGCCAGGCCGGATGCATCGCCGTCCTGGCTGCTGCCAGCGGCGAAGATCAGGCGCATATCGAACATCGGCAGCTCACGGGCTTCGACGAACATCACCTTGGCGCCTTCGGCGGTGTTCCAGGTCTGCACGTTCAGTGAGCGATGGCTTGGGGCCTTGCCGTCGAGTTCTGCCAGCGATTGCAGTTTCTGGCTCGCCTTGGCTTTGTCGAGGGCTTCGCTGGCGTTGGTTTCGTCAGACTTGGAGAAATAGAAGGCGGCAGACCCGAGCAATGCAATGACGACCAGGCCGATCAGGGCCAGGCGCGGTTTTTTACGCTCACTCATGAGTCGTCTCCTCTGGCAGTACATGGGCGACGCTGAGACGTGCGCGGGTGAAATACAGCTTGGCGGCCTTCTGGATGTCTTGCGGGGTCACGCTTTCCAGGTCGGCGAGTTCGGTGTCCATCAGTTTCCAGGACAGCCCGACGGTTTCCAGTTGGCCGATGGCGGTAGCCTGGCTGGTGATCGAGTCACGCTCGTAGACCAGGCCGGCAATGACCTGCGCTCGTACCCGCTCCAGCTCTTCGGTGGACGGCGCGGTGGTTTTCAGCTGTTCGAGCAGTTTCCACAGGCCGGCTTCCGCCTGGGCCATGGTTTTCTTCTTCTGGGTGTTCGGCGTGGCCGACAAAGTGAACAGGCTATCGCCACGGGTGTAGGCGTCGTAGCTCGACGAGCCGCCGGACACCAGCTCTTCGCCGCGTTCCAGTTGCGTCGGGATCCGGCCGCTGTAGCCGCCGTCGAGCAGTGCGGAGATCAGGCGCAGAGCGTTTACCGAGCGCTTGTCTTCAGCGGTAGCGACGCTCGGTACGTTGAAGGCCAGCATCAGGCTCGGCAATTGGGTCTGCACATGCAGGGTGATCTTCCGTTCGCCGGGCTCGGCCAGTTCCAGCGGGATTTTCGCGGGTGGCACGTCGCGCTTGGCGATCGGGCCGAAGTAACGCTGGGCCAGGGTTTTGACTTCGTCCGGGGTCACATCACCGACCACCACCAGGGTGGCGTTGTTCGGCACATACCAGGATTGATACCAGTGGCGCAGTTCTTCGACCTTCATTCGGTCGAGGTCCGCCATCCAGCCGATGGTCGGCGTGTGATAACCGCTAGCAGGGTAGGCCATGGCCATGAAGCGCTCGTAGGCTTTGGACATCGGCTTGTCGTCGGTGCGCAGGCGACGCTCTTCCTTGATTACCTCGATCTCGCGGGTGAACTCGTCGGCCGGCAGGCGCAGGTTGGCCATGCGGTCGGCTTCCAGCTCGAAGGCCACGCCCAGACGGTCACGGGCCAGCACCTGGTAATACGCGGTGAAGTCGTCGCTGGTGAAGGCGTTCTCTTCGGCGCCGAGGTCGCGCAGGATCAGCGACGCTTCGCCGGGACCGACTTTCTCGCTGCCCTTGAACATCATGTGTTCCAGCGCATGGGACAGCCCGGTCTGGCCCGGGGTCTCATAGCTTGAGCCGACCTTGTACCAGATCTGGGAAACGACGACCGGCGCACGATGGTCTTCGCGCACGACGACCTTCAGGCCGTTGTCGAGGGTGAATTCGTGGGTGGGTTGTGGATCGGCAGCCAGGGCCGAGAGGGGCAGACAAACTGTGCTGAACAGCAGGCCTGCAGCGCGGCGGGCTAGAGCATTCATTCGTTTTTAAACCTGTTGGGCTGCCCGCTTGGTCTTAGCCTAGGCGGGCGAGGAGGTGCTAGGATACTGATCCGTTTTACTGGCGGCCACGCCTATCAGGCCTTTGATCGGTCAATAGGTTGTTTGGGTTTGCGGCTTGGGCTTTGAGTTTGTCAGCTAAACTCTGCGTTTTCGCCGACGATGCTGTTCCAGTCCTTCGTATTAATCAACCTTTGAGGTGCCGTTGGTACCTCGACAAAATGTTGCGCGTGAACAAGCTGGATGAATCGCAGTCTGTTCTGCATCGAATTATTTATTGCCGAGGCGCCCTTTGGCGCGTCGCTACTGTGAGATAGCCGTCCTCCATGTTTGGTTCCAACGACGACAAGAAGACCCCAGCTGCGGCTGGCGAGAAGAAAAGCCTGTTCGGATGGCTGCGCAAAAAGCCGCAGGAACCCGTTGTCGAACAGCCACAACCACTTCCTGAGCCAACACCGGCGCCGGTCATGGAAGAAGTGCCCGCGCCAATTGCCTTGCCGATCGCCGAGCCGGTGCTGCAATCCGCGGCCGAGCCAGAGCCTGAAACCGTAGTCGTGGCCCCGTTGCCGCTGACGCCTGCCGCCGAGCCGTGGCTGACGTTGCCGGTGGCGGAAGAACCGGTGGCATTGGTCGAAGATGAGCAAGCAGCTCACATCACGCCGCCGATTCCGGCCCCGACTGCGTTTGCTCCCGAGCCGGTTCAGGCGCCAGTGGTTGAGCCGGTCGTTGAACCTGTGTTCGTGGCTGAGCCTGCGCCGGTTGCTCCAGAGCCTGAAGTGCCGGTATTTGTTGCTCCTGCTCCGGTTGCTCCGGTTGTTCAAGCGCCAGAGCCTGCACCTGCACCGGTCATCGCCCCTGTCGTCGCCACGCCCGTTGCTCCCGTTGAAACTCCGGTCGAGCCTGTGCGTACCGAAGAGTCCAAAGCCGGTTTCTTCGCCCGCCTCAAGCAAGGCTTGTCCAAGACCAGCGCCAGCATTGGCGAAGGCATGGCCAGCCTGTTCCTCGGCAAGAAAATCATCGACGACGAGTTGCTTGAAGACATCGAAACCCGTCTGCTGACCGCCGATGTCGGCGTCGAAGCGACGTCGGTGATCATTCAGCGCCTGACCCAGAAAGTCGCCCGCAAAGAACTGGCCGATGCCGATGCGCTGTACAAATCCCTGCAAGCCGAGCTGGCAGCGATGCTCAAGCCTGTCGAACAGCCGCTGAAAATCACCTCACAGAACAAGCCATTCGTGATTCTGGTGGTGGGCGTCAACGGCGCCGGCAAGACCACCACCATCGGCAAACTGGCGAAGAAGCTGCAACTGGAAGGCAAGAAAGTCATGCTCGCCGCCGGTGACACCTTCCGCGCCGCCGCGGTCGAGCAATTGCAGGTCTGGGGTGAGCGCAACAAGATTCCGGTGATCGCCCAGCACACCGGCGCCGACTCGGCTTCGGTCATCTTCGATGCCGTGCAGGCCGCCAAGGCCCGTGGCATTGACGTACTGATCGCCGACACCGCTGGTCGTTTGCACACCAAAGACAACCTGATGGAAGAACTGAAAAAGGTTCGCCGGGTGATCGGCAAACTCGACGCCGATGCGCCGCACGAGGTGCTGTTGGTGCTCGACGCCGGTACCGGCCAGAACGCCATCAACCAGGCCAAGCAATTCAACCAGACCGTCGAACTGACCGGCCTGGCGCTGACCAAACTCGACGGCACCGCCAAGGGCGGGGTGATTTTCGCCCTGGCCAAGCAGTTTGGCTTGCCGATTCGTTACATCGGCGTCGGCGAAGGCATCGACGATTTGCGTACTTTTGAAGCAGAACCCTTTGTCCAGGCATTGTTTGCCGAGCGGGAGCGTTCATGATTCGTTTCGAACAGGTCGGTAAACGCTACCCGAATGGTCACGTCGGCTTGCATGAGCTGAGCTTTCGGGTCCGTCGGGGCGAGTTCTTGTTTGTCACCGGCCATTCCGGCGCCGGTAAAAGCACCTTGTTGCGGCTGTTGCTGGCCATGGAACGTCCGACTACCGGAAAATTGCTGCTGGCAGGGCAAGACCTGAGCACCATCAGCAATGCGCAGATTCCATTCCTGCGCCGGCAAATCGGCGTGGTGTTCCAGAATCACCAACTGCTGTTCGATCGCACGGTGTTCAACAACGTCGCATTGCCGCTGCAGATCCTTGGCCTGTCCAAGGCCGAAGTCGCCAAGCGCGTGGACTCGGCCCTGGAGCGCGTGGCGCTCTCGGACAAGACCGATCTCTACCCCGGCGACCTGTCCACCGGCCAGCAACAGCGCGTCGGCATTGCTCGCGCCATCGTTCACCGTCCGGCCTTGCTGCTGGCGGATGAACCGACCGGTAACCTCGACCCGCGTCTGGCGGCAGAAATCATGGGCGTGTTTGAAGACATCAACCGTCTGGGCACCAGCGTGCTGATCGCCAGTCACGACCTGGCACTGATTGCCCGCATGCGTCATCGCATGCTCACCCTGCAGCGTGGCCGATTAATCGGCGACGGGGAGGCTGGCGTATGAGTGCAACACGTAGCCCCAAGGTTTCCGAGCGCGTGGCCCCGAAAGCCGCCGATCCGCAACCGCAGCAGCAGAAGAAAAAGCGCGACGATGACGATGGCCCGGATTTCTCTACGCTGTTCCGCGCCTGGATCGAAAGCCATCGTGCCAGTCTGCTGGACAGCTTGCGCCGCCTGGGTAAACACCCGATTGGCAGCTTTTTCACCTGCATGGTGATGGCAGTTGCGCTCAGCTTGCCGATGGGCCTGTCACTTTTGCTAAGTAACGTCGAACGTCTCGGCGGTTCCTGGCAGCGTGCGGCGCAGATTTCCCTGTACCTGCAACTCGATGCCAGCCCTGAACAGGGCGAGTCGTTGCGTGAGCAGATCAAGGGCATGCCGGGTGTGGCCGAGGCCGAATACGTGGGTCGTGATCAGGCACTGGAAGAGTTCCAGCAGCAGTCTGGACTGGGCGAAGCGCTCAAGGAACTCCCGGAAAATCCGCTGCCGGGCGTGGTCCTGGTGACCCCGAACGAGGTCGACAAGCCCGCGCTTGAAGCATTGAGACAAAAACTTTCCGAATTGCCGAAGGTACAACAGGCGCAACTTGATCTAGTCTGGGTCGAGCGTCTGGCAGCCATCCTCAAGCTGGGCGACCGATTTGTCTTCGGTCTGACCGTGCTTTTGGTTTCTGCATTACTTTTGGTGATAGGCAATACCATTCGTCTTCATATTGAAAACCGCCGCACAGAGATAGAAGTGATTAAACTCGTCGGCGGCACTGACAGCTATGTGCGCAGGCCCTTTCTGTATATGGGTGCACTTTATGGCTTCGGTGCGGGGATTTTTGCCTGGGGTGTATTGGCGTTCGGCCTGAACTGGCTGAACGACGCGGTGGTTGGACTGGCCGGTTTGTACGGCAGTGATTTTGCGCTGGCCGGAGTGCCAGTTGCCGACGGTCTATCGCTCTTGCTTGGCGCGGTGCTGTTGGGGTATATCGGTGCATGGATTGCAGTCGCACGCCACCTGCGGGAGCTTGCGCCAAAGTAATATCATTTTGCTCGTATTGACCTTTCAGCGTTTATGGGAACTTGTCTTTTGGTTTCCGGTCAATTTTCGCAGTGCTGAACTGCACGAGTTATGTAAGTCGGAGGTTTTTTCGTATGACCAATTCTTTGCAGCCTGCATATGCTCTGGTCCCGGGTGCGAACCTGGAGGCCTATGTGCACACGGTGAACAGCATTCCATTGCTGACACCGGAGCAGGAGCGTGAACTGGCCGAGAGTCTCTATTATGAGCAGGATTTGGGGGCGGCTCGGCAGATGGTGCTCGCCCACCTGCGTTTTGTCGTACACATTGCCCGTAGCTATTCCGGCTACGGCCTGGCCCAGGCTGACCTGATCCAGGAAGGCAACGTCGGCCTGATGAAAGCGGTCAAGCGTTTCAACCCGGAAATGGGTGTACGCCTGGTGTCCTTTGCGGTGCACTGGATCAAGGCAGAAATCCACGAGTTCATCCTGCGCAACTGGCGGATCGTGAAAGTCGCGACCACCAAGGCTCAGCGCAAGCTGTTCTTCAACCTGCGCAGCCAGAAGAAACGTCTGGCCTGGCTGAACAACGAGGAAGTCCATCGCGTGGCGGAAAGCCTCGGCGTAGAGCCGCGGGAAGTGCGCGAGATGGAAAGTCGCCTGACCGGCCATGACATGGCTTTCGACCCGGCTGCGGAAGCGGACGACGACAGTGCATTCCAGTCGCCGGCCAACTATCTGGAAGACCACCGGTACGATCCGGCCCGTCAACTGGAAGATGCTGACTGGAGCGACAACTCGAACCACAACCTGCACGAAGCGCTTGAAGTGCTGGACGACCGCAGCCGCGACATCCTCTACCAGCGCTGGCTGGCAGAAGAAAAAGCCACGCTGCATGATCTGGCGCAGAAGTACAACGTGTCGGCCGAGCGTATTCGTCAGCTCGAGAAGAGCGCGATGAACAAGCTCAAGTTGTCGATCGCCGCATAACCTGCGCGCCGGCAATAAAAAACGCCCCGATCATTGATCGGGGCGTTTTTGTTTGTACCCATTTTCCAGCCTCACCTTGGTCCCTGTGGGAGCGGGCTTGCCCGCGATAGCGGTGTGTCTGTGACTGTTGTGTTGACTGACACAACGCCTTCGCGGGCAAGCCCGCTCCCACAGGGATCTTCAGTGTTCAGAAAGTAGTGTTCAATTATTGAGACCAAGGCGCCCGGCGCGAATCGTTGAGGCCGAGCAGATAGCTGTCCCCACCCAACTGACTCATCTGCTGGCGAATCCACCCGGCCCGTCTTGCAACGTAAGAGGTTGGATGGCTAGCACTCCACACCCGCGGGTTCGGCAGTACCGCAGCCAGCAGACTCGCCTGCTGTCGGGATATCGAGCGAGCGCCCACACCGAAGTGATGCCGAGCCGCCGCTTCAGCGCCAAACACCCCTTCATCCCACTCAACGCTGTTGAGGTACACCTCAAGAATCCGCTGCTTGGGCCAGAACACCTCGATCAGCCCGGTAAACCAGACCTCCAGGCCTTTGCGCAGCCAACTGCGGCCAGACCACAGAAACAGGTTCTTCGACACTTGCTGGCTCAGGGTGCTGGCGCCGCGAATCGAGCCGCCGCGCTCGTTATGCGCAAACGCTGCCTGAATCGCGCCGATATCGAAGCCCCAATGCTCGGGAAACTTCTGATCTTCACCGGCAATCACCGCGACTTTCAGGTCGTCAGAGATTTCATCCCAGGGTTTCCAGGTGCGTTGCACGTCGATGGGTTCGCCGTCGAACCAGGATTCGACCTTGCGCTCGACCATCAGCGCCGTTCCCGGTGGCGGCACCACCCGAAACAGCAACACCAGCAATATGCTGCCGCCCGCGAACCAGAGCAGGGCCTTCGTGAAACGACGGAAAATTAAACGCAGCATAGAGATGGCTTGGCCGAACCCGTTGAGCCGGCCATTATACAGACCCTGTTGATCGAGTCTGATTGGAGTTCTTCATGTTGCGTGGCTTCCTGATGCTGGCTGCTTTTTTCGGCTTCACCGGTGTTGCCTTGGGCGCATTCGCCGCTCATGGCCTGAAAAGCCGTCTGAGCGCCGAGTACCTGGCGATTTTCCATACGGGCGTCACCTATCAGCTGGTGCATACCTTGGCGCTGCTGGGCGTGGCGCTGCTCGCCACGCAAATGCCCGGTCGACTGATTACTTGGGCCGGCGCATCATTTGCTATTGGCATTCTGTTGTTTTCCGGCAGCCTATACCTGCTGACGATAACGGGCATCAGCAAGCTCGGGATCGTTACGCCCTTCGGTGGCTTGGCGTTCCTGGTCGGCTGGGTTTGCCTGGGGCTTGCCGCCTGGCGGTTGAGCTGACCACGCGGTCCATTTCGTGACGAATGGCTTGGGTCGGCCTGACTGATCGGGCTAGAATGCCAGCCCCTAAAAATGATGGCGGCATTCGGTATGCGCATTCAATTGAACGGCGAATCCCTTGAACTGCCCGACGGTGAAACCGTTGCGGCCCTGCTGACCCGTCTGGAACTGATCGGGCGCCGGGTGGCGGTCGAGCTCAATCTGGATATCGTCCCGCGCAGCCAGCATGCCGACACCACGCTGAACGACGGCGATTCCGTCGAAGTGGTACACGCCATAGGCGGCGGCTAGTCGTCCGGCCCTAATGGGCACAGAATTCTGCAAGAACCTCACCCCTACAGAGGATTTCCCATGAGCATCGTTCGTAGCGACAAGCCCTTCGTCCTGGCCGGTCGTACTTACCAGTCGCGTTTGCTGGTAGGCACCGGCAAGTACCGTGACATGGAAGAAACCCGCCTGGCCATCGAAGCCTCGGGTGCCGAGATCGTCACCTTCGCCGTGCGCCGCACCAACCTCGGCCAGAACCCGGGCGAACCGAACCTGCTCGAAGTCCTGTCGCCGGATCGCTACACCTTCCTGCCTAACACCGCCGGCTGCTTCGACGCTACCGAGGCTGTGCGCACCTGCCGCCTGGCCCGTGAGCTGCTCGGCGGCCACAACCTGGTGAAGCTGGAAGTGCTGGCGGATCAGAAAACCCTGTTCCCCAACGTGATCGAAACCCTCAAGGCCGCCGAAGTGCTGGTCAAGGAAGGCTTCGACGTGATGGTGTACACCAGCGATGACCCGATCATTGCCCGTCAACTGGCGGAAGTCGGCTGCATCGCGGTCATGCCGCTGGCCGGTCTGATTGGTACAGGCTTGGGGATCTGCAACCCGTACAACCTGCAGATCATCCTCGAAGAAGCCAAGATCCCGGTGTTGGTGGATGCCGGTGTCGGTACCGCCTCCGACGCTACCATCGCCATGGAACTGGGTTGCGAAGCGGTGCTGATGAACTCGGCCATCGCCCATGCCCAGCAGCCGATCATGATGGCTGAAGCCATGAAACACGCCATCGTTGCAGGTCGCTTGGCCTACCTCGCCGGCCGCATGCCGAAAAAACTCTATGCCAGCGCCTCCTCGCCGCTGGATGGTCTGATCAAGTAAGAGCCATTGATGACTGAATCAAACGACACGCCTATCCAGACGGAAGAAGGCGAAGAGCGCCAACACCGCCGCATCAAGAGTTTCGTGATGCGTGCCGGGCGCATGACCGAAGGCCAGCAACGTGGTCTGGACCAAGGCACGCCACTGTTCGTACTGCCTTTGGCCGATGCGCCGGTGGACTTCGACCAGGTGTTCGGTCGCTCGGCACCGCGCTCGCTGGAAATCGGCTTCGGCATGGGCCATTCGCTGCTGGAAATGGCCACGGCCTCGCCGGAGCAGGATTTCATTGGCGTTGAGGTTCACCGTCCGGGTGTCGGCGCGCTGCTTAATGGCGTGCTGACTCAGGGCCTGACCAACCTGCGCGTCTACGATTGCGATGCGATCGAAGTGCTCAACCGTTGCATCGCTGACAACAGCCTCGATCGCCTGATGCTGTTTTTCCCGGACCCGTGGCACAAGAGCCGTCACCACAAGCGCCGTATCGTGCAGGCGTCATTCGCCGAGCTGGTGCGTAGCAAGTTGAAGGTCGGCGGTGTGTTGCACATGGCCACCGACTGGGAACCGTACGCCGAGTACATGCTGGAAGTGATGAACGTCGCGCCGGGCTATCGCAACCTCGCCGAAGACGGCAAATGCGTCCCGCGCCCGACCGAACGCCCGATCACCAAGTTCGAACGCCGCGGTGAACGTCTTGGGCATGGCGTGTGGGATCTGAAGTTCGAAAAACTGGCGTAAAACCTGTGGGAGCGGGCTTGCCCGCGATGGCGGTTTGACAGTCAACAAAGATGTTGAATGTTATGGCCTCATCGCGGGCAAGCCCGCTCCCACAGTTTGTTGTGGTGCGATCGAGGGTCAGCGGCGGTCTGCTACGACGCCAATCAACACCAGCACCACCAGCAGCACCGGCGCCAGGCTGTAGTTGTTGAACTGGCTCAGGCCTTTGATGATCCATGGCGTTGCATAGATCAGCGCCACGCCACTGCCGACCATGCACAGCAGGGCCATCAGCGGGACGCGCAAGGCGCCGGCGATGCTGCCCAGGCGTTGGTCGACCCAGCCTTTGATGTCGGCGCCAAACAGCACCAGCAGGCAGCCCACCAGCGCCAGAGAGATTTCCGACAGGTTGCTACGGCTCCAGCGGGACACGGTGGCGAGCAGGTCGAGTACCAGATCCATTCGATTTCCTTATGTCAGAAAATTCTGCAGCAAGTCATTGAGAAAGAGTTGTCCGCGCAGCGTGGCCGCCAGACGTGACGGTTCGACCTGCAACAAGCCACTTTGTTCGGCCTCGCGACGGCCTTCGGCGAGGCTTTCCAGGGGCAGCCCGGTGCGCTCTGGATACAACCGCGCTTCGACGCCCTCGGTCAGGCGCAAGGCGTTCATCAGGAACTCGAACGGCAGCTCTTCGTTGGTCAGGGCTTTCTCGCCGGCCTGGAAGCTTTTGGCCGGGTTGAGGTAGTCCTTCGGCAGGCGGGTCTTCCAGGTGCGCACGATGCGCCCGTCCGGATGGCTGAGCTTGCCGTGGGCGCCGGCGCCGATGCCGATGAAGTCGCCGAAACTCCAATAATTGAGGTTATGCCGTGCCGGACGACCGGGCTGGGCATAGGCCGAGACTTCATATTGCGCGTAACCGTGTTCGGCCAGCAGTGCCTGACCGGCCTCCTGAATATCCCACAGGGTGTCGTCTTCCGGCAGCGTCGGCGGCTGGTTCCAGAACACCGTGTTCGGTTCCAGCGTCAGCTGATACCAAGACAGGTGGGTCGGCTTCAGGGCTATGGCCTGGCGCAGGTCGTTCAGGGCATCGTCCAGGGACTGATCGGGCAAACCATGCATCAGGTCCAGGTTGAAGTTATCGAAGCCGGCCTGACGGGCCATGCCGGCGGCGCGCACGGCTTCATCGCCGTTGTGAATCCGCCCCAGGGCCTTGAGTTTCTCTTCCTGAAAGCTCTGGATGCCGATCGACAGGCGATTGATGCCCAGCGCTCGGTAAGCGACGAACTTCTCCTGCTCGAACGTTCCGGGGTTGGCTTCCAGGGTGATTTCAATGTCGCTGGCAAACGGTATACGTTGCTCGACACCCTTGAGCAAACGGCCCAAAGCCTCGGCGCTGAACAGGCTCGGCGTACCACCACCGAAGAAGATCGAACTCAGCTCGCGGCCATAAACCGCATGCAGGTCTTGATCGAGATCGGCCAGCAAGGCGTCGACATATTCTTCTTCCGGCAGCACGGGGCTGGCAGTGTGGGAGTTGAAGTCGCAATAAGGGCATTTGCGTACACACCACGGGATGTGGATGTACAACGCCAGTGGCGGCAACACGGGCAGGGCCGCTCGAGGCGATTGTGCGGCGCCGCCGAAGATCAGCGGCGACGCGGACGAGTCATGGGTCATTTCAAGCCCAGACGCTGGCGCAGC
The DNA here is from genome assembly GCF_016650735.1 of Pseudomonas sp. TH37. NCBI lineage: Bacteria > Pseudomonadati > Pseudomonadota > Gammaproteobacteria > Pseudomonadales > Pseudomonadaceae > Pseudomonas > Pseudomonas sp. TH37. Next base: position 72,262 of record NZ_JAEKFD010000007.1, read on the forward strand.
AGATCCATTGCACGGGCGCGGTGGCTGATGAGGTTCTTGTCACTCGGGCTCAGCTCGGCGCTGGAGCATTCGCGCTCCGGGACCCAGAACAGCGGATCGTAGCCAAAACCGTGCTCGCCGCTGGCCTGGGTCAGGATTCGCCCATGCCACAGGCCTTCGCAGAGGATCGGCAACGGATCGTCGGCATGGCGTACCAATGCCAGCACGCAGACGAACTGCGCACCGCGCTCGGCTTCGGGCACGTCTTTCAAGGCGTCGAGCAGTTTGGCGTTGTTCGCCGCATCGCCTTTACCGTCGGCGTAACGGGCCGAATAGATACCCGGCGCACCGCCGAGGAAGTCCACCGCCAGTCCCGAATCGTCGGCCAAGGCCGGCAGACCGGAAATGCGCGAGGCATTGCGGGCCTTGAGAATGGCGTTCTCGACGAACGACAGGCCGGTTTCTTCAGGCTCGACGCTGCTGAACTCGCCGATCGAGCGCAAGTGCACCGATTCGCCGAGCATGGCCTGGAGTTCCTTGAGTTTGCCGGCGTTATGGCTGGCCAGTACGAGTTGCGTGAAATTCATCATTGGCCAGGGAAAAGCTCTTGTTGAAAACTGATGGTGTTGGTTTTGTCGCCGGTCTGCACCTTGATGTCGAAGGTGCGGATTTCCTGCTGATCCACCGGAAACTGGGCGATGTAGTATACCGCGCCTGTTTCAGTGATCTGTTTGAACTTCAGCGGGATGCTTTGGCTGGTCAGGTCTTTGACCGTGCCGCTGACCTGAGCCGTCTGTGGTTTACCTTCCTTCAGTATCGAGACGTTGATCACGCCCTGATTCTTGCTGCGGGTCAGCTCGGCCGCTTTGGCGATCTCCGGCGTCAGGAAGGTGGAGTTGAAGGTGTTGTAGTGCACCGTCACATCGCCAAAGGTTTCCTTGCGCTCGCCCTTGATGACATCGGCGGCCATGGTGGTAATGCTCAGGCAGGCAGTAAGTAAAAACAGCGCTAGACGACCCATGATCGTTCTCCTCGAAGTGTCGTGATTCAGACCGCGACCTTGTGGTCCGGCAGACCGGGGCTGCTGACGCGATAGATGCCGATCTCACCTAACAGATTAGGCCATAGCTTACTGGCCCACCCATGCCGATGCTGTTGATCCACGGCAAGCCGATCAATGACCTTGGCTTCACGTTCGCGACACAGCGCTTCAAAGTCTTCGAAAGTGCAGAAGTGGATGTTCGGCGTGTTGTACCAGGTATATGGCAGAAACTCCGAAACCGGCATCCGGCCCTTGCTCGCCAGGTACCAGCGGCAGCGCCAGTGACCGAAGTTGGGGAAGGTGATGATGCACTGGCGACCGACCCGCAGCATTTCGTCGAGGATCTTGTCCGGGTAGTGCACAGCTTGCAGGGCCTGGGTCATGACCACGATGTCGAAGCTGTTGCTGGCGAAGTTGCCCAGGCCCTTGTCCAGGTCTTGCTCGATGACGTTGATGCCCTTGGCCACGCACTCGGCAATGTTGTCCGGGTCGTTCTCCAGGCCATAGCCGGTGACCTGTTTGTGGTCACGCAGCCAGGTCAGCAACTCGCCGTCACCGCAACCGAGGTCGAGCACGCGGCTGCCGGCGGGGATCCATTCCTGGATGATTTCCAGATCGGCTCTCATGTCTTCCTCAAAGCGCTATACGGTTCATGTAATTGCTGAAGGCCTGCAAATAACGCGGGATCGGAATCAGGAAGGCATCGTGGCCTTGCGGAGCGTCGATCTCCAGGTAGCAGACGTCTTTCCTGGCCGCCATCAGCGCGTCCACCAGTTCCCGCGAGCGGGCAGGGGAGAAGCGCCAGTCGGTGGTGAAGGACATCACGCAGAACCTGGCCTGGGCGTTGGCGAAGGTTTTCGCCAGGTCATTGTCGAAGTTCGCCGCCGGGTCGAAGTAGTCCAGCGCCTTGGTCATCAGCAGGTAGGTATTGGCGTCGAAACGTCCGGAAAACTCCTCGCCCTGATACCGCAGGTAGCTTTCGACCTGGAACTCGACGCTGTGGAAGTCGTAGTTGAGCTTTTCGCTCTTCAGGCCGCGACCGAATTTCTCGCCCATGGAGTCGTCGGACAGGTACGTGATGTGCCCGACCATCCGCGCGAGCATCAGCCCGCGCTTGGGGATCACACCCGCTTCCTGGAACGAACCGCCGTGGAACTCCGGGTCGGTGAGGATCGCCTGGCGTGCGACTTCGTTGAACGCGATGTTCTGCGCCGACAGTTTCGGTGCCGAGGCGATCGCGAGGCAGTGCCGCACGCGGTCCGGGTAAGTGATGGTCCACTGCAAGGCCTGCATGCCGCCGAGGCTGCCGCCGATTACGGCCGCCCATTGGCGGATGCCGAGCAAGTCGGCGAGACGTGCCTGGCTGTGGACCCAGTCTTCCACGGTCAGTACCGGGAAGTCGGCACCGAATGGCTTGCCGGTTTCCGGATTGATGCTGCTGGGGCCGGTGGAGCCGTTGCACCCGCCGAGATTATTCAGGCTGACCACGAAGAACTTGTTGGTGTCGATCGGCTTGCCGGGGCCGATGCAGCTGTCCCACCAACCGGGTTTGCGGTCGTCGGGGCTGTGGAAGCCGGCAGCGTGATGGTGACCGGACAAGGCGTGGCAGATCAGCACGGCATTGCTCGCCGTAGCGTTCAGCGTGCCGTAGGTTTCGTAGATCAGGTCATAAGCGGGCAGCGAACGTCCGCAGGCCAAGGCCAGGGATTCACTGAAGTGCGCCACTTGCGGCGTCACCAGACCAACAGAATCGGGGGGGAAGGCAGCTGGCATCGACCCTGCTCTCATTGAAATGAGGCGTAAGTCTAAAGACCGCTGTGGCTAGCGGCAAGCAAAGGCCGGGCCTGATTTTTTCCCGATGTACCTGTGGCGAGGGAGCTTGCTCCCGTAGGAGCTGTCGAGTGCAACGAGGCTGCGATCTTTCCCCTACCAATCGAGTTCAAAGCGAAAGATCAAAAGATCGCAGCCTTCGGCAGCTCCTACAGGGCGCAGCCCAGCGGGAGCAAGCTCCCTCGCCACATTGAGGTCAGGCCGGGCGCACCAGATCTGGCAAATCGGGCAGCTTCTTCGGCGAACAGATCCGCACCCGCTTTTGCCGGTTCAGCTCTCCGCTGAGCAAACTCACCTGACTCTTGGAAACCCCGAACGCCTTGGCCAGAAACGCCATCAGATACGCATTGGCCTTGCCTTCAACCGGTGGCGCCGTCAGGCGAATCTTCAATCGATCACCATGCAGCCCGCAGAAATCATCGCTGCGGGCCGCAGGTTGCAGGTGACATTCCAGAATCAGGTCATCACCGTCCCAGCGAAAGTAGCTCATCAGATCAGGCCGAGCAGCCCCTGTGGCATGAGGGCATAGTACGCAAGGCGCGGGATCAGCCAGCTTTGCACCAACTGGATTGCGATAAACGCGAAGATCGGCGAAATATCGAGACCGCCCAGGTTCGGAATGATCCGACGGAACGGCGCAAGTACTGGTTCAGTAATCTGCGCGACCAGCTCTGCGCCCGGATTGTGACTCCCCGGGGCGACCCAGGACAGAATCACACTGATGATCATTGCGTAGAACAGAATACTCAAGAATAGCGAGAAGATTGCGATCAGTGCCCAAGGCACCAAGAACAGCCAGTCAACCATAAAGCCTTTGAGCAGCAGGATGACCGCTATCAGCACCATCTGCACGATCAGCGCCAGTACCAGTGACGACATGTCCAGCCCGAACATGCTCGGGATTACCCGGCGCAGAGGCTTGAGCAACGGTTGAGTGGCTTTCACGATGAACTGGCAGAGCGGGTTGTAAAAATTCGCCCGAACCAATTGCAGGATAAAGCGCAGCAGTACGATCAGCAGGTACAGGCTGCCCAAGGTTTTAATTACGAAGATGGCAGCGTCATTGAGTCCGAGCATCATTGATTCCTTTGTAAGAGCTGATTAGCGGCCGAGTTGCTCAGCCATCTCGGCCGAGCGGTGCGCAGCGGCGCCGAGTGCTTTTTCTACCAGGGCTTCGAAGCCGCCAGCCTGGAATGACTTGATCGCCGCTTCGGTGGTGCCCGCAGGCGATGTCACGCGACGACGCAGTTCAGCCGCGTCGACATCGCTGGCGACCGCCATGTGTGCAGCACCCAAAGCGGTTTGCACGGTCAGTTGGGCGGCGATGTCCGCTGGCAGACCGAGCTTCACGCCCGCAGCGGTCATGGCTTCGATCAGCAGGAAGAAATACGCCGGGCCCGAGCCGGAAACGGCGGTGACCGCGTCCAGTTGCTGTTCTTCGTTCAGCCACAGGGCAATGCCTACCGCCGACAGCAGCTCTTCAGCTTGCTGGCGTTGTTCGGCGCTCACTTCGCTGGTGGCGAACAAACCGCTCACGCCCTGACGCAGCAGCGCCGGGGTGTTAGGCATGCAGCGCACGATAGGCTGGGCGCCAAGCCAGTTGTTCATGCTGGTGCAGGTGATGCCGGCCGCAATCGAAACCACCAGTTGATTCGGCTTGAGGCTTGGGCGAATGGCTTCGCAAACAGCTTTCATCGCCTGCGGTTTGACCGCCAGCACGATCACGTCCACGCCCTGAATGGCGTCGGCGTTGTCGGCAAACACTTCGATGCCGTGTTCGGCGCTCACGCGGGCACGGGTTTCTTCACCCGGATCGCTGGCGCGGATCTGCGCGGCGTCCAGACCTTTGGCGCGCAGGCCGCCGATCAGGCTGGCGGCCATGTTGCCGGCTCCGATAAAGGCAATACGAGTCTTGCTCATGTCAGGTCCTTATAGAGAGGTGAGTCAGCCACGGTGAGGCTGGCTATGCACTTGTTGAGAGCCGCGGACGCCAAACAGGGCCGTACCGATACGAACCCAAGTGGCGCCCATGGCAATGGCCGACTCGAGGTCGTGGCTCATGCCCATGGAAAGTGTGTCGAGTGGCAGATTCAGGCTGGCTTGCAGGCTCTGCACGGCAGCAAAGGCTGCATCCTGGGCGGCGCGATCTTCAGTCGGCTCCGGAATCGCCATCAGCCCGCGCAATTTCAGATGCGGTAGAGCGCTGATGGCATCGGCCAGGGCGGGCAGGTCGGCCGGGGTGCAGCCGGACTTGCTGGCTTCACCACTGACGTTGACCTGGATGCAGATGTTCAATGGAGGCAAATCGGCAGGGCGTTGTTCGGACAGGCGTTGTGCGATTTTCAAGCGATCCACGGAATGCACCCAGTCGAAATGCTCGGCGATAGCGCGAGTCTTGTTCGATTGAATGGGGCCGATGAAGTGCCAGATCAAGGGCAGGTCGGCCAATTCGAGCTGTTTGCTCAAGGCTTCCTGCAGGTAGTTCTCGCCAAAATCGCGCAGGCCGGCGGCATACGCTTCCCGCAGGGCTTCGGCGGGCTTGGTCTTGCTCACGGCCAGTAGCTGGATGTTGTGCTCGTCGCGCCCGACGGCGAACGCGGCAGCACGGATGCGTGAACTAACCTGAGCAATGTTGTCTGCTATCGTGGACATCAAGAGGCGCCAGCGGTCTGAAGGTTCGCGGCATTCTACTGGAATTGAGGAGCGCTATGGATATCACTGAGCTGCTGGCTTTCAGCGCCAAACAAGGCGCGTCTGACCTGCACCTGTCCGCCGGTCTGCCACCGATGATCCGTGTCGACGGCGATGTGCGACGCATCAACCTGCCGGCCCTGGACCACAAGGAGGTGCATGAGCTGATCTACGACATCATGAACGACCTCCAACGGGTGGACTTCGAGAAGCATCTTGAAACCGACTTTTCCTTCGAAGTGCCCGGCGTGGCGCGTTTTCGGGTCAATGCCTTCAACCAGAATCGTGGTGCTGGCGCGGTATTTCGGACCATTCCGTCCAAGGTCCTGAGCATGGACGACTTGGGCATGGGGGAGGTGTTTCGCAAGATTACCGAGGCGCCCCGGGGCCTGGTGCTGGTGACCGGCCCGACCGGTTCGGGCAAGTCCACTACGCTGGCGGCGATGATCGATTACCTGAACAACCATCGCCATCACCACATCCTCACCATCGAAGACCCCATCGAGTTCGTCCACGAATCGCGCAAATGCCTGATCAATCAGCGCGAAGTCCATCGCGATACCCGCAGCTTCGCCACGGCGCTGCGCTCGGCTCTGCGCGAAGACCCGGACGTGATTCTGGTGGGGGAAATGCGTGATCTGGAGACTATTCGGCTGGCGTTGACTGCCGCCGAGACCGGTCACTTGGTGTTTGGCACGCTGCACACCACATCGGCGGCGAAAACCATCGACCGAGTGGTGGACGTGTTTCCGGGCGACGAGAAATCGATGGTGCGTTCAATGCTATCCGAGTCGTTGCTGGCGGTGGTGTCGCAGACATTGATCAAGAAAGTCGGTGGCGGGCGAATTGCCGCCCACGAAATCATGCTTGGCACTTCGGCGATCCGTAACCTGATCCGCGAAGACAAGGTGGCGCAGATGTATTCGTCGATTCAGACTGGAGGGTCGCTGGGGATGCAGACACTGGATATGTGCCTGAAGGAGCTGGTGACCAAGGGCGTGATCAGCCGCGAGCATGCGCGGGAGAAGGCGCGGTCGCCGGATAACTTCTGAGGTTGGAATGCGAACCTGTGGCGAGGGAGCTTGCTCCCGCTGGGCTGCGAAGCGGCCCCAAAAAACTGCGAGCGCTACGCACTCGAACGGGAGCAAGCTCCCTCGCCACAAATGCCCGCCTTCAGAAAGTGGGGGGGCAAATCAACGCTGAACAACCTGCAATGCGTTCTGTTCTTTCGGCAGAACCCGCTTGGCAACCACGTAGTGGCTTTCCCAGTACGGTTTCTTCAAGGTGTCGATGCTCACCGACTTGCCACGGCGTGGTGCGTGGATGAAGCGGTCGTTGCCCAGGTAGATGGCAACATGATTGACCCGGCGGCTCTTGAGTTTGAAGAAAATCAGGTCGCCAGGCTTCAGATCGTTGCGATCGACCTTCTCGCCATGACCGCTGGCCATGGCGTTAGAGGTACGTGGCAGGTCGAACGTGGCGTCGTTGAACGCGTATTTCACCAGACCGCTGCAATCGAACCCTTTACTTGGGCTGCTGCCACCCCAACGATAAGGTGTACCGAGCACGTTTACCGCGCGGCTCAGTACGTTGCTGCTTTCCTTGGTCGCCATCGGCGGGACCAGCTTGCTGTTTACGCCGCTCAGTTGGCTGGAGCGTTTTACGGTCTGTTTGTTTTTGCTCGAAGGAGCAGAAGCATGGGATTTTGGGGTGTAACCATTAACGTTGGGAAGACGTTGCTCACGATTGGTGGCGTGGGCGGCCAAGGGCAATAATAGGCAAATGGTTAGCCATGTCTTGAAAAATGGACGCATTAGGCAAGGCTCATATGTGTGAACGCGCAACTTTATAACAGCTTTTTTTGCCCATCCGAGGCCGTTGGTCGATTCAGACTGGGGGGCGCGGAACTAAAAAGCGGCAAAATTGACGTGAGTTGTCTGACAAAAGTCAGGTATTACAAGGCTTTGACAGGAATGAAGGTAGCATTTGCCGTATGTCGGCCACCTGTAAAAAAGTCACAAAGAATTCAAGAATATTTATCTATCGTGTGAGTCGAGGTCATCCATGAACACCTATCAACACCCTGTTTCAGAGCAAGACACACACAGCAAAGTAATTGGTTACCTGTTGTGGATTTTCGGTTTTACCGGGGCTCACCGCTTCTATTACGGCAAGCCGGTGACCGGGACGATCTGGTTTTTCACCTTCGGTTTGCTGGGTATCGGCTGGCTGATCGACGTGTTTCTGATTCCGGCCATGGACCGTGAAGCGGACCTGCGCTTTACCGCCGGCCCCATCGAATACAACGTTGCGTGGATTCTGCTGACGTTTCTCGGGGTATTCGGTGTGCACCGGATGTATCAGGGGAAGTGGATCAGCGGGCTGCTGTATCTGGTGACGGGCGGGGTGTTCTTTCTGGGGGTGTTGTATGACTTCTGGACGTTGAATGACCAAGTGTCGATTCGCAACGCACAGAATAGAGGTGCCTTCCAGTAAGTCATCGCGGGCAAGCCCGCTCCCACAGTGGATGTGTTGTCCGCAAATCTTGCGGCCAACCGATAACCCTGTGGGAGCGGGCTTGCCCGCGATTGGAGTACCGCGTTTTACGCCTGGTGACTGATCCGCCCATCCACCAGGGTGTAACGCACCACACCCGGCAGGCTGTGACCAATGAACGGGCAGTTTTCGCCCTTGGACAGCCAGGTCTCACCGGCAACGGTCGAGGCCGCAGGGTCGAAGAGTACGATATCTGCTGGCCCACCCACAGCCAGCTTGCCCGCCGGCAGACGCAACGCTTCGGCAGGGCCAGCGCTGAGTCGTGCGAGCAGCGTTGGCAAGTCCAGCAAACCGTCTTCCACCAATGTCATCGCCAGCGGCAGCAGCAGTTCAACACTGCTGATACCCGGCTCGGTGGCACCGAACGGCGCCAGTTTGGCATCGCGTTCATGGGGCTGGTGATGGCTGGAGATGGCCGAGACCACCCCAGACTTCACCGCTGCCCGCAGGCCGTCGCGGTCCGCACGGGTGCGCAGCGGCGGCTGGACGTGATAGAGGCTGCTGAAATCGATCAGCGCTTCATCGGTGAGGATCAGCTGATACAACGCCACGTCCGCCGTGACCTTCAGGCCACGGGCCTGGGCCTGGGCGATCAGCGCCACACCGCGGGCGCTGGTGAGCTGGCTGAAGTGCGCACGCACGCCGCTTTGCTCGACCAGCAGCAGATCCCGGGCCAGTGCTACGGTTTCGGCGGTTTCCGGAATGCCTGGCAAACCGAGGAAACTCGCAGTCGGGCCTTCATGGGCCAAGCCACCTTCGGCCAGGTCATGGTCCTGCGAGTTGAAAATCACGGTCAGGTCGAACGTCGCCGCGTATTCCAGCGCCCGGCACAGGGTACGGGTGTTGCGAAAGCTCTCCAGACCATTGCCGAAGGCTACGCAGCCGGCATCGCGCAAGGCGACCAGTTCGGCCAGCTGTTCGCCGTCCAGGCCTTTGCTCAGGGCGCCGATCGGGAAGACTTTGGTGTTGCCGGCTTCGCGAGCGCGGTCGAGGATCAGTTCGGCCACAGCCGAAGTGTCCAGCACCGGTTTGGTTTTCGGTGGGCAGCACAGGCTGGTCACGCCACCGGCAGCAGCTGCGCGGGTTTCGCTGGCGATCGAGCCTTTGCGGCTGTAGCCCGGCTCGCGCAGGGCGACGTTCAGGTCAACCAGACCCGGGGCCGCCACCAGGCCCTTGGCGTCGATGGTGTCTACTGCAACGAAACCTGCCGGAGCGGCGCCGAGGGCGACGATCTTGCAGGCTTCAACGTGGATATCAGTCACTTGATCCAGGCCGCTGGCCGGATCGATAACGCGTGCGCCGAGAATGCTGAGCTTCACTGGGCGTTCTCCTGCTCGAATTGGCGCTGGGCAGTTTGCCCGCTCATGGCCATGGACAGCACGGCCATACGAATCGCGATGCCGTAGGTCACCTGGTTGAGGATCACCGAGTGCGGACCGTCGGCCACCGCCGACTCAATCTCCACCCCGCGGTTGATCGGCCCCGGGTGCATGACGATGCAATCCGGTTTGGCCCCGGCCAGGCGCGCGGTGGTCAGGCCGAACAGGCGGTAGAACTCGCCTTCGCTCGGCAGCAGGCCGCCGGTCATGCGTTCACGCTGCAGGCGCAGCATGATCACCACGTCGACGTCTTTCAGGCCTTCAGTCATGTCGGTGTAGACCTTCACGCCGTACTGCTCGATGCCGATCGGCAGCAGGGTTTTCGGCGCGATCACGCGGATGTCCGGGCAGCCGAGGGTTTTCAGGGCCAGCATGTTCGAGCGCGCTACCCGTGAGTGCAGGATGTCGCCGACGATGGCCACCGAAAGGTTTTCGAAGCCACCCTTGTGCCGACGAATCGTGAGCATGTCGAGCATGCCCTGGGTCGGGTGGGCGTGACGGCCGTCGCCGCCGTTGATGATCGCCACTTGTGGGCAGACATGCTCGGCGATGAAGTGCGCCGCGCCGGAATCACCGTGACGCACGACGAACATGTCGGCGGCCATGGCTTCCAGGTTGCGCAGGGTGTCGAGCAGGGTTTCGCCCTTGCTTGCCGACGACGTGGACACGTTCAGGGTGATCACGTCGGCCGACAGCCGCTGGGCCGCCAGTTCGAAGGTGGTGCGGGTGCGGGTGGAGTTCTCGAAGAACACGTTGCACACGGTCTTGCCGCGCAGCAACGGGACTTTTTTCACCGCCCGGGTGCCGACTTCGAGGAACGAGTCGGCGGTGTCGAGGATTTCCGTCAACAGCTCGCGGCGCAAACCGTCGAGCGAGAGGAAGTGGCGCAGCTGGCCCTGATCATTGAGCTGCAGCGGGCGCTTGGTTTCTAGAGGCGTCATCGCGAGGGGGACTCTCAATAGGGCGAATTAAAGGGCGAGGTCTTGAAGTTCGAGCTTGAGTTCCGGGCCGGACAGTTTCACTCGTTCGTGGGCCGCCAGCGACAGGGTCGCGCCAACCACATTCGGGCGGATCGGCAATTCACCGGCGTCCAGATCCAGCAGGCATACCAGCGTCACACTGGCCGGGCGGCCATAGTCGAAGAGTTCGTTCATCGCGGCGCGGATGGTCCGACCGCTCATCAGCACGTCATCGATCAGCACCAGGTGCTGGCCTTCGATCTCGAACGGCAGCGCCGATGGGCGTACTTGTGGGTGCAGGCCGTTCTGGCTGAAATCGTCGCGGTAGAACGAAACGTCCAGGGTGCCCAGGGGCGAATCGCTGCCCAGTTCATCGAGCAATGCCTGAGCGACCCAGACGCCACCGGTCCGAATGCCGATGTAGCGCGGTTCGCTGATACCCCGTTTGGCCAGATAGGTGTCAAGACGGGTCGCCATCTGGCTGATCAGTTCGGCGGGATTGGGCAGGCTCATGGTTTGCTCCTTCTTTGTCCCGAGCCGAATGCTGCTTGAGTGGTGGCTCGGGTTGTAGCTAAGGGAGACGCCGCAGCGGCTCTTCAGAATTAGGTGCGGTCAGGATTCGAACAGCGCGGTGTTTTCGTCGAGCCAGCCTTGCAACAGCAGCGCGGCGGCGATGGCATCGACCGGGTTGTCGCGGTAACTGCCTTTCTGGCCGCCCCGGACCAGGCGTTCGCCCTTGGCCTCGAAGGTGGTCAGGCGCTCGTCATGCGTATAGAAGGGCAGGTTGTAGCGGCCGTTCAGGCGTCGGGCGAATTTCTCGGCCCGCAGGCACATGTCGCTCGGTGTGCCATCCATGTTTAGCGGCAGGCCGACCACCACAGCGTCGGGTTTCCACTCTTTAATCAGGGCTTCGACCTGATTCCAGTCAGGAATGCCGTTTTGCGCCTTCAAGGTGCACAGCTCGCGGGCCTGGCCGGTAATCACCTGGCCGACCGCAACGCCGATCTGTTTGGTGCCGTAGTCGAAACCCAAAATCAACCGCAGGGCCATCAGGCGTGCCCCGCCTGGCTGGTGAGCAGGCTGAGATTGACGCCCAAGTGTTTGGCCGCCGCTTCAAGACGTAATTCGCTGCTGGTGTTGAACAGGATGTCGGCATCGAACGGGCAGGTCAGCCAGGCGTTGTCGGCCAGTTCGGCTTCCAATTGCCCGGCTTCCCAACCGGCGTAGCCGAGGGTGATCAGGCTTTTCGCGGGGCCGACGCCGTCGGCGATGGCGAACAGCACGTCTTGGGAGGTCGACAGGGACAACTCGCCTTCCAGATCAACGGTCGCCTGAAAAGATTTGCCCGATGGGTGCAGGACAAAACCGCGATCGGTTTGCACCGGGCCACCCATAAAGATCGGCACATGCTGGCAGAGCAGCGGCGGTTCAATATCGGGGCGCAATTGCTCGAGGATATCGGCCAGGTTCAGGTCCTGCGGGCGGTTGACCACCAGCCCCATGGCACCATTGGCCGTGTGCTCGACGATGTAGGTCAAGGTGTGCGCAAAGTTCGGGTCGGCCATGTGAGACATGGCGATCAGGAAGTGATGCTTGAGGTAGCTGGGGCTGACGTTCTTCATGAGCGCTAGTGTGGCGTTGGAGGGGCGAACTGACAAGCCGGGGATGCACAGGAAATGCCCCGAATACCCGCAAACAACCTGTTCCCTGTGGGAGCGGGCTTGCCCGCGATGACGGCGGTACATTCAAAATTAATGTCTCAGACAGACCGCTATCGCGGGCAAGCCCGCTCCCACAGGGTTGTGTGTCGTTCAATTGCTTGAAAGTCTATCCCCACGTGCAAACTTCCAGGTGCGGATGATTTCCAGGCGGTCGATGTCTGACAGATCCCCGGTAAACGGTGCAAACGGCGCCGCGAGCCTTACGATGCGCTGCGCCGCCTGGTCCAGCAGCGGCTGGCCGGACGATTCCAGCACCAGCACTTCATACAGCGAGCCGTCGCGGTTGATCGAGACCATCAGTCGCAAATTGCCGTAAATCTGTTTGCGCCGGGCTTCGTCGGGGTAGTTGAGGTTGCCGATGCGCTCGACCTTCTTGCGCCATTCATCTTTGTACCAGGCACCCTTGTCGCGCATGGTCGATGCGGCGCTCAAGCGGTGAATGCGCGGGCGCTTGGCGTACAGCTGTTGTTCGCTGGCCAGTTCCGCTTCCAGGCTGGCGATGTCGCTGGACAGCTGCGCGCTGTCGAACGTCGGTGCCGCCACTTGGGGTTTGGTCAGGGGCTTGGGTTCTTCAGTCTTGGTTGCGGCTTTTTTCGGCTTCGGCGCGACGGTGGTCACAGACGCCTTGGGCGCGGCTTCCTGCACTTGAGGCTTGGCCGCCGGCGGTGGGGTGACTTTCTGTACCTTGTTGTCCTGGAATGGCGCGACCTCGGTGGTCTTGGGGATCGCCTTTTTCTCCAGGGTGCCGCTGCCTTCCTGATTTTCCTGGGCGAGAAAGTCAGCTTTCTCAGGCTTCTTTTCGCTTTTGAACGTGGCGAGGGTAATTTCCAGGGTTTTACTGATTTGCTTGGGTTCGACCATGGAAAACCCGACGCCCAACAGCAAGGCCAGGTGAATCAGCGCCGCCAGAAACAGGGTGAAACCGAGGCGATCAGCCGGACGCACGCCACGGTGGGCGAGTTCAGGGGGCAGATCGGACGGGAGTGTCATAACAAGAAAACCAACATCGCGTTTTTTACAAGCCGGGGATGATAACGCAATGTTGGTTGCTTCTTGGCTGTTCTCGATCAACGAGTCTTGAGCTTCTGATCGATGGCATCCATCAAAAGGCCACCAATGTCGGTGCCGAATGCGTTATCGATCTCGCGAATGCAGGTCGGGCTGGTGACGTTAATTTCGGTCAGATGCTCACCGATTACGTCGAGACCGACGAACAGCAAGCCCTTCTCGCGCAGGGTCGGGCCGACTTGCGCGGCGATCCAGCGATCTTTCTCGGTCAACGGTCGGGCTTCGCCACGGCCACCGGCGGCGAGGTTGCCACGGGTTTCTCCGAGCGCGGGAATCCGTGCCAGGCAGTAATCCACCGGCTCGCCGTCGATCATCAGGATGCGCTTGTCGCCATCAACGATTGCCGGCAGGTAGCCCTGGATCATGATCTGCTGACGGCCATGCAAGGTCAGGGTTTCGAGGATCACCGACAGGTTCGGGTGGCCAGCGGTGTGACGGAAGATCGACGAGCCGCCCATGCCGTCCAGCGGCTTGAGGATCACGTCACCGTGATGGTCGGCAAATTCACGCAACACGTCCGGGCGACGGCTGACGATGGTCGGCGGCGTGCACTGCGGGAACAGCGTGGCGAACAGCTTTTCGTTGCAGTCACGCAGGCTTTGCGGCTTGTTGACCACCAGTACGCCGGCATTTTCCGCTTGTTCCAGCAAATACGTGGAATAGACGAATTCCATGTCGAACGGCGGATCCTTGCGCATCAGGATCACGTCCAGATCGCTCAGCAGCGCATCGCTTTCGGCGCCCAGCTCAAACCATTTTTCCGGGTTGGCGAACACCTTCAGCGGACGCATCCGCCCGCGAGCCTCGCCTTCGGCCTGATACAAATCGCGCTGTTCCATATAGAACAGTTCCCAGCCACGCTTTTGCGCGGCCAGCAGCATGGCCAGCGAGCTATCCTTTTTATAGGAGATGCTGGCGATAGGATCCATGACAATCCCGACGCGAACGCTCATGGGGTTTTCCTCGAAATTGGGGTGGAAAGTGTTGTGAAAAAGTGGCGTCAGAGTGGCGCTGAGTGTGTTCCCGGTCAAGGAAAAACCACCGCCAGGGTCGCCCGATAGATTGGATGGGGAGACTGTGCTAAAAAGGCTGCCATGCCGTGTTGGCCCTTAAGTATCAAGGGTTTCGAGCCAACGATAAGCGGCAAACGGACAAATTGATTCACAAAGGCGACGGTAGAGCCCCTATGGAACAGCATTCCAGCGCCTTGAAGGTCATGGTGATCGATGATTCGAAAACGATTCGTCGCACCGCCGAAACGCTGTTGAAAAATGTGGGCTGTGAAGTCATCACTGCAATCGATGGTTTCGATGCCCTGGCCAAGATTGCCGACAATCACCCCGGCATCATCTTTGTCGACATCATGATGCCGCGTCTGGATGGTTATCAGACCTGCGCTTTAATCAAGAACAACAGTGCGTTCAAGTCCACGCCAGTGATTATGCTGTCGTCCAAGGACGGGTTGTTCGACAAGGCCAAGGGTCGGATCGTCGGTTCCGACCAGTTTTTGACCAAGCCTTTCAGCAAGGAAGAACTGCTGAATGCGATTCAGGCCCATGTACCGGGCTTCGCCGCCGTTTCGCCGCAGTAGGACACGCACAGTGACGCTCGGCCATGGGGCCCGGTGTCGACAAGAATGGGGAAGACCATGGCACGTATTCTGATCGTCGATGACTCGCCGACCGAAATGTACAAATTGACCGGCATGCTCGAAAAGCACGGTCATGAGGTGTTGAAAGCCGAAAACGGCGCCGACGGCGTGGCCCTGGCCCGTCAGGAAAAACCCGACGCGGTGCTGATGGACATCGTCATGCCCGGCCTCAATGGTTTCCAGGCGACCCGTCAGCTCACCAAAGACCCGGAAACCGGGCACATTCCGGTGATTATCATCACCACCAAGGATCAGGAAACCGACAAAGTCTGGGGCACGCGCCAAGGCGCCAAGGACTACCTGACCAAACCGGTCGACGAAGACACCCTGATCAAAACCCTGAACAACGTGCTGGCCGGTTGATCGTCCGGTCATGACCGAGTCGCTGACGGCTTTCGAACTGCTGCTGCAGATTGACCAGCGCTGTCGTCTGCTGGCGGCAGACCTGCCGTCCCAGCCGACCCGACAAGACAGTTGGAGCGGCATCGGCTTTCGCTTGGGCGAGCATTGGTACGTCGCGCCCATGGGCGAAGTCAGCGAAGTCCTGCACGAACCGCGCGTTACACAATTGCCGGGGGTCAAACCCTGGGTCAAGGGCGTGGCTAACCTGCGCGGGCGCCTGCTGCCGATCATGGATTTGCATGGCTTTTTTTACGGTTATGAGCCCGGCCATGAACTGCCTGCCTTGCGCAAGCAACGGCGGATATTGGTGGTGGAGCACAAAGACGTGTTTGCAGGGTTGATGGTCGATGAGGTCTTCGGCTTGCAGCACTTTGCCCAGGACAGTCTGGAGCCGGTGCCGGCCGATGACTTGCAAGGGCCAATGTCGGCGTTCGTCAAAGGCCGGTTTCAGCGTGAGCAGAAGTGGCAGGTGTTCAGCCCGTTTGCGTTGGCGCAGTCGCAAGGATTCATGAACGTCGCCGCATAACCTGTGGGAGCGGGCTTGCCCGCGATAGCGGTGTGTCAGGTTCAATAGATGGCGGCTGACACGCCCTCATCGCGGGCAAGCCCGCTCCCACAGGGTTCTCGGCAAGGTTCACAGATGCTGGTTAACAGGCGAGGACCGATGATAAAAGCTAAAACAGGCAAGCCAGAAGGGTCGCGCAGTCGGTCGCAGATCATCGTGCTGTTCATCGCGCTGATTGTCTTCATCATGCTGCTGTTCGCCAACTTCGCGTACCTCAACACCCAGGCGAATTACGACAAACAGTACATCGGCCACGCCGGTGAGCTGCGTGTGCTGTCCCAACGCATCGCCAAGAACGCCACCGAAGCCGCCGCCGGCAAGGCCGCGGCGTTCAAGTTGCTCAGCGATGCACGCAACGACTTCGCCCAGCGTTGGGGCTATCTGAAGAAAGGCGATCCTGCCACCGGCCTGCCGCCGGCACCGTCCACCGTGCGCCCGGAAATGCGCGCCGTGCAGCTGGATTGGGAGCGTCTGCTGAAAAACACCGACGCTATCCTCTCCAGCGAACAGACCGTTTTGTCCTTGCATCAAGTCGCCGCGACCCTGGCCGAAACCGTGCCGCAGTTGCAGGTCGAGTATGAAAAGGTCGTCGAAACGCTCCTGCAACGTGGCGCCCCCGCCACTCAGGTGGCGATGGCCCAGCGTCAGTCGCTGCTGGCCGAGCGGATTCTTGGTGCGGTGAACACCGTACTGTCCGGCGATGAAAATTCGCAGCAGGCGGCCGACGCTTTCGGTCGCGACGCGGCGCGTTTCGGCCTGGTGCTCAACGGCATGCTTCAAGGCAATGCGGCACTGAAAATCAGCCAGGTCGAAGACCGTGATGCGCGCGCCCGGTTGACCGAGATTTCCGAACTGTTCGAATTCGTATCGGGTTCGGTGGACGAAATCCTCGAAACCTCGCCGGAGCTGCTCAAGGTCCGCGAATCGGCCACCAACATCTTTACCCTGTCGCAAACCCTGCTCGATGAAGCCTCGCACCTGGCCAGCCGTTTCGAAAACCTCGCCGGCGGGCGCAACACCGATACCATCGGCGGTTACGTGCTGGGCTTGCTCGCACTGGCATCGATCATCCTCATCGGCCTGGTGATGGTGCGCGAAACCAATCGTCAGCTGCGTGAAACCGCCGAGAAGAACGAGCGCAACCAGAACGCGATCATGCGTTTGCTGAACGAAATCGAAGACCTCGCCGACGGCGACCTGACCGTGACCGCCTCGGTGACTGAAGACTTCACCGGGACCATCGCTGACTCGATCAACTATTCCGTCGACCAACTGCGCGATCTGGTGGCGACCATCAACCTCACCGCCGGCCAGGTCGCCGCCGCCGTACAGGAAACCCAGGCCACTGCCATGCACCTGGCCCAGGCCTCGGAGCATCAGGCCCAGCAGATTTCCGAAGCCTCCACGGCCATCAATGACATGGCTCAGTCCATCGATCAGGTCTCGGCCAACGCCGCCGAATCCTCTGCGGTAGCCGAGCGCTCGGTGGAAATCGCCAATAAGGGCAACGAAGTGGTGCACAACACCATTCATGGCATGGACAATATTCGCGAGCAGATTCAAGACACGGCCAAGCGCATCAAACGGCTGGGCGAGTCTTCTCAGGAAATCGGCGACATTGTCAGCTTGATCGATGACATTGCCGACCAGACCAACATCCTCGCCCTCAACGCGGCGATTCAGGCGTCCATGGCCGGTGATGCCGGGCGCGGTTTTGCGGTGGTGGCCGACGAAGTGCAGCGTCTGGCCGAGCGTTCGTCCGCGGCGACCCGGCAGATCGAAACACTGGTGCGGGCGATTCAGACCGACACCAACGAAGCGGTGATTTCCATGGAACAGACCACCACCGAAGTGGTGCGCGGCGCGCGTCTGGCGCAGGATGCCGGGGTGGCCCTGGAAGAAATCGAAGGCGTGTCGAAGACCCTTGCGGCATTGATCCAGAGTATTTCCAACGCCGCGCAGCAACAGACTTCGTCGGCCGGCCAGATTTCCCTGACGATGAACGTGATCCAGCAGATCACCACGCAAACCTCGTCCGGCTCCACCGCCACCGCCGAGAGCATTGGCAACCTGGCGAAAATGGCCAGCCAGCTGCGGCGTTCGGTGTCCGGTTTCACCTTGCCGGACGCTAAAGCGCAGGCTGCGGACAAAGCTTGAACCGCCTCAGGGCGTATGCATTTGATTGGAGTAGTTATGGGTGATCGGCACGACTATGTGGCCCTCGAGTGGGTCAAAGGCGAGATTGCCGAAACGCTGAAACAGGCTCATCAGGCGATCGAAACCCTGATCGACGACCCGCAGGCGACGCACACGCTGGGTGAGTGTCTGGCCTGTGTCCATCAGGTCCACGGTAGTTTGCAGATGGTCGAGTTTTACGGCGCGGCCCTGCTCGCCGAAGAGATCGAGCAGTTGACCTGCGCCTTACAGCAGAACCGCGTCAGCCATCGCGACGAGGCGATCCATCTGTTGCTGCAAGCCCTGGGGCAATTGCCGACTTACCTCGACCGGGTGCAAGGCGCCCGTCGTGATTTGCCTTTAGTCGTGTTGCCGCTGATCAACGACCTGCGCAGCGCCCGTGGCGAAAGCCTGTTATCGGAAACCAGCCTGTTCAGCCCGCAACTGCTGGAGCTGCCGTCCCTGAGCCAAGAAGCTCTGGCGCCGCTGGAACCGTCCGACTTGCCAAATGTGCTGCGCAAGTTACGGCAGATGTTGCAGATGGCCCTGGTCGGTTTGTTGCGCGGGCAGGATGACGAAACCCACTTCGGTTATCTGGCCAGAGTGTTTGCGCGCCTCGAAGTGCTGTGCGACAACGCGCCGCTGAGCCCGTTATGGCACGTCGCTTCGGCACTGGTCGAAGGCATGCGCAATGGCTCGATCGCCAACAGCCCGGCGTTGCGCAGCCTGTTCAAGGACGCCGACAAAGAGCTCAAGCGTTTGCTCGAACAGGGTATGCCCGGAATCAATCAACCGGCACCGCCGGAGCTGCTCAAGAGTTTGTTGTTCTATATTGCCAAGGCCGAACACCCCACCGGGCAGATGCTGACCATGAAAGATCGCTACTCACTTGACGATGCGTTACCCGACGGCGCGATGGTCGATGAAGAACGGGCACGGCTGGCCGGCCCTGACCGCGACGCCATGCGTTCGGTATTGTCGGCGTTGTGCGAAGAGCTGGTGCGGGTCAAGGAGCGCCTGGACCTGTTCGTGCGCAGCGACCGCCAGCACACCTCGGACCTCGAAAGCCTGCTGGCGCCCCTGCGGCAAATCGCCGACACCTTGGCGGTGCTCGGTTTCGGCCAGCCGCGCAAGGTCATCATCGACCAACTGGCGGTGGTGCTGAGCCTCGCTCAGGGCCAGCGTGAACCCAACGACGCGACCCTCATGGACGTCGCCGGGGCCTTGCTTTACGTCGAAGCGACCCTGGCCGGCATGGTCGGCACCGTGGAGCCGGAAAGCCAGGAAGACAGCCGTCTGCCGACCACCGATCTGACTCAGATCCATCAGATCGTGATCAAGGAAGCGCGCATTTGCCTGCAACAGGCCAAGGACATGATCGTCGACTACATCGACGCCGACTGGGACCGCCAGCATTTGCAACCCTTGCCGGCGTTGCTGACCCAGGTGCGCGGTGCGTTGGCGATGATTCCGCTGGCCCGCGCGGCGAGCCTGGTCGAGACCTGCAACGGCTTCATCCGCGAGCATCTGCTGGTGGATCCGGACCAGCCCGGCTGGCAGCAACTGGACAGCCTGGCCGACGTCATCACCAGCATCGAGTATTACCTGGAGCGCCTCAGCGACGACCCCGAAGCACCGGGAGAACACCTGCTCGACGTCGCGGAAAAAGGCTTGGCCTCACTCGGCTTCTTCCCCAGCGAACAGCAAGTGCCGATGCTTAAGGATGTACTCAGCCCCAATGAAGCCCTGGTGATGCAGGACATGCAGGAACTGGACGACCCCGAAACAGTTCAGTCTCTGGCCGATGTGTTGGCCAGCCCGGTGTCGTCCGTCAACCCGCCAGCCCTGACCACGCCGGGCAGCCTGTTGCCGCCGCCCGCCGGTGAAGAACCGGTGGATGATGAGCTGCGGGAAGTCTTCCTCGAGGAGACTGACGAAGTGCTGGAAATTCTCGAGGAGTATCTGCCGCGCTGGTCGGCCAATCCCGACAGCACATCGGTCTTGAGTGAATTGCGTCGCGCCTTCCACACCCTCAAAGGCAGTGGCCGGATGGTCCGTGCGCTGGTGCTGGGTGAGTTGGCCTGGGCGGTGGAAAACCTGCTCAATCGCGTGCTTGAGCACAGCGTTGCACCTGGGCCTGCGGTGCAACAACTGGTGGGCGATGCGCTGAAGCTGCTGCCGGATCTGGTGGCCGAATTCGCCGCCAATACCCAACGCCAGCGCAACGATGTCGATCAATTGGCCGCCCGCGCCCATGCCCTCGCCAAGGGCGATAAGCCAGTGTCCGATGAAGACGCGCAGGATGTCGCGGCGCTCGATCCCCTGTTGCTGGAGATCTTCCGCAACGAAGCCGAAACCCATTTGAGCAGCCTCAACCGTTTCCTCGACCAAGCCTCCGAGCACGTGCCGCTTCAGGCCAGCGACGAGTTGCAGCGGGCGTTGCATACGCTCAAGGGCAGTGCCTCGATGGCCGGCGTACTGCCAATTGCCGAGCTGGCGGCGTCGCTGGATGAACTGGCCCGG
Organism: Pseudomonas sp. TH37; assembly: GCF_016650735.1. NCBI lineage: Bacteria > Pseudomonadati > Pseudomonadota > Gammaproteobacteria > Pseudomonadales > Pseudomonadaceae > Pseudomonas > Pseudomonas sp. TH37. Next base: position 92,803 of record NZ_JAEKFD010000007.1, read on the forward strand.
GAGTACAAGGCGCACCGAATTGCCCTTGATCTGGACGAAGTCGAATTGCTGCTGGAAGCCGAAGGGCTGTTCCGCCTTGGGCTGAGACAACTCAAGAGCGACCCGCTGGCTGAAATCCCCGACGCTCGCTCGCTGATCGAGCGAACCAAGGCATTGCTGGCCGAGTGTCTGCAAAGCCTGTTGAGCACGCCCAATACGAAGCAGCGCATCAAGCGCGATCCGCAACTGATCAACAACTTCCTCGCCCAAGGCATGGACATCCTGCTGGACGCTGAAAGCCTGTTGCAGCGCTGGCAGCAACATCCCGGCGAGCGGCAGGAACTCAGCGCGCTGCTGGACGAACTGACCACCCTCGGCGAAGGCGCACACCTGGCCGATCTGCATCCGGTGGATGAGCTCTGCGAAGCATTGCTCGACCTTTATGGCGCGGTGGAAGAAAGCAGCCTGGCGGTCAGCGACAGGTTTTTCCACGAGGCGCAAAGTGCCCATGAAGCGCTGATCAACATGCTCGACGAACTGGCCGCCGGCCAGGAAGTCACTGCGCAACCGGAGCGCGTTCGGGCCTTGCGCGGTTTGCTCGATGAGAGTCTCGATCCATCCTCCATGGGCCTGATTCGCAGTGACGGCAGCCGCACCCTGAGCATTCGGGAGCTGGGCAGCGCCACGGCCGAGCTGGAGCAAGCCGCAACGCAGGTGGAGCTGGACGACGAAATCGTTTCGATCTTCCTTGAAGAAGCGGTGGATATTCTCGAAAGCGCCGGCCAGGCCTTGCAGCGCTGGCTGAGTGATCCGGACAACGCCGCGCCGCTGTTGTCCTTGCAGCGCGATTTGCACACCCTCAAGGGCGGTGCGCGGATGGCCGAGGTCGAGCTGGTCGGCGATCTGGCCCATGAACTGGAAGGCCTTTACGAAGGCTTGGTGGACCGCCGTTACAGCCACAGCGAAGCGCTGGCGCAGTTGCTGCAACAGAGCCATGACCGACTGGCCATGTTCCTTGATCAGTTGCAGCACAATCGTCCGTTGGGTGATCCGGGTGAGTTGATCGCGGCCATTCGTGAGTTTCGCCAGGGCAATGCCGGCAGCGCCGAGGTGATCGAGCCAGTGGTCAGCAATGACTCGACGGGCCATGATCCCGAGCTTCTGGAGATCTTCCTCGAGGAAGGTTTCGACATCATTGAAAACTCCGGCGCGGCACTGTTGCGCTGGCAGGCCGAACCGTCGAATCGCCAGGAAGTGGAAACACTGTTGCGCGATCTGCACACCCTCAAAGGGGGCGCGCGGATGGTGGAGATTGTGCCGATTGGCGACCTGGCCCATGAACTGGAATTCCTCTACGAAGGCTTGTCGGCGGGCGTGCTGCAACCCACCGCCGAGCTGTTCTCGCTGTTGCAACGCAGCCATGACCGACTGGCGCAGATGCTCGACGCCACCCGCGCCCGTCAGCCATTGCCGCCGGCCGATCGGCTGATCGATGCGATCAAGAATTTCAGCCATCCGGCAGTGCCTGAAACATCGGCACCCGTAACGCTGCCCGTAGCGCCCAAAGCCGAGCCACCCGCGCTGCAACCGGAAGGCACCGACACGGTCAAGGTTTCGGCGGAGTTGCTCGACGACCTGGTCAACCTGGCCGGGGAAACTTCAATCTTCCGTGGCCGCATCGAACAACAGGTCAACGATGCACGGGTGGCCCTGAGCGAGATGGAAACCACCATCGAACGCATGCGCGACCAGTTGCGCCGCCTCGATACCGAAACTCAGGGGCGGATTCTCAGCCGTCAGCAAGTCGAGGCTGAACGCTTGGGCTATGAAGAGTTCGACCCGCTGGAGATGGACCGTCACTCGCAGCTGCAACAGTTGTCGCGGGCACTGTTCGAGTCTGCCTCCGACCTGCTTGACCTCAAGGAAACCCTCGAGCGGCGTAATCAGGACGCGGAGAACCTGCTGCAACAGCAGGGCCGCATCAACACCGAATTGCAGGAAGGCCTGATGCGTACGCGCATGGTGCCGTTCGAGCGAATGCTGCCGCGTTTGAAACGCATCGTTCGGCAGGTCGCCAGCGAGCTGGGCAAGGACGTGGACTTCATCGTCGGCAACGCCGAAGGCGAAATGGACCGCAACGTCCTCGAACGCATGGTGGCGCCGCTGGAGCACATGCTGCGCAACGCCGTCGACCATGGGTTGGAATCGGTCGAGGTGCGGATTGCGGCGGGTAAACCGGCCCAAGGCAAGATCACCCTCGACTTGTCCCGAGAGGGCGGCGACATCATTTTCGACATCCGCGACGACGGTGCCGGCGTGCCTTTGGACGCCGTGCGGCGCAAGGCGATCAAACGCGGTTTACTCCACCCGGACAGCAACATCAGCGACCGCGACGTGTTGCAATTCATCCTGCAACCGGGGTTCTCCACTGCGGAGAAAATCACCCAGATCTCCGGGCGTGGCGTCGGCATGGACGTGGTTCACGAAGAAGTCCGGCAGCTCGGCGGCGGCATGACCATCGACTCTGTGCCTGGGCAGGGCGTGCATTTCCGGATTCGTCTGCCGTTTACCGTGTCGGTCAACCGCGCGTTGATGGTGCTGTGCGGGGATGATCAATACGCGATCCCGCTGAACACCATCGACGGCATCGTTCGGGTGTTGCCCAACGAACTCGAAGGGCATTACCGGCTCGATCCGCCGACCTACGAATACGCCGGGCAACGTTACGAGTTGTGCTATCTCGGCGAGCTGCTGAAAACCAGCCCCCGCCCGAAACTGCTGGGCCAGAGCCTGCCGTTGCCGGTGTTGTTGGTGCAATGCAACGAGCGACACGTCGCGGTGCAGGTGGATGCTATGGCCGGCACCCGGGAAATCGTGGTCAAAAGCCTTGGCCCGCAGTTCGCCGCGGTGCAGGGTTTGTCCGGCGCGACGATTCTCGGCGATGGCCGGGTGGTGCTGATTCTCGACTTGCTGGCGCCGATCCGTGCGATGCAAGCGCAGGTGCCGAAACGACCGGTGACGCAGGACGTAGAGCCCGAGTCGCAACGGCCGTTGCTGGTGCTGGTGGTCGACGATTCGGTCACCGTGCGCAAGGTCACCAGCCGTCTGCTGGAACGCCACGGCATGAACGTGCTGACCGCCAAGGACGGTGTCGACGCCATGTTGCTGCTCGAAGAACACATGCCGGACCTGATGCTGCTGGACATCGAAATGCCGCGCATGGACGGCTTCGAGGTGGCCACCCAGATTCGCGCCGACGAGCGCTTGCGGCATCTGCCGATCATCATGATCACCTCCCGTACCGGCCAGAAACACCGCGACCGCGCCATGGCCATCGGCGTCAACGACTACCTCGGCAAGCCATACCAGGAATCGGTGCTGCTCGACAGCATCGCCCGGTGGAGCAAAACCCATGCATGAACACCGCTCCAGCAACCTCACTGGTCTGCTGCTGCCCTTGGCGGATCGCAACCTGATCCTGCCCAACGTCGCTGTCGCTGAACTCATCGATTACCAACCCGGCGCCTTCGACCTCGACACACCGCCGTGGTATCTGGGGCGGGTGACGTGGCGAAACCGGCAGATTCCATTGCTCAGTTTCGAGTCGGCGTGTGGCAACAAAGTGGTGATCGGTGAGCGAGCACGGATCGTCATCCTCAACGCCCTCGGCGGGCGGCCTGAGCTGAAGTTCATTGCGCTGCTGGTGCAGGGGATTCCGCGGTCTTACAAGCTGGATAGCCAGTTGAGCTATGTGGATGTGCCGTTGTGTTCACTGGAACAGGCGGCGGTGCAGGTGGGGGAGCAAGTGGCGAAGGTGCCGGATTTGCTCGCGCTAGAGGAGTTGTTGGTTACGGCTGGTTTAGCCAACTGATCCGGATATTGTGGTGATTTCACCGGCCTCATCGCGGGCAAGCCCGCTCCCACAGGTATTGTGGATGACTCAGGATTTGAGCAAGGCACGGACACTGTGGGAGCGGGCTTGCCCGCGAAGGCGGCCTTCAACTTACCAAAGACCTGGCTGCTAAACCCCGGCCTGAGCCTTCATCTGCAGCGACTCATGATGATCCAGCACTCGCTCTACCAACAACTGCACGCCATCTGCCAAACGGCTGAGCGCCAAGGCGACAGAGCGGCGTGAGCCTTCCACATCGTCCGCCAGGTCGGCAGCAATGGCGCTGATGGACAGCAGGTCTTCGGAGGCATTGGCCAGAAGGGCTTCGGTGTCGATGTCGGGGCAGACGGTGAAGAGCTGGGACTTACGGCGTTTGGCGGGTTTTTCGTGGGGTGACGGGAAGTAATGGGAGAAGGCGCGGTCAGCGGCTTCCTTCATTTTTTCTGCATCGAGGGATGCTTGGGAATCGGTGTCGGATTCTGGCGGGTTGGGAGTAGCTTTGAACATTGTGCATCTCCAGTAATGAGTTTCAGCTGCTCCATCGGTTCCAAGCGAAGGGGTGGCAGCTGTACGCAGGTTGGAACCCGAGGTGGAGAAAACCCGGCAGACCCGAAGGTCTCCCGCGTACAGCCGCCATAACGGAGTGCACACATTAAAGGTGCGCAAGCATACGTCATGAGGGGCGCTTTTGCGCCTTCTACACCTCGGGGTTCCAAGCCCGGTCGCTGAATTGCCAGCGACACACAAACGATAAAGACCAACGCAAAACCGCACCAGTCGGCGGGTTCCGGCATTGTTGTAGGCAGCGACGCCAGACTGCGTAGCCTCTCACCGTTCCTGCGGACAAACTTTTAAACACAAAACCCCAAGCTGTCGGATCTCCCTGTGGTGAGGGGCTTGCCACAAAGGTTTCTGCATTAGGTTGAAGATTCCCAAAAAGGGACCGATTGGTCCTATTTTGGGACTTATCGGTTGTTTGCTTTCTGCCATGAGCGACGAAATCTTCGTCATCGAAAGCTGCGGGGGTTATTCTGGCCTCATCGCGGGCAAGCCCGCTCCCACAGGTATTGTGGATGACTCAGGATCTGAGCACGACACGGACACTGTGGGAGCGGGCTTGCCCGCGATGAGGCCGGTACTGGCAACAGAGGTCTTCTGTCGATCATTACCCTGACCGTAACGATCCACCACTCTGCTTGATTGATGCCCTCCACCTAACGCTCCTAAGGTGACTCCCACGACAGCGAACCCGTGGAGTGGTCATGACAACAACAATATCCCCCGACTCGCGATGGACGCGGCGGCGCAGCGAAAAGCAGCGGCGTCTCGAGCTGGTGCGGGGTTTCGCCGACGGTGTGGTGCTGCCCACCGACAAGATCGTTGCGGCGCTGGAGGCGTTGATTCTGCCCGGCGACCGTGTGGTGCTGGAGGGTAATAACCAGAAGCAGGCGGACTTCCTTTCCCGCTCCCTGGCCAAGGCCGATCCGGACAAGCTGCATGACTTGCACATGATCATGCCCAGCGTCGGGCGTTCCGAGCACCTGGACCTGTTCGAGCGCGGTATCGCCCGCAAGCTCGACTTCTCGTTCGCCGGCACCCAGAGCCTGCGCATCAGCCAGTTGCTCGAAGACGGCCTGCTGGAAATCGGCGCGATTCACACCTACATCGAGCTCTATGCGCGGCTGGTGGTCGACTTGATTCCCAACGTCGTGCTCTCGGCCGGTTTCATGGCCGACCGCGCCGGCAACATCTACACCGGCCCGAGTACCGAAGACACCCCCGCGTTGATCGAACCTGCCGCCTTCAGCGACGGCATCGTCATCGTCCAGGTCAACCAATTGGTGGACGACGTCAGCGAACTGCCCCGTGTCGACATTCCCGCATCCTGGGTCGATTTCGTGGTGGTGGCCGACAAGCCGTTCTACATCGAACCGCTGTTCACCCGCGACCCACGACACATCAAGCCTGTGCACGTGTTGATGGCGATGATGGCGATCCGCGGGATCTACGAAAAACACAACGTTCAATCGCTCAACCACGGCATCGGTTTCAACACCGCGGCCATCGAACTGATTCTGCCGACCTACGGCGAGTCCCTCGGTTTGAAAGGCAAGATCTGCCGCAACTGGACCCTCAATCCTCACCCAACCCTGATCCCGGCCATCGAAAGCGGTTGGGTCGAAAGCGTGCATTGCTTCGGCACTGAACTGGGCATGGAAAACTATATCGCCGCTCGACCGGATGTGTTCTTCACCGGCCGCGACGGTTCACTGCGTTCCAACCGGATGTTCTGCCAACTGGCCGGGCAATACGCGGTGGACCTGTTCATCGGCGCGACCCTGCAAGTCGACGGCGACGGCCATTCCTCCACCGTGACCCGTGGACGGCTGGCCGGTTTCGGTGGTGCGCCGAACATGGGTCACGACCCGCGCGGTCGCCGCCATGGCACGCCGGCCTGGCTCGACATGCGTCACGACGATGCACCCGAAGCGTTGCTGGAACGCGGCAAGAAACTCGTGGTGCAAATGGTCGAGACCTTCCAGGAGGGCGGCAAACCGACCTTCGTTGAAACCCTCGACGCGGTGGACGTGGCGAAGAAAAGCGGCATGCCGCTGGCGCCGATCATGATCTACGGCGACGACGTCACCCATCTGCTCACCGAGGAAGGCATCGCCTATTTGTACAAGGCCCGTTCCCTCGAAGAACGTCAGGCGATGATCGCCGCCGTGGCCGGGGTGACTGCCATCGGCCTGCGCCACAACCCGAAAGACACCGCCCGCATGCGCCGCGAAGGCCTGATCGCCTTGCCCGAAGACCTCGGCATCCGCCGCACCGACGCCACCCGCGAGCTGCTCGCAGCGAAAAGCGTGGCCGATCTGGTGGAGTGGTCCGGTGGCCTCTACAACCCGCCCGCCAAGTTCAGGAGCTGGTAATGCACGCATTCAATCTGCAACCGAAACCTTTAACCCTGACTGAGCGGCTGGCGGACCTGGCGGTGGACGCGCTGATCGACGAAGCGGATCTGTCGCCGAAACCGGCGCTGGTCGACCGTCGCGGCAATGGCGTGCACACCGATTTACACCTGAGCCTGATGCACGCCTCGGCGCTGTCGTTGTGGCCGGCGTTCAAGGCAATGGCAGAAGCGGCCATCGAGTTTGGCGAAGTCGGTTTACCCCTGCGCGAAGCCCTTGGGCGGATTGGTCGTGACGGTGAGCAAACGATGCTCGCCACCACCAACGGTGTGAATACTCATCGTGGGGCGATCTGGGCGTTGGGGCTGTTGGTCGCTGCGGCCGCGCTGGAGTGCACGAATACCAAAGCAAGCGCCGTGACCTTGCGCGCTGCACGTCTGGCCTTGCTCGACGACCGTTACGCGCCGCGTCCTCTGAGCCATGGCGCCCAAGTCGCCCAGCGTTACGGCGCTCGCGGTGCACGCGAAGAAGCACAGCTTGGTTTCCCTGCAGTGATTCAACGCGCACTGCCGCAACTCAAACTCAGCCGCGCCGCCGGCCATGGTGAACAGAACGCTCGGCTCGACGCCTTGCTGGCGATCATGACCCATCTCTCCGACACCTGCGTGCTCTACCGCGCAGGCGAGCTCGGCCTGCAGACCATGCAACTCGGCGCCCAAGCGGTGCTCGACGCCGGCGGTAGTGCGAGCCTGGCTGGCCGCCGCCGTTTGCATGAGCTGGACCAACAATTAATCGCGTTGAATGCCTCGCCCGGTGGCGCTGCGGACTTGCTCGCAGCCTGCCTGTTTATCGATCGTATCGACTCGGGCGACGGCATCTTCCAGGGAGCGTTTTGATGGAAACCTTATCCTTTGAATTCCCCGCCGGGCAGCCGCCTCGGGGTAGGGCGCTGGTGGGCTGCGTGGGCTCGGGCGATCTGGAAGTGCTGATCGAACCGGGGCTGGCCGGCAAGCTGACGATCCAGGTGCAGACCTCGGTCAACGGCAGTGAACAACGCTGGCAGCATCTGTTCGCGCGGATGTTCGACGGCCAGACACCGCCCGCGATGGCGATTGATATCCACGATTTCGGCGCCACTCCCGGCGTGGTGCGTTTGCGCCTGGAACAAGGCTTCGAGGAGATCAACCATGACTGACAGCGCAGCGCTTCTCAACCCATTCCTTGAAAGGCATAGCTTCGTCGAACTCGGCGCCCGGCAACGAGCGAAAGCCTTGCTCGACGCGGGTACTTTTCGTGAACTGCTCGACCCGTTTCAGCGCGTCATGTCGCCATGGCTGTCGCGCCAGGGCGTGGTGCCGCAAGCCGATGACGGCGTGGTGATCGCCAAAGGCCGCCTCGGTGGTTTGCCGGTGGTGATCGCGGCCATCGAAGGTGCGTTTCAGGGCGGTAGCCTGGGTGAAGTCGGCGGGGCGAAGATTGCCGGTGCGCTGGAACTGGCCGCCGAGGACAACCGCAAAGGCATTCCCACTCGCGCCGTGTTGCTGCTTGAAACCGGTGGTGTGCGTTTGCAGGAGGCCAATCTCGGGTTGGCGGCGATTGCCGATATTCATGCGGCGATTGTCGATTTGCGCCAGTACCAGCCAGTAGTCGGCGTAGTCGCCGGCAGCGTCGGTTGCTTTGGCGGCATGTCGATTGCCGCCGGGTTGTGCAGCTATTTGCTGGTGACTCAGGAAGCGCGCCTTGGCCTCAATGGCCCACAGGTGATCGAGCAGGAAGCCGGGCTTGAGGAATACGACTCCCGTGACCGGCCGTTTATCTGGAGCCTGACCGGTGGCGAGCAACGTTTCGGCACTGGGTTGGTGGATCGCTACGTGGCTGACGACGTGGCGCAGATTCAGCAGCAGATCTGCGAATTGCTCAAGCAGGGTTTGCCGGCGCAGCAACGCAGCCGCCAGGCCGAATGGTTCCTGCAACGGCTGGCGCGTCTGGACGCCGAACCACAAATCGAGCCGGCGACGGTTCGCGATCTGTATCAAGGAGAGCGTTCATGAGTTCGTATTCCCTGAGAGGCTTGAACTGGTTCAACGCCTTGAGTGCCGGCGCGAAATCGGTCGAGGGTTTGCCGGCGTCGTTGAAAGTCGCCGATGGTTTATTGGGTGAGCAGCCTGCGCGTTTTATCGCGGTGGTGGCCGATCCCGACAACCGCTTCGTCCGCGCCCGCAATGGCGAGGTCGGTTTGCTGGAAGGCTGGGGCCTGGCCAAAGCGGTGGATGACGTTATTGCTGCGGATAACGACAAGCCTCAAAAACGCGCCTTGATCGCCATTGTCGATGTGCCGAGCCAGGCTTACGGCCGACGCGAAGAAGCCCTCGGCATTCATCAAGCCTTGGCCGGTGCTGCGGACAGTTATGCCCGCGCCCGACTGGCCGGGCATGTGGTGATTGGTTTGCTGGTGGGCAAGGCGATGTCCGGGGCGTTTCTCGCTCATGGTTATCAGGCCAACCGGCTGATCGCGCTGCGCGATCCGGGCGTGATGGTGCATGCGATGGGCAAGGCGTCGGCGGCGCGGGTGACATTGCGCAGTGTCGAAGAACTTGAAGCCTTGGCCGCCAGCGTGCCGCCGATGGCCTATGACATCGACAGCTTTGCCAGCCTGGGTTTGCTTTGGGAAACCTTGTCGGTGGATCAGATCGAACAACCGACGACGGCGGATCTGGCGCGGGTGAATGAGTGTCTGGTTCAGGCGATTGAAAATGTTGACGCCGGTCATCGCGATCTGAGTAGTCGCTTGGGTGCGAGCAATCGCGCCGCGTCGAGCAAGGTTCGCCAACTGTTGAGAGAGCAGTGGTGAACACGTTTCTGGCCCACGACCTGCTGTGGGGGATGACCCCGGAGCAGTTGCCTGCGGATGCGCCTGCGTGGGCGGTCGAGTCGATCAGCGCGGGTCAGCCGGTGGTGGTTCGGCGCGCGATAACTGCGCCGGATCAAATCGCGGTCGGCGTGCGCGGACGCTTGCGTGAACAGCGTTATGCAACGTCGATGGCGATCACAGCGATTTCGCGTCGGGTAAGGCCGGAAGAGCTGTGTCATGTCGAGACGGTTCGGGATCTGCCGGCGTTGCGAGCGCTGGCGCAATTGCGACCAATGCTCGACGCCTGCGGTTGGGTGTGGGGTGTCAGCGGCAGCGCCGGATTTGAATTGGCCAGTGGTTTTGCGGCGTTGCATGAGCACAGCGATCTGGACTTGATTCTGCGTACACCGCAACCGTTGAGTCGACTTCAAGCGCAAGAGTTGGTGACGCTTCTCGGCACCGCTGAATGTCTGGTCGACATGCAATTGCAGACGCCGAATGGCGCCGTGGCTCTGCGCGAATGGGCCGGTCCGTCGCAACGGGTGCTGCTCAAAAACGCTCAGGTCGCCTGCCTGGTCACCGATCCCTGGAACCCGCAGGAGCAAGCAGCGTGAGCAGTTTGCTGGTGTTCCCCGGCCAGGGCGCGCAGCAACCGGGCATGCTCCATCGTTTGCCTCGGGAAACGCTGATCGAGGCGAGCGAGGTGCTGGGTGAAGATGTTTTGTTGCTCGATTCTGCCGAGGCGTTGCAGTCGACGAGGGCGGTTCAGCTGTGCCTGCTGATCGCCGGAGTGGCCGCTTCACGTCAGTTGTTATTGAGCGCGGATTACGTGGCCGGATTGTCCATTGGCGCCTACCCGGCGGCGGTGGTCGCCGGCGCCTTGAGCTTCAGTGATGCACTGCATCTGGTCAGCCTGCGCGGCGAACTGATGCAGCAGGCTTATCCTCAGGGCTATGGCATGACCGCGATCATCGGTCTGGATCTGGCGACGGTGGAAGGTTTGCTGGCGCAGGTTCATAGCCTCGACACGCCGGTTTACCTGGCCAACATCAACGCCGATAACCAAGTGGTCATCGCCGGCAGCGATGGTGCGATGAAAGCGGTTGCCGAGTTTGCGAAAGGTTGTGGTGCCGGGCTGGCCAAGCGTCTGGCGGTCAGCGTGCCGTCCCACTGTCCGCTGCTGGAAGCTCCGGCGAAAATCCTGGCCGAAGCCTTCGCCAAGGTGCAATTGAAAACGCCGATCCTGGGTTATCTGAGCGGCAGTCGCGCCCGGCCTGTTATCAATCCCGAGGCGTTACGCGACGACCTGGCCTTCAACATGTGCCGTGTGGTGGATTGGCGCGGCACGGTGCAAAGCGCTTACGAGCGTGGCGTACGTCTACAGATCGAACTGCCGCCCGGTGCGGTGTTGACCGGATTGGCGCGCCGGGTGTTCGAGCAGGGCACCGTGATTGCCTTCGACGGTGCGCGGCTTGATACCTTGCAGGCGCTGTTGCGTGAGGAGGGAAGCCGCCAACCCTAGATCACCGACTCAGGCTGCGAACTACAAAAACAACAATTCCGACGATGCACTTTGAGGACTACAACAATGATTATTTACGGTGTGGCGTTTCTCGCCTTTTGTACCCTGGCGGGTATTTTTATCGGCGAACTGCTCGGCAAGCTGATTGGCGTGCCGGCCAACGTGGGCGGCGTCGGTATTGCGATGCTGCTGTTGATCGGGCTCGGTAGCTACCTCAACAAAAGCGGTTGGTTCAAAGGCAAGACCGAGCAGGGTGTGGAGTTCTGGAGCGCGATCTATATCCCGATCGTGGTTGCCATGGCCGCGCAGCAAAACGTCTACGGTGCGCTCAAGGGTGGGCCGATGGCGATCCTGGCCGGTACGGTGGCAGTGGCCATTGCCTTCGCTCTGGTACCGGTACTGGTGCGCATCGGCAACAAGGCGCCTGAACCTGTCACTCCACCAAAAACAGTAGGGTGATCACCATGTACGAATCGATGATGAAGGTGATTACCAGTTACGGGCTGATCAGTGGGTTTGCCATTGTCGGCGTAACCATGTGGCTGTCCTACTGGATTTCCAACACATTTACCAAAGGCCGCCTGCACGGTTCGGCCATCGCTATCCTGCTGGGCCTGCTGCTGTCTTACATCGGTGGCGCGCTGACCGGTGGCCAGAAAGGTGTGGTCGACATTCCGTTGCTCTCGGGTATCGGCCTGCTCGGCGGAGCCATGCTGCGGGACTTCGCCATTGTCGCCACGGCATTCGGTGTGAGTGTCGATGAGCTCAAACGAGCCGGCTTCGTCGGGGTGCTGGCACTGTTCGTGGGTGTCGGGACGTCGTTCATCGCAGGTGTCGCGGTCGCCATGGCGTTTGGTTATACCGATGCGGTGAGCCTGACCACCATCGGCGCGGGCGCGGTGACTTATATCGTCGGGCCGGTGACAGGCGCGGCTATCGGGGCCAGTTCGGAAGTCATGGCGCTATCGATTGCGGCCGGGCTGATCAAGGCGATTCTGGTCATGGTCATGACGCCGTTCGTGGCGCCGATGATCGGTTTGAACAATCCACGCAGTGCAGTGATTTTCGGTGGGTTGATGGGCACCTCCAGCGGTGTGGCCGGCGGGTTGGCGGCGACTGATCCGAAGCTGGTGCCTTATGGATGCCTGACGGCGGCGTTCTATACCGCACTGGGCTGCCTGCTCGGGCCTTCGCTGCTGTTTCTGATCATGCGCGGATTGCTTGGCTAGAGTTATTGACCGGGCTGTCGCCTTCGCGGGCAAGCCACGCTCCCACAAGGACAGCGCATTTCCTGTGGGAGCGTGGCTTGCCCGCGATGCAGGCACCGCGGTCTGTCAGGCCTGCCGATTGGCATACATCCGACACTCCGCCAGCAACGCCAACAAATTCGGGTCACGCTCCTTGGCCTTCAGGAACACCACGCCGATGTGCTGCTGTAACCGATACTTTTCTTGCAATGGAATCAGCTTCACCCGGTTCTCATACACCGCCGCAATTCTTCCCGGCAGCAACGCATAACCGACCCCGGAGCTGACCATGCTCAGCAGGGTGAAGATGTCGTTGACCTGCATCGCCACCTTCGGCTCGAACCCCGCCTGCTTGAACACCCGAATACCGTCCTGGTGTGTGGCGAAGCCTTGGGTCAAGGTGATGAATGTCTCGTCGCGCACCTCGGCCAGATCGACTTCGGCCCGCTGGGCAAAGGGCGAATCAGCCGGGGTGGCGAGGAAGATGTCATCGGAAAACAGCGGAATATGCTCGCAGTCCGGGTCATTCACGCTGTCATCCAGCGACACCAGGATCGCGTCGACTTCCATGTTCTTGAGCTTGTACAACAGGTCGATGTTCGAGCCCAGAATCAGGTCGATATTGAGTTCGCTACGGCGAATTTTCAGGCCCATGATCAGCTGCGGCACGGTTTTCACCGTCAGCGAATACAGTGACCCAAGCTTGAAGCGCTCAGCCGAGAACCCGGCAGCTTCGCGGGTCAGGCGTACGCTTTCGAGTACGTCCTGGATCAGCTTCTGTGCCCGCTCTTCCAGCACATAAGCGCTTTCGAGTGGGGTCAGGTTGCGGCCTTCGTGTTTGAATAGCGGGCAACGCAGGGCGCTTTCCAGAGAGTGAATGGCGCGGTGCACGCTGACGTTGCTGGTTTGCAACTCGGCGGCGGCGCGGGCCAGGTTGCCGGTGCGCATGAAGGCCAGGAACACCTCGAGTTTTTTCAGGGTCAACTCTTCATCGATCAGCATGGGCGTGACTCTTATTCGAATCGCTCGATTGTGCCCAATTGGCTGACGTTTGGCTCGATAGCTTTTGTAGGAGCTGCCGAAGGCTGCGATCTTTTGATCTTCAGCACCTTCGGGGGCGCCGAGAAGCAAGATCAAAAGATCGCAGCCTCGTTTCACTCGACAGCTCCTACAGGGGGCTTTGTGTTAACGAATTTTGAGGTGAGCAACACATGTATCACGGGGAAAGATTGAATGCCTGGACGCATTTGGTTGGGGCGGTGGCGGCGTTTGTCGGGGGTGTGTGGCTGCTGGTGATCGCCAGTATGGACGGCAGCCCGTGGAAGATCGTCAGCGTGGCGATTTACGCGTTCACCTTGCTGGTGCTCTACAGCGCGTCGACCGTTTACCACAGCGTGCGCGGGCGCAAGAAGGCGATCATGCAGAAGGTCGATCACTTTTCGATCTACCTGCTGATTGCCGGCAGTTACACACCGTTCTGCCTGGTGACCCTGCGCGGGCCGTGGGGCTGGACGTTGTTCGGGATTGTCTGGGGGCTGGCGCTGATCGGCATCCTGCAAGAGATCAAACCCCGCTCGGAAGCGCGGATTCTATCGATCGTGATTTACGCGGTGATGGGCTGGATCGTGCTGGTGGCGGTCAAGCCGTTACTGGCGGCACTGGGCAGCACCGGGTTTGCCTGGCTGGCGTCCGGCGGGGTGTTGTACACCGTGGGGATTGTCTTTTTTGCCCTCGATAATCGTTTGCGTCATGCCCATGGGGTCTGGCATCTGTTCGTGATCGCCGGGAGCGTGCTGCACTTTGTGGCGATTCTGTTTTATGTCCTTTGAGACCTCTACGGGATCAAGCGATCCAGTTGCGCCTGCGCCCGTCGGCTGAACACCTGCAACAAATCGCTCAAGGTGTGTGGCGGCGGTTCGTCGGCGCGGGTGACTGCGTACAGGGTGATCGGTAGCGCCGGCGCCAGGGGGCGAATCGCTGTGGTGGCGGGGGACGCGCCGAGCGCGGTGAACGGGTCGATCACTGCTAGCCCGGCACCGGATTCAACCATCGCCCGCGCCAGCGAATAGGTCTGCACCGCGATGCGTACCTTTGGCGGCGGATCGACCGCCTCAAGGTAGCTGTCGAGTCTGGCGGCCAGCGGGTCGGCGCTGGACAAGCCGATCAGCGGCGCACCGGCCAGTTCGATCAACGGCAGCGGTTTGCCGTGAGTGTCGTCGAGCCAAAAGCCCTTCGGCGCCAGCGCCACCAGCATCCCACAGGCCAGGGCCTGCGCTTTCAGGCCCGGATGATCGGGCAGTTGCAACGTCAGGGCGACATCCACTTCGCGCATCAACAAGTTCTGCATCAGCTCACGGCTGTGGGCGCTGGACAGTTCGCAGGCGATTTCCGGGTAGCGTTGCGTCCATTCATTGATCGCCGGCGGCAGCAGTGACAAGGCCAGTGCCGGGATCGCACCAATCCGTACACTGTGGCCCGGTTCGCGGCGCAGGCTTTGGGCCAGACGTCGCACGCCTTGCAGGCTTTCGGTGACCTTGTCGACTTCGCGCTCTAGCTCCAGGGCTTCGGGCGTCGGCTGCAATTTGCCGCGCACCCGCAGGAATAACGGAAAGCCCAATTGCTGTTCGGCGTGTTGCAGCACTTTGCTCACCGCCGGCTGCGACACGTGCAGCAACTGGGCGGCGCCGCTGACCGAACCGGTCTGGCGAATGGCCTGAAAAATCTCGATGTGTCGCAGTCGCATGGCAAGTCCATAACCTTTGTTTATGGGTCAGGCATCTTTATGCATTGTTCAACGGCTGTCACCTGGTCCTAACCTGAAGCACGTTCCAACAACGCTTAAGGACAGACATGGCTCAGCGGGTTTGCATCATCGGTGGCGGCGTCATCGGGCTGACAACGGCTTATGCACTGGTTCGCGATGGCATCGACGTGACGCTGATCGAGGCCCGGGATTCGTTTGCCAGCGAGACCAGTTTCGCCAACGGCGGCCAGTTGTCCTACCGCTATGTCGCGCCACTGGCCGATGCCGGCGTACCGTTGCAGGCGCTGGGCTGGATGTTGCGCGGTGACTCGCCATTGAAGCTGCGTCCACGCCTGGACCCGGCGCAATGGCGCTGGATGGCGTCCTTTCTGGCGGCCTGCCGGCGTTCGGTGAATCAGCGCAACGGCGCACACCTGCTGCGCCTGGCGCTGCTGAGCCAGGCCACGCTGCAAGGCTGGCGCGACGAAGACCGCCTCGACGGTTTCGATTGGCGGCGCAACGGCAAACTGGTGACGTTTCGTGAAGCCGCAAGCTTCGAGCATGCGCGCCAAGGGCTGACTGATCCGCGACAGCAGCAAGTGTTGTCCCGGGCCGAGTGCGCACAGCTGGAGCCGGCACTCGCCGAGGCGCCATTCGTGGGCGCGATCTACACGCCCGATGAAGAAGTCGCCGATTGCCATGCTTTCTGTCTGCAACTGGCGGCCCGGCTCAAGGCGTCGGGGCGTTGCGAGTTTTTGCTGGGCCGCACGGTCACCGGCATTCGCCACGGGAACGGCGCGGTGCAGGCCATCGAAATGGGCGCGCAGGTATTGCCGGTCGAACAACTGGTGATCGCTGCCGGTCATCGCAGCCCGGCGTTGGCGTTGCCGGGCATGAACCTGCCGCTGTATCCGCTCAAGGGCTACAGCCTGACCCTGCCGATCCGCGCCGAACATCGCGCGCCGGAGCTGAGCATCACCGATTACAACCGCAAGATCGTTTACGCCCGCATCGGTGCGCAACTGCGCGTAGCGGCGATGGTCGACATTGTCGGTTTCGACCCGGGGCTCGACCCCAAGCGTCTGGCGCTGATCAAACGCCAGGCCCAGGAAACCTTGCCCAATGCCGGCGATTACGACGCTGCCATCGAATGGGCCGGCATGCGCCCGGCGACCCCCAGCGGCGTGCCATTAATTGGCGCCACGGCGTACCGCAACCTCTGGCTCAACCTCGGCCATGGCGCCTTGGGCTTTACTTTGGCCTGCGGTAGCGCTCGGCTGCTGAGTGAGTTGATTGCCCGGCGCGCACCCTCGATCGAAATGCAGGGCCTCGCACCCCGCGTCGCCTGACTGGAAAAGGAAGAACCGATGAGCATCAAGCGTTTCAACAGCAACAGTCGACTCTCTGGCGCCGTGACCTTTGGCGAGCTGGTGTTTCTATCGGGACAGGTGCCGGGTGACAGCCGCGACGCTGCTGGTCAAACCGCAGAGGTCCTGGCGAAAATCGACGGGTTGCTGGCCGAGGCTGGCAGCGACAAGGATCACTTACTCAGCGCGACCATTTACTTGAGCGACATTGGCCGCGATTTCGCCGCCATGAACGAGGTCTGGTCACAATGGCTGTCGCCGGACAAGGCGCCGACCCGCACCACGTTGCAGGCGCAACTGGCCCGTCCAGAGGTCCTGGTGGAAATCACCGTGATCGCCGCCCGCCGTTAATTCGATCTACCCACAACGGAGAATAACAATGCAAAAAATCACGTTGATCGGCTGCACCCTTGGCCTGCTGTTCGCCAGTCAGGTCCAGGCCAATGAAGCGCCGCTGACCGGCACGCTGAACAAGGTCGCCAATGCCAAGAGCATCACGCTGGGTTATCGCGACGCGTCGGTGCCGTTCTCTTACGTGGGGGATCACACGGGGCAGCCGATGGGCTATTCGGTGGACCTGGCGAGCAAGATTGTCGAGCGCATCAAGCAAAAGCTCGAGCTGCCGGATTTGCAGGTGAAGTACAACCTGGTGACCTCGCAAACACGCATTCCGCTGGTGCAGAACGGCACGGTCGACCTTGAATGCGGCTCCACCGGCGTGACTGCCGAGCGCATGCAGCAAGTGGCGTTTTCCTATGGATTCATCTACGTGAAGGGGCAATTGCTCACGGCGAAGGACAGCGGTATCAAGAGCTTCGCCGACCTGAGCGGCAAGAACGTTGTGACCACCGCCGGCACCACCAATGAGCGGTTTCTGAAGAGCTACAACGTCGATCACAAGATCGATATGTTCGTGATCAGCGCCAAGGACCACGGCGAAGCGTTCCAGATGCTGCAGTCAGGGCGGGCGGTGGCTTTCTATATGGACGACGCGCTGCTTTACGGCGAACGGGCCAAGGCTCGTGATCCGCATAAGTGGGTCGTGGTGGGCGAGGAGCAATCGCGGGAAATCTACAGCTGTATGGTGCGCAAGGGTGATCCGCAATTTCTCGAGTTGGTGAATTCGACGCTTGCTGATTTGTACAGCTCAGGGGAAATCAACGGCATCTACAACCGCTGGTTCCAGCAACCGATTCCGCCTAAAGGTTTGAACCTTGAGTTTCCGATGACCAGCGAGTTGAAAGCGATTATCGCCAAACCGGTGAGTGATCCGGTGCAGTAGTTCCTGAAAGATCGTTCCCACGCTCTGCGTGGGAATGCCTCTACGGACGCTCCGCGTTCGGCTTTTGATGGGACGCGGAGCGTCCCGGGCTGCATTCCCACGCAGAGCGTGGGAACGATCAAACCTAAAAATCGCCCCACAACTGTTGGGCTACCGCCAATGCCACCACCGGCGCGGTTTCGGTGCGCAGCACGCGAGGGCCGAGGCGGGCGGCGTGAAAACCGCCAGCCTTGGCCTGCTCGACTTCAGCGTCGGACAACCCGCCTTCCGGGCCGATCAGAAACGCCAGTGTCGCCGGTTTCGCATGGCTCACCAGCGGCTCGGCCACCGGGTGCAGCACCAGTTTCAATTCGGCTTCCGTCTGCTTCAGCCAGTCGGCCAACAGCAACGGCGGATGAATCACCGGCACCGATGAGCGCCCGCACTGCTCGCAGGCGCTGATCGCCACCTGACGCCAGTGCATCAGGCGTTTGTCGGCGCGCTCGTCCTTGAGGCGGACTTCGCAGCGGTCGGTGAAGATCGGGGTGATTTCGCTGACGCCCAGTTCGGTGGCTTTCTGAATCGCCCAGTCCATCCGCTCGCCACGGGACAAGCCCTGGCCGAGATGGACCGCCAGCGACGACTCGATCTGCCCGGCGAAGCTGTCATCGATATTTACCACGACGCGCTTCTTGCCGACTTCTGCCAGCGTGCCGCGAAACTCATGGCCCGAGCCGTCGAACAATTGCACCGCATCACCCTCGGCCATGCGCAGCACGCGGCTGATGTAATGGGCCTGGGCCTCGGGAAGCTCGTGTTCGCCGATGCTCAAGGGGGCGTCGATAAAGAAGCGGGACAGTCTCATCAATGGTCTCTGTAAAAGTGTGGAAGTCTGGCGGCCCCATCGCGGGCAAGCCCGCTCCCACAGGTTTTGCGCCGATCCTGTGGGAGCGGGCTTGCCCGCGATGACGGTAGTCCGGTCACCGCTGAAGCTTAGGTGAAGTCAATCAGCCCGGATCACGGTAGCCCGGATGAAAGTCCTTCGGCACTGCCACGCTGATGCTGTCACGGGTGGCGATGTCGATGCCTTCACTGGCCACTTCGGCCAGAAAATCGATCTGCTCCGGGGTAATCACGTACGGCGGCAGGAAATACACCACGCTGCCCAACGGCCGCAATAAAGCACCCCGCTCCAGCGCATGCTGGAACACCTTCAAACCGCGACGTTCCTGCCACGGATAAGCAGTCTTGCTGGCTTTGTCCTTGACCATCTCGATGGCCAGTACCATGCCGGTCTGGCGCACTTCGGCAACGTTCGGGTGATCGGCCAGGTGCGCGGTGGAGGAGGCCATGCGTTGGGCCAGGGCCTTATTGTTCTCGATAACGTTGTCTTCTTCGAAGATATCCAGCGTGGCCAATGCCGCCGCGCACGCCAGCGGATTGCCGGTGTAACTATGTGAATGCAGGAAGGCGCGCAGGGTCGGGTAGTCGTCGTAGAAAGCGCTGTAGACCTCATCGGTAGTCAGGCAGGCCGCCAACGGCAGATAGCCGCCGGTCAGGGCCTTGGACAGACAGAGGAAGTCCGGGCGGATGCCGGCCTGTTCGCAGGCGAACATCGTTCCGGTGCGGCCGAAGCCGACGGCGATTTCATCGTGGATCAGGTGCACGCCATAACGGTCGCAGGCTTCGCGCAGCAGCTTGAGGTACACCGGGTGATACATGCGCATCCCTCCGGCGCCCTGAATCAGCGGCTCCAGAATCACGGCGGCCACGGTGTCGTGGTTGTCGGCCAGCGTCTGCTCCATGGCGGCGAACATATTGCGCGAGTGTTCTTCCCAGCTCATGCCCTCGGGACGCATATAGCAATCGGGGCTCGGCACCTTGATGGTGTCCATCAGCAGGGCTTTGTAGGTTTCGGTGAACAGCGGCACGTCGCCCACCGCCATCGCCGCCATGGTCTCGCCGTGGTAACCGTTGGTGAGGGTGACGAAGCGCTTCTTGTTCGGCTGGCCGCGGTTGAGCCAGTAGTGAAAGCTCATTTTCAGCGCGACTTCGATGCAGGACGAACCGTTATCGGCGTAGAAGCACCGGGTCAGGCCTTCGGGCGTCATCTTCACCAGACGCTCCGACAGTTCGATCACCGGCTGATGGCTGAAACCGGCGAGGATCACGTGTTCCAGCTGATCGACCTGATCCTTGATGCGCTGGTTGATCCGCGGGTTGGCGTGGCCGAACACGTTGACCCACCAGGAGCTGACCGCGTCGAGATAGCGTTTGCCTTCGAAGTCTTCCAGCCAGACGCCTTCGCCGCGTTTGATCGGGATCAGCGGCAGCTGTTCGTGGTCTTTCATCTGGGTGCAGGGATGCCACAACACCGCGAGATCGCGTTGCATCCACTGATTATTCAGGCCCATGTTCAGTCTCCTCGAGGCGGCTCGCTTGGTGCGCGGGCAAACAATCGCGCAAGCCTATGCAATGCGCGTCATCGGGACAACCCATTGTGTCGATTGAGCTACTTTGTATAAGGAGATAGACGTCGCTGGCGGCGTTTTGATGGCTGACGTATTCTTCGCGGTTCTTTGAGTCGTCTGACTCGTAAAACCGCTATTTCCTCGTGTATTTCCGGAGTTCGCTGAATGTCTGCTGGTTGGCTGCGCGCCTGTGCGCTGGTGATGTTGGGGCTGTTCAGCGTTTCGGCGCTGGCCAAGGATAAAACGGTGATCGTGATAGGCGGTGGGCTTGCGGGCCTCACCGCGGCGTACGAACTGCAGAACAAAGGCTGGCAGGTCACCCTGCTGGAAGCCAAACCGACGTTGGGCGGTCGCTCCGGCATGGCCACCAGTGAGTGGATCGGCAACGACAAGACCCAACCGGTGCTGAACAAGTACGTCTCGACGTTCAAGCTGACCACCACGCCAGCCCCTGAATTCGTGCGGACCCCGAGCTACCTGATCGACGGTGTATATTTCACCGCCGCCGATCTGGCGACTAAACAGCCGGCCACCAGCGACGCGCTGAAACGCTACGAAAAGACTTTGGATGATCTGGCGCGTTCGATTGAAGACCCGCAGAACCCGGCCGCCAACAGCACGCTGTTCGCCCTGGACCAGATCAACGTGTCCAACTGGCTCGATCGTTTGAGTCTGCCAGCCACTGCGCGTCAGTTGGTGAATCAGCAGATTCGTACCCGCTATGACGAACCTTCGCGCCTGTCGCTGCTGTACTTCGCACAGCAGAGCCGCGTTTATCGTGGCGTTGCCGACCGTGACCTGCGCGCTTCGCGTCTGCCTGGCGGCAGCCCGGTGCTGGCCCAGGCTTTCGTCAAGCAACTGAAAACCATCAAGACCAGCTCCCCGGTTTCGGCCATTAGTCAGGACAAGGACGGCGTGACCGTCAAAGTCGGAAGTGTTGGCTATCAGGCGGACTACGTTGTGCTGGCCGTGCCGTTGCGTGCACTGAACAAGATCCAGATGACCCCGGCGCTGGATGCCCAGCACCTGGGCGCCATCAAAGGCACCAACTACGGCTGGCGTGACCAGATCATGCTGAAGTTCAAGACGCCGGTATGGGAAAGCAAGGCGCGCATGTCCGGCGAGATCTACAGCAACACCGGCCTGGGCATGTTGTGGGTCGAGCCGGCCCTGAAAGGCGGCGCCAACGTGGTGATCAACCTGTCCGGCGACAACGCGCGCGTGATGCAGGCTTTCGGCGACAAGCAGATGGTCGATCAGGTACTGATTCGTCTGCACGCCTTTTATCCACAGGCACGCGGTTCGTTCACCGGTTATGAAATCCGTCGCTACAGCACCGACCCGTCGATGGGTGGCGCTTACCTGGCCTTCGGCCCGGGCCAGATGAGCAAATACTGGCGTCTGTGGGAACGCCCGCTGCAACGTGTAGCCTTTGCCGGCGAACACACCGATACCTTGTACCCAGGCACTCTGGAAGGCGCATTGCGCACCGGTCAGCGTGCAGCCAGTCAGGTAGAAGACCTGGCGGCAGGCAAGTCGTTTGAACCGGCGAAAGTTGTTCCGGCGGCGACCGCAGCAGCGGCCGGTGCAGTGGCGGCGAAGAAAGGCAACTTCTTCACCAACCTGTTCGGTGGTTCTGACGACAAACCGGAACCGGCCAAGGCGCCAGCACCAGTGGCCCCGGTTGCTCCGGCACCCGCCCCAGCACCTGTGCCGACTCCAGCGCCAGCACCGGTTGAGGCGCCGAAGCCTGCGGCACCGGTGAAAGCAGAGCCTGTCAAGAAAGCACCGGCCAAAGCGCCAGTGAAAAAGCCTGCTGCCCAAACCGAGGCCAAAAAAGCTCCGGTCAAGGCGACGGCGAAAAAGACTGAGCCGGTGAAGAAACCAGCGGTCAGTACTGCTGCGAAGACCCCGGCGACGACTGAAACCAAGACGCAGTAAGTCCTGGAATCAAAAAAAGCGCGGCAGTGATGCCGCGCTTTTTTTATGTCGCCAGCCAAAGCCGGCTGCTGATTTTGCTTTGACGCTAAGCTAGATCGACACTATGTACTTCGTCGCTTTGGTAGTCGCTGACATAGGCATGGTTATGTTGATCAAGAACCATGTCATACGGTTCGGAAGCACCAGGGATGGGAACCCGGCGAACAATTTCATACGTGGCGGTATTAATTTCCACGACCTCTTTTTTGATTTGATCAACGGCATAAGCGTTTTTTCCGCCAAACACTATTTTCCCTTCGCAAGTCACAAAATCGAAATGCCTGGTGGTTGATAACTTAGGGTCCAGTACGGTCAGTTTCTGAGCGTCAAGACACACGATATACACTTCTCTGTCGTCGGGACTGACGGTAACCGCTGACGGATACTGTTCGGTTTTGATGACATCGAGGACTTTGAAAGTCTTGCTGCTGATGATCGTTAGTGCGTCCTGATAGGGGCCATCAGGAGCGTTGGTGCTGGAAATATAAAGACGCGAATCGTCCTGGCTGATATCCACACTTATGGAGGGAGAGGGTAATCCTCGCACTCTGCGTACCGCATAAGTGCGGGTATCAATAATTGCCAGCCACTCTTTATCTTGTCGAACGGTGACGTAAACATGCTTCCCGTCTCGGCTCACGACGATTCCCCGAGGATATCTTCCCACCGTGACGTTACCCACCGCATAGGTTTCAGTATCAATAACCGAAACCGAACTTGAACCGTAGTTGGTCACATAAGCTCTTTTCCCTCCATGGGCAAGGACGATGTTTTGGGGATAATGCTCGACGGCGATGGTGCGGATTACCTTTCTGTTCCGGGTGTTGATCACTGACACATTGCCTGAAATGTAATTGCAAACAAAAACCCGTGATCCGTCGTTGTTGATGGCTATCCCTCGTGGTCCTGCCCCTACGGGTATCGAATTGGATAGGTTTCGCGTAGTCGCGGGGGATGAACTCGAATGGTGACTCATGGTAGAACTCCTGTTCAGACGCTCGGACAATCGCCCGAGATCAGGTTCATCAATGACCTGTAATGGTGGCTACTGTCAGATATGACAGTTCTGACGAGTGGTAAAGGCTTTTTGAAAGCGAATATAGGACAGCGTCTGTAGGTTTTTTCTTCTGGTTAACACTCTCTTAACATCTCGACCCCAAGGTCATGATCGTATTTCTCGATGTTTCAGAGCGAAATTTTCCGCTTTAAGTCGATAGATAACTCGATAGTCTTGGGCGCAGTTCTTACAGGATTTGGGCAATGCAGCTACGTAACTCTTCTTCCCGCTACGGTTGGGTCAGCATCTTCGTGCACTGGGGTGTGGCGCTCGCGGTCTTCGGCCTGTTCGCATTGGGGCTGTGGATGGTCGGTCTCGACTACTACAGCTCCTGGCGTAAAGATGCGCCGGATCTGCACAAGAGCATTGGCCTGGTGTTGTTCGCAGTCATGTTGCTGCGGGTGTTGTGGCGCTTCATCAGCCCGCCTCCACCGCCCCTGCAAAGTTATAGCCGCATGACGCGTCTTGGCGCCGTGTTCGGCCATGCGTTCCTCTATCTCGGGCTGTTCGCTGTGATGATTGCCGGTTACCTGATTTCCACCGCAGACGGTGTCGGGATCCCGGTGTTTGGCCTGTTTGAAGTTCCTGCACTGGTTTCCGGACTACCGGACCAGGCAGATACCGCTGGTGTGATCCATTTGTACCTGGCCTGGGCGCTGGTAATTTTTTCCGGCCTCCATGCGTTGGCAGCATTGAAACACCACTTTATTGATCGTGATGCGACCCTGACGCGAATGTTGGGACGCAAAGCCTGATGTTCAACCTCGACTCCAAAGGAATAGAAAGCATGTTGAAAAAGACGCTCGCCGCTCTGGCAATCGGTTCTGCTCTGCTGTCGGCTAACGTGATGGCGGCCGATTACGTTGTCGACAAAGAAGGCCAGCACGCCTTCGTTGATTTCAAGATCAGCCACTTGGGTTACAGCTACATCACCGGTACCTTCAAGGACATCGACGGCAAGTTCAGCTTCGACGCCGCCAAGCCTGAAGACAGCAAGATCGAGTTCAATGTGCGCACCGCCAGCGTGTTCACTAACCACGCCGAACGTGACAAGCACATCGCCAGCGGTGACTTCCTGAACGTGGGCAAATTCGCCGACGCCAAGTTCGTTTCCACCAGCGTCAAATCCACCGGCAAAAACGCCGCTGGCAAAGACACTGCCGACGTAACCGGTAACCTGACTCTGGCTGGTGTTACCAAGCCAATCGTGGTTAAAGCCACCTTCCTGGGTGAAGGCAAGGATCCATGGGGCGGCTACCGTGCCGGCTTCGAAGGCACCACCAGCATCAAGCGTTCCGATTTCGGCAAACAGAAAGACCTGGGCCCACAGTCCGACGCGGTCGAGCTGTACATTACGTTTGAAGGTGTGAAAGCGAAGTGAATTTCGCTGCTTGAACAAAAACGCCCCTGATCTCGCGATCCGGGGCGTTTTTTTTGTTTCTGATGGGGTCGGGCCGATCAACACATAACCCTGTAGGAGCCAGGCTTGCGGGCGAAGGGGGGGCGACTCGGTTTTTGCGGTGTGGCGGATGACGCCTTCGCGGGCAGCCTCGCTCCTACGGGCTTTTGTTCAGGCATAAAAAATGCCCCGGATCTTGCGATCCGGGGCATTTTTCATATCAGCGATAAATCAGCGATTGCGGGTCAGCAAGGCTGGTTTTTCGCCGCGCGGACGGCCTGGGAGTTGATCAAGTTGCTCAGGTGTCGGGAAGCGATCGCTTTTCGACTCCTTGTGAATGATCTTCGGTGCCGGGCCGCGCGGGTTCTGCACGGCCGGTTCCGAACGAGGCTGCTCGTCACGGGCCGGGCGGCGGTTGCGGGACTCTTCGCGACGGGCCTGGCCGTCACGTGGAGCACCGTTGCGTGGACCGCTGCGCTTGGCCGGTGGGGTGCCAGTGGTTGCGCCGCTGCTGCTGCGCGGACCGTTCTGGCGACCTTGTGGCTGACCGGTGCGCGGAGCACTGGCGCCTGCGCCTTGTGCCGGAGCGCCCGGACGGCGACCACGGCCCTGAGCAGGTTTGGCTTGAGGCACGTAGTCGACGCGGTTGCCGAAGTTATCGACATCGTCGTCCAGGAACTCGTCCGGAGCACGGTCAGCGGCGGCGCGAGGTGCCGGGCGCTGTTGCTCACGGGCCGGGGTGCCTTCGCGAGGCTTGTGTTCACGGGCAGGGCGATCGCCACGGCCAGTGGCAGCAGTTTTTTCCTTGCCGCCCTTGTCCTTGCCTTTGTCTTTACGACCGCCACCACCACCGCTGCCGTTCGGACCGTCGCCGCGCGGGCCACGTGGATTGCGCGGGTTACGCACATCCGGACGCTCGCGGACTTCAGGTTTCTCGGCTTCCACGGCGCTGGAATCGAAGCCCATCAGGTTGCCGTCGGCAATCTTCTGCTTGGTCATGCGCTCGATGCTTTTCAGCAGCTTTTCTTCGTCCGGAGCAACCAGCGAGATCGCCTCGCCCGAACGACCGGCACGGCCAGTACGGCCGATACGGTGCACGTAATCTTCGTCGACGTTCGGCAGTTCGAAGTTGACCACGTGGGGCAACTGGTCGATGTCCAGGCCGCGAGCGGCGATATCGGTGGCGACCAGGATGCGCACTTCACCGGCCTTGAAGTCGGCCAGGGCTTTGGTGCGGGCGTTCTGGCTCTTGTTACCGTGGATGGCGACGGCGGTGAGGCCGTGTTTGTCCAGGTACTCGGCCAAACGGTTGGCGCCGTGCTTGGTGCGGGTGAACACCAGCACCTGTTCCCAGGCGCCGGCGGTGATCAGGTGCGCGAGCAACGAACGCTTGTGGCTGGCGGCCAAGCGGAATACGCGTTGTTCGATCCGCTCGACCGTGGTGTTCGGCGGAGTGACTTCGATGCGTTCCGGGTTGTGCAGCAGCTTGCCGGCAAGGTCGGTGATGTCTTTGGAGAACGTCGCCGAGAACAACAGGTTCTGGCGTTTGCTCGGCAGACGGGCGAGGACCTTTTTCACGTCATGGACAAAGCCCATGTCGAGCATGCGGTCGGCTTCGTCCAGCACGAGGATTTCCACGTGGGACAGATCAACGCTGCCTTGGCCGGCGAGGTCGAGCAGGCGACCTGGGCAGGCTACCAGCACGTCGACACCGCGGGACATGGCCTGAACCTGTGGGTTCATGCCGACGCCGCCGAAGATGCAGGCGCTGACGAACTTCAGGTCACGGGCATAGACCTTGAAGCTTTCGTGCACCTGGGCCGCGAGTTCGCGGGTTGGGGTCAGGACCAGTACGCGCGGTTGGCGCGGGCCGTGACGCTGGGATTTGTCCGGGTGACCGTTGGGAAACAACCGTTCCAGAATCGGAAGGGCGAAGCCGCCGGTTTTACCAGTACCTGTCTGTGCCGCAACCATCAGGTCGCGACCTTGCAACACGGCGGGAATGGCCCGCTGTTGCACCGGAGTAGGCTCGGTATAGCCCGCTGCCTCGATGGCGCGGACTAAAGCCTCGGAGAGACCGAGGGAAGCAAAGGACATGAGTAATCCTGTTTTAGTTAGGGCTTGGCCCAATGGGAGTCTTGCCTGGCGCGAATCGCGTTTAAGAGGACGCAATCCCGTCCGGTCCTGCTGGGCCTCGAAGGCTCGTCTGGAGCGCTCGCGCGGGCTGAAAAGCTGCGCTGTAGCGGGATCGAGATGCCTTGAACAAGTCCGAGCGTCCGGGCGTGAGCCTGGCGGGAAGGCCGGAGTATAACAGAGCAATCACTGCGCGCCGCTTTCCTGCTGCTCAACGGTTTTTCCGCCGGTTGCGGTGGCGCTGGTGGCCCGTGCTTCGTGGGCCGGGCCGGCGCCATAGCGGGCGCTCAGTTCAGCGTAGGCCGGCTCGCGCTTGAAGCGTTTGAGCTCGGCACCGAAACGCTGCACCAACAAATCCATCCCGGCATTGCGGCGTACCGCCAGAAACTGGCTTTGCTGGCTGATGACGGTCGGGTTCTCGGTGATCTTGTCGCGGATATTCAGTTGATCGAGCAAATGCTGGCCAACCCGGCGATCAGTGATCAGCAGGTCGATGCGACCGCGCACCAGTTTGCCGAAGTTGGCTTCATGGGTGGGTGCCGGCTCTTGGGTGAATAGCGTCGATTCGCTGAAGTCCTTGCTGTACAGGTAGCCCGGCGAGGTGCCGATGGTCAGGCCTTTCAGATCGTCCAGCGTGCGAAACGGATACGGTCGCTCGTTGGCATAGAACATTACGAATTCGACTTGCGAGAGCGGTTCGCTGGGGTAGAGCAGGGTCGCGTCGCGTTCATCACTATGGAAAATATCCAGCACGCCATCCGCCTGGCCTTGCTCTAGCATCGACAGGCAGCGTTTCCATGGCAGGAACTGCCATTCCACGTCGATCCCGAGGCGTTTGAAGACAATGGCGGTGGTTTCGTAGTCGAGCCCCAGAGACTTGCCGTTTTCCTCGTACACGTAAGGTGCCCAGGGTTCGGTGACAATACGCAACTTCTCGCCCCGAGCGGTGAAGCTCAGGCAAGTGAACAGAAGCACGGTCAGTAACTGAGCGATCAGGGGCATGGCTTGAGATTACGACGAGAAATCATAAAGAGCCAGAAACCGGATCCAGAATATGACTGCACAATAAAGGGGCGCCGGAAAGCAAAAGATCGCAGCCTTCGGCAGCTCCTACAGGGGAATACGTACCTCTGTAGGAGCTGCCGAAGGCTGCGATCTTTTGATCTTGCTTTAACGACGATTAACGCGGCAACTTCAGGTTATTCCACACCGCCAGACTCGGCTCAGCCTGGTTCAGCGTGTAGAAATGCAGCCCTGGAGCGCCACCCTGCAGCAGGCGTTCGCACATCTCGGTGATGACTTGCTCACCAAAGCCTTGAATGCTTTGGGTGTCGTCGCCGTAGGCTTCCAGTTGCTTGCGGATCCAGCGAGGGATTTCCGCACCGCAAGCGTCGGAAAAACGTGCGAGCTTGCTGTAGTTGGTGATCGGCATGATCCCCGGCACGATCGGGATGTTCACACCCTTCGCCCGTACACGCTCGACGAAATAGAAGTAGCTGTCGGCGTTGAAGAAGTACTGGGTGATCGCACTGTTGGCGCCGGCGTTAGCCTTGCGCACGAAGTTGTTGAGATCGTCTTCAAAGTTGCGCGCTTGCGGATGCATCTCCGGGTAGGCGGCGACTTCGATGTGGAAATGATCGCCGGTTTCTTCACGAATGAATTCAACCAGGTCATTGGCGTGACGCATCTCGCCGCTGGCCATGCCCATGCCCGAGGGCAGGTCACCGCGAAGCGCAACGATACGCTTGATGCCGGCTGCCTTGTACTGGCTCAGCAGGCCGCGCAGGTCGTCCTTGCTGTCGCCCACGCAAGACAAATGCGGTGCGGCAGGGACTTTGACTTCGCTTTCAAGCTGCAGCACGGTGTTGAGGGTGCGATCACGGGTCGAACCACCAGCGCCGTAGGTGCAGGAGAAAAAATCAGGGTTGAAGGTCGCCAGATGACGGGCAGTGGCGATCAGTTTTTCATGCCCAGCATCGGTCTTCGTAGGGAAGAACTCGAAGCTGTAGCGACGGTCTTGGGACATGGTCATATCCTTGGAAACACGTAAGCCGGACGCTGGCCCCCCGTAGGACTGCCGCAGGCTGCGATCTTTTAAGATCAAAAGATCGCAGGCTTCGCCAGCTCCTACAGAGAGCGGTCAGTCAGCGCCAATCAGTAGCGGTAAGCGTGCGGCTTGAACGGGCCTTCGACGGTCACGCCGATGTAGTCAGCCTGTTGCTTGGTCAGTTGAGTGACCACGCCACCGAAACCGCGGACCATTTCCAGGGCCACTTCTTCGTCGAGTTTCTTCGGCAGTACTTCAACGGTCAGGCGCTCGGCTTTCTGGGCTGGCGACAGGTCGGCGTACTTCTGGCCGAACAGGAAGATCTGTGCCAGAACCTGGTTGGCGAACGAACCGTCCATGATGCGGCTTGGGTGGCCAGTGGCGTTGCCCAGGTTAACCAGACGGCCTTCGGCCAGCAGGATCAGGTAGTCGTCGTTCTGAGCGTCGAAAGCGCCCGGGCCGGTGCGGTGAACCTTGTGAACCTGTGGCTTCACTTCTTCCCATGCCCAGTTCTTGCGCATGAAAGCGGTGTCGATTTCGTTGTCGAAGTGACCGATGTTGCAGACAACAGCGCGCTTCTTCAGGGCTTTGAGCATGTTTGCGTCGCAAACATTGACGTTGCCGGTGGTGGTCACGATCAGGTCGATCTTGCCCAGCAGTGCTTTGTCGATGCTCGCTTCGGTACCGTTGTTGATACCGTCGATGAACGGCGAAACCAGTTCGAAACCGTCCATGCAAGCTTGCATGGCGCAGATCGGGTCGACTTCGGAGACTTTAACGATCATGCCTTCCTGACGCAGGGACTGGGCCGAGCCCTTGCCCACGTCACCGTAACCGATGACCAGCGCTTGCTTGCCGGACAGCAGGTGGTCGGTACCGCGCTTGATCGCGTCGTTCAGGCTGTGACGGCAGCCGTACTTGTTGTCGTTCTTGCTCTTGGTCACCGAGTCGTTGACGTTGATGGCCGGGATTTTCAGCTCGCCCTTGGCCAGCATGTCCAGCAAACGGTGAACGCCGGTGGTGGTTTCTTCGGTGACGCCGTGGACGCGGTCCAGGATCGCCGGGTATTTCTTGTGCAGCAGCTCGGTCAGGTCGCCGCCGTCGTCGAGGATCATGTTGGCATCCCAAGGCGCGCCATCTTTCAGGATGGTTTGCTCCAGGCACCACTCGTACTCTTCTTCAGTTTCGCCTTTCCAGGCGAATACCGGGATACCGGCAGCAGCGATAGCGGCAGCGGCCTGGTCCTGAGTCGAGAAAATGTTGCAGGACGACCAACGCACTTCGGCACCCAGGGCAACCAGGGTTTCGATCAGCACGGCAGTCTGAATGGTCATGTGGATGCAGCCGAGGATCTTCGCGCCTTTGAGCGGCTGCTCGGCGGAATATTTGCGGCGCAGACCCATCAGGGCTGGCATTTCGGATTCAGCGATGATGGTTTCGCGACGGCCCCAGGCAGCCAGGGACATGTCGGCGACTTTGTAATCGTTAAAATCTACAGGCGTGATAACAGCGCTCATGATGAGCCTCCATTCGTAATGTATGCGAATGGGCGCCGTTGTGCGTTTAGTGTCTGGCCGTGGCCAGTCAACGCCCCATCCGAGCCTGACAGGTCGAACCTGCTGCAGCGCCCCTCGGACAGGTGGCGGGAAAACGGTAGCAAGTGAACATTACCGTTTTGAAACGGGGGCGATTATAGCGGGCTATGCTGATCTTCCAAAGCCTTTCTGTTGGTCAATGTCCGAACGGTAATCGAGGCCATAGTCGATGCTTGATAGAGCTCTAGTCCGGGCTCTGCCATGATGGCCAGCATCAATCGGCAAGACGGTCAGGAGTGAACATGAATTTCCACACCCGCAAATGGGTAAAACCCGAAGACCTCAACCCCAACGGCACGCTGTTCGGCGGCAGCCTGTTGCGCTGGATCGACGAAGAAGCGGCGATCTACGCCATCGTCCAGCTGGGCAATCAGCGTGTGGTCACCAAGTACATTTCCGAAATCAACTTTGTCAGTGCTTCGCGCCAGGGCGACATCATCGAACTGGGCATCACCGCCACCGAATTCGGTCGCACCTCGATCACGCTGACTTGCGAAGTGCGCAACAAGATCACCCGCAAGAGCATCCTGACGGTGGAAAAGATGGTCTTCGTGAACCTGGGCGAAGACGGCCTGCCCGCGCCGCATGGCCGGACCGAGATCAGGTACGTCAAAGACCAGTTCAAGGATGATGACATCGGCGAGTGATTGCCGCTCTGTGGCGAGGGAGCTTGCTCCCGCTCGGCTGCGAAGCAGTCGTAAGTCGACAGTGAAGTTTGTCTGAAAGAACCCGATGGCAGGTTTTAGGGCCGCTTCGCGCCCCGACGGGAGCAAGCTCCCTCGCCACAGGGTTTGCTTCGTTTCGCCGGGCAGTGAACAGCCCCGAACCCCGCGTGTCGTAATTAAACGACCCGCCACCGGTTCAGGAGCTTTATGGACACGCCCAAAGAAGGCAAGACCCCGGATCTCTCGGCGCAAGAACAGCGCGAGGTCGACAAGAACCAGCCACCGCGCGCGGCGGTGCTGCACGAAATCATTCGTACCCAAGGTGATAAGGAACTCGAGCGTAGCGTTGCGGCGCTGTGGTGGTCAGCCCTGGCTGCGGGCTTGACCATGGGCTTGTCGCTGATGGGCATGGGGCTGCTCAATTCGCGTCTGCCGGACGGCGAAGGCTTTAAGGTGATCGCCAGTTTCGGTTACTGCGCGGGTTTTCTCGCGGTGATTCTCGCCCGTCAGCAGCTATTTACCGAGAACACCCTGACTGCCGTGCTGCCGATCATGAGCAAGCCTACGCTGGGTAATTTCGGTCGGCTGTTGCGGCTGTGGTCGGTAGTGCTGGTGGGCAACCTCTGCGGCACCTTGCTGGTGGCGTACGTGATGCTGCACCTGCCGATTTTCGACACCAAGACCGATCTGGCCTTCCTCGACATCGGGCGCAAGGTCATGGAGAACGACGCCAGCAAGATGTTCGCCAAGGGCATCATCTCCGGCTGGATGATCGCCACCATGGTCTGGATGATCCCGTCCATGGAAAGCGCCAAGATGTGGATCATCATCCTCATCACCTATTTCATGGCGCTGGGAGATTTCACCCACATCGTAGTTGGATCGGTCGAGGTCTCGTATCTGGTGTTTGCCGGCGAGTTGCCGTGGAAGGATTTCTGGCTGGTGTTCGCAGGTCCCACGCTGGTGGGGAACATCATCGGTGGCAGTTTTATCTTCGCGCTGATCAGTCATGCGCAGATTCGCAGTGAAAGCGGGCCGCCGAAGAAGAGCACGGATCAAACGCCGGATCCACGCAAGCCTAAAGATGAGTGAAGTGGGGTGCACCGCGTAAGCTTCATCGCGAGCAGGCTCGCTCCCACCGGGAAATACGCTGTCCAAGTGGGAGCGAGCCTGCTCGCGATAGCGGTTTGCGCAACAATGCAGTCAGTCAGCCGGACACATTGACCGTGACAGCACTGCGACGCTGCAGGTAGATGAAAAACAGCGCCGTCAGTACCGTCAACCCGCTGACCAGTGCGCCGGTCCACGGCAAGTCCGCCAGGTCCGCGCCACTGGCTACAAACGGACATATGGCGAATCAATTCTCTGCCTCCACCCTTGTAGGAGCTGCCGCAGGCTGCGATCTTTTGATCTTTGGTGCGGCGTTGGCTGCCAGAATCAAAAGATCGCAGCCTTCGGCAGCTCCTACGAGGGAGGGTGGGGGCAAAATAAGGAGTGTGCCGTGCTTGCGACGGTTCTGGTGTTGGTGGCGGCGCTGTTGCACGCGGCGTGGAATACCCTGATCAAATTCAGCGCGGAGAGGCTGTTGGTGGTGGCCTGCATGGACAGCGTGGCGCTGCTGTTTGTCGCCCTGATGCTGCCCTTCGTGTCGCAGCCGCCACTGGAGATGTGGCCGTGGATTCTCGCATCGGCGGCATTCGAGCTGCTCTACCGCTATCTGTTGATCCAGGCCTATCGGGTCGGCGATCTCGGTCTGGTCTATCCCTTAATGCGTGGCCTGTCGCCACTGGTGGTGCTGGCACTGACGCTGATCTTCGCCGGGGAAGTGCTGACGGCTCAACAGATCTTCGGCATTTTGCTGATCCCGTTCGGCATGTTGTGCCTGCTCTGGCAGGGCGGTGGCGGGGTGCGACTGCCGTGGTCGATGCTGCCGGTGGTGGCGCTGATCGGGTTGTGCATCGGGTGCTACACCTTTATCGATGGCCAGGCCTTGCGGCGCTGGTCGCACCCGCTGGATTACCTGGTGTGGGTCACCTTGCTCAGCGCCTGGCCGTTCCCATTGCTGGCGCTGGTGCGCAAGCGCCCGGCGTTCATGCTGTTCTGGCGCGAGCAGTGGCGGTTGGGCTTGGCGGTCGGGTTTTGCGTGCTGTTCAGTTACGCTCTGGTGCTGTGGGCCATGCAGCTCGGTTCTATTGCCGAAGCGGCGGCGTTGCGCGAAATCAGTGTGATTCTGGTGGTGCTGTTCGGCATGCGCTACCTGAAAGAACCTTTCGGCAGGCCTCGGCTCTTAGCCTGTGGGCTGGTGCTGATCGGCATATTGGCGATGAAGTTTTAGTCGCCCCTGATGGAATTCTATTTTCTATAACTGAAGAAGGAACTGCGTTATGACGGTTGCTCTGTGGTGCGTTTTGATTGCGATCTGCTTGCCGTATCTATGCACAGGCGTCGCCAAGTTCAGCGGCGGCAAGTTCGGGCTGAAACAGAATCACGACCCGCGGGCGTTTCTGGATTCGCTCGAAGGGGTGGCCAGGCGTGCGCATTCGGCGCAGCTGAACAGCTTTGAAGTGACACCGGCGTTTGCTGCAGCGGTAATCGTCGCGCACCTGGCCGGTAATGCCGATCTGGTGACGATCAATGTGCTGGCGGTGTTGTTTATCACCAGTCGGCTGCTGTACATCATTTGCTATCTGGCGGACTGGGCGATTCTGCGGTCGCTGGTGTGGGCCATTGGCATGGGGCTGATTGGCAGTTTCTTTGTTGTGTCGGTTTGAAGGCAAGATCAAAAGATCGCAGCCTGCGGCAGCTCCTACATTGACCGCGTTTGCCGCAATATCGCGGATGAACATCGATCCCTGTTGGAGCTGGCGCAGCCTGCGATTTTTTTCTTTTAAAGTTTGTCAGCCACCTGCGGCACTTGTGGCAACGCCGCCCCTTTAGGCCAAAGCATCCAGATCTGCCCCTGCTGTTTCATGTCTCCGGCCAATTGCCCGGCTGCCTCGCCCGTGCCCCAGAACAGGTCTGCGCGGACCTCGCCGGCAATCGCGCCGCCAGTATCTTGCGCGGCCACCGGGCGTACCAATGCGCTGCCGTCCGGGCGTGTGGTCGATAACCACAACAGACTGCCGAGCGGAATCACCTTGCGGTCTACCGCCGCGCTATAACCTGCGGTCAGCGGTACATTCAGCGAACCACGCGGCCCTTCGTTGCTGTCGGGGTTGCGGGTGAAGAACACGTAGCTGGGGTTGCTGCCGAGCAATTCGGGAATGCGCATCGGATTGGCCTTGGCCCAAGTGCTGATAGCGCCCATGGTGACGTCTTCTTTCTTCAGCTCACCCTGGTCCACCAGCCAGCGGCCGATGGGTCGATACGGGTGGCCGTTCTGATCGGCGTAACCGATGCGCAATTGACGACCGTCATCAAGCTGGATGCGACCCGAGCCCTGGATTTGCAGGAACTGCAGGTTCATCGGGTCGGTCAGCCAGGCAATCACCGGCGCCTTCACGCCTTTGGTTTCAATGGTTGCCGCATCGTCGTATGGCTTGAGCACGCGACCTTCGAGTCTTCCGCGCAGGCGTTTGCCTTTGAGTTCCGGATAGATACTGTCCAGAGAGACGATGATCATATCCTCGGGTACACCGTACACCGGGATGTTGGCTTCCTCGGTCTGAGTCAGGCTGCCGGGGTACACCGGTTCGTAGTAACCGGTAATCAGGCCGTTGGGGTTGTCATTGGCGGCGCGCAGGCCATAGACGTCCAGGTTCTGTTTGAGGAAACCTCGGATGTCATTGGCGGTTGGCTGCACATTGGCGGAAGCCGCACAGGTGCTACCCCAGACCGGGTCGGCCTTGAGTCGGGTGCAGGCGCTGCGCCATGAGCCGAAGCCAGCGACGAGGTCGTTGTCGGATACCGCCGGAAGCGCTTCCCAAGTGGCGCTGGAGTAGGTCGCCAGTGCGTGGGTTTTCGGTGCGCTGCTGTCTCCACCGGTGCAACCCGCAAGCACGGCCACCATCGGAAGGGTCCAGGCCAGATTGTGACGCCATGCCTTGAAACGGCTGTTCATGGAGTAATTCCTTTGTCGGTTGCCTGAGTGCTCCATGCGCTCAAACAACCCATATTGATAATAGGGCTATTGGTCTTTGCCGGTGACGCGAGGATACTGGCCGCCGTTTCCAGTGACCTGAAGCCACCATGACTCTTAAAAGACTTTCTGTTGTATTGCTGGCCTGCCTGACCTTGTCCGCCTGCGGTGGTGTCGACCCGAACTCGCCGCTGGGTCAGCGCAAGGCGATCTTCAAGCAGATGCTCAAGACCGGCGAAGACCTGGGCGGCATGTTGCGTGGGCGTATTCCGTTTGATGGCCCGAAATTCGTCGACGGCGCGGTGAAGCTTGACGCGTTGTCCCATGAGCCGTGGAAACATTTCCCGCAGGTGCGCGAAGAGGATCACACCAGCGCCAAGGATGATGTCTGGCAGAAGCAGGCACGCTTCCAGGAAATGGCCCGCACCCTTGAAGGCGCCACCGGTGAACTGGTGATTACCAGCAAGGTTCAGCCCTACAAGGTCAGCAACCTGGGGCCGGCGGTACAGAAAGTCGAAGATGCCTGCAGTGCGTGCCATAAAGAGTTTCGGGATCATTGATTCCAGAAAAGACTGCAGGGTGGGGACTGCCAAAGGCTGCGATCTTTTGATCTTGAAAGATCTTGTTACTTATCCAGCTCATCCAGCGCTTCCTGCAATTCCTTGCGCGATTGAGCCAGTTTGTCTTTGCGCTTGTTGATCTTCTCGGCGTCGCCTTTTTTCATCGCCTTCTCGAGGTCGGCCTGACGCGTGCTGACTTCGTGCTTGGCGTCGAGCACCTTGTTTTCCCGTTCCTTCTTCAAGGAGGCGTCGGTGCAATGGGCAGTGACTTCGTTCAGGGCGGTTTCCAGGCCAGCCTGTTGATCGGCGTTGCCGCGGGACTTGGCCAGTTCGATCTGGTTGATGATGCCTTGTTTTTTGGCGGCGCAACCGGTCAGGCCCGGGGCATCTTCGTCGGCCATCAATGGAGCGGCCATCACGCTGCACAGGGTCAACACGGCGAGCGGTGAAAGAAGTTTCATAAAAGCTCCAGGTGAAAAATTCGATATAACGATGGGCTGTTTGAGCGCATCGGCACCTTTGGGTTCCCGGTTCTCAGAGCGGGCTGGCGTCTAGAAACCGTCAATCCCGGCAACACGTAATGTCTCACTCAAGGCCAGGACCTGCGGGTCGCGGAAAAATGCGCTCAATTGCGCTGCGCGCCCCGGGCCGATGCCGGCTTCGGCCTGCCATTGTTCGGTGTTTCGTTGTGCCAACGCCTGCCATGAATCGGCGAGGCGTGCCTGGCCAGTCGGCGGCAAACCCAGGGCTTTGAGCCAGCGAGCGAATGGGCGTTGACGGGCGCTGTTGAAACTGTCCAAAAGACGAGCACTGCTGCGCTCACCGAAGCCGTCAATGTTAGCAAGCTCTTGCCCATCGAGGGTCATCCAATCGAGCAGACTGTCGAGGCGTTCGGCCTTGAGCAGTTTCTCCCAAGTGCCTGATCCGACATGAGGCAATGCCAGCCCCTGTTTACCACTGAGCCAGGCCAGGCGTGCGAGGAATTGGCTTTCGCATCCGGATGTTGGCTGCCAGCAGCTTAAAGAATGAAAGTCTGCTGCCAGCGGTACATTCAATTCCGCGCGTTCAGTGCTGCGCAATACCACGCCATCGAGCCTGGGGATGGTCAGCCCCGCCAGGCTGATGGCGACCTGATCGCCGGGCCGAATGTCCAGCGCTTCCCAGCGTTGCAGGGAGCTGGCACTCACGCGTTTGATCTGTCGGTCATCAAGCATCACCGGTACCAGATCCAGCACCGGTGTGATCCGGCCGGTTCGTCCAATCTTGAAGTGGACCTTGCGCACCTCGGCCAGCGCCTGGGCAAAGGGGTATTTCCAGGCGACGCTCCAGTAGGGGGCTTTCGCCTGCCAGCGCTCGGCCGGTGGGCGTTGGCTCTGGCGCAACACGACCCCATCGCTGGCAAAGGGCAGAGGCGCGCGATACCAGTGATCGCGCCAGCGCTCGGCATCGGCAAATGCCTCGATCGGCTGACTGTAGGGCACCGTGCTCGGGAATCCCAATTCATCCAGAGCCGCCACGCGGGCTGACAGGCCTTTCGGGCCTCGCGGCCAGTCCCAGACAAACAACCCGATGCCGGCGGCTTGCTCGGTGCTCAGTGTCTTGCGCGCCATCAGCCCGGCCACCGTGGCGCGGGCATTGAGGCTGCCGGCCTGGGCTTGTACGTGTTCGCTCAGGCGCCAATAGAGTTCGCCTTGCAGCAACAAGTCCAGCGGCTGCGGAAGCTTTTGAGGGATGGCGGCGATCTGGCGCGCCGAGGCAGTCCAGTCCTGGCCGTTTATCCCGTCACCCCGACTGATTGCCTTGTGCAACCAGCCGTTGCGATAGATCAACGTTACCGCCACACCATCGACCTTGGGCTGAATCCAGACCTCTCCCCGATCTTTTAGCCAGGCTTCGACGGCGCGCCCATCGCGCAGTTTTTCCAGGCCGGTGTGGGCGATGGGGTGAGCAACCGTGCCGCCGGCCGTACGCAATGGTTCGTCGGAGGGACCTGGATCAAAACACTCGCGCCATTCGGTCAGTCGCGAGCGGGACTGATCGTAGAGTTCATCGGCGATCAGCGACTGGCCTTCGCGGTGGTAGCTGTCGTCCCAGCGATCGATTTGCAGTTGCAGGGTGATGATTTCTTCCTGCGCGCGGGCGGGCGGCCAGTCGGGGCATTCGGCGGCATTGGCGGTCAGGTAGGTGAAGGTCAGCAGGAAACAGAAAAACAGGCGTAGGTCGGGTAGCATCGAGAGCGTCCTTGCTCGGTGGGATGCTTTCAAGGCTAGTCAGTTTTCGGGTGTGGGTTGCAAGGGTGTAATTCTGCGTATTTCCAAGTGCGAAGATCAAAAGATCGCAGCCTTCGGCAGCTCCTACAGGTTTACACCATTCCCTTGTAGGAGCTGCCGAAGGCTGCGATCTTTTGATCTTTCCCATGAAAAAACCCCGCACGGCGAACCGTGCGGGGCTTTGGGTGCCGCCGGGGAAGTCTTACAGGCCAGCTGCGACACGCAGGTCTTCGGCGCGGTCGGTTTTTTCCCAGGTGAAAGTGGTGAACGTATCGTCGCCCACAGTCTTGGTTGCCGGAGTGCGACCGAAGTGGCCGTACGCAGCGGTTTCCTGGTACATCGGGTGCAGCAGGTCGAGCATGGTGGTGATTGCGTATGGACGCAGGTCGAACACTTCGCGAACCAGTTTGACGATCTTGTCGTCGCTGATTTTGCCGGTGCCGAAGGTGTTCAACGAAATCGACGTAGGCTGAGCAACACCAATCGCGTAGGAAACCTGAATCTCGCAACGCTCGGCCAGGCCGGCAGCGACGATGTTCTTGGCCACGTAACGACCGGCGTAAGCCGCCGAACGGTCAACCTTCGATGGATCCTTGCCGGAGAACGCGCCGCCACCGTGACGGGCCATGCCGCCGTAGCTGTCGACGATGATCTTGCGACCGGTCAGGCCGCAGTCGCCCACCGGGCCACCGATGATGAATTGGCCGGTCGGGTTGATGTGGAACTGGGTGTCTTTGGACAGCAGTTCGGCAGGCAGTACGTGCTTGACGATCAGTTCCATCACGCCTTCGCGCAGGTCTTTGTACGATACGTCAGGGTTGTGCTGGGTCGACAATACAACAGCGTCGATACCGACAACCTTGCCGCCTTCGTAACGGCAAGTCACTTGCGACTTGGCGTCCGGGCGCAGCCAAGGCAGCAGGCCGGATTTACGGGCTTCAGCCTGGCGTTGAACCAGTTGGTGCGAGAAGGTGATCGGTGCTGGCATCAGCACGTCGGTTTCGTTGCTGGCGTAGCCGAACATCAGGCCCTGGTCGCCGGCGCCCTGGTCTTCAGGCTTGGCACGGTCAACGCCCTGGTTGATGTCAGGGGACTGCTTGCCGATGATGTTCATCACGCCGCAGGTCGCACCGTCGAAGCCGACATTGGAGCTGTTGTAGCCGATGTCGAGAATCACGTTGCGGACGATGTCTTCCAGATCGACCCAGGCCGATGTGGTGACTTCACCTGCGATGATTGCCACGCCGGTTTTTACCAGAGTCTCGACCGCTACACGGGCGAATTTGTCTTCAGCAATGATGGCGTCCAGCACCGCATCGGAAATCTGGTCGGCGATTTTGTCCGGATGCCCTTCAGACACGGACTCGGAGGTGAAGAGGGAGTATTCGCTCATCTCGATTTTTTCCTGAATTTACCGATGGTGAGTGTCGCCAGCCGGTCGCTGAAAATGGCGGACCTGAATCTGGAAACCATTACGTAAGCCTACATAGAGGCTTTCCCCGGGAACGAGTCCCGCAGCGGTGGCCCAACGGGCCAGATCGTCCTGTTCAAACCCCAACCATAGATCACCGCAGGCCTCCCTGGCCCAACTCTGGTTGTGGCTACATAACTCTGTCACGAGCAGGCTACCGCCCGGTTGCAGCAAGTCGGCCATGCGCTTGAGTGCTTCGGCCGGCGCGGCGAAATGGTGCAGTACCATGTTCAGTACAACGCAATCAGCTTTAAGGCTTACACCGTTCAATGCATCGGCCAATTGCAGGCTGACGTTAGCCAGCATTTCACGTTCGCAGACCTGACGGGCCAGATCGAGCATCGCCGGGCTGTTGTCCAGCGCCGTGACTTGAACGAAACGATGCGCCAACTCCGGCAGAAAACCGCCATCGCCAGGGCCTACTTCGATGGCTGTGGCGTCGGGGCCGAAACTCAGCTTGTCGAGCAGTGCCACCACGCTTTCACGGTATTGCGGCAGGCCGGCGATCAAGTCTTGCTGGGCGCGAAACTTCTCTGCGACCCGTGAGAAAAAGTCCTGGCTGGCCGCCGCTCGCTGCCCATGGACCTGACCGATCCGCGACTGAACGTCAGTCGGCAGGGTCAGGTTGTCCACTTCTTCCAGTAGCGCGGTATGCAGCTTGCCGCCCAGCAGATCGGTGTGGGGCAGGGCGCGACGGTAGAAAATCGCATTGCCTTCACGACGGGTCGCCACCAGATCGGCCTGGGCCAAAACCTTGAGGTGATGACTCATGCCGGACTGGCCGATGCCGAAGATCTGCGCCAGTTCCAGTACGCCGAACGAATCGTTGGCCAGCGCGCGCAATACATTCAGCCGCAGAGGATCGCCGCCGGCCTTGCACAGGGCCGCCAGCTCATCGCAATCGTCATGTCGAATGGAAGGTGCGCGTAAATTCATAAGGCCAGCAGTCTAGTGACGCTCAGAAATCACCGCAAGAGCAATATCAAAAAGTTTTGATATTGCTCGATAGATGGCACTTCTCAGCGTTAGGTTCAGTCAGCAAGCGAACGGCGGAAAGGTTTCACCAGTCGAATACGTCGTTATCCATTGGAAAAACGTCTTCGGATGACTATCTGTCATTGCCCCGAAGGCGGTCGGTGAGGGAAAATGCTCGCCTTTTTTCCGTTTCGTTTTATTCACTCTCGATTCAATATCCGCAGGAGAACAGCGATGCCCAGCCGTCGTGAGCGTGCCAACGCCATTCGTGCCCTCAGCATGGATGCCGTGCAAAAAGCCAACAGCGGCCATCCCGGTGCCCCTATGGGTATGGCGGATATCGCCGAAGTACTTTGGCGTGACTACCTGAAGCACAACCCGAGCAATCCATCGTTCGCCGACCGTGACCGCTTCGTGCTGTCCAACGGTCACGGTTCGATGCTGATTTACTCGCTGCTGCACCTGACCGGCTACGACCTGTCGATCGATGACCTGAAAAACTTCCGCCAGCTGCACAGCCGCACCCCGGGTCACCCGGAATTCGGTTACACCCCGGGCGTTGAAACCACCACCGGTCCACTGGGCCAAGGCCTGGCCAATGCCGTGGGTTTCGCCCTGGCAGAAAAAGTCCTAGCGGCGCAGTTCAACCGTCCAGGCCATAACGTCGTCGATCACCATACCTACGTGTTCCTGGGTGATGGCTGCATGATGGAAGGCATTTCCCACGAAGTCAGCTCCCTGGCCGGTACGCTGGGCCTGGGCAAACTGATCGCCTTCTACGATGACAACGGCATCTCCATCGACGGCGAAGTCGAAGGCTGGTTCACCGACGACACGCCGAAGCGTTTCGAGGCCTACAACTGGCAGGTGATCCGCAACGTCGACGGTCATGACCCGGAAGAAATCAAGATCGCCATCGACACTGCGCGCAAAAGCGAGCAGCCGACGCTGATCTGCTGCAAGACCACCATCGGCTTCGGTTCGCCGAACAAGCAAGGCAAGGAAGACTGCCACGGCGCCCCATTGGGTGACGCGGAAATCGCTCTGACCCGTGAAGCACTGAAGTGGAACCACGGCCCGTTCGAAATCCCGGCCAACATCTATGCCGAGTGGGACGCCAAGGAAGCCGGTCGCGCTGCCGAAGCCGAGTGGGATCAGCGCTTCGCTGCTTACTCCGCTGCTTTCCCGGAGCTGGCCAACGAACTGGTTCGTCGCCTGAGCGGTGATCTGCCAACTGACTTCGCTGAAAAAGCTTCTGCTTACATTGCTGAAGTCGCAGCCAAGGGCGAAACCATCGCCAGCCGTAAAGCCAGCCAGAACGCCCTGAATGCGTTCGGCCCGCTGCTGCCGGAACTGCTCGGCGGTTCGGCTGACCTGGCCGGTTCCAACCTGACCCTGTGGAAAGGTTGCAAAGGCGTCACCGCCGAAGATGCCAGCGGCAACTACATGTACTACGGCGTTCGCGAGTTCGGCATGAGCGCGATCATGAACGGCGTCGCCCTGCACGGTGGCCTGGTGCCTTACGGCGCGACCTTCCTGATGTTCATGGAATACGCCCGCAACGCAGTGCGCATGTCGGCGCTGATGAAGAAACGCATCATCTATGTGTTCACCCACGACTCCATCGGTCTGGGCGAAGACGGCCCGACTCACCAGCCGATCGAGCAGCTGGCAAGCCTGCGCTGCACGCCGAACCTCGACACCTGGCGTCCAGCCGATGCCGTTGAATCGGCAGTGGCCTGGAAATGCGCTCTGGAGCGTGACGATGGTCCGTCGGCACTGATCTTCTCCCGTCAGAACCTGCAGCACCAAACCCGTGATGCCGTGCAGATCGAGTGCATCAATCGCGGCGGCTACGTGCTGAAAGACTGCGCAGGCGAGCCTGAGCTGATCCTGATCGCCACCGGTTCGGAAGTCGGCCTGGCCGTTCAAGCCTTCGACAAACTGACCGAGCAAGGCCGCAAGGTGCGTGTTGTTTCGATGCCGTGCACCAGCGTCTTCGAAGCCCAGGATGCTGGCTACAAGCAAGCGGTTCTGCCGTTGCAGGTCAGCGCCCGTATCGCCATCGAAGCCGCCCACGCGGACTACTGGTACAAGTACGTGGGCCTGGAAGGCCGCGTGATCGGCATGACCACCTACGGCGAGTCGGCGCCTGCGCCTGCCTTGTTCGAAGAGTTCGGTTTCACCCTGGAAAACATCCTGGGTCAGGCTGAAGAGCTGCTGGAAGACTGATCCAGAAAATGTGTCGTCCAGACTGACGCCATCGCGGGCAAGCCCGCTCCCACAAGGATCTCCATCGGTCCTGTGGGAGCGGGCTTGCCCGCGATAGCGGTCGGTCAGGCAACACTGCAATGACGGATTCACCACGGTAATCGAGAACCCCATGCCTCAACCGCGTCCTTACAAAGTTGCACTCAACGGCTACGGCCGGATTGGTCGTTGCGTCTTGCGTGCGTTGTTTGAGCGAGGCTCGACGGCCGGGTTTGAAATTGTCGCGATCAACGATCTGGCCGATATGGCCAGCATCGAATACCTGACACGTTTCGACTCCACTCACGGGCGGTTTCCCGGCGAAGTGAGGGTCGAGGGCGATTGTCTGCATATTAATGGCGACTGCGTGAAGGTCCTGCGCAGTGCCACCCCCGAAGGCATCGATTGGGCGTCACTGGGCGTCGATCTGGTGCTGGAATGCTCCGGCGCTTACCACACCCGTCAGGATGGCCAGCGTTTCCTCGACGCTGGC
The DNA here is from genome assembly GCF_016650735.1 of Pseudomonas sp. TH37. Classification (NCBI taxonomy): domain Bacteria; kingdom Pseudomonadati; phylum Pseudomonadota; class Gammaproteobacteria; order Pseudomonadales; family Pseudomonadaceae; genus Pseudomonas; species Pseudomonas sp. TH37. Next base: position 136,021 of record NZ_JAEKFD010000007.1, read on the forward strand.
GCGCCACGGGTGCTGTTTTCCCAGCCGATGGCCAGCGAGGCGGATGTCGACGCCACCATCGTCTACGGTGTGAACCAGGATTGCCTGATCGGCGACGAGTTGCTGGTGTCCAACGCCTCCTGCACCACCAACTGCGGCGTGCCGCTATTGCGCCTGCTGAATCAGGCCATTGGTCTGGAATATGTGTCGATCACCACCATCCACTCGGCAATGAACGATCAGCCGGTGATTGACGCCTATCACCACGAAGACCTGCGCCGCACCCGTTCGGCGTTCCAGTCGGTGATTCCGGTGTCCACTGGTCTGGCGCGAGGCATCGAACGCCTGCTGCCGGAACTTGCCGGGAGAATTCAGGCCAAAGCCGTGCGGGTGCCGACGGTTAACGTGTCCTGCCTCGACATTACGATGCAGACCGTAAGCGATACCGACGCCACCGAGGTCAACCGGATTTTGCGCGAGGCCGCCACCCATGGCCCGCTCAAGGGCCTTCTGGCCTACACCGAGTTGCCTCACGCCAGTTGTGATTTTAATCATGACCCACATTCGGCCATCGTCGATGCCAGTCAGACCCGCGTTTCCGGCCCACGGCTGGTGAACATCCTGGCCTGGTTCGACAACGAATGGGGTTTTGCCAATCGAATGCTGGACGTTGCAGAACACTATTTGCAAACAGCTATTTCCACAAAACCTGCTCTCTAAAACAGCTATCCAGGAATTGCGACCCATGACCGTGTTGAAGATGACCGACCTCGATCTGCAAGGTAAGCGCGTACTGATCCGCGAAGACCTCAACGTCCCAGTCAAGGACGGTGTTGTCACCAGCGATGCGCGAATCCTGGCTTCGCTGCCGACCATCAAGCTGGCCCTGGAAAAAGGCGCGGCCGTGATGGTCTGCTCGCACCTTGGTCGTCCGACCGAAGGCGAGTTCTCGGCCGAGAACAGCCTCAAGCCAGTCGCTGACTACTTGAGCAAGGCGCTGGGCCGCGAAGTGCCGTTGGTGTCCGATTACCTGGGCGGCGTCGACGTGAAAGCCGGCGACATCGTGCTGTTCGAAAACGTGCGCTTCAACAAGGGCGAGAAAAAGAACGCTGACGAACTGGCCAAGCAATACGCCGCCCTGTGCGACGTGTTTGTGATGGACGCCTTCGGCACCGCTCACCGCGCCGAGGGTTCGACCCATGGCGTGGCCAAGTTCGCCAAAGTCGCCGCCGCTGGCCCATTGCTGGCCGCCGAACTGGACGCGCTGGGCAAAGCCTTGGGTGCCCCGGCGCAGCCAATGGCCGCTATCGTTGCCGGCTCCAAAGTGTCGACCAAACTCGACGTGCTCAACAGCCTGAGCCAGATCTGCAACCAGCTGATCGTCGGCGGCGGCATCGCCAACACTTTCCTGGCCGCTGCCGGTCACCCGGTCGGCAAGTCCCTGTACGAGCCGGACCTGCTGGACACCGCCCGTGAAATCGCCGCCAAGGTCAGCGTGCCACTGCCGGTGGACGTGGTGGTTGCCAAGGAATTCGCTGAAAGCGCGACCGCGACCGTCAAGCTGATTGCCGACGTGGCCGCAGACGACATGATCCTGGACATCGGCCCACAGACCGCGGCGAATTTCGCCGAGCTGCTGAAGTCGTCCAAGACCATTCTGTGGAACGGCCCGGTGGGCGTGTTCGAATTCGACCAGTTCGGTAACGGCACCAAAGTGCTGGCCCAGGCCATCGCGGAAAGCTCGGCGTTCTCCATCGCTGGCGGCGGCGACACCCTGGCAGCCATCGATAAATATGGCGTTGCCGAGCAGATCTCCTACATTTCTACCGGCGGCGGCGCGTTCCTCGAATTCGTCGAAGGCAAAGTGCTGCCGGCCGTTGAAGTCCTGGAAAGCCGGGCCAAGGCCTGAGGCCGCCCATTTGACCAGGCAAAGGAGTGTTCACATGGTCAGGACCCTAGTGCTGTTGATCGCCGCGGGTATGCTTGCGGCTTGCGGGAGTAACCCGAAAGCCACGCCGGAACCCGCGCCGCAAACACAGGAAAAAGGCTGCTACCAGGCCGACTGGCAAGCGGAAACCAACCCGGTGATCAACAAGCGTTCCGGACCGGATGGCCTGGACAAATACGAGACACAGACCCCTGCCAAGGAACATGGTTGTCCTTGAGGGGTCTGACTCTTTACTCAAGGCTGGCGGCGTGCGCCGTCAGTCGAGGAACACGGATGAAACGCTTTATCGCCGTTGCGGCACTGGCATTGCTGGCAGGTTGCGCCAATTTGAACCTGTTCAACGCTGCCGAGCCAGCGGACAGCTGGACCACCTGGACCTGCGACAGCCAGGCCAAAGTGCTCTGGCGCTACACTGACGTCAGCCGCAAGGAAGTCGACGTTCGCCTGGGCGGTGCCGATCAGGTCTACCGCTTGAAGCTTGAACCGGGCGCCGAAGGTTCGCTGTACAGCAACGACATGCTGGCGTTTCACGTAAAAGGTGAGGAAGGCCTGGTGTACTGGGTCGCCACCAATGATTTGATCGGCCGCGGTTGTAAAGCAGAGTAAGACGATTGATTTGATTCACAGCGATCCAAATGTGGGAGCGGGCTTTTGTGGCGAGGGAGCTTGCCCCCGTTGGAGTGCGAAGCGCTCCCGAAGCCAGCGGATACGGTATTTCAGTTAGAACGCGTCATCCGATTTGCGACTGCTTCGCAGCCGAACGGGGGCAAGCCCCCTCGCCACAAAGTTTCAGCGATACAGGGTTTTTTGCATCACCGAATTCGCAGCCCGGGCCAACCCCCGATCTGCAATAACTTGAATAGCCGCCGCCGCTACGGCAGGCTGGCACGATTAACGACCCTCAACCGGGAGAGACACACACAATGGCACTTATCAGCATGCGCCAGATGCTGGACCACGCAGCCGAGTTCGGCTACGGCGTTCCAGCCTTCAACGTCAACAACCTTGAGCAGATGCGCGCCATCATGGAAGCCGCTGACAAGACTGACTCCCCGGTGATCGTCCAGGCTTCGGCCGGTGCTCGCAAATACGCAGGCGCCCCGTTCCTGCGTCACCTGATCCTGGCGGCAATCGAAGAATTCCCGCACATCCCGGTGTGCATGCACCAGGACCACGGCACCAGCCCTGACGTCTGCCAGCGCTCCATCCAACTGGGCTTCAGCTCGGTGATGATGGACGGTTCCCTCGGCGAAGACGGCAAGACTCCGACTGACTACGACTACAACGTCCGTGTTACCCAACAAACCGTAGCCATGGCTCACGCCTGCGGTGTTTCGGTAGAAGGCGAGCTGGGCTGCCTGGGTTCGCTGGAAACCGGCATGGCCGGTGAAGAAGACGGCATCGGCGCCGAAGGCGTTCTGGATCACAGCCAAATGCTGACCGACCCGGAAGAAGCCGCTGACTTCGTCAAACGTACCCAAGTCGATGCCCTGGCCATCGCCATCGGCACCAGCCACGGCGCCTACAAGTTCACCAAGCCACCTACCGGCGACGTGCTGGCCATCGACCGCATCAAAGAAATCCACAAACGCATCCCGAACACCCACCTGGTAATGCACGGTTCGTCTTCGGTTCCGCAAGAGTGGCTGGCGATCATCAACCAGTACGGCGGCGACATCAAAGAAACCTACGGCGTACCGGTTGAAGAAATCGTCGAAGGCATCAAGCACGGCGTGCGCAAGGTCAACATCGACACCGACCTGCGCCTGGCATCCACCGGCGCGATGCGTCGCCTGATGGCTACCAACCCTAGCGAGTTCGACCCGCGTAAGTTCTTCGGCGCGACCGTGACTGCGATGCGTGATGTGTGTATTGCGCGTTATGAGCAGTTTGGTACAGCGGGCAACGCTTCGAAGATCAAGCCGATCTCGTTGGAAGCGATGTACCAGCGTTATCTGAAGGGTGAGTTGAACGCCAAGGTTAACTGAGCCTGAGCGTTAAACTGTGTTGATAAAGAACCCGCCGAGAGGCGGGTTTTTTTGTGGCCGGAGATTTATGCGGCGCAGCTTATGCTCAGCTAATCAAATGTCACCTATAACGGACATTTGTAAGGATTTAGGCGGAAAAGTCCGATATAGGTGACATTGATTTTGTTTCAGCGGTTCGATTTCTCGTCAAACCCACGCTGCTCAATTATCCGAAACACATCGGGTGTAGGACGGTTGCGTAGCTTGAGATCAAAAGATCGCAGCCTTCGGCAGCTCCTACAGGGGGCGGTGGGGATGCCGCTTTTTGTGGCTAGAGGGTTTGCCCCGTTCGGCGGCGTAGCCGTCGTGAACCGGGCGGTGCGGTGTGTCTGGGGAATTGGGTGGCAGGGTTTGGGGCTGCTTCGCTGCCCAGCGGGAGCAAGCTCCCTCGCCACAGTCGGAGCAGTCCTACGAGTTTTGCAGATGCCCGGATCGTTATGTCCGTAGCAGCTGTCGAGCCTGCGAGGCTGCGTTCGGCTGCGCAGCAGTCGCAAAATCAGACTCCACGTTTTTTCAGGCAAAACGTATTTGCCGGACTGCGACCGCTTCGCGGCCGAACGCAGCCTCGCGGGCTCGGCAGCTGCTACAGGGGATCGAGTCGCCTCAGGTATCGTGATCGATATCCAGCTTGCTGAATGTCACTTCCCCGCCTTCACTGGTGTACCCGGTATTGTCCTGAACATAGACACCGGCCTTGAAGTACAGCGGTTTATCACGCCACATCGCGCTGATGTCGGTGTCCCACTGGTAGCCCGCCGCACTGATGCCCAATGCACCGCCGGGGCTGAGGTGGATCAGGTAGGAAAATTCCCGATCGAGTTTTACGCCAGTGGCGATGGTGATGACCCGGGCGGTGTCGTCGTCGGGGTGCATGCGGACTTTGGCGACGATGTTTCCGGTGTCGCTGGAGTCCTTGTATTGATACTCGAGCTTCACCATGGGCTTCTGGCTTTTGTAGGCATGGATCTGACCAATGACGATCTTGCCCGTGCTCGGTACCTTGCTGACCGTAAGGGTCGCACGCAGGGAGTTGTCCGCGTCGGGGTAGTACCAGTTTTTCAGCGTGCCATTGCTGTAGGTTTCGCGGAGTTCGGTTCGGGGGTAAACCGCGTTTTCGGTGCGGGTGCCGGTTACCGGGGACCAGAAAAACAAGGTGCCGGTGTCGGAGTGGAAGTATTGATCCTTGAAGCCGTCCACCAGTTTGGTTGTTTCAACGGTGTACGGCGGACTGCCGACAGGAACGCTAAGGTTCCAGGTTGCGAGATCGATCATATTCTAGCTTCCACTTTTTTCTGTACGCACGTGCCAGAAGCTCTAACACGCGCCTTCGGGCCGTCTTTATAAGCGTAGAACGGTTGTTTGTTAATGCCCGTTTGGCAGATGGTTGACGTCAACATCCTGTCGAAATGCCATCTTTCCCGGTTTACGGGGGCTGCAGGACTGACCGTTAGTCGGCTATGTGAAACTTTACTGAAGTGATGGCACTCCGGCGCCTTCTGCTTTCGCGTATCCGGGTCTAGAGTGAAGTCGCACTATGTGTCCGGTTTTCACAAGAGACCGGCCTGAGGTCCCGAACAAGAGATGCAGCATGGAATGCGCACAACCTACGCCAGCTGAAGGCAGCTCAATCCTTTTAATTGTTGATGATTACCCCGAAAACCTGATCAGCATGCGCGCGTTGTTACAGCGCCAGGACTGGCAGGTCATCACTGCGGCTTCCGGCTTTGAAGCGCTCAGCCTGTTGCTCGAACACGACGTCGACCTGGTGCTGCTGGATGTGCAGATGCCAGGTATGGACGGTTTCGAAGTGGCGCGCTTGATGCGTGGCAGCCAGCGTACTCGCCTCACGCCGATCATTTTCCTTACCGCCAACGAACAATCTCAGGACGCGGTGATCAAGGGCTACGCCAGTGGTGCGGTGGATTACCTGTTCAAACCGTTCGACCCGCAAATTCTCAAACCCAAAGTCCAGGCCCTGCTCGAGCATCAGCGTAATCGCCGTGCCTTGCAGCAGTTGAGCCATGACCTGGAAGTCGCTCGTGCCTTCAATGCCTCGGTGCTGGATAACGCCGCCGAAGGCATTCTGGTGGTGGGCGAGGATGGGCTGATTCGTTTTGCCAACCCGGCGATGTCTCGCCTGCTCAATGCCACGGTGCACGAGCTGCAAGGCAAAGAGTTTCTGGATTTCCTGCAAAAGCCACACATCCCGATCTGGGCCGACTCCGAATTGTTTGCCGGCTACAAACGCGGTGAAACCCTGCGCCTACACGATGCGTTGCTGCGTACCGCGCCCGGTCAGCAAGTGCCGGTGGCGTTGTCCTGCGCGCCTTTGCCCACCGAACAACGCGCGATGGTGGTGACGGTGCTGGACATGTCGGTGGTGCGCCATCTGCATCAGCAGCTGGAGTTCCAGGCGGTGACCGATCCGCTGACCGGGCTGCTCAATCGCCGGGGTTTCTACCAGACCGTTGAAAACCTGCTGCTGCGCGGCGAACGCTCCGACAGCACGTGGGTGCTGTTGTACCTGGACCTCGACGGCTTCAAACGGGTCAATGATTCCCTCGGCCATGATGCTGGTGACCGGGTGCTGCGTTGGGTGTCCGAGCAGCTGAAGGCGTGTCTGCGGCCCTTCGATATTCTGGCGCGGATGGGTGGCGATGAGTTCACCGCGCTGCTGGATCTTGAACTCCCTGAGCAAGCGGCGAAGATTGCCGAGAAGCTCATCGAGCGAGTGTCGATCTGTCAGCAAATCGACGGCATGGACATCGCCTTGGGCGCCAGTATCGGCATTGCCACTTACCCCGATTGCGGGGCTAATCTCGACGGGTTGATGCGCGCGTCCGACATCGCCATGTACGAAGCCAAGCGTGCCGGGCGTCAGCAATATCGCTTCTACGATCACGAAATGAACGGCCGGGCGCGCTCGCGGCTGATGCTCGAAGAGAGCGTGCGCACGGCCATCGAGAACCGCGATTTCAATTTGGTGTATCAGCCTCAAGTGGCCATTGCCGACGGGCAGATTCGCGGGTTCGAGGCATTGCTGCGCTGGCAGCATCCGAGTGTCGGCGATGTACCACCGGGGCTGTTTTTGCCGTTGCTGGAAGAGGCGCGGTTGATCAGTCGCCTGGGCAGCTGGATTTACCATCGCGGGGCCAAGCAACGAAAAGCCTGGGAAACCTTGTTTGCCGAAGACTTGGTGCTGGGCGTCAGTTTGAGCAGCACGCAGTTCGGTTTGCCCAACCTGGTCACCGAGCTGCGCCAGGTGCTGGAGCGCCATGGTTTGAAGCCGAGACAGCTGGAGGTCGAGGTCACGGAAGAGGCCTTGATGCTTAGCCCCGACGAAACCCGCAAGCAGCTGCGTTTGCTGCGCAATTTGGGAGTGCGGGTGGCGCTGGATGATTTCGGCTCCGGGGCTTGTTCGCTGGCGCACTTGCGCGACCTCGAGCTGGACACGCTCAAGCTCGACCGGCATTTGATCGCCCGGTTGCCGGGATCCGAACGGGATGCAGCGCTGGCACGCAGTGTCATCGATTTGTGCAAACAGTTCGGTCTGTTAGTCATCGCTGAAGGGGTGGAGACGGTGGCGCAATATGAATGGCTGCAAGCCAACGGTTGCCAGTATGTGCAGGGGTTTCTGGTCGCGCGACCGTTGATGGCCGAGGACACCCGTCACTTTGTCGAACCGTTCGACTGGAGCGCGCTGACGAGTTGAATTCGTTACACTGACGACCTTTTAGTGACTCGTGTTGCCGCCCCAATGACCGCGTTGAAATACCTCCAGGCCTATCCCGCTGCTTTGCAGGACCAGGTGCGCCAGTTGATCGCCGAAGGTCGGCTGGGCGACTACCTGAGCCAGCGATATCCGGAAAAGCACGGGGTGCAGAGCGACAAGGCGCTGTACACCTATGCCCTGGACCTCAAGCAGGAATACCTGCGTAACGCCCCGGCCATCGACAAGGTGTTATTCGACAACCGTCTGGACCTGACCCATCGCGCGCTTGGCCTGCACACTGCGATTTCCCGGGTGCAGGGCGGCAAGCTCAAGGCCAAGAAAGAAATTCGCATCGCCTCGTTGTTCAAGGACGCGGCGCCGCAGTTTCTGAAAATGATCGTGGTGCATGAGTTGGCGCACTTCAAAGAGTCGGACCACAACAAGGCGTTCTACAAGCTGTGCGAACACATGTTGCCGGGGTATCACCAGGTAGAGTTCGATTTACGGGTGTACCTGACTTGGCGGGAGATGCAATAGAAGATCAAGATCAAAAGATCGCAGCCTTCGACGGCGCCCACAGGCGTGTAGGAGCGGCCGAAGGCTGCGATCTTTTGATCTTCTAATAAGGAGCGCATGGATGGACGTGAGCAAGACCAAAAGCAGCTTCTACCGCCGGTTATACGTGGCGTACCTGATCGACAGCGGGCTGGCCAGCAGCGTCCCGGCGCTGACCGAAGTCACCGGCATGCCTCGGCGCACGGCGCAGGACACCATTGCGGCATTGGCGGATCTGGATATCGTTTGTGAATTCGAACAGGAAGAAGGCGCGCGCAACCATGCAGGACGCTATCGGATTCGCGAGTGGGGGGCGATTGATCGGGGGTGGATCGAGCGTAATCTGCGTCAGATTAAAGCGGTGTTGGAATATCCTTGAATTCCTGCGCTGCTTCAGCTGACGCCATCGCGAGCAGGCTCGCTCCCACAGTGGGTTCTGTGTGACATAGATAGAGTTCACACCATAAGTCCAATGTGGGAGCGAGCCTGCTCGCGATAGGGCCCTCAGGAACGACGCATCCCGATATGCGGAATGTCATCCTCCAGATATTCCTCACCCACCACCACAAACCCGTACCGCCCGTAGTACCCCTGCAAATGCGCCTGGGCCGAGAGATAGATCGGCATTCCAGGCCAGCGTTTGGCGGCTTGTTTCAACGCCTGGCTCATCATTTCATGCCCAAGCCCGGTGCCGCGTGCAGCGGGAGCAATGATCACTCGCCCAATCACCACGTCGCCGCCCTGTAACTCCGGGTCGAGCAAGCGCAGATAGGCCACCAGTCGATCTCCGTCCCAGCCCATCAAATGGCAGGTGTCACCTTCCAGGTCCTGGCCATCGATGTCCTGATAAAGGCATTTCTGCTCGACGACGAACACCTCGGCGCGCAGCTGCAAAATGGCATACAGCTGCTCTTTACCCAGATCGCTGTGGTGTTTGCAGACCCAATCGATTGTCATCTTCAGATTCCTTGAACAACGTTGCTCCGATACTAAGCGTCCTGACGCGGGATGTCTTGATGGCAGCGAAATCTGTGACAAAGGCCAAAATGCCATCATTCATTTCTCGCGAGATTGCCTTCTTTGTGTAATCTGCGATGAAGCGCTGTGCAATGTCGCCGATAAGCTAATGTTAGGACCTGGGTTTCGCCGGTAGAGGGGCCTTGGAGTTTTGGCTGAAAACACGTCGGGCAGTCCGCCCGCTAAGGATTTTCTGGCATGCCGCGATTGCATCGAGCGTTTGCTTTGATTGGATTGCTGTTGCTGACACAGAGCGCGACAGCGGAAAAGCTGCGTCTGGTAGCCGATGCCTGGCCACCCTTTACCGACGCCACGCTGGTCAATGGCGGATTGGCCACGGACATCGTCAGCACCGCGCTGGCACGGGCCGGTTATGCCAGTGATTTCGAACAGGTGCCGTGGGCGCGAGCCTTGTTTGGGGTAGGCGAGGGGCGTTACGACGTGCTGGTCAACGCTTGGTACACCGACGAGCGCACGAAGCTGGGGCAGTTTTCCGGCGAGTACCTGCTCAACCGCGTGCGCTTTCTCAAGCGCAAAGACACGCCGATCGAATTCAGCAACCTGCAACAACTTCACACCTACCCGATAGCAGTGGTACGCGGTTATGCCTATTCGCAAGCATTCGACGACGATGTGTCGCTGCAGAAAGTACCGGTGCATAACTTCGCCATGGCCGTGCGTATGGTCGCGGCCGACCGGGTCAAGCTGACCCTGGAAGACGAGTTCGTCGCCCGGTATTACCTGGCTCGGGAATCATTCAAGGTACGCAATTCCGTGGAGTTTTTGCCCAAGCCATTGAGCGAGAACAGCCTGCATATTCTGGTGAGCCTCAAGAACCCGCTGCATGAACAGATCGTCGCCGGTTTTGATCGCGAGATTGCGGCGATGAAGGTTGATGGGAGTTATGAGAAGTTGCTCAAGCAGCATGGGATGTGATCTGAAAGACCTGCGGTGTCTGTGCTGACGCCTTCGCGGGCAAGCCCGCTCCCACAGTGATTTGTGGCGTTCACATAATCTGTGTTCAGCTCCGAACCCTGTGGGAGCGGGCTTGCCCGCGAAGAGGCCGGCCCAGTCACCACAAATCTCAGGCTTCGCTAGTGTCCTTGATGAGATGCGCTGCCAACGTCCGCAATGGCCCCAGTTGCCGGCAAATCAACGCCAGTTGCGTCTGCACCAACCGCTGCCCTTCATCGATCTCATCCGGCATCTGCTCAAGCCCATTGGCCAGCGCTTCTTCCTCATCGCTCTGAATCGCAATCGGCTGTTTGCTCGCCAGGCCTTGGGCGATTTCGTCGAGGCTGGCGGCCAGGTTCACACCGGCGCCGTCGATCAAATGCTCGCGCACGTCCGACGGTAGTTGGGTTTCGCGGTGTGCTCCCAGCCCCGACAAATAGCTGAGCAAGGTGTGCGACAGCACCAGGAAACGGAACCCGACATCCGCTTCCTTACGGAAGTGCCCCGGCTCCATCAGCATATTGGCCAGCGTCGTCGACAACGCGGCATCGGCGTTGTGGGCGTTGCGTCGGGCCAGGCGATAAGCCAGGTCGTCGCTTTTACCGGCGGCGTATTGCTGCATGATCTGGCGCAGGTAAATGCTGTTGCAGGTCAGGGTGTTGGCCAGCACTTTGTTCAGGCGTCGACCCTGCCAGTCTGGCAGGAACAGGAATACCGCCAGCCCGGCGATCAGACTGCCGAGCAACGTATCGAACAGTCGTGGCAGAAGCAGCCCATAACCATCGCCCACCTGGTTGAAGCAGAACAACACCATGAGCGTGATCGCGGCAGTCGCCAGGGTGTAGCGCGTGGTGCGGTTGGTAAAGAACACCACCCCGGCAAGGATGGCGAAGCTCGACTGGATCAACGGGTTCGGGAACAGATCGAACAGCGCCCAGGCCACGGTCAGGCCAATGGCGGTGCCGATGATCCGCTGCCCGAGTTTGCGGCGGGTGGCGCCGTAGTTCGGCTGACAGACAAACAGCGTGGTGAGGATGATCCAGTAACCTTGCGATGGGTGGATCAAATGCACCATGCCGTAGCCGATGCTCAACGCCAGGGGCAGGCGCAGGGCATGGCGGAACAGCAAGGACGTCGGCGTCAGCTGCGTGCGCAAGCGTATCCAGACATCCTTGAGGCTGCGTGGCGAACGGTCGAGCAGGCTGCTGTCGGTGGCGTCTGCGAGCGCATCGGGGTTGCTGGCGTCGCTGAGCAAACGGTCGAGGGTGCCGAGGTTGGCCGCCAATGCTCGCAATGAACGCAGCAGACCGCGCCAGGCCGGATTGCTCTGGATGCGCAAGTGTTCGAGGGAGGCGTGCAGGTCGCTCAGGGCCTCGGCGAAGCTTGCGTCATAGATAAACGGCTGACGCATCTGGATCGATTCGGCCAGGGCGCGGCAAGCCTTGCCTTGCTGGCGCAGCAGACGCTGACAGCGGAACAGCACGTCGCTGTGGAAGAACGCTTCGGCCAGCGCGTTGTAGGGGTAGTGCGAGGAACTGGCGCGCTCGTGGATGTCCTGGGCGAGGAAGTACAGCTTCAGATAACGGCTGACTTTCACGCCCGGCCTACCGTCGCCGACCCGATGCAGGATGATTTCCTTGGCGGCGTTCAGGGCCGCCACCACCCGACCGTTCTGTTGGGCCAGTTCCAGCCGCTGCGCTTCCACGTCCAGCTGCCGGATCGGTTCGAACAGCGACGATTTGAGCTTCAGGTAATAACCCAGTTCACGGAACAGCCGCGCCAGGCTTTGCTGCACCGGCTGGTTGGAAAACAGCGCCTGCCACAGCACCGAGAGCAAGCCGTACCAGGCCGCACCGGCCACCAGCAGCACCGGTTCGTGCCAGAAATCAGTGACCGCGCCACCGCGCTGGTCCACGCCGATCATGGTGTAGACCGACAGAATCAGTGTGGCCGAAGCAATCGCGCCATAACGCTCGCCCAGCGCGCCGAGCATGGTCAGACAGAAGCTGGCCAGTGCAAAGGCGATGATAAAGAGGACGGGGTAGGGGAAGAGCAGTTCGACGGACAGGGCGGCGACCATGAAACACACTAGCGTCACTGCTAGTGCGTTGAGGCGGCCCTGCCAACTGTCGTCGGTTTCAGCCAGGGCGCTGGCGATGATCCCCAGGAACAACGGGATCAGCAGCCCCATTTCATCCTGATACCAACACAGCGCCATGCTGCCGGTCAGGGCGATGAATACCCGCACGCTGTAGCTGAATTTATCCAGCGCCCAGAGGCGACGCAGAGACTGCCGAAATGTGGTCGATGACATGAAGTGCGAAGGCCTTCCGAGGCAATGACGCTAAATTGAGCCACTAATGACGCCGACGCAATGGCGCCGATCACATCTGACAGCAAAATCTGTTCCTTGGAGTACGAGGGATCTGTTGCCGATCACAAATTTTGTGGTTGGCAGAGAAACCTGTGGGAGCGGGCTTGCCCGCGAAGAGGCCGGTACATTCAACATCTTATGTTGACTGTCAGACCGCTATCGCAGGCAAGCCAGCTCCCACAATTGACCGCATTTCACATTCAGGTTGCGTGAGTCAGACGAATTGTGCGGCGGCGTAACCGGAGGCCCAGGCCCACTGGAAATTGAAGCCACCCAAATGCCCGGTGACGTCGAGCACTTCGCCGATGAAATACAAACCTGGGCTTTTCAGCGATTCCATGGTCTTGGACGACACTTCGCGCGTGTCGACGCCACCCAGGGTCACTTCGGCAGTGCGGTAGCCTTCAGTGCCGGCCGGCACGACTTTCCAGCTCGCCAGTTTTTCGGCGATGTCCGCCAGTTCGGCGTGGGTGTACTGCTTCATCGGTTTGGAGACGAACCAGTTGTCCGCCAACAGATTGGCCATCTTCTTGGTGAAGATTTCACCGAGCAAGGTTTTCAACTCGCTATTCGGGCGTTCGGCCTGCTGCTGTTGTAGCCAGCTCGGCACGTCGTGATCCGGCATCAGGTTGATTTCCACCGTGTCGCCGGATTCCCAGAACGACGAAATCTGCAAGATCGCCGGCCCGCTGAGGCCGCGGTGAGTGAACAGGATGTTCTCGCGGAAGCTCTGGTCGTTGCAGCTCACCAGGCAATCCACCGATGTACCGGACAGCTCGGTGCAAAGCTCCTTGAGCTGATCGGTGATGGTGAACGGCACGAGGCCGGCGCGGGTTGGCAGCAGGTCGTGACCGAACTGCTTGGCCACTTGATAACCGAAACCGGTGGCGCCAAGGGTCGGAATCGACAGGCCTCCGGTGGCGATCACCAGAGACTCACAGGTAATTTGGTCGAGGGTGGTTTGCAGCAGGTAGCCGCTTTCCATTTTTTCGATGTGCTGGATCGAGGTGTCCAGGTGCAGGCTGACGCCGACCTGATCGCACTCGTCGAGCAGCAGGCCGAGGATGTCGCTGGATTTGTTATCGCAGAACAACTGGCCGAGTTTCTTCTCGTGGTACGGCACGCCGTGTTTGGCCACCAGACCGATGAAATCCCACTGGGTGTAGCGCGCCAGCGCGGATTTGCAGAAGTGCTCGTTCTGCGAGAGGAAATTGCTCGGTTCGGTGTACATGTTGGTGAAGTTGCAGCGCCCACCGCCCGACATGAGGATTTTCTTGCCGGCCTTGTTCGCATGGTCAAGCAACATCACTTTGCGCCCGCGCCCGGCGGCGGTCAGCGCACACATCAACCCTGCGGCGCCAGCGCCAATGATCACGACTTCGGTAGAGCGCAAAACGGTGTCCTCACACAATGATCGTTCCCACGCTCTGCGTGGGAATGCCGCCATGGACGCTCTGCGTCCGCCGTTATGTGACGCGGAGCGTCACGGGATGCATTCCCACGCAGAGCGTGGGAACGATCAGGTTAGAGGATGCGCACGCGCAGCGAGCGGCCTTTGATTTTACCGTCGTTCAGGCGCTGCAAGGCTTGCTTGGCGATCCCGCGTTCCACGGCCACATAGGCCTGGAAGTCGAAAATCGCGATCTTGCCGACCTGGGCGCCCGGGATGCCGGCGTCGCCGGTCAGTGCACCGAGAATGTCGCCCGGACGTACTTTGTCTTTACGGCCCGCACCAATGCACAGCGTGCTCATCACCGGCAGCAGCGGTGCGCCTCCTTGGGATTTGAGGTTGTCCAACTGATCCCAGCTCAACGGCGACTTCTGCAGCTGCTCGATGGCTTGGGCGCGGTGGGCTTCGGACGGGGCGACCAGGCTGATCGCGATGCCTTTCTCACCGGCACGGCCAGTACGGCCGACACGGTGAATGTGGATTTCCGAGTCACGGGCCAGTTCGACGTTGAGCACCATGTCCAGCATATCGATGTCCAGACCGCGCGCGGCGACATCAGTGGCAACCAGCACCGAAGTGCTGCGGTTGGCGAACATGGCCAATACCTGATCGCGGTCACGCTGTTCCAGATCACCCTGCAGACCGACGGCGGAGATGCCTTTGGAGGTCAGGTGATCAACGGTTTCCTGAACCTGCTGCTTGGTGAAGCAGAAGGCCACGCAGGATGCTGGACGGAAATGCGCGAGGACTTTGACCACTGCATCCATACGCTCTTCCGGAGAGATCTCGTAGAAGCGCTGCTCGATCTGCGTATCGTCGTGGAACGCCTCGGCCTTCACGATCTGAGGAGTGCGCATGAATTTCGACGCCAGTTGCTTGATGCCCACCGGATACGTGGCGGAGAACAGCAGGGTCTGGCGGCGCTCCGGGGTCTGGGCGATGATTTCTTCGATGGAATCGTAGAAACCCATGTCGAGCATGCGGTCGGCTTCGTCGAGGATCAGCGTGTTCAGGCCGTGAAGCACCAGCGAACCCTTGCGCAGGTGCTGCTGGATGCGCCCCGGAGTACCGACGATGATGTGCGCGCCGTGCTCCAGCGAGCCGATCTGCGGTCCGAAGGACACGCCGCCACACAAGGTCAGGACCTTGATGTTGTCTTCGGCACGGGCCAGACGACGGATTTCCTTGGCAACCTGGTCAGCCAACTCGCGAGTCGGGCAAATGACCAGCGCCTGGCAACCGAAGAAACGCGGATTGATCGGGTTCAGCAGGCCGATACCGAAGGCGGCGGTCTTGCCGCTGCCGGTCTTGGCTTGGGCGATCAGGTCCATCCCCTTGAGGATCACCGGCAAGCTTTGCGCCTGGATCGGCGTCATCTGGGCATAACCGAGGGAGTCGAGGTTAGCCAGCATGGCGGCGGACAGCGGCAAAGTATTAAAAGCGGTGGCGATGGTGGTCACGGGACTGGCCTGCAAAACAAAATGTCGCGCAGTGTATCAGTCTCATGCTCTCCACCTGCAAATTCTGGACGAATAGCGTGTAGCAGCTGCCGAGGCACGAGGCTGCGTTGGGCTACGAAGCAGCCCCCGAGGGCGGTCCTGCGGACACGCAACGCAGCCTCGTGCCTCGGCAGCTGCTACAAATCAGTGCTCTATATCGTGCTCGCGGCTGACCATTCGTCGGCCATCCTTGGGTGAAAGCTGCGAGAAGATCGTTGCAGCCAGCATCGCCATGATTCCGACCGTCACAAACGTCAGCTGGAACGCGCCCAGAACCGTGTCCACGCCGTCATTGCCGATCTCTGCCGTGAAGCCGCCGAGCAGGGCGCCGGCGCAAGCCACACCGAGGCTCAGGGACAATTGCGCGACCACCGACAGCAAACTGTTGCCGCTGCTGGCGCTGGCGTCGTCGAGGTCGATCAGGGTGACGGTGTTCATCGCGGTGAACTGCAAGGAGTTGATCGCCCCCAGAACCGCCAACTGAGCGAGCAGCAGCCAATACGGCGTCTGCTCGCTGACCAGGCCCATGCTTGCCAGCATGATCCCCAGCGCCAGTGTGTTGCCTGTCAGCACGGTGCGGTAGCCGAAACGTTCGATCAGCGGCCGCGCCACTGACTTGGCGACCATTGCGGCCGCAGCCAGGGGCAGCATGCTCATCCCGGCCTGAGACGGCGAGTAACCCAGCGCCACTTGCAGTAGCAACGGCACCAGAAACGGCAATGCGCCGCTACCCAGCCGGGCGAACAGGTTGCCGAGGATGCCCACGGCGAAGGTCCGGGTCTTGAACAGCGATGGTGCAAACAGCGGATTGTCGATGTGCCCGGCCCTCAGCCAATACGCCGCCAGACACGCCATGCCGCCAAACAGCAGCAACATCACCCGCAAGTGTGGCATGTGCAGTTCGCCGAGGCCTTCCATGGCGATGGTGATCAATACCATCGCCGCGCCGAACAGCAAAAAGCCCAGGCTATCGAAGCGGGTGCGCTCACTGCCGCGCAGGTCGGGAATGAATTTCCATACCGCGTAGCAACCGAGGACACCCACCGGCAGGTTGATCAGGAAGATCCAGTGCCAGGTCAGGTATTGCACCATCCAGCCGCCCATGGTCGGGCCGATCAGCGGGCCGAGCAGGCCGGGAATGGTAATGAACCCCATGATCCGCACCAGCTCCGAACGCGGATACGCGCGCAGCACCACCAATCGACCGACCGGCAACATCAACGCGCCACCGAGGCCCTGAATCACCCGGGCGCCGATGAGCATGCTCAAGGTGTTGGATAAGGCGCAGAGCAATGAGCCGAAGCTGAACAGGAGGATCGCGCCGAAGAAGATTTTCCGGGTGCCGAAGCGGTCGGCGATCCAGCCAGAGGCGGGGATCAACAAGGCAACGGTGAGCATGTAGGCGATGATCACGCCCTGCATGCGCAGCGGGTCTTCGGCCAAGTCCCGGGCCATGGCGGGGAGGGCGGTGTTGAGGATCGTCCCGTCGAGGGACTGCATGAAGAAAGCAATGGCCACAACCCACGGTACCCAGCGGGCGGTGACGGCGTCGAGAGGTGGGCGGTTGGGCATGGGACCTCTTGTGGGTTGGTCTGGTAACCGTAAACCTGTGGGAGCGGGCTTGCCCGCGAAGGCGATGTGTCAGTCAACATTGATGTTGAAGCTGATGGCCTCTTCGCGGGCAAGCCCGCTCCCACAGGTTTTGTATTTACAGCGTCAACGTAAGTCGGCTGACGAGCGCACCCGGCAATAACGCCGAAGCAGTCGCCCGCTGACTGTAGGTGCTAGCCGACAACATCAGCTCGCATTCCTCGGTCAACGCTTCCAGCTGCGAACCGAGCAGGCTGTAGACGCTGTCATCGAAACGCATGGTGCTGACCGGTGCCTGAATCTCGCCGTTCTCGACCCAGAAGGTCGCAAACCGGGTCATACCGGTCAGGCGCGCTGCCGGTTGGTCCGAGTAGTTCAGGTACCACAGGTTGCTGATGTAGAGCCCGGTGCCGAGGCGTTTGAGGATCTCCGCCTGCTCCAGATTGCCGCCTTTCATGACCAGCGCCGTCGGGTATTCATGGCTGCTGGCGCCGTTGGCAGCGAGGCCGTATTCGGCGGCGCTGCGGGAATTGATCAGTCGGGCATTGGCCATGCCTTTGGCGATCAACCCCAGATCATCGCGAGGATAACCTTCGTCGGAAAACGCCGGGCTCAAGGAACCGCTGACCTGCTCACTCAACCATACGTTGGGGCTGAAGCAGGCTTCGCTGGCGTAGAACCTTTGCAATGGGCTCTGTTTGCTGGCAATCGCCTGGGCCGAAAACCCGCCCCAGCTCAACATGCCCATGATTTCTTCCAGCGCTGCCGGCGCCAGGTAGGCGCGGTATTCGCCGGGCGGCAGTGTGCGCAATGGCCGACCCAGAAACGCCAATTGCTCGCGGGCCTGCTGGAAGCGCCTGGCAAACCCTTCGCTGTTCCAGTCGTGCCCGGCATAACTGGCTTTCACTGCCTGACCGTTTTCATGAAACAGGCTGAAATCGAAGTTGAAACTGTTAGCCTGATGCCAGCCGAACGCGCCCGAGGAACTGGCGAAACCGCGACTGATCGGCCCAGCGGCGTAGAAGCCGACCAGGTCCAGGCCCTCGGCAGCCTGGGTGATTTCAGCAACCACTTGCTCGGTGTCCGGCAGCGGATGCTCCTGCACGTTGTTGCTCTGCCAGTCGTTCTGGTTAAGCAGCAGGTATGGATCCTGAGGCAACAGTGGCAGGGTTTCGCGCAACTGTTGCAAGCCTTCGGCCAGACGCTGAAGATCGGCTTCGGGGTCGCCCGACAGCGTGATATTCAGATCGGCATGACGACCATCGTTAATCAGTTTGAACCCGACACTCGCCTGCTGCACCTGCCCGGCCTGACGGACTTTGGCATGGTTGAAGCGCACGAAGGCCGACGACTCGGCGGCGTAGCTGAGGGTGAATTGCTCAGGCGTGCGCAGAGCACCGCGCAGCCAATTGACCAGGTCCTTGAATGACTCGGCCTGGCTATTTGAAGTGCTCGTGGAAGTACTCATCAGGCGTCTCCTCCAAACACATCCACATTGCTGAACACACAGGCCGGCGACGCATGGCCGACGCGGATCACCTGGTTCGGTTCGCCTTTGCCGCAGTTCGGCGTGCCTAGCACTTTGACGGTGTTGGCATCGCCGACAGCGCTGAGGCTTTTCCAGAATTGTGCGGAAATCGCCCGGTAGTTCGGGTTCTTCACCACACCCTTGAGTTCACCGTTTTCAATCAACTGGCCCCATTCGCAACCGAACTGGAACTTGTTGCGCGCATCGTCGATGGACCAGGAACGGTTGGTGCTCATCAAAATGCCGTGCTCGATATTGCCGATCAGTTGTTCCAGTGGCTGATCGCCGGGCTCGATGTTGAGGTTGGCCATGCGGTCGATCGGTGGACGGTTCCAGCCGCAGGCGCGGCTGTTGGCAACGCCGTCCATGCCGGCACGGAATTGCGACAGTGCGCCGCCCAATGGCCGCAGCAACAAACCTTCTTTAATCAGAAATTGCTTGCTGGCGGCGCTGCCGTCGTCGTCATGGCCATAGCTGGCGAGTTGCTCGGGGATGTCCGGGTCGAACGTCACGTTGAGCAGTTCGGAGCCGTATTGCAGGCTGCCGAAGTCTTCTGCCTTGACGAAACTGGTGCCGGCGTAATTGCGCTCATCGCCCAGGATGCGGTCCAGTTCCAGCGGGTGACCGATGGACTCGTGGATCTGCAGCATCATTTGGTCAGGCATCAGCAACAGATCGCGCGGGCCTTGCGGGGTGTTCGGCGCCAGCAGCAATTGCAGTGCCTGATCGGCGACTTTCGGGCCGGCACCGATCAGGCCGCAACGGCTGATCACATCAAAGCCGCCCTGCTGGCCGAAATTCTCGCGGCCCAGGCTGCGGGTCTGGCTGTCGCTGCCGTCGTAGGCGGTGACGTCCACGCTCGGGTAGACGAAACGCTGGGCCTGACGCAATTCGGCTCCGGCGCTGTTGAGGTAGATTTGCTCGACGTTGGTGATGCCGATGCTCGCCTGCCAGTTCACCAGTCGCTCGTCCTTGGGCACGGCGGCGGATTCGGCGCCGAGCAATTGGTAGCAATCGCTCAGGGACGGAAAGGGCTGGTCGAAGTTGGGCGAGAAATAGTCGGCGCGGTCGCTGGAGACGGCTTGCTCACGCAGGTCGAGCAGGGCGTGAGGCTTGAGTCGACGGGCTTGTTGCTCGGCTTTCTCCAGCGCGGCTTGCAGGCCGGATTGGGACAGATCGTTGGTGGCGGCATAGGCTTCGACGCCGTTGACCCGAACGGTCAGCATCGCGCCTTCGTCACGGCTCAGGCTCGGCGGTTCGGCGACGTTCTTGCGTACCGACAGGTACTGGCCGGACTCGCGCACATAACGCAGCGAAAAGAATTCAGCGCCCGTGCGCAAGGCAGCAAAACGCTGCTTGAGCTGGGGGTGGAAATCGAACATTCGGGAACCTCCTTGGTATGGAGTTGCGATGTATCGGTATTGCGAGGGGGTGAAACGTTTGCGTGGCGCTAGATTAGGCCTGGGCGGGGGGTAGATCAAGGGCGGAGCGGTGTGGGGAGGGATTGCCAGGATGCGTCAGGTCGAGATGTGTTGTCTGGTCGGGCTCCATCGCGGGCAAGCCCGCTCCCACAGGGGGATTGGGTGGACTACACATTTGCAATCCAACCCGAAACCTGTGGGAGCGGGCTTGCCCGCGATAGGTGCGCCTTGGTGTAACTGTCTTACTGCGCCGTCAGGCTCACATCCCGCAACGGCTTGCCACGCACCGGTGCATCACCGGCCACGTAGTAAGCAGCCTTGCTACGCGGCAATGGCTTGCGACCGCGGATCTTGTCGGCGATTTTCTCGGCCATCATGATCGTTGGCGCGTTCAGGTTGCCGGTGGTGATGATCGGCATGATCGAGGCATCGACCACGCGCAGGGCTTGCATGCCGTGCACACGACCTTCGCCGTCGACCACGGCCATCTCGTCGGTGCCCATCTTGCACGAGCAGGACGGGTGGAACGCGGTTTCGGCGTGCTCGCGGATGAACTTGTCCAGCTGCTCGTCGGATTGAACGTCAATGCCCGGGCTGATTTCGCGGCCACGGAAGGCGTCCAGTGCTGGCTGTTGCATGATTTCACGGGTCAGGCGGATGCCGTCGCGAAATTCCTGCCAGTCCTGCTCGGTGGCCATGTAGTTGAACAGGATGCTCGGGTACTCGCGTGGATCCTTGGACTTGGCCTGGATGCGACCACGGCTTGGCGAACGCATGGAGCCCATGTGCGCCTGGAAGCCGTGCTCTTTCACACCGTTGCTGCCGTTGTAGTTAATCGCCACCGGCAGGAAGTGGTACTGAATGTTCGGCCAATCGAATTCGGGACGGGTGCGGATGAAACCACCGGCCTCGAACTGGTTGCTGGCGCCGATGCCGGTGCCGTTGAACAACCACTCGGCACCGATGGCCGGCTGGTTATGCAGCAGCAGCGACGGGTACAGCGAGACCGGTTGGGTGCAGGCGTATTGCAGGTACAGCTCAAGGTGATCCTGCAGGTTTTCACCGACGCCCGGCAGGTCGTGGACCACCGGAATGTCGAGTTTCTTCAGCAGTTCGGCCGGGCCGACACCGGAGCGTTGCAGAATCTGCGGCGAAGCGATGGCGCCGGAGCACAGCAGCACTTCCTTGCGGGCGCGGGCTTCAACGCGCTCTTCAGCGGCGCCGATCAGGTAACGCACGCCGACCGCACGCTTGCCTTCGAACAGGATCTTGTCGGTCAGGGCATGGGTGACGATGGTCAGGGTCGAGCGCTTCTTGGCGACGTCCAGGTAACCGCGAGCGGTGCTGGCGCGACGGCCGTTCGGCGTCACGGTGCGGTCCATCGGGCCGAAACCTTCTTGCTGGTAGCCGTTCAGGTCTTCGGTACGCGGGTAACCGGCTTGCACGCCGGCTTCAACCATCGCGTGGAACAACGGGTTGTTGCCGGCTTTCGGCGTGGTCACGCTGACCGGACCGTCGCCACCGTGGTAGTCGTTCGGGCCGATGTCACGGGTTTCCGCCTTGCGGAAATACGGCAGGCAGTCGAGGTAGCTCCAGTCTTCCAGACCGGGCAGCTTCGACCAATTGTCGTAGTCCATCGCGTTACCACGGATGTAGCACATGCCGTTGATCAGCGAAGAACCACCCAGGCCCTTGCCACGACCGCATTCCATCCGGCGACCGTCCATGTGTGGCTCTGGATCGGTTTCATACGCCCAGTTGTAGCGACGACCTTGCAGCGGGAAGGCCAGGGCGGCCGGCATTTGCGTGCGGAAGTCGAGACGGTAATCCGGGCCGCCCGCTTCGAGCAGCAGGACGGTGACGCCTTCGTCTTCAGTCAGACGGGTCGCCAGGGTGTTACCGGCCGAGCCGGCACCGATGATGATGTAATCGAACTCTTGGGACATTGAATGCACCCTCTTTGAAGTTGGTCAGGTCGGCGAGTGCTTCGCACTCGATCGCGGGCAAGCCACGCTCCCACAGGGATCGGGGGCACCGCAGATTTGGCGAACGACGCCAAACCTGTGGGAGCTGGCTTGCCTGCGATAGCGATCTCGCAGGCGAAGCAAATACCGCCTTAGAACACCGAGGCGTAATCGCCCAGTTCGACCTGTACCGATTTGATGCGTGTGAAGTTGTTCAGCGAGCTGATGCCGTTCTCACGACCCACGCCCGACTGCTTGTAGCCGCCGACCGGCATCTTGGCGTCGGACTCGCCCCAGGCGTTGATCCAGCAGATACCGGCTTCCAGTTGATGGATCACGCGGTGAGCGCGGTTCAGGTCCTTGGTGACGACGCCAGCCGCCAAACCGAACTCGGTGTCGTTGGCACGACGGATCACTTCTTCTTCGGTTTCGTAGGTCAGGATGCTCATCACCGGACCGAAGATTTCTTCGCGAACGATGGTCATCTCGTCGGTGCAATCGGTGAACACGGTCGGAGCCACGAACGCGCCTTTGGCGAATTCGCCGTCGTTCAGACGATCGCCGCCGCACAGGACGCGAGCGCCTTCTTCCTTACCTTTGGCGATGTAACCCAGCACGCTTTCCATGTGGGCGAAGCTGACCAGCGGGCCGAAGTTGGTGTTTTCGTCTTCCGGGTTGCCGACGCGAATGCGGGCAACGCGCTCAACGATCTTGGCTTCGAACGCGGCTTTCAGGTGGCTCGGTACGAACACGCGAGTGCCGTTGGTGCAGACCTGACCGGAGCTATAGAAATTGGCCATCATCGCGGTGTCGGCGGCGCGATCCAGGTCGGCGTCGTCGAAAATGATCAGCGGAGATTTGCCGCCCAGTTCCATGGTCACGTCTTTCAGCGACGAGGCGGAAGCGCTGGCCATGACCTTCTTGCCGGTGTCGGTGCCGCCGGTGAAGGAGATTTTTTCGATGCGTGGGTGTTCGGTCAGCCAGGTGCCGACTTCACGGCCACTGCCGGTCAGAACGTTGAACACGCCAGCCGGAACGCCAGCTTCGGTGTAGATCTCGGCCAGTTTCAGGGTGGTCAGGGAAGTGACTTCGCTTGGCTTGAAGATCATCGCGTTACCGGCCGCCAGGGCAGGTGCGGATTTCCACAAAGCGATCTGGATCGGGTAGTTCCACGCGCCGATACCGGCCACGACACCCAGCGGCTCGCGACGGGTGTAAACGAAAGACGTGGTGCGCAGCGGAATCTGCTCGCCTTCGATGGCTGGCACCAGGCCTGCGTAGTACTCCAGCACGTCAGCACCGGTAACGATGTCGACGTAACGGGTTTCGGAGTACGCCTTGCCGGTGTCCAGGGTTTCCAGGGCGGCCAGCTCATCGTTGCGCTCGCGCAGGATGTCGACGGCACGACGCAGGATGCGCGAACGCTCCATGGCCGTCATCGCAGCCCAGATTTTCTGGCCCTTTTCGGCGCTGACCACAGCGCGCTCAACGTCTTCCTTGGTCGCACGCTGTACGGTTGCGAGGACTTCACCGTTAGCCGGGTTGATGGCTTCGAAAGTGGCGTCGCTGCTGGCGTCACTGTAGCCGCCATCGATGTAGAGTTTTTGCAGTTCGAAACGGGCCATAAAGTCCTCGCAAGAGCATAAGTTGGTTGGCGTTAGCCACTGGGGCGTGCCGTGTAGCGTTGGCGACGCTGATCAGTAGCGGTTCAGGGGCTGAGCGCTTTTATGTGTGCTCTAACTCACCTGCTTGGCCAGTTGGAAATCCATGTATTCGTAAGCGATCTGGTGCGCCTGCCCGGTGTCGAAAGCATCTCCCGACAGCGCGCCGCGCAACCACAAACCGTCAATGAGGGCTGCCAGGCCGCGGGCGGCGCTGCGCGCTTGATCAAGCGGCAACACACGGCGGAACTGGCAGCACAGGTTGGAATACAGACGGTGATCGTTGATCCGCTGCAACCGGTGCAAAGACGGGTGGTGCATGCTGGTGGCCCAGAAGGCCAGCCAGGTTTTCATTGCCGGGCCATTGACCTGGCTGGCGTCGAAGTTGCCTTCGATAATCACCTGAAGGTGAGCCCGTGGGCTGGCGTCCTCCAACGCCTGACGGCGCGCGGTGACGTTCTCGCTGAGGACACTCATCAGATACTGCGCCGTGGCGGCGATCAGGCCGTTCTTGTCCTTAAAATAGTGACTGATGATGCCATTCGAGACACCGGCCAAACGGGCGATCAGCGCAATGCTGGCATCCCCCATGCCGACCTGATCGACGGCCTGCATCGTGGCTTCGATCAATTGCTGGCGGCGGATGGGTTGCATACCGACCTTGGGCATCTTGCACATCTCCTTAGGCCTTCCCGTAGACGAAAAACGGCTACCGGGTTGAGGGCCAGTCTATTTTGTTTTGATTGAACGTTCAATCAACAAAGAATAAGATCTGCGACAAATCGTCGCTGCTTACAGATTTTTCCTACGTGTAAATGGCGATAAACCGACATCCAAAAATGCTCGAAACCTATACGCGCAGGCGTTCCAAGGGTTTCGGGCTTTTTTCGGGGTGTCTTTATATCACCCACTGGTCGGCTGCCAACTAACCGATTGGTCGGGTACCGCGTTGCCTTGTGTTCTTCTCTCGCACTGCCTGGAGCATCTGTGCCATGAGTTCTGCCTCTCTAATAAAGACCCCACCCGAGAAGGTGACGGTCAACGGTTGGGTGTTCTACACCTCTACCGCGCTGATCCTGCTGTTGACCGCCATTCTGATCATCGCCCCGCAAGAGGCCGGCAGAATGCTCGGCATTGCCCAGGCCTGGTTGTCCCGCAGCTTCGGCTGGTACTACATGGTGGTGATCGCCGCTTATCTGGTTTTTGTGGTGGGCCTGGCGTTTTCGTCCTACGGCAAACTCAAACTGGGCAGCAAGGACGACACCCCGGATTTCAGCTACGGCGCCTGGGCGGGGATGCTGTTCTCGTCGGGTATCGGCATCTCGTTGCTGTACTTCGGTGCTTCCGAGCCGCTGGATCATTACTTCAATCCGCCGGAAGGCGTGGCCGGCAGCAACCTTGCGGCCCGTCAGGCGGTGCAACTGACATTCCTGCATTGGGGCCTGCATGGCTGGGCGATCTACGCACTGGTCGGCCTGGCCGTGGCGTACTTTGCTTACCGTCATAACCAGCCGCTGGCGTTGCGGTCGGCGCTGTATCCGCTGGTCGGCGAGCGTTGGGTCAAAGGCGCCGCCGGTCATGCGGTGGACGGCTTCGGCATGTTCGTGACCCTGCTGGGGCTGGTGACGAACCTGGGGATCGGTTCGCTGCAAGTGTCGTCGGGCCTGGAAAACCTGTTCGGCATGGAACACAGCAACACAAACCTGCTGATCGTGATCATCGTGATGAGCACGGTGGCGACCATCGCCGCTGTGTCCGGCGTGGAAAACGGCATTCGCCGCCTGTCCAACCTGAACATTGTGCTGTTCAGTGGCTTGCTGATTTTCGTGCTGTTGTTCGGCCCGACCCTGCACCTGCTCAACGGCTTTGTGCAGAACATCGGTGACTACCTGAACGGCGTGGTGCTGAAGACCTTCGACCTCTATGTGTATGAAGGCGACAGTGAGAAGTCCGACCGCTGGTTGGGCCTGTGGACTCTGTTCTACTGGGCCTGGTGGATTTCCTGGGCGCCATTCGTAGGCATGTTTATCGCGCGTATTTCCCGTGGTCGCACGGTGCGTGAATTGGTGGCCGGCGTGCTGCTGATTCCGCTGGGCTTCACCCTGGCATGGCTGTCGATCTTCGGTAACTCGGCCCTGGACTTGGTGATGAACCATGGGGCGGTGGAGCTCGGGAATACGGCGCTGGAACAGCCGTCGATGGCGATCTACCAGTTGCTTGAGCATTACCCGGCGTCGAAGATCGTGATCGGCGTGTCGATTTTTGTCGGCTTCGTGCTGTTCCTGACCCCGGCGGATTCCGGCGCGGTGATGATGGCCAACCTTTCCTGCAAGGGCGGCAATGTTGACGAAGATGCGCCGCATTGGCTGCGGATTTTCTGGTCGGCGGTGATCACCCTGGTGACCATCGGTCTGCTGTTCGCCGGTAACTTCGAAGCCATGCAAACCATGGTAGTGCTGGCGGGGCTGCCGTTCTCGGTGGTGCTGGTGTTCTTCATGTTTGGCTTGCACAAGGCCATGCGCCAGGACGTGCAAATCGAACAGGAGCAAGCGGAACTGGCAGCGCGTGGTCGTCGTGGTTTCAGCGAACGTCTGACCCAGCTGGATCTGCAACCGAACCAGTCGATCGTTCAGCGTTTCATGGACAAGCAGGTCAGCCCGGCGCTGGAAGATGCGGCTGTGCAATTGCGTACTCAGGGTCTGGATGTGCAGACGCTGTTGGGCAAGTCGAAACGCTGCATGGGCGTGCGGATCGAGATGGAAGAGGGCAATCCGTTTGTCTACGAAGTGAGCCTCGATGGTTATCTGGCGGCGGCGAGTGAAACGGTGTCGCCCGAAAGTGCCGACGAGCCGCGCGCACGCTACTACCGCGCCGAGGTGTACCTGCACAACGGCAGCCAGGACTACGATTTGATGGGCTTCACTCAGGATCAGATCACCCGTGACGTGCTCGATCAGTTTGAAAGCCATCGGCAGCTCCTTGGCCGGGTTTATAGCTGAGTTTCGACAGGGGGTGTGTTTCTGTCTGAAGCACCGTGTCGCATTCATCGCGGGCAAGCCCGCTCCCACAGGATCAGGGTTGTGACACAAATATTGATCACGACATCGATCCCTGTGGGAGCGGGCTTGCCCGCGATGGGGTTATCAGCCTTGACGCTGGATTACCCGATATCCCGATAAACAAAAACGCCGCGATCCTGTCGCGGCGTTTTTGTGTCTGCTGCTTCTTACCCCAGGTTCTTGCCGAGCAGCGCGTGGTACAGCTCGCTGTCGCCGAGAATCCCGACAACCTTGTTGTTGTCGTGCAGCACCAGTTTGTTGCCGGTCTGGTAACGAATCTGCAGCGCATCGCGCATGCCGATGTTGGAGTCCACCAGCGTTGGCCGACGACCCAAACCTTCAACCGCTTGCCCCGGTATCCAGTTCTGCAGGTCCAGGCTCGAGCCGTTCTGGCGTGCGCCTTTGATGGTGTTGCCTTCGGCCAGGTCCAGCCACGAATCGCCGCCCGGATCCAGGCACACCGAACCGTTGATGCGTTTGCAGTTGTCCAGGGTGCGCATCAGGCTGCGACCGCACAATACGTTCAACGGATTGGTGTGGGCGACGAAGGTGCGCACGTAATCATCCGCAGGGTTCAACACGATCTCTTCTGGCTTGCTGTACTGGACGATCCGACCGTCTTTCATGATCGCGATACGGCTGCCGAGCTTCAGGGCTTCATCGAGGTCGTGGCTTACGAACACGATGGTTTTGTTCAGCTTGCTTTGCAGTTCCAGCAGTTCGTCTTGCAGGCCCTGGCGGATCAGCGGGTCGAGGGCCGAGAACGGTTCGTCCATCAGCAGAATGTCGGCATCCATCGCCAGTGCGCGGGCCAGGCCCACACGTTGTTGCATACCGCCGGAAAGCTCATCGGGTTTCTTGTTGCGCCACTGGGTCAGGCCCACCAGTTCGAGTTTTTCATCGACCAGTTTTTTCCGTTCCTTCTCCGGCCGGCCCTGCATTTCCAGACCGAAGCTGATGTTCTCGCGCACCGTCAGCCAAGGCATCAGGGCGAACTTCTGGAACACCATTGCGATGCGCTTGGTGCGCATCATTTTCAGTTCTGCCGGAGTACAGGAAGCGATGTCGATCTGCTTGCCTTCATGCTCGACGAACAATTTGCCACGGCTGACGGTGTTGAGGCCGTTGATGCAGCGCAACAGGCTGGATTTGCCGGAGCCGGACAGGCCCATCAGTACGCAGATTTCACCTTTCTCGATGTCCAGAGTGGCTTTTTCAACGCCGACGATTTGCCCGGTCTTTTTCAGGATCTGATCACGGGTCATGCCCTGGTCGAGGAGTTTGAGTGCCTCGCGCGGGTCTTTGGAGAAGATCACGTCCACGTCTTCGAAGCGAATAATGCTCATGCGTCACCCCCTACTTTAGCGTCGGGTTGTTTGCAGATACGGTCGAGCATGATCGCCAGCAGTACGATCGCCAGGCCTGCTTCGAAGCCCAGTGCGATATCAGCAGTGTTCAGTGCGTTGACCACGGGTTTGCCCAGGCCGTCGGCGCCCACCAGTGCCGCAATCACCACCATCGACAACGACAGCATGATGCACTGGGTGATACCGGCCGCGATGCTTGGCATGGCGTGGGGCAGTTCAATCCGTGAGAGCAGTTGACGGCGCGAGCAGCCGAAGGCTTTGCCGGCGTCCATCAATTCCTGCGGAACATCGCGAATACCCAGGTAGGTCAGGCGGATAGGCGCGGCAATCGCGAACACTACCGTCGAGATCAGACCCGGGACCACACCCAGACCGAAGAGGGTCAGGGTAGGAATGAGGTACACGAAGGTCGGTACGGTCTGCATCAGATCGAGCACCGGCCGCATCACTGTGTAGAACATCGGTTTGTGCGCGGCGACGATGCCCAACGGCACGCCGATCAGCACGCACACCAGGGTGGCGAACAACACCTGGGCGAGGGTTTCCATGGTTTCCTGCCAATACCCCAGATTGAGGATCAGCAGAAAGGAGGCGATGACGAAAACGGTCAGGCCCCATTTGCGTTGGATGAAGTGTGCCAGTAGCGCGATAAGGCCGATCAATGCCAGCGGGTTGAACCAGGTCAGCGCAAAAGTCACACCGTGGATCATCGTTTCCAGTGACACGGCGATTGCGTCGAAGGTGCTGGCGCCGTTTTGCGTCAACCATTCAACGAAGCCCGCGATGTACTGGCCTAAAGGTATTTTCTGATCAATCAGCATGGTAGTGAACGTCCGCATGCAAGGAAATAAACAGCCCGGGCGAGCGAACTCGCCCGGCGTAAGCGATGCTTCCTAAATCAAGGCTGCGCGAGCTTGGCTTTCACGGCTTCCAGGCCAGGTTTACCGTCAATGGTGGTCACGCCAGCGAGCCAGGTATCGAGCACCTGTGGATTCTTTTTCAGCCAGGCCTTGGCGGCCGCGTCAGGCTTCATTTTGTCGTCCAGGACGTTGCCCATCAGCGTGCTTTCCATGTCGAGGGTAAACACCAGGTTTTTCAGCAACTGACCGACGTTGCTGCATTCCTGTGCGTAACCCTTGCGGGTGTTGGTGTAGATGGTCGCCTGGCCGAAGTTCGGGCCGAAGTATTCGTCGCCGCCGGTCAGGTACTTCATCTTGAATCGAGTGTTCATCGGATGCGGTTCCCAGCCCAGGAACACCACGGCGGTGTTGCGGCGCTGAGCGCGATCGACTTGCGAGAGCATGCCTGCCTCGCTGGACTCGACTACCTTGAAGCCGGCTGCTTTCAAGCCGAAGGCGTCCTTGTCGATCATGCTCTGGATCAGGCGGTTGCCGTCGTTACCCGGTTCGATGCCATAGATCTTGCCGTCGAGTTCTTTCTTGAACTTGGCGATGTCGGCGAAATCTTTCAGACCTTTGTTATACAACTCTTCGGGGACGGCGAGTGTGTATTTTGCGTTTTCCAGATTAGCGCGCAGGGTGTCCACGGTGCCGGCATCGCGGTAGGCCTTGATGTCGTTTTCCATGGTCGGCATCCAGTTGCCGAGGAACACGTCCATGTTCTTGCCGTCGGCCAGGGACTTGTAGGTCACCGGCACGGAAATCATCGTGGTCTTGGTCTTGTAGCCCAGGGCGTCGAGAACAACGCTGGTGGTGGCGGTGGTGACGGTAATGTCCGTCCAGCCGACATCGGAGAAGTTTACGGTGCTGCATTGGGCCGGTTCTGCGGCTTGAGCCAGAAACGGCAGACTCAGCATGGCGGCCAACAACAACGACGGGGAACCTTTCATAAGGGGGGACTCCTTGGTGTTTTTTTTGGCAGTGTTCCGACTGGACCACCGCACTTATCTGTTGCGGTTGGATGGCGTTTTGGAGACAGCTCTACCACGGCGCCTTGCAATCGAGTCGATACGATCATGTACCAGTGAAAATCTGACGCCTACAGGGTGCGTCGTATCCAGTACAGGGATGGTCGCATCCAGTGTCGGTAACGTCGTTTACAGCTTTTTTCAGCCCGTTTTGCCTCGCTGATCCGCAAAAAAACGGCGAAAACACAGCGTAAGCGGCCTGCGGCGCTAGCGGGCATGAGTGCGTCGGTGTGAGACGTTGAACGACATGACAAAAGCCTGATGATGCGGCCATCTCGGCGGATTGCAGCTTCAGCGTAGCAGCTCCGTCACTGGGCGCTTTTGCGCCTGGAGCAGGCACATCCAGGAGTTCAGCAGTAATGGCTATCAGCGTTTTCGACCTGTTCAAAATCGGCATTGGCCCTTCCAGTTCACACACCGTCGGGCCTATGCGAGCTGCGGCGCTGTTCGTGCAAGGTTTGCGTGAGCAGGGTCTTTTGGAACAAGTAAGGCGTGTCGAAGTTCAGCTTTATGGTTCGTTATCTGCCACCGGCATCGGCCATGGCAGCGACAACGCGGTGATCATGGGGCTGATGGGCGAGTGGCCGGACGCGATCGATCCGTCGCAAATCGGCATCCGCATCGAGGCCCTGCGTGAAACCAACACGCTATTGCTCGACGGTCGCTTGTCGGTCCCGTTCATCTGGGCCCGGGACATGCGCCTGATCGACGAGAACCTGCCGTTCCATCCCAACGCCATGACCCTGGTTGCCGAAGGCGATCACGGCGAGCTGCATCGCGACACCTACTACTCCATCGGCGGCGGTTTTGTCGTCGATGAGGCACAAGCTTCCAGCGGCGTGGTGGATCTGGATCGCACCGTGCTGCCTTACGACTTCTCCAGTGCCGTCGAGCTGCTCAGTCTCTGCAAGCAGCACAACCTGCGCGTTGCAGAGCTGATGATGGCCAACGAGAAAGTCTGGCGCAGCGAAGAGGAAATTCGCGCCGGCCTGATGAAGCTCTGGCGCGCGATGCAAGATTGCGTGGAGCAAGGCCTTAAACACGAAGGCATCCTGCCCGGTGGCCTGAATGTGCGTCGTCGTGCGGCCAAACTGCACCGCAGCCTGCAAGAACTGAACAAGCCCAACGTGATCGGCTCGACCTTGAGCGCCATGGAGTGGGTGAACCTGTTCGCCCTGGCGGTCAACGAAGAAAACGCTGCCGGCGGGCGCATGGTTACGGCACCGACCAATGGCGCGGCGGGGATCATTCCGGCGGTGCTGCACTACTTCATGAAATTCAGCGAGGCAGTGACCGACGCCAACGTGGTCGACTACTTCCTAAGTGCCGCGGCGGTAGGGATTTTGTGCAAGAAGAACGCCTCGATCTCCGGTGCCGAAGTCGGTTGCCAGGGTGAAGTCGGTTCGGCCTGCGCCATGGCGGCGGCCGGGTTGGCGGAGATTCTCGGTGCCACCCCGGAGCAACTGTGCAACGCGGCAGAAATCGGCCTGGAACATAACTTGGGCCTGACCTGCGACCCAGTGGGTGGCCTGGTGCAAGTGCCGTGCATCGAGCGCAACGCGATTGCCGCGGTAAAAGCGATCAACGCGGCGCAGATGGCGCTGCGGGGCGACGGTCAGCACTTTATCTCGCTGGACCGAGTGATCCGCACCATGCGTGATACCGGTGCCGACATGCACGACAAATATAAAGAGACATCGCGCGGTGGATTGGCTGTCAGTGCAGTTGAGTGCTGAGACCGGGTTGACCCCATCGCGGGCAAGCCCGCTCCCACAAGGATTTGTTGTGTGCCTCCGTTCTCGGTCACACAATGAATCCTGTGGGAGCGGGCTTGCCCGCGATAGCGCCAGACCAGTCAAAACTGCGCGCTAAGTGAACACTCGATTCAAAACGCGCCACCTTTTAGAGCGTCGCAAACAGATAAGCCTGCCTGCCCCGATCAGGGATCCAATTCAAGCCTGACCGTCCGTCACCCGTGCTTGCGGTGACACTCTCTCCTGGAGCGTCGTAGCCCTGTTCCCACAAGTGCTACCGATTTGCTCACACGCAACGGGGCAGAGCGCTGCGACCCTTGATGACACTTATAACCTCCTGTCTCTGCGAGTCATATTTAGACACATCGCGACGTCGTTTTCAGGAGTTATTGAACGCGCATTCAAGTTTAGGCATGGCAATTGCTCTGTCATTACAAAGCCCGTCTCCCACGCGAGAACGATGGCAATAAAAAGAGCCTCCGCCTGAGGCCATCACCCGCTTTGTGTGAGGAGATACCGCGATGACGACGTTCAACTCCGGGGCTCAACCCCAGAACCGTGCGCCTCAATCCATCGGCTTTTTGCTGCTGGACAATTTCACGCTTATTTCTCTGGCCTCTGCAGTAGAACCTCTGCGCATGGCCAACCAATTGTCCGGCCGCGAGCTGTATCGCTGGACCACACTCACCGTCGATGGCGGTCAGGTCTGGGCCAGTGACGGTCTACAGATCACCCCCGACGCCTCCATGCACAAAGCGCCTCCCATGGACACCATCATCGTCTGCGGCGGTATCGGCATTCAGCGCACCGTAACCCGCGAGCACGTGTCGTGGCTGCAAAGCCAGGCGCGTCAGTCCCGTCGTCTCGGCGCGGTCTGCACCGGCAGCTGGGCCCTGGCGTGCGCCGGTCTGCTGGACGGTTTCGATTGCAGCGTGCACTGGGAATGCCTGGCGTCGATGCAGGAAGCTTTCCCGCGGGTGGCCATGAGCACCCGTCTGTTCACCCTCGATCGCAACCGTTTCACCAGCTCCGGCGGCACCGCGCCGCTGGACATGATGCTGCACCTGATCAGCCGCGATCACGGTCGTGAACTGTCAGCCGCGATCTCGGAAATGTTCGTCTACGAGCGCATCCGCAACGAGCAGGATCACCAGCGCGTGCCGCTCAAGCACATGCTCGGCACCAACCAGCCGAAGTTGCAGGAAATCGTGGCGCTGATGGAAGCGAACCTCGAAGAGCCGATCGACCTCGACGAACTGGCGGTGTACGTCGCTGTTTCGCGTCGTCAGCTGGAGCGGTTGTTCCAGAAATACCTGCACTGCTCGCCGTCGCGTTACTACCTGAAACTGCGCCTGATTCGCGCTCGGCAGCTGCTCAAGCAAACGCCGATGTCGATCATCGAAGTGGCGTCGGTATGTGGTTTCGTGTCTACGCCGCACTTCTCCAAGTGCTACCGCGAATACTTCGGCATTCCGCCGCGTGACGAGCGTGTGGGTTCCAACACCACACAACAAGTGGCGATGATGCCGCTGCCGCAAGCACTGGTGCTGTCGCCGTTGTCCGGGCCGCTGTCGGCGTTGAGCCAGGCGCGCAATGAGTCGACGTTTGCTAGCGTAAGGCTCTAAACCGAGGGGCCTTCATCGCGGGCAAGCCCGCTCCCACAGGTTCTGTGTCGATGCATCAATTGTGTATACGACGCAAAATCACTGTGGGAGCGGGCTTGCCCGCGATTGGCTCTATCAGGCGCTACGGCTTTGCTGATACTCCGCCAACGCAGGCAGCAATTGCCTGTCGATCGCCTGGCGCACGGCCGGCAGGATGGTCGCGCTGCTGGTGTACATCTGCTTGACCATAGTCCGCAGCGTCATCGCCCGCTCATCGTTCAAGCCTCGCACCGCACACTCGCAAGCCTGCTCTGCTGTAGAGCCATTCGGCACTTGAAAACCCAACGATTTCAGCTGGCCCAACAGGTCTTCCTGGTCAATCAAATCGGCGTGCATCATGACGCAATCCTTCTTCAGGGAACGGTGTCGTGGCTCGATTCTGGTAGGGGCTGGGGATGGCGGCAAGGACGATTTGTCGCAATGGCCGCAATACCTATGAACAGGTCGCTTTCGGCTAACTTGCGAATGATGGGAGTGGGCACACTGGACTCAGCTGGCTTCACGAAGGTTTGGTCACCCTCGCGCAACAGCTCCTCAACAGTACCCACCTCTGCCCCGATCCTGTCACGGCTTGATCGGGGTTTTTTTTGCGTGTGAATCAGAGGGTTTTGTGTTGCCTGTGCGGACGCCATCGCGGGCAAGCCACGCTCCCACAGGATCGGGGTTACCACAGATTTGGCGAACGACGCCAAATCTGTGGGAGCGTGGCTTGCCCGCGATGAACGATGACGCGGTTTATCTTTGCAATACCAATATCCGCGACAACAACTCATCCCGGTCAACATAACAACCCTGGAAATGCCGGGCGCCGGTAGCGGGGTCGAAAGCGTTGCGGGCGTGGAGGGTGCGGCGGTTGTCGAAGCACCACAGCTCGCCGGGGTTGAGCCGGGTCATCACCCGGAAGCGCGCCTCGCGGGTCATCGCAATGAAGCGTCGGTAAGCGCGATACAGCTTGGGCATTTGCTCGACTGAAGCATCGAACGGCCCACGCAGAAAGTTCGCCATGCGGATTTCCGACACCTGCCCGAATGCATCCAGGTCAATGATCGGCGCCAGACAGCGGTAGTCGCTGTGGCGGTCCTTGTTGCGGAACTCCACGGGTATTTCACACAAGGCTTGAAACGCCTCGGGATCTTCCTGGCGCAAAGCTTCAGCGATGGCAAAACCGTCGACGAAAATGCTCTCACCACCGTCGGCGTCATTGACCAGGCAATGCAGAAATTGCAGCCCCGGTTGCAACTCTCGGGTCGGCAGGTCGCTGTGCAGCGGCAGGTTGAAGGCGGTGTAGGCATTGCTGTCGGCGTCGGCCTTGGATTGCACGTTGAACAGCACGCCGAAATTGCTCTCGCGGATGAAGGAGATCCGCTGTGCGATCAGCTTCAGCGAGCCCGGCTCAGTCGGTACGCCGCGAACCTGGGTCAGGCCGATGTCGCGCACGGCCAAGAGCCATTGCAGCAATGCTTCGTTGTCGTTCATCAACGCCTGATAGTCGAACACTGGAAGCTTCAGCTGGCTGTCCCACAGCTTACTTTTCGGTTTGGCGGCCCGGCGTTCGGCGCGGGACTCGTCGTCATAGGCGTGGGCTCGCAGCCAGCCTGGGTCGAAGCGGCTGAGGTGGCCGTCCTGCCAATCTATACACAGGCAACCTTCGGCATCGATTTGAGCGCTGTCAGGGATCAGATCTTCCGCGACATCGACGATTTCCAGCACTTGCTCGCGGGTCACGGTGTAGACGCACTGCGGGCACGGGCAGTTGTCCCGTAGCCATTGATGATGAAAAGGGCTGACCCGACCGTCCGCCCACTGCACTTGAATGCGGTCCGCCAGGGTGTGCATGGCGGTCAACGCGCTGATCAGCGGGTAGGTGCGGAAATCGGCAAAAGCGGCGGCGGTGTTCATGACGAGCTCCTTATTATTTTTCGGGCGGTAAAGCGATCACTCGGCCGATGAAGGCGGGGGCGGGCAGGTCGGCTTGCTCGGCGACAATGGCTTGTAGTTTGCTCAAGGTTTCTTCGCTGAACGGTGCGGATCGCGGCCCGGCCAGGTCGACGTGCAGCAGCATTTGTTCATTGCCCGCCAGCTCCTTGTCACCGCCCACCAGATGCAGGCTGTGGTAGAGGTGCAGGCGCTTGCGGTCATGGCCGATGATCTGGGTGTGCACTTCGACATCGGCATCGAGCTTCACTTCGTGCAGGTAGTTGAGGTGCAGTTCGAGGGTGAACAGCGAGTTGCCGCTGGCTTCGCGGTTGTTGCTGTCCATGCCCAGTTGATCCATCAGCGCGTCGGTGGCGTAGCTGAAAATCAGCAAATAGAAGGCATCGCGCAGGTGGCCGTTGTAGTCGACCCAGTCGGGGATGATTTTGGTTTGGTAGGTGGTGAGGGTGGGCATGGTGAGTGATCCAACGTTGGTGGTGTCTGGGCTGTCGCTATCGCGGGCAAGCCCGCTCCCACAGTGATTTGAGGTGTAAATACAATTTATGCCACCCAGTAGATCCCTGTGGGAGCGGGCTTGCCCGCGATGAGGCCAGACCTGCTGGCCTCTGACTTGGTTTATTCGCTAAACGCCATGCCATGTTTGGCCTTGGTGGTCTTCACCGCTTCCAGTACCGCCAGCAAGCAATCATCACGATAGCGCTCCAGCGCCGAAATGCTGTGCGTGCCCAACTGTTCGCTGGTGCCATCCACCACGTCATCGATCAATTTGTCGGTCAGCTCCGGTGCCGGCAGATACGTCCAGGGCAATTGCAACGCCGGCCCGAATTGCGCCATGAAGTGCCGCATGCCTGCGTCGCCACCCGCCAGGGTGTACGTCAGGAAAGTACCCATAAACGACCAGCGCAGGCCCGCGCCAAAACGAATTGCATCATCAATTTCGCCGGTGGTCGCCACGCCGTCGTTAACCAGATGCAGCGCCTCACGCCACAACGCTTCGAGCAAACGGTCGGCGATAAATCCTGGCACTTCCTTGCGCACATGCAACGGGCGCATCCCTAAGGATTCGTAGACTTTCATTGCCGCTTGCACCGCTTCCGGTGCGGTATTTTTGCCACCGACCACTTCCACCAAGGGCAGCAGGTAAACCGGGTTGAACGGGTGCCCGACCACGCAGCGTTCCGGGTGGGTCGAACTCTCGTAGAACTCGCTCGGCAACAGCCCCGACGTACTGGAACCGATCAAGGCATTGGGCTTGGCCGCCGCGCTGATTTTGCTGTGCAGTTCCAGTTTCAGGTCCAGTCGCTCTGGAGCACTTTCCTGAATGAAGTCCGCATCACGAACGCATTCTTCAATGGTGGCGACAAAGCGCA
This sequence comes from Pseudomonas sp. TH37, assembly GCF_016650735.1. Lineage (NCBI taxonomy): Bacteria > Pseudomonadati > Pseudomonadota > Gammaproteobacteria > Pseudomonadales > Pseudomonadaceae > Pseudomonas > Pseudomonas sp. TH37. Next base: position 172,776 of record NZ_JAEKFD010000007.1, read on the forward strand.
GACGATCCTGCGACGCGCCGGGTGCCAGGCCTTGTTTCTCCAGTGCGCCCCAGGCATTGGCGACACGTTTGCGCAGCGCCGCTTCGGCACCGGGCGCCGGGTCCCAGGCCACCACGTCGAGGCCGTGGGCGAGGGCGCGAGACACCCAGCCGCTGCCGATGACACCGCTGCCCAGGGCGGCGAAGGTTTTGATATCAGTGATAAAGCTCATGGCGACGTCCTAAAAAGTTCGGTGATCCCTGTGGGAACTGGCTTATGTGGCGAGGGGGCTTGCCCCCGTTCGGCTGCGAAGCAGTCGTAAAACATTGCATGCGGTGTGGCTGACACACCGCGGCTGCAGGTTTTGGGGCCGCTTCGCGACCCAACGGGGGCAAGCCCCCTCGCCACACAAGCCCGCTCCCACAGGTAAGGTGCAGGTTTGGTTAACCGCGCTTGGTCAGGCCCATTTTTGTCCGGCCTTCAGCTGGGGTCAGAACACGGGCGCCGAGGCGGCTGAGGATTTCCGAGGCGCGTTCGACCAGTTGGCCGTTGGTCGCCAAAACACCCTTGTCCAGCCACAGGTTGTCTTCCAGGCCAACCCGCACGTTGCCGCCGAGCAGTACAGCCTGTGCGGCCATAGGCATCTGCATGCGACCGATGCCGAACCCGGCCCAGACCGCGTCGGCCGGCAGGTTGTCGACCATGGCTTTCATGGTGGTGGTGTCGGCCGGCGCGCCCCACGGAATGCCCAGGCACAGCTGAAACAGCGGGTTATCGAGCAGGCCTTCCTTGATCATCTGCTTGGCGAACCACAGGTGACCGGTGTCGAAGATTTCCAGCTCAGGCTTAACGCCCAGTTCTTGAATGCGTTTGGCGCCAGCGCGAAGTTGCGCCGGGGTGGACACGTAAATGGTGTCGCCGTCGCCGAAGTTCAGGGTGCCGCAATCCAGGGTGCAGATTTCCGGCAGCAATTCTTCGACGTGGGCCAGACGGGTCAGCGGGCCGACCAGATCGGTGTTCGGGCCGAACTCCATCGGGTTCTCGCCCGCGCCGATTTCCAGGTCGCCGCCCATGCCGGCAGTGAGGTTGACGATGATGTCGACGTCGGCCTCGCGGATGCGCTCCATCACTTCGCGGTACAGCGCCACATCACGGCTGAATTTGCCGGTTTCGGGGTCGCGAACATGGCAGTGGACCACGGTGGCGCCAGCCTTGGCGGCTTCCACGGCAGCCGCGGCGATCTGTTTCGGGGTGACCGGCACGTGTGGGCTTCTGGCGGTCGTGTCGCCAGCACCGGTGAGTGCGCAGGTGATGATGACGTCGTGGTTCATGAGGCGGTTCCTTACAGGCGTGATTTTAGGTGTGGCTCAGGGCGTGACGATTCCGTTCGCAGCCCACATCGGGCTGCGAATCGGTGATTCATTTCAGGTTTATTTACTGGTCAGTTTCAGGTTTTCAGCAGCCGGTTTGCCGTCGAAGGTGGTCACGCCTTCGAGCCAGCGTTGCTTGTCTTGCGGGTGATCCTTGAGCCATTGCTTGGCCGACTCGAAGGCGTCCTTGTGATCGAGCAGCGGTTGCATCATTCGGCTCTCGTCTTCGGCGGTGTAGGTCAGGTTGCTCAGCAAGCGACCAATGTTCGGGCATTGCTCGGCATATTTCGGCGCGGTGACCGTCCAGACGGTGGCCATGCCTTCGTTCGGGCCGAGGGCGTCTTCACTGCCGGTGAGGTAGGTCATTTGCACGTTGACGTTCATCGGGTGCGGCGCCCAGCCGAAGAACACTACGGCTTCCTTGCGCCGCACGGCGCGATCCACCGCCGCAAGCATGCCGGCTTCGCTGGACTCGACCAGCTGGAACTTGCCCAGGCCAAACTGGTTCTTGGCGATCATCGCCTTGATCTGAGTGTTGGCGCCCGAGCCAGGCTCGATGCCGTAAATCTTGCCGCCCAGTTCTTTTTCGAATTTGGCGATGTCAGCGAAGGTTTTCAGGCCTTTGTCGGCGAGGTAAGTCGGCACGGCGAGGGTGGCGCGAGCATCCTTGAGGCTTGGGGCTTCAAGCACTTCGACCTGCTTGGCATCGACAAACGGCGTGATGGTCTGCGTCATCAGCGGGTTCCAGTAACCGAGGAACAAGTCCAGGCGCTGATCGCGAATGCCGGCGAAGATGATTTGCTGGGAGGCGCTGGTCTGTTTGGTGTTGTAGCCGAGGCCATCAAGCAATACTTGGGTCATGGCGCTGGTGGCGATCACGTCGGTCCAGTTCACTACGCCCATGCGCACGTTCTGGCACGACGCGGGTTCTGCCGCCATGACGCTGGCGCTCAAGAAAGTGGTACCGCTGAGTGCAAGAACACAGCTGCTGATCAGTCGTTTCATGTCGGGTTCCTCGGCAGACGTTATTGTGGGTTCCGGCATCTTCATGCGCCGGTGATGCCCAAGTTACGCAGCTGAGCCCCCGTAAAAACGCACTGCGGCGACCAGCTCTTGCACTGCAGCGACCTGCGCACTTGAATGCCGTCGGCAAGTGGCGTATCAACGTCCACACGCTTCCCGCCCTCTCGCTACCTGCCATCGAGTGCGCTCCATGTCCCAGGATTTCTACTTCTTGTTGATGCCGGGTTTTTCGGCGATCGGTTTTATCTCGGCGATCGAGCCGCTGCGGGTCGCCAATCGCTTTCGCGGCGAGCTGTACCGCTGGCATGTGTTGAGCGCTGATGGCGGGGCGGTGCTGGCCAGTAACGGCATGTCGGTCAACGCCGATGCGGCGCTGGAACCCCTGAAGAAAGGCGCAACCTTGCTAGTGGTCGCCGGTTTCGAGCCGCTGAAATTCACCAGCCCGGCACTGGAGCACTGGTTGCGTCGTTTGGACAACGAAGGCGTGACCCTCGGCGCCATCGATACTGGCAGCTTCGTCCTCGCCGAAGCCGGCCTGCTCGACGGCCACCGCCTGACCCTGCACTGGGAAGCGATCGACGCCTTCAAGGAGTCTTATCCACAGCTCAGCGTCACTCAGGAGCTGTTCGAGATCGACCGTCGGCGTATCACCTCTGCTGGCGGCACGGCTTCCATCGACCTGATGCTCGACCTCATCGGCCAGGCCCACGGCCCGGAACTGGCGATCCAGGTCAGCGAACAATTCGTACTCGGGCGCATCCGTCCGCGCAAAGACCACCAGCGCATGGAAGTCGCCACGCGGTATGGCATCAGCAACAAGAAACTGGTGCAGGTGATCGGGGAGATGGAACAGCACAGCGAACCGCCGCTGAGTACCCTGGAGCTGGCGGAATCGATCAAAGTGACCCGGCGTCAGCTGGAACGCCTGTTTCGCCTGCACCTGAACGACACGCCGAGCAATTTCTATCTGCGGTTAAGGCTGGAGAAGGCGCGGCAGTTGCTGCGTCAGACGAACATGAGTGTGTTGGAAGTGAGCATCGCGTGCGGGTTTGAATCGCCGTCGTATTTCACCCGCAGTTATCGGGCACGGTTTGAGCGGTGCCCGCGTGAAGACCGACGTACGGCTAAAGCGTAATTCTGACGACACCCGAGAAACCTGTGGGAGCGGGCTTGCCCGCGATGAGGCCTGCACATTCAATGTTGATGTTGACTGACACGCCGCCATCGCGGGCAAGCCCGCTCCCACAATGATCTGTGTTGATGAGAGAAAATGTTACTTCTTCATCAAGACCGAGCACGCCGCCTTGTAAGCCTCATGCTGATACTTGTTCAGCGTCTCCGGCAGTGCGAAATCGAACTTCTTGTTCTGCGCATTGATGGTCTGCGGCGACAGCAGCGTCACCTCGCAATTTTCCAGCAGCTGGAAAATCCCCTCAATCTTGAACGTAGTCGGCCCACCGGCGAATTCGCCTTTCTTGCTGCGCTTCTTGATCGCGATCCGGTCGATTGAATTCTCGCGAACAAACGACGCCACCTGAGCGGCAAAGACTTTAACGTTAGCGGCTTCGTCGTCCTCGTCGAGGGCGATTTTCTTGGTGGCGAGGGCGACGTGACTGAGCGCCTGACCGTCGAGGGAGGCCACGGCGATGATCGCTTCACTGCCTTTGATTTCGATGCCGCAGATTTTCATTTCAATCCCTTTTCCTGATGCTGGCGTTCAGCTTACAACTCTAGTTGGTTGGCGGTGATGCCAAAAGCTGCGGCAATTTTTTCACGGGTTGCCTTGCGGGGCTTGGCGACCGTTTCCTGCTGGGCGAAAGCCGGTTGGGAAATGCCCATGCGCTTGGCAACTTCATCCTGCGTAAGGTTCAGGTGTTCGCGCCAGGCGCGAATGGGCGTCGCGCCATCGACGATGCGACTGACCACTTCGTGGGGGATCAGATCGGGCTCGATCTTCTGCGCCACATACTGCGCGTACGGAATGACCACGAACGCCGGTTTTCCCTCCGCGTCGTTGATGATTTGAATCTCAGTAGGTGCGTTCATCGCGTTTTTTGACCTCTTGAATACTGACCACTTTGATCGCGCCATCCCAGTCGAACATGACCCGATAACTACTGACTCGCAGTCGATAGGCGTAGTCATGACCAACCAGTGCTTTGACGTTGCCTACATCAGGCATGCCAGCTAGCGCCGTGATGGCATCACGAACCTGGATCTGATGAACGGAATGCAATTTCAAGAGCTGCTTAACGGCCTTTCGAGTCCAGTGAATGCTGTTCATGGAGAATATAAGTCTTTTATAAGATTTGCTAATCTTTGCTTATATTTTTCAGGTGGCCAACAAACGAAATTTATCGGGATGTTGCTCGAAAAAACTGCTTTAACCCTTACCCCGCGGGACTTGTAGGCTTGCTCGGTGAAGCCTGTGGGAAAGGTCTTGATTGAAGGTAAAAGCTGGGAGGGCTACCAGCTTTCGACGGACGATTCAGGATCACTCCTGCCCAATCGACTCCAAAAACTCCGACCGCTCGTCACTCATGCGCGCCACGCAATCATTTTGCGCAATGGTGAACGCTTTGCTACCACTGGTCGCCGGAAATGCGTCCACTGCGCAATCGGCATCCCGGGTTTTCAGCCATTGCTGTTGCGCGGTTTTGATTTTGGCGGTGATGTCGGTCAGTTGCGCCTTGTTGTTGCCGTAAAGCGTTTGCATGCGCTCGGTCAGGCTCTGATAGTTGTCGCTCAGTAGCTGTTCGGCGGTGGTTCTGCTGTAGGCCGAGCATTCCAGGGTCTGGATTTCGTTTTCGACAGCATCGCAAGGGTTGTCGTCGGCCTCTTCAGCTGCTTGTACGCCAGTCGCAATCAGTGCCAAAGCCAGGAAGATCGATTTCATTGCGTCGCCGCCCCTTAATCCAGTCATGCATTCAGTAAAACATCCAGTGATGCGGCGAATTCTGGCCCAAGCGGGCGGCGTTGGATAGGTAGGCAATGACGCCTGTTGATGACCCTTTGTCGCGGATTGACGCTTTCGGCAATTCCTCTGTCGTTTTTGCACCCGGCTGCCCCGGCCCTCAGGCATATGCTGGCCCCAAAGCGCCGGCACACGATTCGGCGCATGAATCGCTAATAGGGGACAGCCTGATGAGCCCAGCCGAATTGCACGCCGACAGCATCGTTATCGACGGGCTGATTATTGCCAAGTGGAACCGCGAGCTGTTTGAAGACATGCGCAAGGGCGGTCTGACCGCGGCCAACTGCACCGTGTCGGTGTGGGAGGGCTTCCAGGCCACTGTCAACAACATCGCCGCCAGCCAGAAGCTGATCCGCGAGAACAGCGACCTGGTGATTCCGGTGCGCACCACCGCCGATATCCGCAAGGCCAAGGAGCAGGGCAAGACCGGTATCCTCTTTGGCTTCCAGAATGCTCATGCGTTTGAAGACCAGATCGGCTACGTCGAGGTCTTCAAGCAGCTCGGCGTCGGTATCGTGCAGATGTGCTACAACACCCAAAACCTGGTCGGTACCGGTTGCTACGAGCGCGATGGCGGCCTGTCGGGTTTCGGTCGTGAAATCGTCGCCGAGATGAACCGCGTCGGCGTCATGTGCGACCTGTCCCACGTCGGCTCGAAAACGTCCGAAGAAGTCATCCTCGAATCCAAGAAGCCGGTCTGCTACTCCCACTGCCTGCCGTCGGGTCTGAAGATTCACCCGCGCAACAAATCCGACGAAGAGCTGAAGTTCATCGCCGATCACGGCGGTTTCGTTGGTGTGACCATGTTCGCGCCGTTCCTGGCAAAGGGCATCGATTCGACCATCGACGACTACGCCGAAGCCATCGAATACACCATGAACATCGTCGGCGAAGACGCCATCGGTATCGGCACCGACTTCACCCAGGGCCATGGACAGGACTTCTTCGAATACCTGACCCATGACAAGGGCTACGCCCGCCGTCTGACCAGCTTCGGCAAGATCATCAACCCGCTGGGCATCCGCACCGTGGGCGAGTTCCCGAACCTGACCGAGACCCTGCTCAAACGCGGCCATTCCGAGCGGGTGGTGCGCAAGATCATGGGCGAGAACTGGGTGAACGTCTTGAAAGACGTTTGGGGCGAATAAGCCCACTTTGAATAACGATCCCTTGTAGCAGCTGCCGAGGTACGAGGCTGCGTCGGGCTGCGAAGCGGCCCCCGAGGGCGGTCCTACGGACACGCAACGCAGCCTCGTACCTCGGCAGCTGCTACGCAAAACACACAACGAATTTTCTGGAGTTAAGTTTCCATGGCCAAGATCGCCCCGCAATTGCCAATCGAAGTCGACAGCGAAACCGGTATCTGGACTTCCGACGCCCTGCCGATGCTGTACGTACCGCGTCACTTCTTCGTCAACAACCACATGGGCATCGAGGAAGTGCTGGGCGCCGAAGCCTACGCCGAAATCCTCTACAAGGCCGGCTACAAGTCCGCCTGGCACTGGTGTGAAAAAGAAGCTGAATGCCACGGCCTGGAAGGCGTCGCGGTGTTCGAGCACTACATGAAGCGTCTGTCGCAACGCGGCTGGGGCCTGTTCAAGATTCAGGACATCGACCTCGACAAAGGCACCGCCAGCGTCAAGCTCGAACACTCCGCATTTGTCTATGTGTACGGCAAGGTCGGGCGCAAGGTCGACTACATGTTCACTGGCTGGTTTGCCGGTGCCATGGACCAGATCCTGGCCGCTCGCGGCAGCAAGATCCGCACTGTCGCCGAACAAGTCTACGGTGGCTCCGAAGAAGGCCACGACGACGGTTTGTTCACCGTCAAGCCGTTGTAAGTCGAGGACCCCGCCATGGCTTTCGAAGCAATGTTCCAGCCGATCCAGATCGGCAAACTGACCATCCGCAACCGCGTGCTCAGCACCGCGCACGCCGAGGTCTACGCCACCGACGGCGGCATGACCACCGACCGGTACGTCAAGTATTACGAAGAGAAAGCCAAGGGCGGGATCGGCCTGGCGATTTGCGGCGGTTCCTCCAGCGTGGCCATCGACAGCCCGCAAGGCTGGTGGAAGTCGGTCAACCTGGCCGACGACCGGATTATTCCGCACTTCCAGAACCTGGCCGACGCCATGCACAAGCATGGCGCCAAGATCATGATCCAGATTACCCACATGGGCCGTCGTTCCCGCTGGGACGGCGAGCATTGGCCAACCCTGCTGTCGCCGTCGGGCATTCGTGAACCGGTGCACCGCGCGACCTGCAAAACCATCGAGCCGGAAGAAATCTGGCGGGTGATTGGCAACTACGCAAGCGCAGCCGCGCGGGCCAAGGCCGGTGGCCTGGACGGCGTCGAACTGTCCGCTGTGCACCAGCACATGATCGACCAGTTCTGGAGCCCTCGGGTCAACAAGCGTACCGACGAATGGGGTGGCAGCTTTGAAAACCGCATGCGTTTCGGCCTGGAAGTGATCAAGGCTGTGCGCAAGGAAGTCGGTCCTGACTTCTGCGTTGGCATTCGTCTGTGCGGTGATGAATTCCACCCGGATGGCTTGTCCCATGAGGACATGAAGCAGATCGCCAAGTACTACGACGACACCGGCATGATCGACTTCATCGGCGTCGTGGGCTCGGGTTGCGACACCCACAACACCCTGGCCAACGTTATTCCGAACATGAGTTATCCACCGGAGCCATTCCTGCACTTGGCCGCCGGTATCAAGGAAGTGGTGAAGGCTCCGGTTTTGCACGCGCAGAACATCAAGGATCCGAACCAGGCGACCCGTATTCTGGAAGGCGGCTACGTCGACATGGTCGGCATGACCCGCGCCCACATCGCTGACCCGCATTTGATCGCCAAGATCAAGATGGGCCAGGTCGACCAGATCAAACAGTGCGTCGGCGCCAACTACTGCATCGACCGTCAGTACCAGGGCCTGGACGTCTTGTGCATCCAGAACGCCGCGACTTCCCGTGAATACATGGGCGTGCCGCACATCATCGAGAAATCGACCGGTGTGAAGCGCAAAGTCGTGGTGGTCGGTGCCGGTCCTGCCGGGATGGAAGCGGCTCGCGTGTCGGCCGAACGCGGCCACGACGTGACCCTGTTCGAGAAGAAAGAATTCATCGGCGGGCAGATCACTACCGCGTCGAAAGCGCCGCAACGGGACCAGATCGCCGGTATCACTCGTTGGTTCCAGCTGGAACTGGCGCGCTTGAAAGTCGACCTGCGCCTGGGCGTGGCGGCGGATGCGGCGACCATTCTCGATCTGCGTCCGGACGTGGTGGTGCTCGCCGTCGGCGGTCATCCGTTCCTGGAGCAGAACGAACACTGGGGCGCGGCTGAAGGCCTGGTGGTCAGCAGCTGGGACATCCTCGACGGCAAGGTTGCACCGGGCAAGAACGTGCTGGTCTACGACACCATCTGCGAGTTTACCGGGATGTCGACGGCCGACTTCCTCGCCGACAAGGGCAGCCAGGTCGAGATCGTCACCGACGACATCAAGCCGGGTGTGGCCATCGGCGGTACGTCGTTCCCGACTTACTACCGCAGCATGTACCCGAAAGAAGTGATCATGACCGGCGACATGATGCTGGAGAAGGTCTACCGCGAAGGCGACAAGCTGGTGGCGGTGCTGGAAAACGAATACACCGGCGCCAAAGAGGAGCGGGTGGTCGACCAGGTGGTCGTCGAGAACGGCGTGCGTCCGGACGAAGAAATCTACTACGCGCTGAAGGAAGGCTCGCGCAACAAAGGCCAGATGGACATCGAAGCCCTGTTCGCGATCAAGCCTCAGCCTTCGCTGAGCCAGGCGGGCGACGGCTACTTGCTGTTCCGCATCGGCGACTGCGTGGCCCAGCGCAACACTCACGCGGCGATCTATGACGCGTTGCGGTTGTGCAAAGACTTCTAACGGCTTGCACATGACCCTGTGGGAGCGGGCTTGCCCGCGATAGCGGTGGGTCAGTCAATGCAAATGTGACTGACAAAATGCAATCGCGGGCAAGCCCGCTCCCACAGGAACCGAGTAAGGCATCTCGACCTGCAAGACCCCGAGGTCTTTGGGAGCTCCACATGTTGAACACCCTTCTTCCAATCCTGTTGTTCGCTGCCTTGGGCCTGGCTGTCCTGGGCGCGTTGCGGCGGGTGGCTATGTGGCGTCAGGGCCGGGCTTCGAAAGTCGACCTGATCGGCGGTCTGTTCGCCATGCCCAAACGCTACATGGTCGATTTGCACCACGTCGTCGCGCGGGACAAATACATTGCCAACACCCACGTCGCCACGGCTGGTGGTGCAGTGGCGTCCATTGTGCTGGCGATTCTGGTTCATGGCTTTGGCCTGCATAACCGCATCCTCGGTTATGCACTGCTGCTGATGTCGGCGGTGATGTTTGTCGGCGCGATCTTTATGTTCCTGCGCCGTCGCAACCCACCGGCCCGCTTGTCCAAAGGCCCGTGGATGCGCTTGCCGAAAAGCCTGATGGCGTTCTCGGCATCGTTCTTCCTGCTGACCCTGCCGGTCGCTGGCATCCTTCCGGAAAACTTCGGTGGTTGGTTGGTAGCTGCGATCCTCGGCGTTGGCGTGCTGTGGGGCGTTAGCGAACTGTTCTTCGGCATGACCTGGGGCGGGCCGATGAAGCACGCCTTCGCCGGTGCCTTGCACCTGGCCTGGCACCGTCGCGCCGAACGTTTTGGTGGCGGTCGTTCCACCGGTTTGAAGCCGCTGGACCTAAACGATCCAAACGCGCCACTGGGCGTGGAAAAACCCAAGGATTTCACCTGGAACCAACTGCTCGGCTTCGACGCCTGCGTGCAGTGCGGTAAATGCGAAGCGGCGTGCCCGGCGTTCGCCGCTGGCCAGCCGCTGAACCCGAAAAAACTGATTCAGGACATGGTCGTTGGTTTGGCTGGCGGTACTGACGCCAAATTCGCTGGCAGTCCGTATCCGGGCAAAGCCATTGGCGAACACAGTGGCAATCCGCATCAACCAATCGTCAACGGTCTGGTGGATGCTGAAACCCTGTGGTCCTGCACCACTTGCCGTGCCTGCGTCGAGGAATGCCCGATGATGATCGAGCACGTCGACGCCATCGTCGACATGCGTCGCCATCTGACTCTGGAAAAAGGCGCGACCCCGAACAAGGGCGCCGAAGTTCTGGAAAACCTGATCGCCACCGATAACCCGGGCGGCTTCGCGCCAGGCGGGCGGATGAACTGGGCGGCGGATTTGAACCTGAACCTGCTCAGCGAGAAGAAATCCACCGACGTGCTGTTCTGGGTCGGCGACGGTGCTTTCGACATGCGCAACCAGCGCACCCTGCGCGCCTTCGTCAAAGTGCTGAAAGCGGCCAAGGTCGACTTCGCAGTGCTGGGTCTTGAAGAGCGTGACAGTGGTGACGTGGCACGACGCTTGGGCGACGAAGCGACCTTCCAGCTGTTGGCCAAGCGCAACATCCAGACCCTGGCCAAGTACAGCTTCAACCGCATCGTCACCTGCGACCCGCACAGTTTCCACGTGCTGAAAAACGAGTACGGCGCCTTCGACGGCAACTACCTCGTACAGCACCACAGCACTTACATGGCGGAGATCATTGGCGAAGGCGCCCTGAACCTCGGCCAGCACAAAGGCAGCAGCGTGACCTATCACGACCCGTGCTACCTCGGTCGCTACAACGGCGAATACGAGGCGCCGCGTGAAGTACTGCGCGCGCTGGGCATCGAGATCAAGGAAATGCAACGCTCCGGTTTCCGTTCTCGCTGCTGCGGTGGCGGTGGCGGTGCGCCGATCACCGACATTCCGGGCAAGCAGCGGATTCCCGACATGCGCATGGAAGACATCCGCGAAACCGGCGCCGAACTGGTGGCCGTGGGTTGTCCACAGTGCACTGCGATGCTCGAAGGCGTGGTCGAACCGCGTCCAATGATCAAGGACATTGCCGAACTGGTGGCCGATGCGTTGCTCGAAGACGCAACGCCGGGAAAGCCATCGGCACCGGCCAAACGTGAACCTGCGGAGGTGCATTGATGAGCGACATTATCCGCCGCGACCCACGCGCCGAATGGATCGCCCGCAACCGTCTGCACCCGCTGCACGCGGCCATGCAACCGGCGCAACACAGCTGGATGGGGCCTAACGGCCTCATCCGCAAAAATCCTCACGGGATCGGTTTTATCGGCCCCAACGGCATCAAACGGATTGACCGCAGCGGCGCTCAGCAGGGCGGGGCGACTAAACGCTCGGCCGCGGTTGAAGTGCAATTGCCGCTGCATCAAGTGGCTGCACCTGCGTTCTACATCAGCGTGGTGCCGGACATGGTTGGCGGCCGCTTGAGCAGCCACGACCGCGACTTGCTCGGCCTGGCTCATCAGTTGGCCGGCAAGGACGGCGCAGTATTGGCTGTGGTCTTCGGTGAGCACAAGGAAAACGCCTTCGCCACGGCTGGCGTGGATCGCTTGCTGGTGCTTGAGGGCGACGAATTCAGCGGTTATGCACCGGAACAACGCGTCCAGGGCCTGCGGGCTGTGGATAACCAGTTCAGCCCACGTCACTGGTTGCTGCCGGACAGCCGCAGCGGTGGTGGCGAACTTGGTCGACGCTTTGCCGCCGCACTGGGCGAGCGCCCGGCCACGCGGGTCTGGCAGGTCAAGGATCAGGAGTGCATCGGCCGCGCCGGTGCTGGGTTGCAAGACCTGGCGCGTCCAGTCGCACGCTTGATTCTGGCTGCTGCCGAATGCGCTGAACCGGTCAGCGAAACCCGTCACGAGGCCTTGCCAGTGGAGTTATCCACAGCGGTCGCACGCAGCCTGTCGCGGATCGAAGATCTGGGCGCGGTGGCGGTGGACCCGGCGGCGATTCCGATGGCCGAAGCCGAATTCATCTTCTCCGGCGGCAACGGGGTCAAGGACTGGGGACTTTTCCACAGGACGGCCGAGGCGTTGGGCGCGACCGAAGGTGCGTCACGAGTGGCGGTGGACGACGGCTTCATGGCCCGCGACCGTCAGGTCGGTGCGTCCGGCACTTGGGTCACAGCACGGGTTTACGTGGCGGTGGGCATTTCCGGGGCGATCCAGCACCTGCAAGGCATCGGTGCCTGCGACAAGGTGGTGGCGATCAACCTCGATCCTGGCTGCGACATGATCAAACGGGCCGACCTGTCGGTGATCGGCGAGAGCGCCGAGATTCTTCAAGCCTTGATCGATGCGGTAGAGGCTTACCGCAATGAAGCCAAGCGCGATGCGGCTTAAGGAAAGGAAAGGGTTATGAGCACGAAAATCATCAGCCTGGTGTCCATCGGCGCCCACCCGACCTCCGGCCGGCCACGCCGCGCCGAGCAGGATGCGCGGGCGGTTGAACTGGGTTTGCAACTGGCTGGGGATAACCTGCAAGTGCTGCATGCCGGCGACGTCGCGGAACCGGCACTGCGCGCTTATCTGGGCATGGGCCTGGAGCAGCTGCATGTGCTGGAGCAGCCGGAAGGTGCTGACGCGCTGCCAGCATTGACCGCGTATTTGCGCGATGCCGGGGCGCAAGTGGTGCTGACCGGCAGTCAGGCGGAAACCGGTGAAGGCTCGGGCATGTTGCCGTTCCTGTTGGCGGAAAGTCTTGGCTGGCCGCTGGTGGTGGGGTTGGCGCAGGTCGAATCCATCGACGGTGGTTCGGCGCTGGTGCTGCAGGCCTTGCCTCGTGGGCAGCGTCGGCGCTTGAAAGTGCGCCTGCCGTTTCTGGCGACTGTGGATAACGCAGCGCCCAAGCCTCGGCAGAGCGCCTACGGTCCGGCCCGTCGCGGGGTATTGCAGGCGGATGAAGTCGAGGTGATTGACGATGAACTGCTGGCGGTGGCCACGCTGCAACCGGCCAAACCACGGCCCAAACGCTTGAAAGTGATCAAGGCCAAGAGCGGTGCAGATCGCATGAAGGCCGCGACGGCCAAGGCCAGTGGCGGAGGCGGGCAGGTGCTCAAGGGCGTGACCGCGCAGGCGGGCGCTGAAGCCATTCTCAAGTTACTGATTGAAGAAGGCGTGGTTCGCTAACGGTCCTGTGGAGCCCGGTAAATGGCAGTTGAGTTTCGTTCGGCCCTGCGCGCGGATGCGCGGGAGATTGCTCGCTTGTTTCAGATTTCATCAGAAGGTGCGGCGGATTACATCTGGAGCCAACTGGCGCAGCCTGGCCAGGACCTGCTGGAGGTCGGTGCCAGTCGTTACGCACGTGAAGACGTTGATTTCTCCTATCAGAACTGCCTGATCGCGCAGGCCGAGGGAAAGGTCATCGGCATGCTGCACAGCTACGCGATGCGCCATGACCCTCAGGCCGCTCCCGTGACCGATCCGGTCCTGGCGCCGTATGCCACGATGGAAATCCCCGACACCCTGTATATTTCGAGCCTGGCCCTGCATGAGGGCTGGCGCAATCAGGGTTTGGGCAAACAATTCCTCGCTTACGCCTACGACCGTGCCAACCGGTTGGAGCTCAACGGCTTGAGCCTGATCGACTACGCGGTGAACACCGGCGCCCGGCGGTTTTATGAGCGCCATGGCTTCCGGATCGTCGATACCTGCCAGATCACGCCCCACCCAATGATTCGGGTCACGGGGGAAGCCTATTTGATGTATCGGCCTTAAGGCTGAGCCCTGTTCGTGTGGGATCGCCGCACCGCCGCTCCCACATGGGTTCAGTGTCGAACACTGATTATGTGCACACCCACGTTACCCACAATCCCTGTTAGTGCTTCTGTGGATAACATGTTCGCCCCTCGCTACACCCCATGCCCATCAAGTCCTCCAGCCTTCCGTACAAAAAACAACCAATGTAAGCCACGGTTTTTTCGAGCTTTTTCCACAGAACAACTTCGCTCGTGAGCCGATACTTGCCCCCAATCTCTGTTGGCGCTTCTGTGGATAAGATGTTCGCTGTCCGCTACAGGCTATATAAAACGTGGCTTTCAGTGGGTTGATCAAATAATGTTCAATTGACCCTTTTCTCCCCCTGATCCTTCCGCAAACCCTGAATTTTCGCGGCTTTCAGCGGTTTTCCACAGAACCTGCAAAGTTGCCCCCAAAGTCTGTTGGCGCTTCTGTGGATAAGGTGTTCGCCATCCTCTACACGCCATATAAACCGTGGCCTGCAGACTTCTGATCAAAAAACGATCAATGCTTGCGTAAAACCCTGCTTCTGGATAAGTCACGGTTTTTCTTGGTTTTTTGTGAATGAATTTAGCCCGTCATCCACAGTTGTCCCCAATAGCTGTGGGTGGAGATGTGGATAACTTGTTCGCTAAACCCTGCAAGCCACGGCCCATATAGGCCACAACGCGATAGATCAGATTTCATACAGTTCTAAGGCACTACCTTGACTTCAATCTGTCGTCTGTCTTCACTCTCATGGCACAAGGACAGCCGTCACTTATCCACATCTGGTTCAGGGAGAACGCGTGATGGATAGCCAGCCACATCGCTCGCAGCCACATTCGCACCCCAGCCCCTGCATGACCTGTGTACCGACACCCGCCACCTTGCTGCGTAAACGGATTCATCGTCGCGCCACCAATCAGCGCGCTCGTCTATAGCGCCTGAAGCCTTTCCCCATCCCCTGACGCTGCTGCCATTGAGGCCCGACCGTGCCCGGTGACCAGGCGTTTGTTCGTCTATCGATTGCAGGCAACCACAGAGTTGCCCATCTGCCTGAGAGGAAATGACCCATGACACGGATCGCCACGCCCATCAGTGATATCAAGGAACATTACGACGTGATCGTCATCGGCTCCGGCTACGGCGGCGGGATCGCGGCGTCGCGCCTGTCCCGGGCCGGCAAGCGGGTGTGTCTGCTGGAGCGAGGCCGGGAAATCCAGCCCGGCGAATACCCTAATACGATGCTGGCGGCCACCGAAGAACTGCAAGTCCATGACCCGGACGGGCATATCGGTTCGCGCACCGGGTTGTTCGACCTGCACGTCAATGCCCAGCAGAACGTGGTGGTCGGTTGCGGCCTGGGCGGCACGTCGCTGATCAACGCTAACGTCGCTCTGGAACCGGAGCCCGGCGTGTTCGACGATCCGCGCTGGCCGCTGGCGGTGCGTGAACACCGCGACACGCTGCTTAAGGATGGGTACGCCCGGGCTCGGGAGATGCTCAAGCCCAATCCATACCCGAGTACCGCACCGAACCTGCCCAAACTAGACGCCAACAAAAAGTCTGCGGACTACCTCAAGCAAGGTGCGCATTTCTACAAGCCGCCGATCAACGTGACCTTCGACAAGCTGCCGAACAACCTCAACCATGTCGGCGTCGAGCAATTACCGTGCAACCACTGCGGCGACTGCGTGTCGGGCTGTAACAACAAGGCCAAGAACACCACGCTGATGAATTACCTGCCGGACGCCTGGAACCACGGCGCGGAGATTTTCTGCCAGGCCGAGGTGCGGCACCTGGAGCGCGACGGCGACGGCGACGGCTGGATCGTGCATTTCCAATACCTGGACAGCGGCCGCGAGAAGTTCTCGGCACCGACGCTATTCGTCAAGGCTGACGTCGTCGTGGTTTCGGCGGGCACCCTGGGTTCCACCGAAATCCTCCTGCGTTCTCGGGACAAAGGTCTGGCGACGTCCGATCAGCTCGGCGAGAACATGAGCGGCAACGGTGACATTCTCGGTTTCGGCCACAACTGCGACCAAGCGATCAACGGCATCGGTTTCGGCGCGCACCCGGCCAGTGAAATGAAACCGGTCGGCCCGTGCATCACCTCGATCATCGACATGCGCACCGAAGGCGACTGGCGCAGCCGCATGGTCATCGAAGAAGGCTCGATCCCCGGCGCGCTCGGCCGGCCCATGGTGCCGAGCATGGCCGCGTTCGCCGGGTTGATCGGCAAGCCCACCGATGACAGCTTCAGCGGCAAGCTCAAGTACGCCGAGCGAGAAACCGAAAGCTTCCTGCGCGGCCCGTATCACGGCGCCCTGCATAACATGCAGACCTACCTGATCATGAGCCACGACGACGGCAAGGGTCGCATGGTGCTCGACAGCAAGGATCAGCTGCGCATCGACTGGCCGGGTGTTGGCGAGCAGGAAAACGTCAAACTCGGTAACGAGCGTCTGCACCAGAGCACCAAGGCATTAGGCGGGATCTGGGTCGAGAATCCGATCTGGACCGAGCTGCTCAAACACAGCATCGTTTCCGTCCACCCGTTGGGCGGTTGCGTCATGGGCGAGGACGCGGAGCAAGGCGTGGTCAACCACAAGGGCCAGGTGTTCAGCAGTACCAGTGGCACCAATGTCTATGCCGGGTTGTACGTGACCGACGGCGCGGTGATTCCGACCTCCCTGGCGGTCAATCCGCTGCTGACCATTTCCGCCGTGAGCGAGCGCAACATGGGCCTGCTGGCGGCCGATCGCGGTTGGCACATCGACTACACGCTGCCCTCGGCGCCGCGCAAACAGGTGGCGCCGCCGACTCTCGGGGTGCAGTTCACCGAAACCATGAAGGGCTATTTCTCCAAAGACTTCACTCAGCCTCAAGGCACCGATCTCAAACTCTACGAGGCGGCGGCCACACGCGGCGAGTCAGAGAACTCGCCGATCGAGTTCACCCTGACCATCACCGCCAACGACCTCAACCGCATGATCAAGGAGCCGCAACACGCCGCGACGCTGGTCGGCACGCTCAATGCGCCGGGCCTGTCGCCGGAACCGCTGACCGCCAGCAATGGCGTATTCAATCTGTTCGAGGAATATCAGGAACAGGTCGGCGTGCGGCACATGAAATACGACATGAAACTGACCGCCGAGGACGGCAGCGATTATTACTTCAGTGCGTTCAAAACGGTGCCCGAAGACAACGGCGTGCTGAACGTCTGGCACGACACCAGCACCCTCTATGTGACGCTGTATCGCGGATCGGACAAGACCGGTGAAGTGATTGGTTCGGGTGTAATGCACATCCATCCAGTCGATTTCGCCAAGCAGATGACCACCATGAAGGTGCTCAATGCCCGCAACGAACGCGAGCGCATCGACGGGCTGGCGCGGTTCGGCAAGTTCTTCGCCGGCATCTTGTGGGAGAGCTACGGCGGGGTATTCGCGGGTGACATCTACTTCAATCCCGATGCACCGCCACGGCAGAAACGCCCGCTGGATGCGCCGACCCCGAGCGTGCATTTCTTCCAGACCGAAGACAACGTACAGCTACGCCTGACCCGCTATCAGGGTGGCAGCAAAGGGCCGGTGATGCTGGTGCATGGCTTGGGCGTGGGTTCGAATATTTTCTCCACCGACACCATCCAGACCAACCTGCTGGAGTACCTGTGCAAGCACGAGTACGACGTCTGGTTGCTGGATTTGCGAGTGAGCATTCTGTTGCCCGCGAGCAAGAAGGAATGGAATGGCGACCAGATTGCGCAGTACGACTTCAAGGCCGCCATCGCGCAGATCCAGCAAGCAACCAAGGCCGCGGACGTGCAATGCGTGGTGCATTGCTACGGCGCGACGACTTTCTTCATGTCGCTGCTGGCCGGATTGCAGGGCGTGCGTTCGGTGGTGTGTTCGCAGATCGCCGCGGATACGGTGGTCGCCACGGCAACCGGGCTCAAGGCAGGTCTGCACCTTCCGGGGATGCTTGACGCCATCGGCATCAAATCCCTCACCGCGTATGCCGACAACAAGGAGAGCTGGTTCAACAAGCTCTACGACAAGGCTCTCAACGGGTATGCCCGCATCGAGGCTCAGGGCTACTGCACCAACCCGGTGTGCCATCGCATCACCTTCATGTACGCGTCGTTGTACCGCCACGACACGCTCAACGAGACCCTGCATGACAACCTGCATGAGCTGTTCGGTGAATCGAACATGCAGACCTTCGAGCACTTGGCGTTGATCCTGCGCAAAGGTCATCTGGTGGACTTCAAGGGCCAGGACGTCTACATGCCGCACTTCGACCGGCTGACCATGCCGATCTGCTTCATCAGCGGCGAAGACAACCAGTGCTACCTGCCGGAAAGCACGCTCAAGACCTATGAGCGCGTGTGCAAAGTCCATGGGCCGGAGCGCTACAGCCGCCATGTGGTGCCGGGTTACGGGCATATCGACTGCATGTTCGGAAAGAATGCGGTGCTCGATGTGTACCCGATCATCCTGCAACACCTGGAGAAAACCGCTCAGGGTTGACGCAACCCCTGTAGGAGCTGCCGCAGGCTGCGATCTTTTGACTTTGCTTTAAAAAACAAGATCAAAAGATCGCAGCCTGCGGCAGCTCCTACGGGAGTGGTGTCGCGCTCGAAATGGACAAAAGGAAATGGATGCCATGGACAGTTACATCCGCTGGTTTCAACGCTTCATCTGGCTAGGCATTGTGATGAACATGGTTTTCGCGATTCCGGCGCTGTTTGCGCCGGCGTTGCTGACCTCAATGCTCGGGATGCCGCCGCAGCTCTCCGATCCGTGGCTGGAAAACGCCGGCATGCTGTTGGTGGGGATCAGCCTGTTCTACATGCCGTCTGGCTTCAACGCACCAAGATACGTCGTGCATTCATGGCTATGCGTGCTGTCGCGATTGGTCGCCGTTGCGTTCTGGATCTACCTGATCAACACCAGCAACCAGGCACAGGTATTTGTGCCGATGCTACTGGGTGATCTGAGCATGTTCCTGATCCTCGGGATTCTGTTGTACCGGGGCAGCGCGCCGGCCAATCGGCCCTTGGCGTTGCTTCGCGACGGCTGGCATGAGTGGCGCGCAGCGTGGGCGCGACGCTGGCAGCGGCACAGCTTCAAGGTTGCCACGCTGGTCGTGGTGCTGGCGTTGGGGTTTATCGGCTATGAGACCTGGTACCAGATGCTGCGGGTGGTACCGGAAGAGCAATACGCCTCCGATGAGGATCACTACAAATACGGCGCCATCGGCCTAGGCATCGAAGCGCGGATTCCCTATTACCTGTTCGCCGTATTGCCGCAAATGTGCCCGGATAAACTGCCGAAACCCGGCGGCTATGAAGTCTTCGGTTTCCTCTACGAGAATGGCAAGGACCTGCCGATCGGCATGGCCAAGCGGCAGATCGGCTACCCGACCGTAGAGCCCAACTGCGCCCTGTGTCACACCGGTTCCTACCGGGCCAATACCAGCGACGTCGCCATCCCGGTGACCACCGCGCCGGCCAATACCCTGCAACTGCAGGCCTTCCAGTGGTTCGCCTACAATTGCGCCAGCGATCCGAAATTCACCCCAGACGCGGTGATGACGGCGATCAACAGCAAGTTCCAGCTCGGGTTCTTCGAGCGGTTGTACAACCGCTACGTGATCATTCCGATGGCCACGAGCGCGCTGGTCAAACAGAAGCAGGCCTATGCCTGGCAACGCCTGCGCGCGCCGCAAGGGCCGGGGCGCACCGACACCTTCAACCCGACAAAAATGGTGGTGTTCGGCTTCCCGGATGACTCGACCATCGGCACGGTCGACTTGCCGCAAGTCTGGAACCAGAAGCCTCGGGAGTCGCTGTACCTGCACTGGGACGGCAACAACAACGACATCCATGAGCGCAACTACGCGGCGGCCATGGCGGTGGGCGCGACGCCGGAGTCGGTGCTGCCGGCCAGTTTCAACCGCGTGACCAACTGGTTGCTGGGCCACAAGGCGCCGACATGGCCGTTCGCGCTGGATCAGGCCAAAGTCGCACGGGGCAAACCGGTCTGGGAAAACAACTGCGCCGGTTGCCACGATTTCGGCCGCACCGACACCGGTCAGGTCACCACCAACATTGAGGAACTGGGCACTGATCCCCATCGGCTCAACTCGTTCACCAATGGTTTGGTGACGGCTTTCCATGGCTTCAAGAAATCACCGTTCGACTTTGGCGCCTATCGCAAAACCCAGAGCTACAGCAACACGCCCACCGACGGCGTCTGGTTACGCGCGCCGTATCTGCATAACGGTTCGGTACCGACCCTGTGGGACTTGCTGCAACCACCGGAAAAGAGGCCGCTGGTGTTCTTCACCGGCTCCGATGTGTACGACCCGGACAAGGTCGGCTTCGTCACCAGTGGCGCGCAGATGAAAGCCTCGGCGGACTTCAAATACGACACCCGTCTGGAGGGCAACCACAACGGCGGCCACCTGTACGGCACGCAGCTGTCGGAACTCGATAAGCGGGCGCTCATCGAGTTCATGAAAACCCTGTAATTCCACTACGGATGGAGGAAAACGACATGTCATTAGTCAGTCATTGGGAACACGAGTACGACAAGGTCAAGCTACGCGTACACGGCTTGTTCACTCGCCTGGAAATGGCCTGGAAGAAGCTCGTCAGCGAGCTTGAACCGGAGGAGTTCGAAGCCATCGTCGCGCTGCTGCAACGGGGTCACGATCAGGCGCAATACGTGCTCAAGCACGGCGATATGCCAGACGATCAGCCGAGTGTGCCGTGGGAGTTGTCCCACGGCTTGTCGATCCTGCACATCGGCAACGCCAGCCCCTTGCCGCAATCGGTAGACGAGCTGCAAACCCGAGTGCTCAAGGACGGCAGCCTGCTCGGTTGTCGCAAATGGGAGCTGCTGGATCTGTTGTGGAGCGAGGCGTTGCTCAAATGGATCGAGAACCTGCGGCATCACGCGCCGTTCGCCACCAACCCGGCGCTGATGCGCATGGACAGTGACGTGACCCTGGCCATCGCCGGCGACTGGGGCACCGGGCCGTTCGACAGCCATGCTCCGGCGGTGTCGGTGGCCAACCAGATGCAACTGGCCCAGGCTGACTTCACCATTCATCTGGGGGATGTGTATTACGCCGGCACCCGCTCCCAGGAAGACGTCGACATGGTCGGCTGGCCCATGGGCAAGCACGGCTCGTTCACCCTCAACTCCAATCACGAGATGTACAGCGGTGCCCATGGCTATTTCAAGGAACTGGCCAAGCGTTTCCCGGCGCAGCAGGGCACCAGTTATTTTGCGTTGTACAACGATGACTGGCTGGTGATCGGGCTCGACACGGCTTACGCCTCGGATGCGATCAACCTGTACATGGACGGTGCACTGAACAAGGAGCAGATCGACTGGATGAAAGACCTGCCTCAGCGCAAGAAGATCATGGTGCTCAGTCATCACCAGGGCTTCGACATTTCCGGGCACAACAAGACGGCGCTGTATCAACCGGTGTGCGATGCCTTGGGCCGTGAGCCGGATTACTGGTATTGGGGGCATTTGCACAACGGCATCTGCTACGCCGCTCAAGGCGGGTTGCATGCGCGCTGCGCCGGGCACGGGGCGATTCCCTACGGCAATGCCAGCGAGCTGAACGGGCATGCGCGGGTGCTGTGGTCGGAAACGGAAAATGCGCGGGATGAGGCGTACCCGGATCGGGTGTTGAACGGTTATGTGAAGGTGCGGCTGGTGGGGGAGAACATCGAAGAAACGTTTATTGGGGAGGACGGGTCGGTGCGGTGGTCTTCGAGTTAACGGGGTGACCGTGTTGGCCTCATCGCGGGCAAGCCCGCTCCCACAGTGATGGGGGTGTTCACAAAATCTGTGTACGCCGCCGATCCTTGTGGGAGCGGGCTTGCCCGCGATGCTTTTGCTCTTAGCCTTGAACCGGAACACCTTTGAGGTACGGCGCAGGCTCGGCCCCCAGGTTGTTCAGCAGACGCTCGCTGTACCAATCCACGAAGTTCACCACGCCAAACTCATAGGTCTTGGAGTAAGGCCCTGGCTGGTACGCGGTGGAGTTGATCCCGCGCTGGTTTTCTTCGGCCAGGCGACGGTCCTGGTCGTTGGTAGCATCCCAGACCTGGCGCATGCGCTCCACGTCGTAGTCCACGCCTTCGACCGCGTCCTTGTGGACGATCCACTTGGTGGTGACCATGGTTTCCTGAGCACTGATCGGCCACACGGTGAACACGATGATGTGGTCGCCCATGCAGTGGTTCCACGAGTGCGGCAGGTGCAGGATGCGCATCGAGCCCAGGTCCGGGTTCTGGATCCGGCCCATGAGTTTTTTGCAGCCCTGCTTGCCGTCGATCGTCATCGACACGGTGCCCTTGAGCAGCGGCATGCGCACGATACGGTTACGCAGGCCGAAACTGGCGTGGGCGTAAGGGATCTTCTCGGCTTCCCAGGCAGCGGCCGAAGCAGCGACGTGGTCCTTGAAGGCCTGGTCGGCACGCGGGTCGGTGACGTCGTCCCATTCCAGCAGGGTTTTCAACAGTTCCGGGTGCGACGCGTTGCAGTGGTAGCACTCGCGGTTGTTTTCCAGCACCAGTTTCCAGTTGGCCTTTTCGAACAAGGTGGTCTGGATCGCCACCTTGGTGTTCTCCATGTCGTACGGTTCCATGTAATGGTTCAGCGTCGACAGGAAGTCATCAATGGCCGGCGGGTTCTCCGACAGGCTGATGAAGATGTAACCGCCAGCGGTTTTCACATTCACAGGCTTCAAGCCGTACTGCTTCATGTCGAAGTCGGCGCCCATTTCGGTGCCGGCGAACAGCAGGCGACCGTCCAGCTCATACGTCCACTGGTGGTAGTGGCAGACCAGTTTGGCGACTTTGCCTTTTTCACTGGTGCACAGCCGCGAACCGCGGTGACGGCAGACGTTGTGGAACGCATGGACCACGCCGTCGGCGCCACGAATCACGATGATCGGGTTCTTGCCGACTTGCAGGGTCAGGTAGTTGCCCTTGGTCGGGATTTCGCAGGTCATGCCGGCGATCAGCCACTCTTTCTGAAAGATTTCCTGCATGTCGATATCAAACAGCCGCTCGTCAGAGTAAAACGGCTGCGGCAGCGAGAAAGTGCGCTCGCGCTCTTGCAGCATCTGCGCGGTGGCCTTGCGTGCGGGTTCCAGTGGATCGCCCAGGCTCAGGGTAGTGGTGACGTCCATCGTGTGTTTCCTCAAGGCCATCTGCGTGGCCGCGAAAGTGGCTGATCAGGTTTGCTACGCAAGGTGTAAAGGTTGTGTCTTGGTATGGGGCGAGTGTGGGGCCGGCGCTCGCCAGAACCTTATCCATGGGCGACATGGCCCAATCTGTTCCCGACGCGCAACCCCCGGTAATTGGGGGCTGGTCGCGATAAGTATGTGAATGTCGCAGATAGGTAAATGGAGGGGCTGCGCTATACGCAGAATCGCCAACATGAAGGCCGGCAGTCGGCCGTGGAGATCAGCATGTCCAACAGCTTCCTGAACCCGGTAACCACCCAGACCTGGGCCAATGGTCGACATATTGTCCGTTGCGTCAAAGTCATCCAGGAAACCTGGGATGTGCGCACCTTCTGCTTTATGGCCGACCAGCCAATCCTGTTCTTTTTCAAGCCCGGGCAGTTCGTCACCCTGGAGCTGGAAATCGACGGCGTGCCGATTATGCGCTCCTACACCATTTCCAGCTCGCCGTCGGTGCCGTACAGCTTTTCGGTGACCATCAAGCGCGTGCCGGGTGGCAAGGTGTCCAACTGGTTGCACGACACCCTGCATGAAGGCCAGGAACTGGCGGTACACGGGCCGGTCGGGCTGTTCAACGCCATGGATTTCACCGCGCCGAAAGTGCTCTACCTCAGCGGTGGCGTTGGCATCACGCCCGTTATGTCGATGGCTCGCTGGTTCTACGACACCAACGGCAACGTCGACATGGTGTTTATCCACAGCGCCCGGTCGCCCAAAGACATCATTTATCATCGCGAGCTGGAACACATGGCGTCGCGGATCGATAACTTCAGCCTGCACCTGATTTGCGAGAAACATGGTCTAGGCGAGCCGTGGGCCGGTTATCGCGGTTACCTGAATCACAAGATGCTCGAACTGATGGCGCCGGACTTCCTTGAGCGTGAAGTCTTCTGCTGCGGCCCGACCCCATACATGAACGCGGTCAAGCGCATGCTCGAGACGGCCGGTTTCGACATGACGCGTTATCACGAGGAATCCTTTGGTGCGACACCAGCGGAAGCCCGTGCCGACGCGGTGGAACAAGCCGAAATCGCAGCAGATGCACCGGAAGTCGACGTTGCCGACCTGCATCAGGTCGAATTCACCGCGTCCGGCAAAAGCATTCGCGTGGCGCCGGGCGAAACCGTGCATGCGGCGGCGGCCAAGCTTGGCCTGCTGATCCCGAAAGCCTGCGGGATGGGGATCTGCGGGACCTGCAAGGTGATGAAGCTGGGGGGCGAGGTCGAAATGGACCACAACGGCGGGATTACCGAGGAAGACGAAGCCGAAGGGTTCATCCTGTCGTGCTGCAGCGTGCCGAAGGGCGATGTGCGGATCGAGTTTTGAACCTGTGGGAGCGGGCTTGCTCGCGAAGACGGCAGCGCAGTCAACATTGATGTTGCCTGACACACCGCTTTCGCGAGCAAGCCCGCCCCCACAATGGTTGGTATTTCAGTCCACAAACAAGTCTGGCATCAGCTTGTCTTGGGTGCCGGGCTCAAAGCGGTAATGATCGAATTCGGTCACGCCATGCTCCCGCAGAATCTCCTCATCAATCAGCAAGCGCCCGGTAATGCTGCGGCCACTGCTATCCAGAATCGCGTAAGCAGCATCCGCCATAATTGCCGGCGAACGCGCATGCTTGAACGACTCGCGTGACCCCAGCTGAAACTCGATGGCGGCAGTGGCGATCATGGTCTGCGGCCACAGGGAATTAACGCTGATGCCGTAGGAGGCGAACTCCTCATTCATGCCCAAAGTCAGCATGCTCATGCCGTATTTGGTCACCGTGTAAGGGCTGTACTGGGCGAACCACTTGGTGGCCAGGTTCAGCGGTGGTGACAGGTTGAGGATGTGCCCGGCGGATTTTTTCAGATAGGGCAGGGCAGCCTGGCTGCAAAGGAGCACGGCGCGGGTGTTGATCTGATGCATCAGGTCGAAGCGCTTGAGTTCGATGTGTTGCACGCCGGTCAGCTTGATCGCCCCGGCATTGTTGATCAGCGCATCGATGCCGCCGAAATGTGCACTGGCGTCGGTCATGGCCTGGCGCACAGCAACTTCATCACGCACATCCACCTGCAAAGCCAACGCCTTGCCGCCCGCGGCTTCAACCTCCGCCGCCACGCTGAAGATGGTGCCAGGCAGTTTGGGGTGAGGAGTGGCGCTTTTGGCGGCAATCACGATGTTGGCCCCGTCCTTTGCTGCCCGCAGCGCAATCTCACGCCCAATGCCACGGCTGGCGCCGGTGATGAACAGGGTTTTGCCTTGTAATGACATGCGTACGCTCCTGATTGTTGTTATCTGAGCGGATCGAAACGGCTCGCCAGTCAATGTAGACCAACTCTTGCGGGGCATTTTGCATCAGGGCTTTTTGTGGCGAGGGGGCTTGCCCCCGTTGGGTTGCGCAGCAGCCCCAAAGCCTGAGCATGCGGCCTGTCAGGCAGACCGCGTTGGTTGGTTTTTACGACTGCTGCGCAGCCGAGCGGGAGCAAGCTCCCTCGCCACAAAAGCTTGGGGCGTCAGGCTGCCATGACTTCCCGAATATCCGTCGCCAATTCGCGCACGCGTTCTTCTTCGGTGTCCCACGAGCACATGAACCGTGCGCCGCCGTTGCCGATGAAGGTGTAGAAGCGCCAGCCCTTGGCAGTCAATGCGGCAATGGCCGGTTCCGACAGTTGCAGGAACACGCCGTTGGCCTGTACCGGGAACATCAGTTCCACGCCCGGAATGTCGCTCACCAGTTCGGCCAGCAGCTGCGCGCAGTGGTTGGCGTGGCG
This sequence comes from Pseudomonas sp. TH37, assembly GCF_016650735.1. Classification (NCBI taxonomy): domain Bacteria; kingdom Pseudomonadati; phylum Pseudomonadota; class Gammaproteobacteria; order Pseudomonadales; family Pseudomonadaceae; genus Pseudomonas; species Pseudomonas sp. TH37. The sequence continues at coordinate 198,785 of NZ_JAEKFD010000007.1, forward strand.
GGCGTATTTGAGCCAGGCATCGTTTTCCAGAATCCCGACCCACGGCGCCGAGAGGAAGCGCATCTTCGACGCCAGTTGACCGGCCTGTTTGCAGCGGTAATCGAAGTCTTCGGCCAGTTTGTGGTTGAAGAACAGAATCGCTTCGCCCACCGCCATGCCGTTTTTCGTGCCGCCGAAGCACAACACGTCAACGCCGGCCTTCCAGGTCAGGTCGGCTGGTGAGCAGCCCAGATACGCACAGGCATTGGAGAAGCGTGCGCCGTCCATATGCAGGTTCAGGCCCAGTTCTTTGCAGGTGGCGCTGATGGCGCGGATTTCGGCCGGGGTGTACACGCTACCGACTTCGGTAGCCTGGGTCAGGGTCACGACGCGCGGTTTCGGGTAGTGGATATCCTGGCGCTTGAGGGCGATTTCGCGGATCGATTCCGGCGTCAGCTTGCCGTTCTCGGTGCGGGCGATGAGCAGCTTGGAGCCGTTGGAGAAAAACTCCGGTGCGCCGCATTCGTCGGTTTCGACGTGGGCGGTTTCCGAGCAGATCACGCTGTGATAACTCTGGCACAGTGATGACAGGGCTAATGAGTTGGCCGCGGTGCCGTTGAAGGCGAAGAACACTTCGCAGTCGGTTTCGAACAGTTTGCGGAATTGATCCGCTGCGCGTGCGGTCCACTCATCGTCGCCATAAGCGCGCTGGTGGCCGTGGTTGGCCTGTTCCATGGCAGCCCAGGCTTCAGGGCAGATACCGGAATAGTTGTCGCTGGCGAATTGTTGGCTCTTATCGGTCATGGCCGGCTTCCGTAATCGAGGCTCTTATGGTGAAGAGCTTCGTGGTCAATGATGGTGCGCACTTTACCGAAGATCGTCCGGGGAGCACACGGGATGTTGCTGTCAGAAAAATACACGGTTGACGGGCAATTATGCACATGACGCAACGGGATGGGGCGCTGGATCTGCTCAAGTGGCTCGCGCTGCTGAGCATGGTGCTCGATCACCTGCGATATGTCGGTTATTCCATCGATCTGCTGTATGTGCCGGGTAGGTTGGCGTTCCCGTGGTTCTGTCTGGCGATGGCGGCGAACCTGTCGCGAACCCGTGCAGTAACGACGGATGGCCAGTGGCGTTACCTCGGTTGGTTGTTGCTGTTTAGCGCTCTGAGCGAAATTCCCTACCGGATGTACATTCCTGATCACAACACCTTGAACGTGTTGCCCACGTTGATTCTGGGGCTGTTGGTCGCGCTTGGCTGGCAGAACCAGATGCTTCAATCGCGGCTATTGGCGGCCGGTGCACTTTTGCTGGCAGCACTGTTCCCGGAGCGACTGATGTTCGGGTTCTTCGGCGTGCTGTTGCCGCTGGCGATGTTGCTGGTGATCCAACGGCCCTGGTATTTCAGCCTGCTGCCGGGGCTGGTCTGTCTGGCGGCCAATCAATGGCAAGTGCTGTATTACGCTGCACGACTTCATAGCAGCGCAGCGATGCTCGGCATTGCCGCTTGTCTGATTGCGCCATTGCTGGGGCTGTTGCTCTTGCGACATGCCCAAGGCATCCGGCCACCGCCGATGCGTCGCTGGGCTTACGCGCTCTATCCCGCGCATTTCCTCGTGCTTCTGGCCTTGCGCCAACTCATCGCCTGATCCCCATACTCTTGTGGCGAGGGAGCTTGCTCCCGCTGGGCTGCGTAGCAGCCCCAAACCCAGTGCATGCGGTTCGTCAGGTTGATCGTGTTGGTCGTTTTTACGACTGCTGCGCAGCCGAGCGGGAGCAAGCTCCTTCGCCACAAGAGCCTTCCCTGGTCCTGCCTTTCTGGCCCATGTCGTAAACGCACCTTTGCGTGGCGTCCATAGGCATTTGACCTGTCTGCGCCGGTCATACCATCGCATCCAAAGGGCACTGCCGTAACGCCAGTGCCTTACCGAGACGAATGGCGCATAGATGCCGCTGGGAGAGACGCGATGTTCAGCAAGCAAGACCAGATCAAGGGTTACGACGATGCACTGCTGGCGGCGATGAATGCCGAGGAGCAACGCCAGGAAGATCACATCGAGCTGATCGCGTCAGAGAACTACACCAGCAAACGCGTCATGGAAGCGCAGGGCAGCGGCCTGACCAACAAGTACGCCGAAGGCTATCCGGGCAAGCGCTACTACGGTGGTTGCGAGCACGTGGACAAGGTTGAAGCCCTGGCCATCGAACGCGCCAAGCAACTGTTCGGCGCCGATTACGCCAACGTGCAGCCGCACTCCGGTTCCTCGGCCAACAGCGCCGTGTACCTGGCCCTGCTGCAAGCCGGCGACACCATTCTGGGCATGAGCCTGGCCCACGGTGGTCACCTGACCCACGGTGCCAAGGTGTCGTCCTCGGGCAAGCTGTACAACGCCGTGCAGTACGGTATCGACACCAAAACCGGTCTGATCGATTACGACGAAGTGGAGCGCCTGGCCGTCGAATGCAAGCCGAAGATGATCGTCGCCGGCTTCTCGGCCTACTCCAAGACCCTCGACTTCCCACGCTTCCGCCAGATCGCTGACAAGGTCGGTGCGCTGCTGTTCGTCGACATGGCTCACGTCGCCGGTCTGGTCGCTGCCGGTCTGTACCCGAATCCGCTGCCGTATGCCGATGTGGTCACCACCACCACCCACAAGACCCTGCGCGGTCCACGTGGCGGCCTGATCCTGTGCAAGTCCAACGAAGAAATCGAGAAGAAGCTCAACGCGGCAGTCTTCCCGGGTGCCCAGGGCGGCCCGCTGATGCACGTAATCGCCGGTAAGGCGGTGTGCTTCAAGGAAGCGTTGGAGCCTGGCTTCAAGGCTTACCAGCAACAAGTGATCGACAACGCCCAGGCCATGGCCGGCGTATTTATCAAACGCGGCTACGATGTAGTGTCCGGCGGCACCGATAACCACCTGTTCCTGGTCAGCCTGATCCGTCAGGGCCTCACCGGCAAAGAGGCGGACGCAGCACTCGGTCGCGCCCACATCACTGTGAACAAGAACGCTGTCCCGAATGATCCACAGTCGCCGTTCGTGACCTCCGGCCTGCGTATCGGCACCCCGGCGGTGACCACTCGTGGCTTCAAGGTTACCCAGTGCACTGAACTGGCCGGCTGGATCTGCGACATCCTCGACAACCTCGGCGACGCCGATGTCGAGGCCAATGTCGCGCAGCAAGTGGCAGCCCTGTGCGCGGACTTCCCGGTTTATCGCTGAGCGCGGTTTTGGAGTAAATGACTATGCAACGCTATTCGGGCTTCGGCCTCTTCAAACACTCCCTCAGCCATCACGAAAACTGGCAGAAGATGTGGCGCACGCCGACCCCTAAAAAGGTCTATGACGTGGTCATCGTCGGCGGTGGCGGGCATGGTCTGGCGACCGCCTACTACCTGGCCAAGGAACACGGCATCACCAACGTGGCCGTGGTCGAGAAAGGCTGGTTGGGCGGCGGTAACACCGCGCGCAACACCACCATCGTTCGCTCCAACTACCTGTGGGACGAGTCGGCGCACCTGTACGAACACGCGATGAAATTGTGGGAAGGCCTGTCCCAGGATCTGAACTACAACGTGATGTTCTCCCAGCGTGGCGTTTACAACTTGTGCCACACGCTTCAAGACATTCGTGATTCCGAGCGTCGGGTCAGCGCCAACCGCCTCAACGGCGTGGACGGCGAACTGCTCGATGCCAAACAGGTAGCCGACGAGATTCCGTACCTCGACTGCTCCAAGAACACTCGCTACCCGGTGATGGGCGCAACCGTCCAGCGTCGCGGCGGCGTGGCCCGTCACGATGCCGTGGCGTGGGGCTTTGCCCGTGCCGCTGACGCATTGGGTGTGGACCTGATTCAACAGACCGAAGTGATCGGCTTCCGCAAGGAAAACGGCGTGTGCATTGGTGTTGAAACCAACAAGGGCTTCATCGGTGCCAAGCGCGTCGGTGTGGTCACCGCCGGTAACTCCGGGCACATGGCCAAACTCGCCGGTTTCCGTCTGCCGATCGAATCGCACCCGCTGCAAGCGCTGGTGTCCGAGCCGATCAAGCCGATTATCGACAGCGTGATCATGTCCAACGCCGTACACGGTTACATCAGCCAGTCCGACAAGGGCGACCTGGTGATCGGCGCCGGTATCGACGGCTACAACGGCTACGGCCAGCGTGGTTCGTACCCGGTGATCGAGCACACCATTCAGGCCATCGTCGAGATGTTCCCGGTGCTGTCGCGCGTACGCATGAACCGTCAGTGGGGCGGCATCGTCGACACCACGCCGGATGCGTGCCCGATCATCTCGAAAACCCCGGTACCTAACATGTTCTTCAACTGCGGTTGGGGCACCGGTGGCTTCAAGGCAACACCTGGCTCGGGCAACGTGTTTGCCGCAAGCCTGGCCAAGGGTGAAATGCACCCATTGGCCGCACCTTTCTCCATCGACCGTTTCCACAACGGTGCGTTGATCGACGAACACGGCGCTGCTGCGGTTGCCCACTAACAGGAGAAATCCCCATGTTGCATATCTTCTGTCCTCACTGCGGCGAACTGCGCTCCGAAGAGGAATTCCATGCATCCGGCCAGGCGCACATCCCGCGCCCACTGGATCCGAACAGCTGCACCGACGAGGAGTGGGGCGACTACATGTTCTTCCGCGACAACCCTCGCGGTCTGCACCACGAACTGTGGGATCACGTCGCCGGTTGCCGTCAGTACTTCAACGCCACCCGTGACACCGTGACCTACGAGATTCTCGAAACCTACAAGATCGGCGCCAAGCCGCAGTTCACCGACAAGACCGACAGCCCGAAAGCGGCCGCCACGGCTCTGGGAGAGAAGGTATGAGCCAGATCAATCGCCTGTCCAACGGCGGACGGATCGACCGTAACAAAGTGCTGAGCTTCACCTTCAACGGCCAGGTCTACAAAGGCTTTGAAGGTGACTCCCTGGCCGCAGCCTTGCTGGCCAACGGTGTCGACATCATCGGCCGCAGCTTCAAATATTCGCGCCCGCGCGGCATCTTCGCCGCCGGTGCCGAAGAGCCGAACGCTGTGCTGCAGATCGGTGCGACCGAAGCCACGCAGATCCCGAACGTACGCGCCACGCAACAAGCGCTGTATCAAGGCCTGGTCGCCACCAGCACCAACGGCTGGCCGAGCGTGAACAACGACATGATGGGGATTCTCGGCAAGGTCGGCGGCAAGCTGATGCCGCCGGGCTTCTACTACAAAACCTTCATGTACCCGCAATCGTTCTGGATGACCTACGAGAAGTACATTCGTAAGGCTGCCGGCCTTGGCCGCTCGCCGACCGAGAACGATCCGGACACCTACGACTACATGAACCAGCACTGCGACGTGCTGATCGTCGGCGCTGGCCCTGCGGGTCTGGCAGCTGCACTGGCGGCTGCCCGTAGTGGTGCGCGTGTGATCCTGGCCGATGAGCAGGAAGAGTTCGGCGGCAGCCTGCTCGATTCCCGCGAAAGCCTCGACGGCAAGCCTGCCACCGAGTGGGTCGCCAGCGTCATCGCCGAGCTGAAAAACACCCCGGACGTGCTGCTGTTACCGCGCGCCACGGTCAACGGTTACCACGACCATAACTTCCTGACCATTCACGAGCGCCTCACCGATCACCTCGGCGATCGCGCCCCGATCGGCCAGGTGCGTCAGCGCATCCACCGGGTTCGCGCCAAGCGTGTAGTGCTGGCGACCGGTACTCATGAGCGTCCACTGGTTTACGGCAACAACGACGTGCCGGGCAACATGCTTGCCGGCGCTGTGTCGACTTACGTGCGCCGTTACGGCGTGGCACCGGGCAAGAAACTGGTGCTGTCGACCAACAACGACCATGCCTACCGCGTAGCGCTGGATTGGCTCGACGCCAGTATGCAAGTGGTGGCGATCGCCGATGCCCGCAGCAACCCTCGCGGTGCGCTGGTGGAAGAAGCGCGCGCCAAAGGCATCCGCATTCTGACCGGTAGCGCCGTGATCGAAGCCCGTGGCAGCAAGCACGTCACCGCCGCTCGTGTTGCAGCGATTGATGTAAAAGCGCACACCGTCACCAGCCCAGGCGAATGGCTCGATTGCGACCTGGTCGCCAGTTCCGGCGGCTACAGCCCGGTGGTTCACCTGGCGTCGCACTTGGGTGGCAAGCCGATCTGGCGTGAAGACATCCTCGGTTTCGTACCGGGCGAAGCACCGCAAAAACGCGTGTGCGTCGGTGGCATCAACGGCGTCTACGGCCTCGGCGATTCGCTGGCCGATGGTTTTGAAGGGGGCGCTCGCGCCGCCAGCGAAGCCGGTTTCAGCGGGGTCGAAGCGACCTTGCCGAAAGCCCTGAGCCGTCTGGAAGAACCGACGTTGGCGCTGTTCCAGGTGCCTCACGAAAAAGCCACCGCACGGGCGCCGAAGCAATTCGTCGACCTGCAAAACGACGTCACCGCTGCCGCCATCGAACTGGCGACCCGCGAAGGCTTCGAGTCGGTCGAGCACGTTAAACGCTACACCGCGCTGGGCTTTGGCACCGATCAGGGCAAGCTCGGTAACGTCAACGGTCTGGCCATTGCCGCCCGTTCGCTGAACGTGACCATCCCGCAGATGGGCACCACCATGTTCCGTCCGAACTACACGCCGGTGACCTTCGGCGCCGTGGCCGGTCGTCACTGTGGGCACATCTTCGAGCCGGTTCGTTTCACCGCGCTGCATCATTGGCACGTGAAGAACGGCGCCGAGTTTGAAGACGTCGGTCAGTGGAAACGTCCATGGTACTTCCCGAAAAACGGTGAAGACCTGCATGCCGCCGTGAAGCGCGAATGCAAAGCCGTGCGCGACAGCGTCGGCCTGCTGGACGCTTCGACCCTGGGCAAGATCGACATCCAGGGCCCGGACACGCGTGAGTTCCTCAACCGCATCTACACCAACGCCTGGACCAAACTCGACGTGGGCAAGGCCCGCTACGGCCTGATGTGCAAAGAAGACGGCATGGTGTTCGACGACGGCGTAACCGCCTGCCTCGCCGATAACCACTTCGTGATGACCACCACCACCGGCGGCGCTGCACGCGTGCTGCAATGGCTGGAAATCTACCATCAGACCGAATGGCCAGACCTGAAGGTGTACTTCACTTCCGTGACTGACCACTGGGCGACCATGACCCTGTCGGGGCCGAACAGCCGCAAGCTGCTCAGCGAAGTCACCGACATCGACTTGAGCAACGAAGCCTTCCCGTTCATGACCTGGAAAGAAGCTCTGGTCGGCGGTGTGCCGGCGCGGGTATTCCGGATTTCGTTTACCGGTGAGCTGTCGTACGAAGTCAACGTGCAGGCCGACTATGCAATGGGCGTGCTCGAGAAAATCGTCGAGGCCGGCAAGAAGTACAACCTGACCCCGTACGGCACCGAAACCATGCACGTACTGCGGGCGGAGAAGGGCTTCATCATCGTTGGCCAGGACACTGACAGCTCGATGACCCCGGACGACCTGAACATGGGCTGGTGTGTCGGTCGCACCAAACCGTTCTCGTGGATCGGCTGGCGTGGCATGAACCGCGAAGACTGCGTGCGTGATCAGCGCAAACAGCTGGTCGGTCTGAAGCCGATCGATCCGACCAAATGGCTGCCGGAAGGTGCGCAACTGGTGTTCAACACCAAGCAAACCATCCCGATGACGATGGTCGGTCACGTGACTTCCAGCTACCTGCACAACTCCCTCGGCTATTCGTTTGCCATGGGTGTGGTCAAGGGCGGTCTGAAGCGCATGGGTGAGCGTGTGTTCGCACCGCTGGCCGACGGCAGCGTGATCGAGGCGGAAATCGTTTCTTCGGTGTTCTTCGATCCGAAAGGCGATCGCCAGAACGTGTAACACCACAGTCCCCTGTGGGAGCGGGCTTGCCCGCGATGAACGATAACGCGGTGCCACAGGCAGACCGAGTTGCTCCCATCGCGGGCACGCTCCCACAGGAAATTGAATTCAGGAACAGGTGCTTTATGACCGCAGCCAATGTTTACCAACAACGCCCAACCTCCGGGGCCAAGGCCGAGTCGTCGCTGCATCATGCCGACCTCGCCAGCCTGGTGGGCAAGGGTCGCAAGAACGCCGGCGTGATCGTGCGTGAGAAAAAACTCCTCGGTCACCTGACCATCCGTGGCGATGGGCACGACCCGGCATTCGCCGCCGGCGTGCACAAGGCCCTCGGCCTGGAACTGCCAGCCGCGCTGACCGTGGTGATCAAAGGTGAAACCAGCCTGCAATGGATGGGGCCGGATGAATGGCTGCTGATCGTGCCGACCGGCGAAGAATTCGCTGCCGAGAAAAAGCTGCGTGAAGCACTGGGTGACCTGCACATCCAGATCGTCAACGTCAGCGGCGGCCAGCAGATCCTCGAACTCAGCGGCCCGAACGTACGTCAGGTGCTGATGAAATCCACCAGCTATGACGTGCACCCCAACAGCTTCCCGGTGGGCAAGGCTGTCGGCACCGTGTTTGCCAAGTCGCAACTGGTGATCCGCCATACCGCTGAAGACACCTGGGAACTGCTGATCCGCCGTAGCTTCTCGGATTACTGGTGGTTGTGGTTGCAGGATGCGGCCGCTGAGTACGGGCTTAGCGTCCAGGCGTAATTGTGGCGAGGGAGCTTTTGTGGCGAGGGGGCTTGCCCCCGTTGGGCTGCGAAGCGGCTCCAAATCCTGAAAGCGCGGTCTGTCTGATACACCGCGTTTTCCGGATTTACGACTGCTTCGCAGCCGAACGGGGGCAAGCCCCCTCGCCACAGGCAAGCCCTTACTCACAGAGTTCTCTCTGATCACAGATGTTGCAGCAGGAGTCACCGCACTATGAGCCGCGCCCCAGACACATGGATTCTGACCGCCGATTGCCCTAGCGTCCTCGGCACCGTGGATGCGGTGACCCGCTTTCTGTTCGAGCAGGGCTGCTACGTCACCGAGCACCATTCCTTCGATGACCGGCTCTCGGGCCGTTTCTTCATTCGCGTGGAATTTCGTCAGCCCGATGGCTTCGACGAACAAGCTTTTCGCGCCGGTTTGGCAGAGCGTGGTGACGCCTTCGGGATGGTCTTCGAGCTGACCCCGCCGCACCACCGGCCAAAAGTGGTGATCATGGTCTCCAAGGCCGATCACTGCCTCAACGACTTGCTCTACCGCCAGCGCATCGGCCAGTTGTCGATGGACGTGGTCGCCGTGGTCTCCAACCACCCGGACCTCAAGCCGTTGGCCGACTGGCACCAGATTCCGTACTACCATTTCCCGCTGGACCCGAACGACAAACCGTCGCAGGAGCGTCAGGTCTGGCAGGTGGTCGAAGAGTCCGGCGCCGAACTGGTGATTCTTGCCCGCTACATGCAAGTTCTGTCGCCAGAGCTGTGCCGCAAACTCGATGGCAAGGCGATCAACATTCATCACTCCCTACTGCCGGGTTTCAAGGGTGCGAAGCCCTATCACCAGGCCTACAACAAGGGCGTGAAACTGGTCGGCGCCACGGCGCACTACATCAACAACGACCTGGACGAAGGCCCGATCATCGCCCAGGGCGTGGAGGCTGTGGATCACAGCCATTACCCCGAAGATTTGATCGCCAAAGGGCGGGATATCGAAGGGCTGACGCTGGCGCGGGCTGTTGGTTATCACATTGAACGACGCGTGTTTTTGAACGCCAATCGCACGGTCGTTCTTTAGATCGCCATCGCGGGCAAGCCCGCTCCCACAGTGAGCTGAGGTGTGCCCGACATTTGTGAACGACACAAAGACCTGTGGGAGCGGGCTTGCCCGCGATGAGGCCCTGACAGACAACGCAAAAAGACACAGGCAATAACCCGAGCAATCAACGCGCCGCCGATCCATGGCGACGCGACCGCTACATAAAAACAACAGCGAGGTGAAAGCATGTCTGGCAATCGTGGTGTGGTGTATCTCGGCAATGGCAAAGTCGAAATACAAAAAATCGACTATCCGAAAATGCAGGACCCGCGCGGCAGGAAGATTAACCACGCCGTCATCCTGCGTGTGGTTTCCACCAACATCTGTGGTTCCGACCAGCACATGGTGCGCGGCCGTACCACTGCTCAGACCGGTCTGGTGCTCGGCCACGAGATCACCGGTGAAGTGATCGAGAAAGGCAGCGACGTCGAGAACCTGCAAATCGGCGACCTGGTGTCCGTACCGTTCAACGTAGCTTGCGGGCGCTGCCGTTCCTGCAAAGAGATGCACACCGGTGTCTGCCTCAGCGTTAACCCGGCGCGTCCGGGCGGTGCTTATGGTTATGTCGACATGGGCGACTGGACCGGTGGTCAGGCTGAGTACGCGATGGTGCCGTACGCAGACTTCAACCTGCTGAAGCTGCCTGATCGCGATCGCGCAATGGAAAAAATCCGCGACCTGACCTGCCTCTCCGACATCCTGCCGACCGGTTACCACGGTGCAGTGACCGCCGGCGTTGGCCCTGGCAGCACTGTATACATCGCCGGTGCCGGTCCAGTCGGTCTGGCGGCTGCCGCTTCTGCTCGCCTGTTGGGCGCTGCAGTGGTGATCATCGGTGACGTCAACACTGTCCGCTTGGCGCATGCCAAGGCGCAGGGTTTCGAAATCGCCGACCTGTCCCTGGATACCCCACTGCACGAACAGATCGCTGCGCTGTTGGGCGAGCCTGAAGTGGATTGCGCTGTCGACGCCGTAGGCTTCGAAGCCCGTGGTCATGGTCATGACGGCGTGAAACACGAAGCTCCGGCGACCGTGCTCAACTCGCTGATGGGCGTGGTTCGCGTGGCCGGCAAAATCGGTATCCCTGGCCTGTACGTGACTGAAGACCCGGGTGCTGTGGATGCAGCCGCGAAAATGGGTAGCCTGAGCATTCGCTTCGGTTTGGGTTGGGCTAAATCCCACAGCTTCCACACCGGCCAGACGCCAGTGATGAAGTACAACCGCCAACTGATGCAGGCGATCATGTGGGATCGCATCAAGATTGCCGACATCGTGGGTGTTGAAGTCATCAGCCTGGATGACGCGCCACGTGGTTATGGCGAGTTCGATGCGGGCGTGCCGAAGAAGTTTGTGATCGATCCGCACAAGTTGTTCAGCGCGGCGTAAGGCTTCACGCAAAGCAAAACGGCGACCCTCGGGTCGCCGTTTTTTTATGCGTCACACTAACCCTGTGGTGAGGGGGCTTTGTGACAACCCCCCTCGCCACAAAAGTCGCCTCAGTTCTTTCTCCAGATCCGGGTGCCTGTATGCCATTCATCGCGTGAGTCCGGGGTTTCACGTTTCATAGACGTGACGGGGGAACATGCCGACGGATGTCCGGTCAAATTGGCAGTTTTTCCGCCTCGTTACCGGGCGGTTTTCATGCCACTAGAGGATGTCTTGATGAAAGTTTCACGCGGTTTTGCACTGGCATCGCTCATGGCTGTCGCTTCGTTGACGACGCTGGCCGCCAGCCCGGCCTTTGCAGAGTTCAGCCTCAGCGATGCGGCCAATGTGGTTTCGGCGATGCAGGGCAACCAAGGCAACCAGGGCGATGGCGCTGTGGCGGCGGCACCCAAGGCGGCCGGGTTGCTCAACACCTTGGGCTCGCAGCTCGATATCACTCCGGAGCAGGCTGTCGGCGGTGCTGGTGCGATGTTGGGGTTGGCCAGGAATCAACTCAGCGGCGAAGACTTCTCCGAGCTGAGTAAAAACGTGCCGGGCCTCAGTCAAATCGCTGGCAACAGCGCCATCGGTGGCCTGAACGGTCTGGGCGGGTTGCTCGGCGCGGGGTCGGACAAGAATGCGTTGCTCGACGGCTTGCTGGGTAACGTCAAGGACACCAACGACCTGAACAACGCCTTCAGCGCGTTGGGCATGGACAGCGGCATGATCGGCCAGTTTGCTCCGGTAATCCTGCAATACCTCGGTCAGCAAGGCGTTGCCGGTTCGCTGCTGCAAAACCTCGGCGGGATCTGGGGCGCGGGAACCGGTAGCTGAGTCAGCCTTCGGCGCGTAGCGCCTTGATGCGCCGGTCTTTTTCGATCCAGAGCTGGTTGACCCAGTTCTGGACCTTTTCGCGAAACGCCGCATCGTTTTCGTAATCACCTTGCCACAGCGCCGGGTCCAGCTCGCGGGTCTGGATATCGATGATCACCCTCGGCACGTTGCCGCTGATCAAATCCCAAAATCCCGGAATCTTCTGCTGTGGGTACACCACTGTCACATCGAGAACGGCATCCAGCTGTTCACCCATCGCCGCCAGCACAAAAGCCACGCCGCCAGCCTTGGGCTTGAGCAGGTGGGTGAACGGTGACTGCTGCTGGGCGCTTTTCGCCGAGGTGTATCGAGTGCCTTCCAGGTAATTGACCACCGTCACTGGCTGACGCTTGTACAGCTCGCAGGCTTCTTTAGTGATCTCCAGATCCTTGCCGGCCAACTCTGGGTTCTTTGCCAGAAACGCCTTGGTGTAGCGCTTCATGAACGGATAGTCCAACGCCCACCAGGCCAGGCCCAGGAACGGCACCCAGATCAGTTCTTTCTTGAGGAAGAATTTGAAAAACGGCGTGCGCCGGTTAAGCGTCTGGATCAGTGCCGGAATATCGACCCAGGATTGATGGTTGCCGATCACCAGATACGAGGTGTCGCGGCGCAGATCATCGCCGCCGCGAATGTCCCATTGGGTGGGGATGCACAGTCGGAAGATCAGCTTGTCGATCTCGGCCCAGGTTTCGGCAATCCACATCACCGTCCAGGAAGCGTAATCGCGGAAGCGCCCGGGCAGGAGCAGTTTCAACAGGGCGAACACCATCAAAGGCCCGAACAGCACCAGGGTGTTTAGCAACAGCAGCAGGGTAACGAAACAGCCGGTGAGCAGGCGGCGCATAAGTAACTCTTGAAAGCGTTTGGGCGCGCCATGATAAGCAGCTTCAGGCGATAGGCCAAATTGGTGGTGACGAATGTTTCACGTTTGTGGCGGTATGCTTCCAGCGTTATGAGTTCTCTGTGGCGAGGGGGCTTGCCCCCGTTGGAGGCCGAAGGACTCCCAAAACCAGGCCCCGCGATTTTTCAGGTACACCATATAGACCGTTTTACGACTGCTGCGCAGCCGAACGGGGGCAAGCCTCCTCGCCACAAGCAAGCTCCCTCGCCACATAGGTGTGAGGCGGACCAACTATCGTTGTTTTTTACGGTCTAGAATTCGGCCATGCCTCCACATTCCCTAAGGAAGCCCCCCTACGTGAAATCTCTCCTAGCACTACTTTCCCTCGTGGCCCTGCCGATTCTGGCCGCCGAGCCGACCCTGTACGGGCGTTATGAATACATCGCGCTGCCGGAAATCGGCGGCGAAGTCCTCAAGGCCAAAATGGACACCGGCGCCCTGACCGCGTCGCTGTCGGCCAAAGACATCGAAACCTTCACCCGCGATGGCGACGAATGGGTGCGTTTCCGCCTCGCCACCAAAGGTGCCAGCAACAAGGTCTACGAACACAAGATCGCGCGGATCAGCAAGATCAAGACCCGCTCCGAAGAAGACGAGGATGACAAGGAAGCGATCGAACCCACCAAGCGGCCAGTGGTTGATCTGGAACTGTGCCTGGGCAACGTCAAGCGCACCGTCGAGGTCAACCTCACCGACCGCAGCAGCTTCAATTACCCGTTGCTGATCGGCGCCAAAGCGCTGCGTGAATTCGGTGCTGCAGTGAACCCGGCACGGCGTTTTACGGCAGACAAACCCGACTGCTGATTGACGGCGAATCAGCCTTGGGGCACCGTTCGCCCACTTAACTAGCGGGCTCGGACGCCATGCCTCATATCCTGATTGTCGAAGACGAAGCGGCGATTGCCGACACCCTGATTTTCGCCTTGCAGGGCGAGGGCTTCACTACCACCTGGTTGAGCCTTGGCGCGGCGGCGCTTGAACATCAGCGCGCCACGCCTGCCGACCTGATCATCCTCGATATCGGCCTGCCAGACATCAGCGGCTTTGAGACCTGCAAGCAGTTGCGGCGTTTCAGCGAAGTGCCGGTGATTTTCCTCAGCGCCCGTGATGCAGAGATCGATCGGGTGGTGGGCCTGGAAATCGGTGCCGACGACTACGTGGTCAAACCGTTCAGCCCCCGGGAAGTGGCGGCGCGGGTCAGGGCGATTCTCAAGCGTATGGCGCCACGACCGGTGGCGGAGGTGGCGTCCGTGCTGTTTCGCATCGACAGTGAACGGGTGCAGATCAGCTATCGCAGTCAGCCCCTGAGCCTGACTCGCCATGAGTTTCGTTTGCTGCAATGCCTGCTCGAGCAACCCGAGCGAGTCTTCAGCCGCGAGCAATTGCTCGATGCACTGGGTGTGGCCGCCGATGCCGGCTACGAGCGCAGCATCGACAGCCACATCAAGAGCGTGCGCGCCAAATTGCGCCAGGTGAAGGCCGACGCCGAGCCGATCCAGACTCACCGCGGCCTCGGTTACAGCTACAGCCCGGTGCACAGCTGATGCCCCTGGGGATCCGGATTTTTCTGGTCTACGTGCTGTTCATCGGCCTGACCGGCTACTTCGTGCTCAACACCGTGATGGAAGAAATCCGCCCCGGCGTGCGCCAGTCCACCGAAGAAACCCTGGTGGACACCGCCAACCTGATGGCCGAGATCCTGCGCGACGACTTCAAGGCCGGCACCCTCAGCCAGAACCGCTGGCCGGAGTTGCTCAAGGCTTACGGTGAGCGGCAACCGAAGGCGAAAATCTGGGGCATGCCGAAGAATCAGGTTAACCACCGGATTTACGTCACCGATGCCAAGGGCATTGTGGTGCTGGATTCCAGCGGCATCGCGGTGGGCCAGGACTACTCGCGCTGGAACGACGTCTACCTGACCTTGCGCGGCGAGTACGGCGCTCGTTCGACGCGCAGCGACCCGGATGATTCGAACTCGTCGGTGATGCATGTCGGGGCACCGATTCGCGACAACGGCCAAATCATCGGTGTGGTGACGGTGGCCAAGCCCAACAGCTCGCTGCAGCCCTACGTTGATCGCACCGAGCGGCGATTGCTGATTTATGGCGCCGGGCTGATAGGCCTCGGTTTGCTATTCGGTGCGTTGTTGTCGTGGTGGCTGAGCGCGGCGCTGCGACGGTTGACGGCGTATGCCCAGGCAGTCAGCGAAGGCCGGCGGGTCGAGGTACCGCATTATCGTGGCGGCGAGCTGGAACAACTGGCCACGGCGGTGGAGCAGATGCGCACCCAGCTTGAGGGCAAAGCCTACGTCGAGCGTTATGTGCACACCCTGACCCATGAATTGAAAAGCCCGCTGGCGGCGATTCGTGGTGCGGCGGAGTTACTGCAAGGTGAGATGCCGCTGGCTCAGCAGCAGCGTTTCGTCAGCAACATCGACAGCGAAAGTGCGCGCATGCAGCAGTTGATCGAACGACTGTTGAACCTCGCGCAGGTCGAACAGCGCCAAGGGCTGGAAGAGCGCGTGGCGGTGCCGTTGGCGGATTTGGTAGATGAGCTGTTGAGCGCGCAGGCTGCGCGAATCGAAGGCAAGCAGTTGCGTGTGGAACAGCAAATTGCAGCGGATCTGAACCTGCTCGGCGAACCGTTTCTGTTGCGCCAGGCGCTGGGCAATCTGCTGGAGAATGCCTTGGACTTCACCCCGGATCGAGGCGTGCTGCGATTCAACGCCGAACGACTCGGTGAGCAGATGGAGTTCAGGCTGTTCAACCAGGCCGAGGCGATTCCCGACTATGCATTGCCGCGCTTGAGCGAGCGCTTCTACTCACTGCCGCGTCCGGACAGTGGGCGTAAAAGTACGGGGTTGGGGCTTAACTTCGTTGAAGAGGTGGTCAAGTTGCATGGCGGGGCGATGAGTATCGGTAATGTCGACGGCGGGGTTGAAGTGAGATTGTGTTTGCCTTCCGAGCGCTAAAGATCGCAGCCTTCGGCAGCTCCTACGCCGAGCGCGGACTCCTGTAGGAGCTGCCGAAGGCTGCGATCTTTTCTGAACTCCACACACTCTCCACATTCCCCCCATAAAACTCCCACACACCGACTCCAGACTTTCCCCATCCAAACAGGGAGAGTCCCATGAACCGTAGCCTGACCCTAAAACTCGGGGCGATTGCCCTTTTGATTCTGTTGCTGCTGATCCCGTTGCTGATGATCAACGGTGTGATCCAGGATCGGCAACAACTGCGCGATGGTGTGCTCGAAGACATCGCCCGCAGTTCCAGTTACAGCCAGCAACTGAGCGGCCCGCTGATGGTGGTGCCCTATCGCAAAACGGTACGTACCTGGAAAACCAACGAAAAAACCAACCAGCGTTACCAGGACGTCGGCGAGGAACGCGGGCGTTTGTATTTCCTGCCGGAGCGCTTCGAACTGGACGGCCAGGTCCAGACCGAACTGCGCGCCCGGGGTATCTACGAGGCGCGGCTGTTTCATGCCGACAACCGCATCAGCGGGCATTTCTCGGTCCCGGCGCAATTGGGCATCAAGGAGGACTTCGCCGATTACCGCTTCGACCAACCGTTCCTGGCCGTCGGCATCAGCGACATTCGCGGCATCGAGAATGCATTGAAACTCGAACTCAATGGCCAGAGCCTGGATTTTGTACCGGGTAGCCAGGTGGGCTGGTTGGGTGAGGGCGTGCACGTGACGCTGCCAGCGCTGGATACCAAACAGGCCACGGAACTGGCCTTCGGTTTCGACTTGCGCCTGCAAGGCACCGGCCAGTTGCAGATTCTCCCGGTGGGCAAGACCAGCAAGGTTTCACTGGCCGCCAATTGGCCTCATCCAAGCTTCATCGGTAACTACCTGCCGGCCCAGCGTGAAATCACCGATCAGGGTTTCACCGCCAATTGGCAAACCTCGTTTTTCTCCACCAACCTGCAAGAGGCATTGAACAGTTGCGTGTCTGGCGGCCAGTGCGAGGCGTTCAGCGGTCGCAGCTTCGGCGTGAGTTTCATCGACCCGGTGGACCAGTACCTGAAAAGCGACCGGGCAATCAAATATGCGCTGCTGTTCATCGTCCTGACCTTCGCCGGTTTCTTCCTCTTCGAAGTGCTGAAAAGCCTGGCGGTACACCCGGTGCAATACGCGCTGGTCGGCGTGGCGCTGGCGTTTTTCTACTTGTTGTTGCTGTCGCTGTCCGAGCACATTGGCTTTGCCTTGGCATATCTGCTGTCGGCGAGTGGCTGTGTGTTGTTGATCGGTTTCTATGTCTGTCATGTGCTGCGCAGCGTGCATCACGGTTTGAGTTTTTCGGCGGGGCTGGCGGCGTTGTATGGCTTGCTCTACGGCTTGCTGAGTGCCGAGGATTACGCGTTGTTGATGGGCTCGCTGCTGTTGTTCGGTCTGCTGGGCGTGTTTATGGTGCTGACCCGCAAGCTGGACTGGTACGGGTTCGGGCAGAAAACCGCCAAGCCGCTGGCCTTTGATATTGGAGCCGTGGAATGAGCCGGTCGTTGGGGTTGCGCGAGGATCAGCGGGTGGGTGAGGTATTGGCGACGCGGATTGCGGGGTTGTTTCCAGTTGATCGAAGGCAAGCTGGTGTTGAAGGTCAGGTTGCCGTGATCCGCCTCCAGCGATCCGTAGCATCGTCGTCTAAGCTCAAGTGATTGCGCATCGAGTGCCCCGCACATGGAATCTGCATACGCTTTGCACCGCAACACCCCGACAATCGCTGTTATCGACAGTCGTGGATTGACCGTTGCTTGCGTTGCCTATTACCGCAAGAGCAGCAGTGATGCACCGCCCGAGACACGCGTGACACGCGAAACTTTCGATGTGGCGGGACGATCAGTGGCAAATTGGGATGCTCGTTTGGGGGCAGGTCCTGCGCCAATTGCCTCGATGATTCGAATTCGCGGCCTGTCGGGGTTATCCCTGTTGACCGTCAGCGTGGATGCCGGCTGGCGGCTGACGTTGCCGGATGAGGCGGCACAGGTCCGGCAAAGCTGGGACGAGGCAGGTAACACGGCGCGCTTTGAATACGACTCGATGGGCAGGCTGCTGACTATCGAAGAAGCCACAAAGTGTGTGGAGCGTTTGTATTATGGCGCAGCCGAAGTAGAGACCAGCGCTCGGAATCAATGCGGTCGGTTGATTCGTCATATGGATACCGCCGGTGCACGTGAGGTGACTGACTACACCCTACAAGGCAAGCCGATCATGGAGTCGCGGCGCTTTCTGGCAGAATTGGATCACTCTGGGTGGCCCGAAAACCAACAAAATGCCTTACTGGAACAGGGTGCGGACAAAACCTACATCACCCGCTGGCAATACGATGCATCGGGTGGCGTGCTTGACCAGATGGATGCAGCGGGGCACACACGGCGTTATGCCTACAGCGCTCAAGGGCAATTACAGAGCACCTGGTTGAAGGTGGCCGGCAAGCCGGAGCACTTGTTAGTCAGTGATATCGCTTATAACGCTTTCGGTCAGGTTGAGTACGAGAGGGCAGGCAATGGCGTCATCAGTTCCAGTGTCTTCGATCCCGCCGACGGTCGACTGCAGCGCCTGCTTGCGTGCAAAGGCGCGTGGAACCTGCAAGAGCTGCATTACGACTATGACCCTGTGGGCAACATCCTCTGCCTGACCGATAAGTCCCAGCCCGTCAGTTGGTTCGCCAACCAACGTATCGAACCGATTAATCGCTATTGGTACGACACGCTCTATCAACTGATCAGCGCGACTGGGCGTGAAGTGGCTTCAGCGGTCAATGGCCCGGCGCTACCGGCGCTGATCTCGCCTCTGGATCCGAGTCGATTGCAACCCTACAGCCAGAGCTGGAGTTATGACGCGGGCGGCAATCTACTCGAACAGCATCACAGCAATAAACCAACGCATTTAATGGACATTGCCCCGGACAGCAATCGCGGACTGACTCGGGTGAAGGGGCAAACACCGGACTTCGACGCGAGTTTCGACGGCAACGGTAATCTCAAGTTGTTGGCGCCGGGGCAACCGATGCGTTGGACGGCGCGCAACCAACTCAGTGAAGTTCGACTGGTGAGCCGTGAAGATGGCCTGGACGACAGTGAGTGTTATGTCTACGACAGTGCCGGTATGCGGGTCCGTAAAGTCCGTCATGCGCTGGCGGCGAGCGTGACCCGAATAGCGGAGGTTCGTTACCTGCCGGGGCTGGAGATCCGCACCGAGGGGACGGACAATCCTGACGAAGTCCTGCACGTTATTAATATTCAGGCGGGACGCAGTAGTGTCCGGTTATTGCATTGGGAACAGGGGCGGCCGGGTGGCATCGATGAAGATCAAGTGCGCTACAGCCAGGATGATCATTTGGGCAGCAGTACGCTTGAGCTTGATCACTGTGGAAACCTGATCAGTTACGAAGGTTATTACCCATATGGTGGTACGGCCTGGTGGATGGGGCGTTCGCAGGTTGAAGCTGATCACAAGTGTATTCGTTACTCTGGAAAAGAGCGGGATGCAACAGGGCTGTATTATTACGGGTTTCGGTATTACGCACCGTGGCTACAGCGGTGGATTAGTCCGGATCCGGGGGGGATTTTTGATGGCTTGAATATGTTTTATATGGCCGGTAATAATCCGGTGACCCATCAAGATGTGATGGGACTGTACAGCGGGACACCAGGAGATCATCAGGAAAGAATTGTAGAGCAGGATTCGGTGATGGTTGGGCGTGGGCGCGCAAGAATGCCGGCAGCAGTAATCGAGTTTGTAGACCACGCTTTCGAAATTGCCGATATCTTGGTAAGCGAAGCTGTCGTGGCAATGCAAGAAACGGGACGGGCACGTCGCTCAATCGATCAAACGCTGAAACAAGTGTTCTCGAATCTAGATCGTAGGTCTGAACTGGAGTCTCGTTTTCAGGTACTCAAGACAGCGATTAAACTTTATAGAAATGGTGTGAGACACGATGAGCTGGCCTTCGTTAAATCGAAAAAATCAAGCGATTCAACATTGGCGTCTGTTGTAGGGAAGGACCCCTTAAAACGAATATTTATCCGCTCTCGAGCCTGGGAGGATAGGTCTCGACGGGGGGCTGTGTTACTGGCGACAACTCTTATTCACGAAATCAGCCATTTGGATCTCCAAACTAAAGACAACTATTACTACGCTTCGCCAGGGACGCGATCCATGATAGACGAAAGTTATTGGCTTAATGCTTTTAACGAGGCGGAAATGGTTTCAAGTGGTCGCTATGACACAGAAATAATAAAAAATATTGAAGAGAGCAAGCTTGGCAGTACCAGTTTGCAGGCAATGTTTGGTGAGAAAAGTCTGGAACGAATTAAAGCGGGGTTTCACGGATTTCGAGCGGATTCGCTTTACCACAACGCAGACTCCTACTCTCAAGCATCGGTGTTGCTTGGTCTACCCGTTTTGGACGAGCGTTTAAGTTCGCGTAGAGAACGATATAGCGCCCCACCACCCGAGCCAAAACCTGATTACTGAGCATTCCGTCTTTGGAATGAAAGTAACACTGCACTATACCTTCGGCATCGTCGCAATCATCGAAGGCCGCTGACTCACCTCAAAATACCACTCCGCCAGCTTAGGATTCTCTTTGCGCCATTCCAGATCCGGATGACGCAGATCCAGATAACCCAAAGCACAGGCAACACTGATTGCCGCCACATCGAAATGGCTGGTCAGCTCGGCAATCGCGTCGGCTTCCAGTAGCGCCAGGGCGCGACGAATCTTGTCGCGCTGACTGTCGAGCCATTCGTCCCAGTGTTTTTCCGGGGTGCGCAGGGCCACTTCATAGCGAACCATCACCGCGGCATCCATGATCCCGTCTGCCAGGGAGGCCAACGTCAGGCGCCGCCAGCGCGCTGAGCCATCGCGAGGGATCAGCGGATTGCCGACGTGCTGATGATCGAGATAGTCGAGGATCACCCGGCTGTCGTACAACACATTGCCATCGGCCAGGCGCAGGGCTGGAATTTTGCCTAGCGGGTTGTCTTCGTTGAGGGCCAGATCCGGGCTGACCGGTGTGAGCTGGCTGGCTTGCAGCGCCACGCGGTTCGTTTGACCGGTTTCGTGCAGCAGCACCATGACTTTGCGAACGAAGGGCGACGCGGGGTTGTGGAACAAGGTCATGCTGGGGGCGGACATGGCGACGATCTCGATCATGGGCAGTGTCGGCAGCATAGCGCTTTAAAGCTTGAGCTCAAGCGCGAACTCACGGTTGAGCACCGAACGAAGTGTGGGAGCGAGCAAGCCCGCTTGTGTCTTGGGCAGGAATTAGACTGAGGGTGAGAGCGGTGAGTGGCAAGCTGAATGCCCGGAGTGCTTAAAGCACGTGTGGGAGCCCATGCTGCCATTCACCTCTCCGCTCTGGTTATTGAGCCCGAACAGTTGAACGAGCCGACCTCGAACATTACAAGCGTGGTGCCCAGCCAGAGCGCTCTCACCTTTGAGTGTAAGAGGGTTCGGCTATGTTTTCCTGCGCAGGCATCGATGTTTCCAAAGATACCCTTGAAATTTGGATTAACCCGCAAGACATTGGCGCCAGTTACCTCAATACCGCCAGTGACTTCCTTGGGCTGATTGATTGGTTAAAGCGCTACCAGGTCAGCCGCGTATTGCTGGAAGCCACCGGCGGCTATGAGCGAGAGGTCATGAAAGCGCTTCAGGCTGCCGGCTTCGAAGTCTTGCGGATCAACCCTCGCCGAGCCAGAGACTTTGCCAAGGCCATGGGGCAGCGCGCTAAAACCGACCCGATAGATGCGCGGCTGCTCGCGCAGTTTGCCGAAGTCATAAAGTCGCCAAGCAACCGAATCACCAGCCCTGAACAGGACAATTTACGTGCGCTGGTACAGCAACGTGAAAACTTTGTTCAGCAACATGGCGACGATTTACGGCGCCTCAAAACAGCCTCTGCTGACACGGTAAAACCCTGTCTGCGAAGTCATATCGACTATTTATGCCAAGCAATAAAGTCGATAGAAAGGTTGATCCGTCAAACTGCTAAAGACCTGGACAGTGATAAAACGGCCCGTTTGTGTTCGGTCAAGGGTATAGGGCTCGTGACGGCAGCCAGCTTGATGGCCTATTTACCTGAGCTGGGCGAGGTTGGACGGCACGAGATCGCAGCGCTGGCAGGCATAGCCCCCTACAACGACGACAGCGGCAAACATGAAGGCCCCCGCCACATTGGCGGTGGCAGGTTTGCTGCGCGTCGGGCGATGTACATGGCGTGCTGGGTGGTGATTCAGCGACAGCCTGAGTTCAAAGCGCGGTATGACGCACTGCGTCATAAGGGCAAATGCGCAAAAGTAGCGCTCATCGCCTGTATGCGCGTGTTGTTGATACGGCTGAACGCCATGATCCGAGACCGAACTGAGTGGAAAGAACCCTTGGCCTAAACGGGTCGCGGTGTTCCTGTAGGGCATCGCATGGCCTAAAGCTGTGGGAGTTCAGCTGTCTATCAATATGCCTTCAAAATAAAGGTCATCAAGACAGTTGCTCCCACATTTTTGGTTGCGTGTCGTTCAATGGCGTTGCAGCAGCCCGCGCAAGGCGAGGACGGCAGGGATGCCCAGCCCGAGCCAGCTCAATGCATCCCACACGCCATCGCCCAGCAACGCAGCAAACAGCCCCGCGGCGCTGAGCAGGGCGATGACGGTTGGTGTGGCGAAGACCTTCCAGAAATTCGACTGTCTCGGCCTCATGTCGGGCACTCCGCGTTTTCGAGCACAGGTTTCGCGACCTTGCGCCGCACCACCCACAAATAAACTCCACTGCCGAGCACGATGATGGTCAGCACATCGAGGGTCGCCCAGAGGATTTTCATTGGCATGCCGCCATAATCACCGAAGTGCAGCGGCTGCGACATGCCCATGGCGTCCATGTACCACGGCCGCTCGGCCACCGCCGTGACTTGCAGGGTGCGGGCGTCGATCAACACCGGCGTCAGCAGGTGCGAAGTCAGTTGGGTGCTGCCTTTCATGAAGACGGCGTAATGGTGTTCGCTGGAAAACCGCGTACCGGGGAAGGCGATGAAATCGGGCTGCATGCCCGGCGCGACGTCTTTGGCGATGTCGAGCAGACGAGTCGCAGGAGCCAATTGAGTCAGCGGCGGCGCATCGCGATAAGGCGCGATCATCGCGCTCAGGCTATCGTTGCGCCACGCGGCGATCAGCAAGTCGGCGCAGGCACTGATTACGCCGGTCACGCCGACCACCAGGGCCCAGGTCAGCGTCACCACGCCGATCAGGTTATGCAAGTCGAGCCAACGCAGGCGGGTGGATTTGTCGTGGCGCACGGTGGCGAACTTCAAACGCCGCATGAACGGCAGATACAGCACCGTTCCGGAAACAATCGCCAGCACAAACAGAATCCCCATGAACGCCAGCAGCAACTTGCCTGGCAGCCCGGCGAACATGTCCACGTGCAGACGCAGCATGACCATCATCAGCCCGGTGTTGGCCGATGGCATTTCCAATGCTTCGCCGGTGCGAGCGTCGAGCATGAAGGTGTGGGACGAGTTCGGCTCGGTGCCGGCGGTGGGCGCCATGATTGCGATCACGCCGTTGGGGTCTTCTTCGTCGTAGCCGAAATACTGCATGACCTCGCCGGGACGATGCTTTTCAGCCGCCTGCACCAACTGCTGCAAATTCAGCTGCGGGGTGTCGGCGGGCATGGATTTCAACTCGGCGGCATCGCCCAGCAGATGGTCGATCTCGTGGTGGAAGATCAACGGCAGGCCGGTGAGGGCCAGCATCAGCAGGAATACCGTGCAGATCAGGCTGGTCCAGGTGTGAACGAATGACCAGCGGCGGATGGTTTTGCTTTTCATGATTCATCCAAATGCAAAAGGGCCACGGCTGTGCCGTGACCCTTGTTTTGTCGCGATGGGGTCAATCCGTTACCACTTGTAATTCACGCTGGCGACCACGTTGCGTTCGTCGCCGTAGTAGCAGTAGAAGCCGTCGCAGGTGGACAGGTAGTCCTTGTTGAACAGGTTCTTGGCATCCACTGCCACCGAGACCCCTTTGAGCGAACTGTTCAGGCGACCGAGGTCGTAATGGGCCGAGGCGTCATACACGGTGTAGGAGCCGACGTGGCCCCAATCGGTGTTGGTGGTATTGCCGTAGGTGTCGCCGACATAACGCACACCGGCGCCCACGCCGAAACCGTCGAGCAGGCCGTTGTGCCAGGTGTAGTCGGCCCATGCAGTGGCCTGGTGGCGCGGAACCTGTGCCATGCGATTGCCTTTTTCGGCGCTGGCACCTTTGGTGATTTCGCTGTCGTTGTAGGTGTACGAACCGACCAGTTTGAGATTGTCGGTAACGTCGCCGCTGGCTTCCAGTTCCAGGCCGCGTACCCGGACTTCACCCACCTGACGGGTGATGTTGTTTTCGGTGACCGACAGGTTTTCCTGAGTCAGGTCGAACACGGCAGCGGTTAGCAGCGTTTTGGTACCGGGTGGCTGGTACTTGATCCCGGCTTCGTATTGCTTGCCTTCAGTCGGCTTGAACGAATCGGTGCTGTTGACCGCGGCACCGGTTGCTGGCTGGAAAGACTCCGCATACGACAGGTAGGGCGTTACACCATTGTCGAAGACATAGCTGAGCGCCGCGTTGCCACTGAATTTCTCGTCGCGCTGAGTGTTGGTCGCATCGTTCTGATTGTGGAACACCGTGCCGGTATGGACCCAGTCTTCACGCCCGCCGAGGGTCAGGCGCCAGTTGTCCAGGGCAATCTGATCCTGAGCGTAGAGGCCCGTTTGTTGGGTTTTTTGGTTGTAGTCGTACATCGTGAAGTAGGTGACGTTGGAAAAATCCTGTCCGTACACCGGCCGGTTGATGTTGCTGGACGGCACGCCCGCCGAACCCCACAACCAGCGGGAATTGGTGTTGGAGCGCTGGTGGTCCAGGCCCAGCAGCAAGGTGTGGCTCAGGGCCCCGGTCTGGAAGTCGGCCTGGAAGTTGTTATCCACCGCGAACTGGCTGGTGTCCTCATCGACCTTGCCTGCGGTGCGCTGGATGGTGCCATCGTCGCTGACGGCTTCATCCGGGCCCGCCGGCCAGATCTGCCCGCCCGCGGTGATGCCCTGAAATTCCAGATCATTCTTGGTGTAGCGCAGGTTCTGGCGGAACTGCCAGGTGTCATTGAAGCGGTGCTCGAAGGCGTAACCCAGGGCGTAATAGGTGCGGTCGTAGAATTCCCAGTCCGGATCGCCAAGGTTCTTGTGATGGGAAATCTTTCCGGCGGGCGTACTCAGTTTTGTGCCTTGCAGCGGCAGAAACTGCCCGGTGATACCGGTGTCGTCGCGGGTGTATTGGGACAGCAAGGTCAGCCGGGTGTCGTCGTTGATGTTCCAGGTCAGGCTGGGTGCCAAGTTGTAGCGTTTGTCGGGAATGTGATCGACCGGCGCATTGCTGTCCCGAACCACGCCACTGACGCGATAGAGAAACTGCCCTTCGTCGTCGATTTTGCCGGTGCTGTCGAAGTTGATCTGCTTGTGTTCGTTGCTGCCGGCCTGCAGTTCCACTTCGTGGCTGCTTTGTGCCTCGGGTCGACGGCTGACCATGTCCAGCAGACCGCCGGGCGGGGTCTGGCCGTAAACCGAGGACGCCGGGCCACGCAGGACGGCGATGCGCTCAAGGTTCCACGGTTCGATTTTCGGCGTGGCGTAGTTGCCTTTTGGCAGCGGCAAACCATCGAGGAACTGAGTGGGTATAAAACCGCGCACCAGCAGCCAGTCATTGCGCGAATCCGAGCCATAACCGCTGCTCTGTACACCAGCGGTATAGCGCAGGGCATCGTTGAGGCTGAGCACGGAGCGATCATCCATTTGCTCGCGGGTGACCACTGAGACTGAGCGAGGGAGTTCGGCAATCGCGGTGTCGGTCTTGGTGCCTGCCGCGGTGCGGGTGGCCAGGTAGCCTTCGGTCGGGCCCCAGGCGCTTTCAATATTTCCCGCGCCGATGATTGCGGTTTCCGGCAAGGCCATCACGCCCTCGGGCACTGCCACCAGGCTGTAGGTGCCGGTGCTGCTCTGTTCCAGTTGCAGGCCGGTGCCGCGCAAGGCTTCACGCAGGGCGCCGGTGGCGTCGAACTGGCCCTTCACCGGGGCCGAGGTCTTGCCTGCTGCCAGCGACGGATTCAACGACAGCGCCAAACCGGCCTGGCTGGCAATCTGATTCAGGGTGCTGGCCAATGGCGCAGCCGGCAGGTTGTAGGCGCGAACGCTGGACGCCTGTTCAGCGGCGATCAGTTGGCTGCTGGCCAGAGGGGCGCAAAGGGCAATAGCGACCGCCAGCAAACGGGGGCGCAACACGGTGTCTAGCGAACGGGACATACAGCGGCTCCTGAATGGAAATATTTCTCAATTGCCTAGGTGCCGGACGAGAATTCAAAAGTGATAGGGCGAGATGAAAATAATTTCGATTTATCAATTGCGGTGAGGCGGATGGCCCCATCGCGGGCAAGCCACGCTCCCACAGGTTTTGTGTCGAGCGGGAGTTCTGTGAACGACACAAAACCTGTGGGAACGGGCTTGCCCGCGAAGGCGGCGGATCAGGCGCAGCAGCTTTTAGGGCTTGGCCTCAGTCTTCGTCGCCACTGTCACCCACCATGGCGTGTGCTGTTCGATCTGCACCGGCAGGGTCGGCAAAAGTGCACTCAGCGCCTTGTCGGTATCGTTCAAGGGGAAGCTGCCGGTGATGCGCAGGTCGGCGACTTCCGGTGTGACGCCAAGATGCCCGCGACGATAACGGCCGAGTTCCTGGACCAGATCCTCCAGCCGCGCGTTGTCCACCACCAGCATGCCGCGGGTCCAGGCATCGGCGCCGAGGTTGAGGGCGATGATCGGGCCCAGGCCATTGCTGCGCATCAGCACTTGCTGGCCTTCGCGCAGGATCTGTTCCTCGGGGCTCGATTCGGGATGGGCGGCGACCGCTGATTTCAATACGCTCAGGCGCGTGCCTTCTTCTTCACGCTTGACCAGGAACCGCGTCCCCAATGCACGCATGCTGCCTTCGCGGGTCTCGACGATAAACGGCCGGGCATCGCCATGGCCGGTTTCTACGAGGATTTCCCCTTCCTGAAGGACGATCAGTCGCTGCTTCTCATCGAAGCGCACATCCACTGCGCTGTGGGTGTTTAGGTTGATCAGCGTGCCGTCGGTCAGGCGTAGGGTGCGCTGCTCACCGGTAGCGGTGCGCTGGTCGGCCAGCCAATAATCGATGGGCAGATAACGATCACCGGCGAACAGCGCCAGGCCGATCACCGCCACGATGCTGGCCAGACCGCTGCCGAGCTTGCGCACCCGTCGCCGGATGCTTTCGCGCGATTGCAGCAAGGCTGTGCGGGCCGGGCCGTTGGCGACGCTGAAACGCTGGTCGAGCATGCCCAACTGACGCCACGCCCGAGCATGTTCTTCGTGGGCGGCGTGCCATTTGGCGAATTCCTCGCGCTCGACCGTGTTGCCGGAATCCAGTGACAGTTGCCAGGCAATCGCGGCATCCAGCACTTGCGCCGACACGGGCTTGGAGTTGACCGGGCTCATACCGGCTCACCGTACAACGCGATGTAGCACTGACGAATGCCTTGGGCCAGATACTGACGAACCCGCGGCACCGACACGCCCAGACGCTGAGCGATTTCGGCGTGGCCGAGACCATCGAGACGGTTATAGAGAAACGCCGCCCGAGCCTTGCTCGAGAGCTTGCCCAGCAGGCGGTCAATGGCTTTGAGGTCTTCGAGGATCAGTTGCTGTTCTTCCACCGACGGTTGTTCACCTTCGGGGATCAGCATCAATTCGGTGAGGTAGGCCTGTTCCAGCGCGGCGCGGCGGAAATAGTCGAACAGCAGGCCCTTGGCGATCGCCACCAGAAACGCCCGGGGTTCGCGAGGCTCCTTGAATTCATCACGGCCCAACAAGCGCACGAAGGTGTCCTGACTCAGGTCTTCGGCCCGTTGTGGGCAGGCCACGTTGCGCCGCAGCCAGGCCAATAGCCAACCGCGATGGTCGCGATACAACGCACCGACGAGCTCACTGTGAGGGCTTTGGACTGACGACACGCAACATCACCGAATGAGAAGTGTTAAGTAACGAGAATTGTTCGCGATTGTGGCAGAGGCAGGGGAGGTAAGCAATTGGCGCTGGTCGGGTGGTTTTTGCGGGGGGAATATCCAGTCAGACCGAGTTATCGTTCATCGCGGGCAAGCCACGCTCCCACAGGTTTTGTGCCGTTTGCAAAATCGGCGGACGACGAAAAACCTGTGGGAGCGTGGCTTGCCCGCGATGGGGCCCGAACAGTCACCGAAGATCTAGAGCGAAGGCGCTTGCCGCCGCCGCTTCCACTGACTCAGCCGCTGCTGCAAATTCAACGGGCTATGAATCTGCTGCTGTCGCGCCCGGCTGAATAAAATCAGCACCAGCTCCGCCGTCGCCAAGGCATCGGCACTGGCGTTATGCCGTTCGAAGACCTCCAGCTTGAACCAGTCGATCCACTCGTCCAGCCCGGCCTCGCGAAAGTGCGCCTGCGGGCACAGCAGCGGCGCGATGTCTGCCACGTCCAGAAACGGATGCTGCAACTTGTAGCCCAGATGTTCTTTCAGCGCGCGCCCCAGCATGTGCTGATCGAACGGCGCATGAAACGCCAGCACCGGACTGTCGTCGATGAACTCCATGAATTCGAGCAGGGCCTGCGCGGGGTCGCTGCCGGCAGCAATGGCGCTGGGTCCCAGACCGTGAATCAACACGCTGGGGCCGAGTTTGAGTTCGCTGCATTGCAACGTGCGTTCGAATTGCTGGCTGAAATCGATCGCCCCGTCCTCGATCACCACCGCCCCGATGGACAGCAGCCGATCCTTGTTCAGGTTCAGCCCGGTGGTTTCCAGGTCGAGTACCACCCAGCGTTGCTCGCGCAGGCTGCAATCACCCAGCTCGGCCACGGCAGGCAAGCGTTCCAGACGTTGTTGCAGTTCGCCGGGCAAAATGGGGTTGACCGGCCGCAGCCATGAAAACAGGCTCATAACTGATACCGCAGGGTCAGGCTGCTTTGCAGGCGTTGGGCCTGGCGCAGGGATTCACGCAGGATGCGTCGGTCCAGATGATTGAGGCTGTCAGGATCGACACGGTTGGAGTAGGGCAAATTCTCCCGGGTCTGTAGCTGATGTTGCTGCATGCGGGTTTGCTGGATGAAGTGATACGCCTCTTCGTACGCCGCGCCGTCCAGCCGTTCAATAACCTCTTTGTCCACCAATTGGCGAAAGCGCTCCAGGGTATTGTTGGTGTCGATGCCGTGGGCCAGGGCCAGCACTCGTGCGCCATCGACAAAAGGGGTCAAGCCCTGGAGTTTCAGGTCGAGCGTGGCCTTCTCGCCATTCTTGCGAGCCAGCACGAATTCGCGAAAACGCCCTACGGGCGGGCGGTTGCGCAGGGCGTTTTCGGCCATCATCCGCTGGAACAAGCGGTTGTCGCCGACCTGATCGAGAATGCCTTGGCGCAGTTGCTCGCAGCCTCGCTCGTCGCCCCAGACCACGCGCAGGTCGAAATAGATGCTCGACCCCAGCAGGTTTTCCGGTGTCGCCTCGCGGATAAACGCCGCAAAACGTCGCGCCCATTCGGCCCGGGACAGACACAGCTCGGGATTGCCGGCCATGATATTGCCTTTGCACAGGGTGAAGCCGCACAGCGCCAGGTTCTGATTGATCTGCTGGGCGATGGGCAGCAACTTGCCGCGAATCTCGGCGGCGTGGGCCGCGTCGCGGGCTTCGAACAGAATGCCGTTGTCCTGATCAGTGTGCAGCGTCTGCTCGCGGCGGCCTTCGCTGCCGAAACACAGCCAACTGAACGGCACGCCGGGGTCACCTTTCTCGGCGAGCACCAGTTCGATCACCCGGCACACGGTATGGTCGTTGAGCAGGGTGATGATGTGGGTGATCTGGGTCGAGGACGCGCCGTGGGCCAGCATCCGCTCCACCAATTGGCCGATTTCGCCGCGCATCGCCACCAGGTTTTCCAGCTTATGGGCACTGCGAATGGTCCGCGCCAGGTGCACCAGATCGACCCGTTGCAGGGAAAACAGGTCGCGTTCCGAGACCACGCCGCACAGGCGATGGTCCTTGACCAGACAGACGTGGGCGATATGCCGCTCGGTCATGGCAATCGCGGCGTCGAAGGCGCTGTGGTCCGGCGTCAGGTAAAACGGCGCCCGGGTCATGTGCCCTTCGATGGCTTCATTGAAATCGCTGGTGCCGTTGGCCACCACATGTCGCAAGTCGCGCAGGGTGAAAATGCCCAGCGGTGCCTTTTGCTCATCGACTACCACAATGCTGCCGACTTGCTGATCGTGCATCAGCGTCACGGCTTCACGCAGAGGCGTGATCGGGCTGCAGGTCACCGGGTGACGCATGGCCAGTTCGCCCAGCCGGGTATTGAGTGAGTACTGGGTGCCGAGGGTTTCCACGGCTTTTTGCTGCACTTGCTGGTTGACCTGATCCAGCAAACTGCTGACACCGCGTAGGGCAAAGTCGCGAAATGGGCTGGAAAGTGCGAACAGTTTGATGAACGCCAGCTTATTCAGCTGTAGGCAAAAGGTATCTTCGGCCGCCAGATGTTCGGTGCGAGTCGCCCGTTCCCCCAGTAGCGCGGCGAGGGGGAAGCACTCGCCGGTGGTGATTTCGAAGGTGGTTTCGGTCCCGCCCTTGGCCGTGTGCGGACGTTCGCCCACGACCCGGCCCTGTTTGACGATGTAGAAATGCTCAACCGGGCCATCGGCAGGTTTGATGATGCTCTCGCCGGGGGCATAAAAACGCAGCTGACATTGCTCGACCAGATAGGCCAAGTGGGCGTTTTCCATCTGATTGAACGGCGGGAAGCGCTGTAGGAATTGCAAAGTGCCCTGGATGTTCTGCAACACCGCGGTTTTCCCTGCCTGGGTGAAGGCGTCCGCTTTACTCATAACCATTACCGCAGTCTTTTTCTGATTGTTGTGTCGGATCGTTGTGTCAGATCGTTACAGGCATGGTCGGCCCCTGCGGGCAGGGTGCCCATTGGACGTAAGTCTAGGTAGGCAGTGCCGCGGTCGGAATATGGGAAATGTCTGACACAATTGCGGGAAAAACCTCCTACATTATCTATTGGAATAGTTTCCGACGAAGTGCACATTGAAGTCTGCTTAGCGATGTCTGACCACTGTGTCAGGGATCGAATCGAAAACGTTGAGAAAGCCATGTCCGACCACGATATTTTGAGTGATGCCGAGCGCGAAGCGCTCAGTGCCGTTATGTTGGAACCAGACTTGCCGCCGCAGCGGGTACTGATCGTCGATGACGATAAGGACTCCAGGGAATTACTGTCGGAAATTCTGGGACTGGACGGCATCAATTGCATGACGGCAGCCAGTGGCGAAGCGGCGCTCAAATTGCTGGAGGCGAAGCCATCGATCGGGCTGGTGATTACCGACCTGCGGATGAGACATGTCGATGGTCTGGAACTGATCCGTCAGGTGCGGGAATCGGCTCGTGCGGCGTTGCCGATCATCATCGTCTCCGGTGACGCTGACGTGAAGGATGCGATCGAAGCGATGCACCTGCACGTAGTGGACTTTCTGCTCAAACCCATCGATAGCGGCAAGCTGCTTGAATTGGTCAAGCATGAGCTGGGGATGGATGTGTAGCGCGGACCTCAGGGCTGCAGCTTTTTGTGGCGAGGGAGCTTGCTCCCGCTGGGCTGCGAAGCCGCCCCAAAACCAGCGATCCCAATGTATCTGATACACCGCATACGACTGCTGCGCAGTCGAGCGGGAGCAAGCTCCCTCGCCACAGGGACCGTGGCATAAAAAAGCCCTGATCTTTCGATCAGGGCTTTTTCATGTCCGGCGTCAGCGTTTACTCAAAGGCCATTGGCAGCCTTGAATTCGCGACGGCGACGGTGCAGAACCGGCTCGGTGTAGCCGTTCGGCTGTTTGGTGCCTTCGACCACCAGTTCGACCGCCGCCTGGAAGGCGATGTTGCTGTCGAAATTCGGTGCCAGCGGACGGTACAGCGGGTCGCTGGCGTTCTGACGGTCAACCACCGGCGCCATGCGCTTGAGGCTTTCCATCACCTGATCTTCAGTGACGATGCCGTGGCGCAGCCAGTTGGCGATGTGCTGGCTGGAAATACGCAGCGTCGCACGGTCTTCCATCAGGCCGACGTCATTGATATCCGGCACTTTCGAGCAGCCCACGCCCTGGTCGATCCAGCGCACCACGTAACCGAGAATGCCCTGGGCGTTGTTGTCCAGTTCGTTCTTGATCTGCTCCGTGGTCCAGTCTGGATTGACGGCCAACGGGATGGTCAGGATGTCGTCCACCGAAGCGCGAGTACGTTTGGCCAGTTCGGCCTGGCGGGCGAACACATCGACCTTGTGATAGTGCAACGCGTGCAGCGCGGCGGCAGTCGGCGATGGAACCCAGGCGGTGTTGGCACCGGCCATCGGGTGAGCGATTTTCTGTTCGAGCATCGCTGCCATCAGATCCGGCATGGCCCACATGCCTTTACCGATCTGGGCGCGACCTTGCAGGCCGGTGCTCAGACCAATGTCGACGTTCCAGTTCTCGTAGGCGCTGATCCATTTTTCAGCCTTCATGTCGGCCTTGCGCACCATCGGGCCGGCTTCCATGGAGGTATGGATTTCATCGCCCGTGCGGTCGAGGAAGCCAGTGTTGATGAACACCACACGCTCGGCGGCAGCCTTGATGCAGGCCTTGAGGTTGACCGTGGTACGGCGCTCCTCGTCCATGATCCCGACTTTGAGGGTGTTGCGCGGCAAGTCGAGGACGTCTTCGATGCGACCGAACAGCTCGTTGGTGAACGCAGCTTCTTCCGGGCCGTGCATCTTCGGCTTCACGATATAGACCGAGCCAGTACGGCTGTTCTTGCGCGTGCTGCTGCCGTTGAGGCTGTGAATCGCCGCGAGGCAAGTCACCAGGCCATCGAGAATACCTTCCGGTACTTCGTTGCCGTCTTTATCGAGGATCGCGTCGATGGTCATCAGGTGACCGACGTTGCGCACGAACAACAGCGAGCGACCGTGCAGGCTCAGTTCGCTGCCATCGAGGGCGGTATAGGTGCGATCGGCGTTCATGGTGCGGGTAAAGGTCTGACCGCCCTTGGAGACTTCTTCCGACAGATCGCCTTTCATCAGGCCGAGCCAGTTGCGGTAGATCACCACTTTGTCATCGGCATCGACCGCGGCAACCGAGTCTTCGCAGTCCATGATGGTGGTCAGCGCGGCTTCCATCAGGATGTCTTTGACACCGGCAGCGTCGGTCTGGCCGACCGGGGTGCTGGCGTCGATCTGGATTTCGAAGTGCAGGCCGTTGTTTTTCAGCAGGATCGCGGTTGGAGCCGCTGTATCGCCGTGGAAACCGATCAATTGCGCATCGTCGCGCAGGCCGGTGTTGCTGCCGCCTTTGAGGGCGACCACCAGTTTGCCGTCAATGATCTTGTAGCCGGTGGAATCGACGTGGGAGCCGGCAGCCAGTGGCGCGGCTTCGTCGAGGAAGGCGCGGGCGAAGGCAATGACCTTGTCGCCGCGAACCTTGTTGTAGCCTTTGCCCTTTTCCGCGCCGTCCGCTTCGCTGATGGCGTCGGTGCCGTAGAGCGCGTCATACAGCGAACCCCAACGGGCATTCGAGGCATTGAGCGCGAAGCGCGCGTTCATCACCGGCACCACCAGCTGTGGACCGGCCATACGGGCGATTTCGTCATCGACGTTTTGTGTCGTTGCCTGGAAATCGGCCGCTTCTGGCAGCAGATAACCGATGTCTTGCAGGAAGGCTTTGTAGGCCACCGCATCGTGCGCAACACCTGCACGAGCCTGGTGCCAGGCATCGATACTTGCCTGGAAATCATCGCGTTTGGCGAGTAGAGCTTTGTTCTTCGGCGCCAGGTCATGGATGACCTTGTCGGCACCGGCCCAGAACTTGTCGGCGGTGAGGCCGGTACCGGGAATGGCTTCGTTGTTCACGAAGTCGAACAGGACTTTGGCGACCTGCAGGCCACCGACTTGAACGTGTTCAGTCATTGCTTGCCTCACTCTGCTCAGCTATTTCGCTTTTCAGCTCTTCAATTTAACAATGAAGCCTCTGGCCATTTAAACCACAAACCCATCTACCAGTACATGCCATTGCTGGCGGCTGGGTTCGATCCGATCAACGGCTTTGCGGCCTTGCTGACAGGGCTTTCAGGGGTTGCGGCGGCACCTGCGGCAGACATCGATCCAGCGTTATGTAGTGCGCGCTGCGGCATACTACATGATGAATTGCGGTTGTGAAAATTAGACTAATTACGTCGTTCTGCGACCCCGTGACGCATTGCGGTCATGTCGGGGAACAGGATGTTCTCAAAAAACTATTGGATTGTTCCAGTTAAATATAAAAACTTGTACACATAATATTGAATGCCCTGCTATGGGGCATTGCTTTTGTGGCGAGGGAGCTTGCTCCCGTTGGGGCGCGAAGCGGCCCTCTGCATCTCTCCACCAGTCCGCATTTTGGCAATTTGGCGACTGCTGCGCAGCCGAACGGGGGCAAGCCCCCTCGCCACAACCAGCCCCTTGCCTATACTTGTTTTTCTATAACAAAAGTCATGACCAGAGGGCTGCGCCATGGACCATCTCGTACTCACTGTAATTGCTCCAGACAAGCCCGGGCAGGTCGAGCGCATTGCTCAATGCATTGCCGAGCACGGCGGTAACTGGCTGGAGAGCCGCATGTCGCGCATGGCCGGACAGTTCGCGGGGATTCTTCGGGTGGGTGTGCCGGCTGAGGCCTACGACGAACTGGTAGACGCCCTACAGGGATTGTCGACCCAAGGGATTCGCGTGCTGATTGCCGAAAGCGGCATCGAACAATCCTGCACCTGGAAGCCGATTGCCATGGAACTGGTGGGTAATGATCGTCCGGGCATTGTGCGAGACATTACGCGTCTGCTGAGTGAGCAGGGCGTGAACCTGGAGCAGTTGGTGACCGAAGTTCGACCGGCGCCGATGAGCAGCGAGCCGCTGTTCCATGCCGAGGCGATTCTTGCGGTGCCACTGACATTGTCGCTGGAGGTGCTGCAGTCGCGCCTGGAAACCCTGGCGGACGATCTGATGGTCGAATTGGTGCTGCGCAGCGAACCCTGAAAAGGTTATCCAAATTATACGTGCACCTGCCTGTGGATAACCTGTAGAGACACCTCGCCAGGCCATGTCGGCCGTGGCTCTTCAGGATCTGATCAAAAAACCAGCAGTTTCAGTGACTTGCGCACAAACGCCGGGGATCACGCTGTGGATAACCTTGGGAAGGATGGATGCAGGCCACGGGAGACGTGGCCTGTAGAGATTTGTACGTTTTCTGATCAGCTGCGGCGGCGCAGACTTATCCACGCGTCAACGCTGTAAACCGCCAGACCGGCCCAGATAAAGATGAACGCCACCAGCGTGCTGGACGACAAGTGCTCGCCAAACAGCAGAACGGCTTGCAACAACACCAGCGTCGGCGCCAGGTACTGGAGAAATCCGAGGGTGGTGTAAGGCAAGTGCCGTGCGGCGGCGTTGAAACACACCAGCGGCACCAGCGTCACCGGACCTGCAGCCACCAGCCACCAGGCTTCAGAGGTGGTCCAGAATTCGGCTTGCGCGCTGCTCGCCGTCGGATTGAACAGCAACCAGGCGACGGCAATCGGCACCAGCATCCAGGTTTCCACCACCAGCCCCGGCAGCGCCTTGACCGGTGCCTGCTTGCGGATCAGTCCGTAGAAGCCGAAGGTCAATGCGAGTACCAGCGACACCCACGGCAGGCTGCCGACTTGCCACACTTGCTGCGCAACACCGACCGCCGCCAGGCCAACCGCCAGCCATTGCATGCGCCGCAGCCGTTCGCCGAGGATCAGCATCCCCAACAGCACGTTTACCAGCGGGTTGATGTAGTAACCGAGGCTGGCTTCGAGCATGCGCCCGTTGTTCACCGACCAGACGTAGGTCAGCCAGTTGGCGGCGATCAACGTGCCGCTCAGGGCCAGGATTGCCAGTCGCCGCGGATTTTCACGCAGCTCGCGCCACCAGCCGGGATGCTTCCAGACGAGCAGCAGCAAAGCACCAAACAGCGCGGACCACAGCACTCGGTGGATGATGATCTCCACGGCGGGCACGTTGGCGATGGCTTTGAAGTAGATCGGGAACAGGCCCCAGATGATGTAGGCACTCAGGCCCAGGATGTACCCGCGACGCGGGTTGGCGGCTTGCATGAGAATCCTTGCTTAGGCAGCTAACAAAGAGGGGATTGTAAGGAGGTTGTATAGATGTGTCGTGTCTGAAAGCAAAAGATCGCAGCCTTCGGCAGCTCCTACGGAGGAATTGCGTACACCTGTAGGAGCTGCCGAAGGCTGCGATCTTTTGATCTTAAATTTAAAAGAGCTTCAATGGCTCTTCATTGAGCGCAGCCAATTGCTCACGCAACGCCAATACCTGATCGCCCCAATAGCGCTCGGTGCCGAACCACGGAAAGCTGCGAGGGAAGGCAGGGTCATCCCAGCGACGGGCGAGCCAGGCGCTGTAGTGCATCAGGCGCAAGGCGCGCAGCGGTTCGATCAGCGCCAGTTCCCGCGGGTCGAAGTCGTGGAATTCGTTGTAGCCGTCCATCAATTCCGACAACTGCCCCAGACATTCCTGACGATCACCCGCCAACATCATCCAGATATCCTGCACCGCCGGGCCCATGCGGCAGTCGTCGAGGTCGACGATATGGAACATCTCATCGCGGCACATCATGTTGCCGGGGTGGCAATCGCCGTGCATGCGGATGTTCTGGTGCGGCGTGGCCTTGTAGACCTCTTCGACACGCTTGAGCAGGTCGCGGGCAACGGACTCGTAGGCTGGCAGCAAGCTTTTGGGTACGAAATTGCCTTCGAGCAATGTCGTCAGCGAGTCCTGACCAAAGTTCTTTACCCCCAGCGCTTCACGGTGTTCGAACGGTTTTGTAGCACCGACCGCGTGCAGCCGACCGAGCAGTTGGCCCAGGCGATACAGCTGATCGAGATTGCCCGGCTCCGGCGCACGGCCGCCACGGCGGGGAAACAGGGTGAAACGGAAACCGTTGTGTTCGTGCAGGCTGGCACCGTTGTGAATCATCGGCGCGACCACCGGTACGTCGCACTCGGCGAGTTCGAAGGTGAATTGGTGCTCTTCGAGAATCGCTTCGTTGGTCCAGCGCTGCGGACGGTAGAACTTGGCGATCAGCGGCTCGGAGTCTTCGATGCCGACCTGATAGACACGGTTCTCGTAGCTGTTGAGCGCCAGAATGCGTGCGTCGCTGAGAAAGCCGATGCTTTCGACGGCATCGAGCACGAGGTCTGGGGTGAGCGTTGCAAACGGGTGGGCCATGCTGACTCCTGCGCGCAGCAGGCTGCCGCGTCCGGCCAAGCATGGTAGCGCAGACGGGGCTTCTATAGTGGTTGGGCTTGAATAGTGTGTCATTTTGGCTGACACCATCGCGGGCAAGCCCGCTCCCACAGGTCATGCGCTAATTTTGAAATCGCGCCTATCCTGTGGGAGCGGGCTTGCCCGCGAAGAGGCCCTGTCAGGCGCCGACGATCCCACCGTCCTCACGGGAAATCGCCATCACCGAAGACCGCGGCTTGCCGTTGGGCAGGTGCTCAGGGAACGTCGACCCACCGTTTTCCCCCGGATGCTGAATCCCGACAAACAAGGTTTTCTGGTCCGGCGAGAAGCTGATCCCCGTCACCTCGCAGCCCACCGGGCCGACCATGAAACGACGGATCTCGCCCGTCACGGGGTCGGCACAGAGCATTTGGTTATTGCCCATGCCCGCGAAGTCACCGGCGTTGCTCGAATCGCCATCTGTGAGAATCCACAGACGCCCGTCCTTATCGAAGCCCAAGCCGTCCGGGCTGTTGAACATGTTCTGCGGGGTGATGTTCGACGAACCGGCCTTCGGCGTGCCGGCGTGGACGCCCGGGTTGCCGGCGACCACAAACAGATCCCAGGCAAAGCTATTCGAGCCGTGATCGTCGCGGTCGGTGCGCCAGCGCAGGATCTGCCCGTAGACGTTTTTCTCGCGCGGGTTCGGCCCGTTCACCGGTTGGCCTTCTTCGCCGCGTTTGGCGTTGTTGGTCAGGGTGCAATAAACCTGGCCATCCTTGGGGCTGACGACGATCCATTCCGGACGGTCCATGCGCGTGGCGCTCACAACGCTGGCTGCGAGGCGTGCGTGAATCAGCACTTCGGCCTGATCGGCAAAACCGCTGCTGGCATCGATGCCATTCTTGCCGTGGGTCAGTTCGATCCACTGGCCCTGGCCTTTCGGGTGATCAGCGTTGCCGTCGCCCGCGTCGAAACGCGCCACGTACAAGGTGCCGTGATCCAGCAGGTCGCGGTTGGCTTTGGGGTTTTTGTGGTTGATCTTGTCGCGGCTGACGAATTTATAGATGAACTCGCCACGTTCGTCGTCGCCCATGTACACCACGGCGCGACCGTCATTGGTTTCGGCCAGCGCGGCGTTTTCATGTTTGAAGCGGCCCAGCGCGGTGCGTTTGACCGGCGTCGACTGCGGATCGAACGGGTCGATTTCCACCACCCAGCCATGACGATTGAGTTCGTTGGGGTTTTTCGCCAGGTCGAAGCGCGGATCATGTTGATGCCAGTTGATTTCTTTACTGGCCGCCACCGCGCCGTAGCGTTTCTGCGCGGCATCGAATTTCTGCTCGGCATTGCTGCTGCCGAAGCAGTCGGTGAAGTTCTCTTCGCAGGTCAGATAAGTGCCCCATGGCGTCTTGCCGTTGGCGCAGTTCTGGAAGGTGCCGAGGACTTTCTTGCCGTGTTTGTCGGCGCTGGTTTTCATCAGCTCGTGACCAGCCGCCGGACCGCTCAGGCTCAACGGCGAGTTGCCGTGAATGCGCCGGTTGTAGCGTGAGCCCTGGACGAACTGCCACTGGCCGTTCTTGCGCTGTACTTCAATGACCGACACGCCTTCGCAGGCCAGGGCCTTGCGCACGTCTTCCGCCGATTGCGGCGTGCCGGCGTGAGGGTAGAGGTAGCGGTAGTTGGTGTATTCGTTGTTGATCGCCATCAGCGCCCGGTCTTTGTCACCGGGGAATTCGAACAGGCTCATGCCGTCGTTGTTGTCGCCGAACTGGACTTCCTGCGCCTCGGCCGTGCCGTTGCCGCTCGGGTCGAACGCCGGACCATTTTTTTGCAGTGGCTGGCCCCAGCTGATCAGCACCGAGGACTTGTAGCCTGGCGGCAGGGTAATGGTGTCGGTCGTGGCGGCGGCGATGCTGTCGAAACCCAACAGTTTGCTGGAGCCGGCGCTGACGCTGGCGGCCAGCACGCTGCGACTCAGCAAATTGCCACCGAGAAACATCGCTGCACCGCAGAGGGCACCAGCGCTGATGAAGCCTCGACGGCTGAGGCCAACCATCTTTTCGAGGTCGGTGGGTTGGTTGTCTTCTAATAAGCTCACATCAGGCTCCCTGCGGGTTTTTGCAGTCACCTTAATGATGGTTGATGAACGTTTTGTTGCAGGCGATGCACTGATTTTTGTAGCAGCTGCCGAAGGCTGCGTCGCGGTGGCAGGTTTACGACCGCTTCGCGATCGAACGCAGCCTTCGGCAGCTGCTACAGGGTTGCGTAGCGTCTGATCTAGAGCGGTGTGCCCAGCAGAATGTTGGATGGCGCGAATTGCACCAGCACCGGTTTTCCGACAGTAAGCTCGAGGGTTTTCAGGTGCAGTTGCTCGGACAGGGCGCAAAGTGTCTGGCCATTGGGCAAGCCGATGCGCACTTCGCTGGGACCGTCTTCGGCGTCGAGGATTTCTTCAACCGTGCCCTTCAGGCAATTGTTGCCGGGCGCCGCGGCTTGATCGATGCTCAGCAGTTCCAGCCAACCGGCCTTGATCAGTGCTACCACTTCGGTGCCGGTTTGCAGTTCCAGGCGCAGAGTGCTGTCGTGAGTGATCTGCGCATCGATACGCAAGCCTTCGGCCAGTTCAAGACGGATGCGGTCGTTGCGCCCTTGTGTATCGATCGCCACGACCTTGCCGTGCAGTTGGTTGCGCGCGCTGGTTCTGAGCATCAGGCGACCGAGCAGGTCAAGGTCACTGGCCTCTTCGGCGGCTTCCAGCACTTGAGCCTGCAAGGCTTGGAGCTTTTGATACAGGCGCAACACGCGCTCGCCTTCGCTGGACAGTTTGGCGCCGCCACCGCCCTTGCCGCCGACGCTACGCTCCACCAGCGGTTTCTGCGCGAGGTTGTTCAGCTCGTCGATGGCGTCCCACGCCGCTTTGTAACTCAGACCCGCGCTTTTCGCGGCGCGGGTGATTGAGCCTTGTTCGGCGATGTGTTGCAGCAACGCGATGCGCTGCGGACGACGGACAATGTGCTGGGACAACAACGTAGGCAAGGACATGGCGAGACGCTTTGGGCTGTGGCGATGGGGAGGACGTTGGCGGCTTGGCGCGTGGGAGTCAAGTCAGGTCACGTCGCCAGGTTTTGGGGTGCGGGCCAGGCAGTAGACGTCGACCTGCGCAGCACCCGCATCCATCAACAAGCGAGCCAAAGCCTGGGCTGTGGCGCCGGTGGTCAGCACATCATCCACTAATGCGAAGTGGCGGCCCTTGATAGAAGCTTCTGGCGCCAGGGCAAAGGCGTTGCGCAGGTTCTTCTTGCGTGCTTCGGCATTCAGATCTTGTTGCGCGCTGGTGTCCTGGATTCTCAGCAACAGTGTTTCATCACAAGGAATGTCGAGGCTGACGCTCAGCCAGCGGGCGAGCATCGCCGCCTGGTTGAAACCCCGCTGGCGCAGACGTTTGGAAGCCAGCGGTACCGGTATCAGCGCATCGGGCCGATCCAGATCTTCATCGAAGCGATGTTGCAGGAACTGAGCGAGAAGTTCGGCGAGCAGGCGGCCAAATGGCCACTTTGCGCTGTGCTTGAAGCGGGTGATCAAACTGTCGACCGGAAAGCTGTAAGTCCAGGGCGCTGCGACTCGCTCGAAGGCCGGTGGTTGTTTCAAGCATTGGCCGCACGTCAGGCCCGTGGCGGGCAAAGGCAGGGCGCAGGTTTGGCATTGATCGCCCAGCCAGGGCAACTCGGTTTCGCAGGCCATGCAAATTGGCGTGGTGTCGTCTGCGGCTTCTGCGCAGAGCAAACAGGTTTGTTTGTTTTTTAACCAGATGTAAACCGGCCCTTCGTATCGTGGTTGACAGCGCATCGCTCTTCCTTAAATATGCCGAACATCCGTGTCGCGTCTGTGGGTATTCCATTCCCCCAGCCGCTTGCCAAGCATAAACAAGGAAACGCCCATGAGCGCCAGCACCACTGCAACCCTGCGTCATGACTGGTCTTTGGCCGAAGTCAAAGCACTCTTCGTTCAGCCATTCAACGACCTGTTGTTTCAGGCGCAGACGGTGCACCGCGCGCATTTCGACGCCAACCGCGTCCAGGTCTCGACGCTGCTCTCGATCAAAACCGGTGCTTGCCCGGAAGATTGCAAATATTGTCCGCAGTCCGGCCACTACAACACTGGCCTGGAAAAAGAAAAACTGATGGAAGTGCAGAAGGTCCTCGAAGAGGCCGCTCGCGCCAAGGCCATCGGTTCGACCCGTTTCTGCATGGGCGCGGCGTGGAAACACCCGTCGGCTAAAGACATGCCGTACGTGCTGGGGATGGTCAAAGGCGTGAAAGCCATGGGCCTGGAAACCTGCATGACCCTCGGTCGTCTCGATCAGGACCAGACCGTCGCGCTGGCCGAAGCCGGCCTGGATTACTACAACCACAACCTCGACACCTCGCCTGAGTTCTACGGCAGCATCATCACCACTCGTACGTACAGCGAGCGCCTGCAAACCCTGGCCTACGTGCGTGATTCGGGGATGAAGATTTGCTCCGGTGGCATTCTCGGCATGGGTGAGTCCCTCGACGACCGCGCCAACCTGCTGATCCAGCTGGCTAACCTGCCCGAGCATCCAGAGTCGGTGCCGATCAACATGCTGGTGAAAGTTGCCGGTACGCCACTGGAAAATGCCGACGACATCGACCCGTTCGACTTCATCCGCATGCTCGCGGTCGCTCGCATTCTGATGCCGAAATCCCACGTGCGCCTGTCCGCCGGCCGCGAAGCCATGAACGAGCAGATGCAGGCCCTGGCGTTCTTTGCCGGCGCCAACTCGATTTTCTACGGCGAAAAACTGCTGACCACCGCCAACCCGCAGGCAGACAAGGACATGCAACTGTTCTCGCGTCTGGGCATCCTGCCGGAAGCGCGCGAAGAGCACGCCGACGAAGTGCATCAGGCCGCGATCGAACAAGCACTGGTGGAGCAGAAGAGCAGCGAGCAGTTCTATAACGCTGCTGTCTGAAGCTGGAATCGACTCTTTTGATGCAATGCAAAACACTGTGGGAGCGGGCTTGCCCGCGATAGCGATGGAGCATTCGACATCTTTGTTGAATGTGACGCCGTTATCGAAGGCAAGCCAGCTCCCACAGGATCTGTGTCCATCCTGATATATGTGATCTGACACTTGAGGCCTGAATGTCTTTCGATCTCAGCGCGCGCCTTGCTGCCCGTCGTGCCGAAAACCTTTATCGCCAGCGCCCATTGCTCGAAAGCCCGCAAGGCCCGGAAGTGGTGGTCGATGGTCAGCCGTTGCTGGCGTTCTGTAACAACGACTACCTGGGCCTGGCCAATCACCCGCAAGTGATCGAAGCCTGGCGTGCCGGCGCGTCGCGTTGGGGCGTGGGTGGTGGCGCTTCGCATCTTGTGATCGGCCACAGCGGCCCGCATCACGCACTGGAAGAAGCCCTCGCCGAGTTCACCGGTCGCCCGCGAGCGTTGCTGTTCACCACCGGTTACATGGCCAACCTCGGCGCAGTCACCGCACTGGTCGGGCAGGGCGATACGGTGCTGGAAGACCGTCTCAATCACGCATCGTTGCTGGATGCGGGGCTGTTGTCCGGCGCGCGTTTCAATCGCTATCTGCATAACGACGCGGCCAGTTTGGCCAAGCGCCTTGAGAAGGCCACCGGCAATACGCTGGTGGTCACCGATGGCGTGTTCAGCATGGACGGCGACATCGCCGACCTGCC
Organism: Pseudomonas sp. TH37; assembly: GCF_016650735.1. Classification (NCBI taxonomy): domain Bacteria; kingdom Pseudomonadati; phylum Pseudomonadota; class Gammaproteobacteria; order Pseudomonadales; family Pseudomonadaceae; genus Pseudomonas; species Pseudomonas sp. TH37. Next base: position 241,792 of record NZ_JAEKFD010000007.1, read on the forward strand.
GGCGCTGGCGCGGGAAGCCAAGGCCAAAGGCGCGTGGCTGATGGTCGATGACGCTCACGGTTTTGGTCCGCTGGGTGCCAACGGCGGCGGGATCGTCGAGCATTTCGGTCTGAGTCAGGAAGACGTGCCGGTGTTGGTCGGTACCCTCGGCAAGGCTTTCGGTACGGCCGGTGCGTTTGTGGCCGGCAGTGAAGAGCTGATTGAAAGCCTGATCCAGTTCGCTCGTCCTTACATCTACACCACCAGCCAACCGCCAGCACTGGCCTGCGCGACGCTGAAAAGTCTGGAGCTGTTACGCAGCGAACACTGGCGACGTGAGCATCTGCAGACGCTGATTCGCCAGTTCCGCCAAGGCGCCGAACAGATTGGCCTGGAGTTGATGGACAGTTTCACGCCGATCCAGCCGATCATGATCGGCGATGCCGGGCGCGCGGTTCGACTGTCGCAGATGCTGCGTGAACGTGGGCTGATGGTGACTGCGATTCGTCCACCGACCGTGCCTGCAGGCAGCGCACGTTTGCGCGTAACCCTGACCGCCGCTCACAGCGAGGCGCAGGTACAGCTATTGTTAAATGGACTGGCCGATTGTTTTCAACAACTGGGACCGGAGCCAAGCCATGCGTGATCGTCTGATTCTGCTGCCGGGTTGGGGTCTCGGGATTTCGCCGCTGGAACCCTTGGCAGCGGCCTTGCAGGGTTTGGATGAGCACCTGCGCGTCGAGATCGAGCCGTTGCCGGAACTGGAATCGAGCGACCTTGAAGAATGGCTTGATGAGTTGGACTCGACGTTGCCACAGGATGCCTGGCTCGGTGGCTGGTCATTGGGTGGCATGCTGGCGTCCGAATTAGCGGCGCGACGCGGTGACCGCTGCTGCGGCCTGGTGACGCTGGCGAGCAACCCTTCTTTTGTCGCCCATGAGCAGTGGCCGAGCGCGATGCCCGGTGAGACCTTCGATGCGTTTCTGGCCGGCTGCAAGGCTGACTCGCGCATGACGTTGAAACGTTTTTCGCTGCTGTGCGCCCAAGGTGCCGAAGACCCACGCGGGATATCGCGACTGTTGCTCGCTGGCGCACCGCATACGTCTTCGCCGGTGCTGATGAGCGGCCTGGAGTTGCTTGCCCAATTGGATACCCGGCAAGCGTTGCAGGCGTTTCGCGGGCCGCAATTGCATTTGTTTGGCGGCCTCGACGGGCTGGTCCCGGCCGAAGCGGCGGGCGACTTGCTGGCACTCCTGCCGGATGTCGAAATCGGTCTGATTGAACAGGCCAGTCACGCGTTTCTTCTGGAAGACCCTCACGGTGTGGCGGGGGCGATTCAGGCCTTTTTGCATGAGTTCGGTGATGACTGATTTATCCCTTCCCAACCTGCCTGGCGGCTTGCCCGACAAACGCCAGGTGGCGGCGTCCTTTTCCCGTGCGGCGGCGAGCTACGACAGCGTGGCCGAATTGCAGCGCGACGTGGGCAGCGAGTTGTTGTGTCGGTTGCCGGAGGATTTTGTCCCTGCTCGTTGGCTGGATATGGGCTGCGGCACCGGGTACTTCAGCCGAGCCTTGGCGGAGAAATTTTCTGCGAGCGCTGGCGTGGCGTTGGACATCGCAGAAGGCATGCTCAATCACGCCCGTCCCTTGGGCGGCGCGACTCATTTCATCGCGGGCGATGCGGAGCGCTTGCCGTTGCAGGACTCTACCTGCGACCTGGTCTTCTCCAGCCTGGCGGTGCAATGGTGCGCGGATTTCGCTTCGGTGCTCAATGAAGCGTATCGGGTACTGAAACCGGGCGGAATTTTCGCGTTTGCTAGTCTGTGTGTAGGCACTCTGTACGAATTGCGCGACAGCTGGCGTCAGGTGGATGGCATGGTGCACGTCAACCGCTTTCGCGAGTTCGGTGTTTACCAACAGCTTTGCGCGGGCAGCGGCTTGAAGGTCGTCAGCCTCGAAACGCAGCCGCATGTGTTGCATTACCCCGATGTCCGCAGCCTGACCCATGAGCTCAAGGCACTAGGGGCGCATAACCTGAACCCCGGTCGGCCAGGCGGTTTGACCGGCAGGGCGCGGATCCTCGGCCTGATCGAGGCTTACGAGCAGTATCGTCAGGCACAGGGACTGCCGGCGACTTATCAAGTGGTTTACGCCGTGTTGGAGAAACCCTTATGAGTGCAGCCTATTTCATCACCGGTACTGACACCGATGTCGGCAAGACCACCGTCGCCGCAGGTTTGCTGCATGCCGCGCGATTAGCGGGTTTGAGCACTGCGGCAGGCAAGCCGGTGGCCTCGGGTTGCGACCTGACGCCCAAGGGTTTGCGCAACGCCGACGCGTTGGCCCTGTTGGCCGAGTGCTCGATACCGTTGACCTACGATCAGGTCAATCCTGTCGCGTTCGAACCGGCGATTGCACCGCATCTGGCGGCCCGGGAGGCTGGCGTGGCGTTGACCGTGCAATCCCTGTTGACACCGATGCGGCAGATTCTCGATATGCAGGCGGACTTCACCTTGATCGAAGGCGCTGGCGGCTGGCGAGTGCCGTTGGCGGATCAGGACAATCTGTCGGACCTGGCCATGGCGCTGGGTCTGCCGGTGATCCTGGTGGTCGGCGTACGGTTGGGTTGCATCAATCATGCACTGCTGACAGCCGAGGCGATCGCACGGGATGGTTTGCAGTTGGCAGGGTGGGTGGCCAACATCATTGATCCGAAGACTTCGCGCCTGGAAGAGAACCTCGCGACGCTGGCCGAGCGCATTCCCGCGCCGTGTCTGGGGCGGGTGCCGAAACTCAAATCGGTGACAGTCGAAGCGGTGGCCGAGCACCTGCAGCTGGATCTGCTGGACTGAAATTTTAACGTGGGTTTTACCTATGACAAGGCACTGTGCCATTAGTGTTTTTGTCGGGCCTTTTGTCGGCTTGTCTGGTTCAATGGCCGTTGTTGATCCTTTGTCGGACGAGTTCACCCATGGAAATCTCAGGAAACACCGCTTTTTATGCTGGTCTGAGCACTATTCAGACAGGGCAGAACCGTGTCGATCAGGCTTCGGGTCAGATCGCCAACAACACCATCGAGCGTTCGGTCACCAGTCAATCCTCCGAGATTCAGGTTGATCGTCTGCGTTCGGTAGACCGCAGCCAGCAATCGGATCTGGCCAGCAACATGGTCGAGATGTCCCAAGGTAAGTTCCAGGTGGAGTTGGGCGTCAAAGTCGCCAAGGCATCCGATGAAATGCTCGGTACGTTGATCGATACCTACGCCTGATCCCTCGCTGTATCCGCTACTCCAACGCCGCGCCTGTTCGCGGCGTTTTTCTGCGTAAGTCCTTCTGCCTCAACTAATCTCTCCTACATGGCGTGTTGCTCAGTCAACGGCGTTGCGCAACTGTGTGGCCGAGCTTTTCATGGTGCGATGACGAACGGCAAAAGATCGGCGCTTGACAAGAATTGGGCGTAAACGTATGTTTCAAACAACTGTTTGACCGCCACAACAAATCAACGCGGTCGTTCATTCCCGGTTACATCAGCAGAGGTTTATCGCTATGCCTGACTACAAGGCCCCCTTGCGTGATATTCGCTTCGTTCGTGACGAACTGCTCGGCTACGAAGCGCACTATCAGAGCCTTCCGGCTTGTGCAGACGCAACTCCGGACATGGTTGACGCCATTCTCGAAGAAGGCGCCAAGTTTTGTGAGCAAGTGCTGGCTCCGCTGAACCGCGTGGGTGACACCGAAGGCTGCACCTGGAGCGAGTCCGGCGTTAAAACCCCGACCGGTTTCAAAGAAGCCTACAAGCAATTCGTTGAAGGCGGCTGGCCAAGCCTGGCTCATGACGTAGAGCACGGCGGCCAAGGCCTGCCAGAGTCTCTGGGGCTGGCTGTCAGCGAAATGGTCGGCGAAGCCAACTGGTCGTGGGGCATGTACCCAGGCCTGTCCCATGGCGCGATGAACACCATTTCCGAACACGGTACGCCTGAGCAGCAAGAGGCTTACCTGACCAAACTGGTTTCCGGCGAATGGACCGGCACCATGTGCCTGACCGAACCGCACTGCGGCACCGACCTGGGCATGCTGCGCACCAAGGCCGAGCCTCAGGCCGACGGTTCCTACAAAGTTTCCGGCACCAAGATCTTCATCTCGGCTGGCGAACACGACATGGCCGACAACATCGTCCACATCGTTCTGGCACGTCTGCCGGATGCACCGGCCGGTACCAAAGGCATCTCCCTGTTCATCGTTCCGAAATTCCTGCCAAACGCAGACGGTTCGATCGGCGCACGCAACGCTGTGACCTGCGGTTCCCTGGAACACAAGATGGGCATCCACGGTAACGCCACCTGCGTGATGAACTTCGACGCGGCCACCGGTTACCTGATCGGCCCGGCGAACAAAGGCCTGAACTGCATGTTCACCTTTATGAACACCGCACGTCTGGGGACTGCGCTGCAAGGTCTGGCACACGCCGAGATGGGCTTCCAGGGCGGCCTGAAATACGCTCGCGATCGTCTGCAAATGCGTTCCCTGACTGGCCCGAAAGCGCCGGACAAAGCCGCTGACCCGATCATCGTTCACCCTGACGTACGTCGCATGCTGTTGACCATGAAGGCTTTCGCCGAAGGCAATCGTGCGATGGTTTACTTCACCGCCAAGCAGGTCGACATCGTCAAGTACGGCGTAGATGAAGAAGAGAAGAAGAAAGCCGACGCACTGCTGGCCTTCATGACTCCGATCGCTAAAGCCTTCATGACTGAAGTCGGTTTCGAATCTGCTAACCACGGCGTGCAGATCTACGGCGGCCACGGCTTCATCGCCGAGTGGGGCATGGAGCAGAACGTTCGCGACAGCCGCATTTCGATGCTGTACGAAGGCACCACCGGTATCCAGGCACTCGACCTGCTGGGCCGTAAAGTGCTGATGACTCAAGGCGAAGCGCTCAAAGGCTTCACCAAGATCGTCCACAAGTTCTGCCAGACCAACGAAGGCAACGACGCCGTCAAAGAGTTCGTCGAGCCATTGGCTGCGCTGAACAAAGAGTGGGGCGAGCTGACCATGAAGGTCGGTATGGCCGCCATGAAGGACCGCGAAGAAGTCGGCGCCGCGTCGGTGGACTACTTGATGTACTCCGGTTACGCCTGCCTCGCCTACTTTTGGGCTGACATGGCGCGTCTGGCTGCCGAGAAACTGGCTGCCGGCACCACCGAAGAGGCGTTCTACACCGCCAAGCTGCAGACTGCGCGCTTCTACTTCCAGCGTATCCTGCCGCGTACCCGCACTCACGTTGTAACCATGCTGTCGGGCGCCAACAACCTGATGGACATGAAAGAAGAAGACTTCGCACTGGGTTACTAAGCCCTGCGCAGTCCTTCACAAAGCCGCTGCTTCCTCGGGAGCGGCGGCTTTTTTTATGCCGGACGCAAACGATCACGTCTGTAAATATTCCTGACTAAAACGCTAAGAAGAACGCCATTGCTGCCGTTAAAGAGGGTGGCGATGTGACACAGGTCACATCGCACGTGCTTAGCTGCTCCAAATGCAGGCACAATGCCATCTTTGTTTGCCGGGTCGGAGCTTTACCCTTGCCGCGTTCTTCCGCTGTACGTTTCAGTCATTTTTTGCCATCGCTGCTGTTGTTGCTTGCGGGGCTTGCGGCTGCCTACGTCAAGGATCTCAACGTCTTCTTCACTTCGCTGTTCAACGTGCTGCCTACTCTGGTGCTGTTGCTCGGCGGGGCGTACTGCGCGGTTTACCGACGTCAGCGTGAACTGTTTCTGATGGTCACGGTGTACATCGCCTACTTCCTGCTCGACACCCAGACCGATTACTACCGCGACAACGGCAAAGTCCGTGAAGACGCCGCCGTGGTTTTCCATCTGTGCTGTCTGTTGCTGCCATTGCTCTTTGGCTTGTTCGCCGCCTGGCAAGAGCGTACTCACCTGTTCCAGGACATGGTGGCGCGCTTCGCCGTGTTGCTGGCGTTCGGCAGCGTGGCGCTGGGGCTGGAGCAAAGTTATCCACACGCGCTGTTGATGTGGCTCTCGGAGATCCGTTGGCCAGCCCTGCATGGTGCCTGGATGAGCCTGATCCAGTTGTCCTACCCGGTATTCATCGCCTCGTTCCTGTTGCTGGCCTGGCAATACTGGCGCAACCCAAGACCCTTGCATGCTGCGCAATTGGTGGGGCTGCTGGGATTGTTCTGGATGTTACCGAAAACCTTCATCCTGCCATTCACCCTGAACATCATGTGCAGCCAGGTGATGTTGATGATTGCCGCGGCGGTTGCCCATGAGGCCTATCAGATGGCCTTCCGCGATGAGCTCACCGGCCTGCCGGGTCGCCGCGCCCTGAACGAACGCATGCAACGGCTGGGGCGCAATTACGTGCTGGCCATGGGCGACGTCGATCACTTCAAGAAATTCAACGACACCCACGGCCACGATGTCGGCGATCAGGTGTTGCGTCTGGTCGCCAGCAAGCTGTCGAAAATCAGTGGGGGCGGTAGGGCATATCGCTACGGCGGTGAAGAATTCGCTCTGGTGTTCGCAGGCAAGACCCTCGAAGAGTGCATGCCGCACTTGGAAGTCATCCGCGAATCCATCGCCACCTACAACATCCAGCTGCGCAATCAGGACAACCGTCCCCAGGATGACCAGCAGGGACGCCAGCGCCGCGCGGGTTCAGGCGCCTCAAGTGTATCGGTCACGGTCAGCATCGGCGTCGCCGAGCGGTTGGAGCAGCGCACACCGGAAGAAGTGCTCAAATCCGCAGACCAGGCGCTCTACAGCGCCAAAGGCGCGGGGCGAAACTGTGTGATGGCTTTCGGTCAGAACCGTCGTGGCGCGGTGCGCATGGATACCGCTGCGGGTTGAGTGATGATGGCGCATTCAGCGTCTGGACTGTGATTGTGAGGCGTGGTGCGCGGCAGTAGGTTTGAGCAATCTGCTGCCGGAGAAATGACCATGCCCGAGTACAAAGCTCCCCTGCGCGACATGCGCTTTCTGATCGACCACGTCTTCGATTTTCACAGCAACTACGCCGCGCTGGGTGCTACAGATGCCAGTCCGGATATGATCAATGCGATCCTTGAAGAAGGCGCGAAATTCTGTGAGAACGTTCTCGCACCGCTGAACCGCAGCGGTGACGAAGAAGGCTGCCATTTCGACAACGGTGTGGTCACAACGCCTACAGGCTTCAAGCAGGCTTTCGCGCAATACGTTGAAGGCGGCTGGCATGGTCTGGCGGCGGATCCAGTTTACGGTGGCCAGGGTTTGCCAAGTTCCTTGGGTTTGGTCATCAGTGAAATGGTCGGTTCCAGCAACACCTCCTGGGGCATGTACCCCGGCCTGACTCACGGTGCGATGTCAGCGATTCACGCCCATGGCACCGAAGAGCAAAAACAAACCTACCTGAGCAAGCTCACTGCCGGCCAATGGACCGGCACGATGTGCCTGACCGAAGCCCATTGCGGCACCGATCTGGGCATCATCAAGACCCGCGCCGTGCCTCAGGCCGATGGCAGTTACGCGATCTCCGGCAGCAAGATCTTTATCTCCGCCGGCGAGCACGACATGAGTGACAACATCATTCACCTGGTGCTGGCCAAACTGCCGGACGCTCCTGCCGGTACCAAGGGTATTTCGCTGTTTATCGTTCCCAAATTCCTACCCAATACCGAGAGCGAGACGGGCGAGCGCAATGGCGTTTCCTGCGGTTCGATCGAGCACAAAATGGGCATCAAGGCTTCGGCTACCTGTGTGCTGAATTTCGACGACGCGAAGGGGTTCTTGATCGGTGAGCCGAACAAGGGCCTGAATTGCATGTTCACCATGATGAACCACGCGCGGCTCGGCACCGGTATGCAAGGTTTGTGTCTGGGTGAGGCGAGCTTCCAGGGCGCGATCAAATACGCCAACGACCGCCTGCAAATGCGTTCGCTGACCGGCCCGAAAGCGCCGGAAAAAGTCGCCGACCCGATCATCGTTCATCCCGATGTGCGCAGAATGTTGCTGACCATGAAGGCCTTCAACGAAGGCAACCGGGCGCTGACCTATTTCACCGCGCAGTTGCTGGACGTTGCTCATCTGAGCCCGGATGAAACGGCGCGTCAGGATGCAGAAGACCTGTTGGCGTTCCTGACGCCGATCTGCAAAGCCTTCATGACCGACACCGGGCTGGAGGTGACCAACCTCGGCATGCAGGTGTTTGGCGGCCACGGTTTCATTCGTGAGTGGGGCATGGAGCAGTTGGTTCGTGACTGCCGGATCGCGCCAATCTATGAAGGAACCAACGGCATTCAGGCGCTCGACTTACTTGGGCGCAAAGTCCTTGGCAGTCAGGGAAAATTGCTGCGCGGCTTCACCAAAATCGTCCACAAGTTCTGTACGGCAAACGCTGAACATCCGCAACTCGCCAGCTATGTGGCGCAGCTCAATAGCCTGAATCAGCAGTGGGGCGAGTTGACCACCAAGGTCGGCATGGCGGCGATGAAAAATCCGGATGAAGTCGGCGCCGCCTCGGTGGATTACCTGATGTATAGCGGCTACATCATTCTCGGCTACCTGTGGCTACGCATGGCGTTGGTGGCTCAGGCGCAGTTGGAGGCGGGCGGCGGCGATGCCGATTACTGCCGGGGCAAGCTGGCGACCAGCGAGTTTTACTTCAAGCGTTTGCTGCCACGTACGGCCGCTCATCGGGCGGCCATCGAAGCGGGTAGCGATTGTCTGATGAAGCTGCCGGCGGAGTTGTTTGCGCTCTGACGGTTAAGCTTGAAAAGCTTCGCGGGCAAGCCTCGCTCCTACAGATCTTCGTCGTGTGCGCGAACGACATAAAACTGTAGGAGCGAGGTTTGCCCGCGAATGCGTTTTGGCGGACCTGAGACATCCGCCTGATTCTCAGTGACTAAAAATAACAAAACAGTCATGAGTTGACCCTATGTGTCGTAAAAGTTGTTGAGGTACACTCGGACACAACGAAATCACTATTCTACGAACCACCTGTTTAGATCTTGCGAGGTTTGCCATGGCTGACTACAAAGCGCCCCTGCGCGATATGCGCTTCGTCCTCAATGAAGTTTTTGAGGTCGCCAAACTGTGGGCCGAACTGCCTGCGCTGGCCGAGACCGTCGATGCGGAAACGGTTGAAGCCATTCTCGAAGAAGCCGGCAAGGTCACCAGCAAAAGCATCGCACCCCTGAGCCGTGCAGCTGACGAAGAAGGTTGCCACTGGGCCGACGGTGCCGTCACCACCCCGGCCGGTTTCCCACAGGCTTATCAGACTTACGCCGAAGGCGGTTGGGTTGGTGTCGGGGGCGATCCGACCTACGGCGGCATGGGCATGCCCAAGGCGGTTTCGGCGCAGGTCGAAGAAATGGTCAACTCCGCGAGCCTGTCGTTCGGTCTGTACCCGATGCTGACTGCCGGCGCTTGCCTGTCGATCAACGCCCACGCCAGCGAAGAGCTGAAAGCCGCGTACCTGCCCAACATGTACGCCGGTGTCTGGGCCGGTTCCATGTGCCTGACCGAGCCGCATGCCGGTACTGACCTGGGGATCATCCGCACCAAGGCCGAGCCTCAGGCCGATGGTTCCTACAAAGTCAGCGGCACCAAAATCTTCATCACCGGCGGTGAACACGACCTGACCGAGAACATCATCCACCTGGTATTGGCCAAACTGCCCGACGCGCCAGCGGGGCCGAAAGGCATTTCGCTGTTCCTGGTGCCGAAGTTCATGGTCAATGCCGATGGCAGCCTGGGCGCGCGCAACCCGGCGAATTGTGGTTCGATCGAACACAAGATGGGCATCCAGGCATCCGCGACCTGCGTGATGAACTTCGACGAAGCCGTGGGTTACCTGGTCGGTGAGCCAAACAAAGGCCTGGCAGCGATGTTCACCATGATGAACTACGAGCGTCTCGGCGTCGGTATCCAGGGCCTGGCCACTGGCGAGCGCTCGTACCAGAACGCTATCGAGTACGCTCGCGACCGTCTGCAAAGCCGCTCGCCAACCGGCGCGCAGAACAAGGACAAAGTGGCTGACCCGATCATCGTCCACCCGGACGTGCGTCGCATGCTGCTGACCATGAAAGCCTCGAACGAGGGCGGCCGTGCCTTCTCCACTTACGTGGCGATGCAGCTGGACACCGCCAAGTTCAGCGAAGACGCCACCACCCGCAAGCGCGCAGAAGATCTGGTTGCACTGCTGACGCCGGTGGCCAAGGCCTTCCTGACCGACCTGGGTCTGGAAACCACGGTTCACGGTCAGCAGGTTTTTGGCGGTCACGGCTACATTCGTGAGTGGGGCCAGGAGCAACTGGTTCGTGATGTACGGATCACTCAGATCTACGAAGGCACCAACGGGATTCAGGCACTGGACCTTGTAGGACGCAAGATCGTTGGTAGCGGCGGCGCGTTCTACAAATTGTTCGCTGACGAGATTCGCCATTTCACCGCGACCGCCGATACAAACCTGGCGGAGTTCACCAAGCCGTTGAATGATGCGGTGGATACCCTCGACGAACTGACTGAGTGGTTGCTGGATCGGGCGAAAAACAACCCGAACGAGATCGGCGCGGCGTCGGTCGAGTATCTGCAAGCATTCGGTTACATGGCCTACGCCTACATGTGGGCACTGATGGCCAAGGCAGCCTTCGGTAAAGAAGCCCAGGACGATTTCTACGCGAGCAAACTCGGTACGGCGCGGTTCTATTTCGCACGTCTGCTGCCGCGTATTCACTCGTTGAGCGCGTCGGTAAAGGCCGGTAGCGAATCGTTGTTCCTGCTGGACGCAGGACAATTCTGACCCTTTAACGTTATGTAAGCTTTCTCTTACATAACGTGCTGCTGTTTTCCCATAGGCGAAGATTGGATCCAGAGCTAATCTACTTCACATGGACGTCGCGCAGGAAGCGCAAAGCAACAACACGGACACGTAGGATTCTGCCAGGACGGCGGAGTGAAATGGATGTCAGGGAAACAGTCTGCAAAGCCCCGCTTCGGCGGGGTTTTCTTTTGCCTGCAAAAAAGTACTCAGCTCAAACCGTCCAGTGTCGCAGGGCCATTCAAGTGGTCATCCGGGCCATTCATCACTTCTTCCAGCAATGTCCGCAACAACGTCAGCGAAGCCTGTTGCCGCTGCACATCCCGACACACCAATCCGACTTTCAGCGGCACCCGCGGCTCGCTTAGTGGCTTCCACAGTAAGGCCTGATCGCCATGGGTCTTTTGCGAGCGCCCCGGCAGAACCGTCGCCAGTCGCGTGTGCGGCAGGCTGTCGAGAATCCCCGCCATGTTGTTCAGCTCAGCCTGCACCTGCGGGCGACGTCCCAGATTGGCCAGTTGTGCCTGCCAGATCTGCCGCACCTGAAACTCCTCACCCAGTAGCAACATCGGCAGCTCGGCGGCCTGGCTCATGGACACTTTCTTGAATTCCCGCAGCGGGTGGTCCGCCGGGATGACAAGGGTCAGTTCATCTTCGTACAACTGCACGCCGTGCAAACCCGGCTGACGGGGCGGCAGGTAACTGATGCCGATGTCCAGCGAACCGTTGAGTAACCGCCGCTCGATTTCCAGGCCAGTCAGTTCATAGATCTGCACCACCAAATGTGGCTGTGCCTTGCGCACGCGTTCGAGCATTTGGGGCACCAGGCTGGAATGGACGGTCTGTAGCACGCCGATGGCCAAGGTTCGTAGCGCCTTGCCCTTGAAATTGCCCAAGGCTTCGCGTGCGCGCTGCAGGCCATCGAGCAAGGGCAGGGCATGGTTGTACAACGTATGGGCGGCCAGAGTGGGCAACAGACGTTTGCTGCTGCGCTCGAACAGGCTCACATCGAGGTTTTTTTCGAGTTGGCGAATCTGCTGGGACAACGCTGGCTGGGAGATTGAAAGTCGCTCGGCGGCCCGACCGACGTGGCCTTCTTCGTAGACCGCAACGAAATAACGCAGTTGCTTGAAATCCATAAGTAATACTTATCGAAAATGCTGGGAAATCGAAATGGCTCAGTGCCTTGCCTAAGCCTAGTCTAACCGCATTCACAAGGCTTACAGGGCCAGAGCGCACGATGAATACCGTTTACGACGATGGTGTTTACATAGGCAAGACAGAAAACCTCAAACGAGGTTTTATCCAATGAATCTGTTCAACCTGCGACGCAAACCACCAAGCCTTGATGACCTGGCGATGGATACCTCCCAGCCGTCCAGAAGCGACAACTTATCCAGCGAGTGCCTGATGCCCAGTGTCGAACGGCCGAAACAGATTTTCGTGCGGGGCCAAGGCTCATGGCTGTGGGACAGCGATGACCGCGCTTATCTGGATTTCTCCCAGGGTGGCGGCGCCAATAGCCTCGGACATAGCCCCTCAGTTCTGGTCAAGGCGATTTCGGAGCAGGCTCAGTCGCTGATCAACCCAGGTTTCAGTTTGCATAACCGAGGCATGCTCAATCTTACCGAACGGCTCTGTACCAGCACCGGCAGTGACCAAGCGTACCTGCTCAACAGTGGCAGCGAAGCCTGTGAAGCAGCGATCAAGTTGGCGCGCAAATGGGGTCAGCGACATCGTGGCGGTGCTTCGCGGATCATCGTTGCCAGTAAAGGTTGTCATGGCCGTAGTCTCGGGACGATTTCAGCGTCGGACAGTTCGAATCTGATCAACCGATTCGAGCCACAACTGCCGGGCTTCAGTCATGTCCCGTTCAATGACCTGCCAGCACTGCATGCAGCTGTAGACGCCCAGACTGTCGCAATCATGCTCGAGCCGATCCAGAGCGAGGCCGGTGTGATTCCCGCCACCGAGCACTACCTCAAAGGGGTCGAGCGCCTGTGTCGTGAGCTTGGCATCTTGCTGATACTCGACGAAGTGCAAACCGGCATCGGTCGCTGCGGCACCTTGCTCGCCGAACAGTCCTACGGCGTGCGGGCAGATATCGTCGTGCTCGGCAAAGGGCTTGGCGGTGGCGTGCCCTTGGCGGCATTGCTGGCGCGAGGCAAGGCCTGTTGTTTCGAAGTCGGCGAACTGACCGGCACGCATCACGGCAATGCACTGATGAGTGCGGCCGGTCTTGTCGTCCTCGACAACGTGCAGGACAAGGGCCATCTCGATCATGTGCGGGAAATGGGTCAGCATCTGCGTGAAGGGTTGAGTCGTCTGGCTCATCGCTACGGTCACGGTGAATTGCGCGGGCAAGGACTGCTCTGGGGTCTTGATCTGTCCGACGACTCGGCTGAGGCCGTAGTCAAAGCTGCGTTGTACGAAGGCTTGCTGCTCAACGCCCCGCAACCCGATTGCCTGCGCTTTACCCCGGCCCTCACCGTCAGCAAGGCCAATGTCGACGAAATGCTCCTGCGCCTGGCCCGAGCCTTCTCCCGCGTACGCACCGCGCAACTGCAATGCCGCAAAGGTATTGCGGTCTGATCAGACTCGTCCTACACGAATTCCAGAACCGTCTCGCGGTATAACGCATCGCCCCACGCCTGATTCTTTTGGCGTGGGGCGTTTTTTGTCTTCTTTTGGAAGGGGCAGTGATCGGAATTTACAACTGAACCCCGAAGAACGCCGCAGGTCGATTAGCTGTATGGTTTCACAAGAACCAACTTCAATCAGGAGCTACCCCATGGACTTTATTCGAATCATCATCGCCATTCTGTTGCCGCCACTGGGTGTGTTTCTGCAAGTCGGTTTCGCTGGAGCATTCTGGCTGAATATTCTGCTGACGTTGTGCGGTTACATTCCGGGGATCGTGCATGCGGTGTACATCATCGCCAAGCGCTGAGTTTTGCCGCGCCGGTTAGATCGCATTCGCGAGCAAGCCCGCTCCCACATTTGAGCTCTGGTGTTCACACATAATGTGTTCACAGAAGGTCCAGTGTGGGAGCGGGCTTGCTCGCGAATGGGGGCACCGCAAATACCTGCACTGAGCGCAGACTTCAGTCCGCTAACTCCATCACCCTTTGATAAAACAACCACTCCTGCTCCAGCGCATGGGCTTGATTGCCGGCCTTGCGAAAGCCATGGCGTTCGTCGGCGTAGTAATGCGCTTCGACCAGAATGCCGTTGTCCTGTAGCGCAGTGACCATGTCGCGGGTCTGTTGCGGCACCACCACGGCGTCCAGTTCACCCTGAAAGAAAATCACCGGAACGCTGATGTTGTTCGCGTGCAGCAATGGCGTGCGTGCGGCGTAGCGTTCGGCGTCCTGCACTGGGTCGCCGATCAACCAGTCCAGATAATCGCCTTCGAACTTGTGGGTGGCGCGGCCTAGCGCAACAGGATCGCTGACGCCATACAGGCTGGCACCCGCACGAAAGACCTTGTGAAAGGCCAGTGCGCACAACGTGGTGTAGCCACCGGCGCTGCCTCCACGGATAAACGCTTTGTCGCCGTCGATCAGTCCACGTTCGGCGAGGTAGGCCACCACCGCACAGGCATCTTCCACATCCACATCGCCCCAGCTCAAATGCAGCGCCTGGCGATAAGCGCGGCCATAGCCGCTGCTGCCTCGGTAATTGAGGTCGGCCACGGCGAAGCCGCGTTGTGCCCAATACTGGATCCTCGGGTCGAGCATCGGGTAACAGGCCGAAGTCGGGCCGCCGTGAATGAACACCACCAATGGCGGTTTCGTGTCGCCGGTCATCGCCGGGTAGAAGAAACCGTGGGCCTCGCCCGAACCGCTTGGATAGCGCAGGGTTTGCGGGCGGCTGATCTGTTCGGCGGGCAGCGGTGCGATACCGCCGGCCAGAACGTTGACCTGGCGTGTTTCACGGTCGATGGCAATGATTGCCGACGAGCTGACCGGCGAAGCGGCGATGCAGTAGATGAACTGTTCATCCTGTGCGAGATGGCGGAAGCGGCTGTAGTCGGCCGTGAAATCGTCACAGGAGCCATCGCCATGACAAAGCCCCAGTCGACCAAACCCGCCCTCGGTCCAACTCGCCAGATAAGTGTCTTCGCCCAACGGCAGCCACGTGCAACCACCCAGTTGCCAAGGCGCCGGTCCATGGTCGGCGGCAGCGCTTGGGAGTGGGCTCAGACTGTTGTCCGATTCCACCCACGGCTGCCAGAAGCCGCCGCGATCCGTCAGACAAAACAGACGGCCGCGGTCATCGAATCGTGGTTGTTGCAGTGACTCCTGGGCACCGTCACCCGCCACACAGCGTGGTTGTGCAAAGGTGTGATCGTTCTGGCGTTCGGCAACCATCAGGCGAGTAGCGGTCCAGGGCTGATCCGGGCGATTCCACTCGATCCAGGCCAGACGTCGACCATCAGGACTCACGGTCGGTGCCGCATAGAAGTCGGCGCCTTCGGCCAGCAGATGACGTTGACCGGTAGCTAGATCGATAGCCACCAGGCGATGTCGATCGCGGTTCTCTTCCACCGCCAGCACTTGCCCGTTGGCGAAGTGCAAATCGCCGTAGCGGCATTCACTTGAAGTCAGCACCTCCGGCGCCTCACCTGTCAGTGATTGTCGGTACAGCTGCTGATCGGCCTCGTTGACGAAAACAAGCCCGTCATCGGTCAGACAAAACGCGCCGCCACCATATTCGTACACCCGGCTGCGCACACTGAAGGTGGGCGGCGTCAGGCAATGAGCCTGGCCGTCGCGCCACTGCCAGATCCGGCAGGCGGCGTCCTCGGGGCGGTATTCGTTCCAGAACAGGCCATGCTTGCCGATTTGCAACTCGGCGAAGTCGATGCCGGCCGCGACAGCCCTGGCGGCGCTTAAGGGTTCAGCTTTTGGCGATGAGGCGTGAGTTTCGTTCATTGCGAAAGGCCAGTTGTTCAATGGTCTGGGTCGCGTGTTCGGCTTCTTCGCGGGCCTTGAGAATCACGCCGTGATGTTCCGACTTGCTGCACACCGGGTCGGCGTTGCTCGCGTCACCCGTGAGCATGAACGCCTGACAGCGGCAGCCGCCGAAATCCTTTTCTTTCTCGTCGCAGGAACGGCACGGCTCGGGCATCCAGTCGTAGCCGCGAAAGCGGTTGAAACCGAACGAGTCGTACCAGATGTGCTGCATGCTGTGGTCGCGCACGTTGGGAAACTGCACCGGCATTTGTCGGGCACCGTGGCAAGGCAGGGCGGTTCCGTCCGGCGTGACTGTCAGAAAAATGCTGCCCCAACCGTTCATGCAGGCTTTCGGGCGTTCTTCGTAATAGTCCGGCGTAACGAAAATCAGCTTGCACGGATGCCCTTTGGCTTCCAGTTTGGCGCGGTATTCGTTGGTGATGCGTTCGGCGCGAACCAATTGTTCTTTGGTCGGCAACAGGCCAACCCGATTGAGCTGGGCCCAGCCGTAGAACTGGCACGTCGCGAGTTCTACGAAGTCCGCTTCAAGGGCGATGCACAGCTCGATGATCCGGTCGATCTTGTCGATGTTGTGCCGATGGGTGACGAAGTTCAGCACCATCGGGTAGCCGTGAGCCTTCACCGCGCGGGCCATTTCGAGCTTTTGCGCGAAGGCTTTTTTTGAGCCGGCCAAGAGGTTATTCACCTGCTCGTCGCTGGCCTGAAAACTGATCTGAATGTGGTCCAGGCCGGCCTTCTTGAAGTCGCTGATTTTCTGCTCGGTGAGGCCTATGCCGGAGGTGATCAGGTTGGTATAAAAACCCAGCTTGCGCGCCTCGGCGATCAGCTCGGCGAGGTCTTGGCGCACCAGCGGCTCACCGCCGGAAAAACCCAGCTGCGCCGCGCCCATCTCCCGGGCTTCGCGAAATACCTTGATCCACTGTTCGGTGGACAACTCTTTGCCCTGCTCGGCGAAATCCAGCGGATTGGAGCAGTACGGGCATTGCAGCGGGCAGCGATACGTCAGCTCGGCCAGCAACCACAGTGGCAGGCCGATTTCGGGCTTGGGCGGTAACTTGTCTGACACGGAATCAGGCAAGTTCGATCCAGTGCTGAGCACGGGCGACCTCCATGAATTGCTCGATGTCATCACCGAGCTCAGGCACGTCGGGAAACTGCGCGCCCAGTTCGGCGATGATCGCCGCGACATCCCGCTGACCATCAATCAAACCGCCTATCAGCGCAGCGCTGTCGTTGAGTTTGATCATGCCTTCCGGGTAGAGCAGCACATGGCCTTTTTGCGCCGGTTCGTACTGGAAACGGTAGCCGGTGCGCCATGTCGGGGTTTTGCTGCGATCGAAACTCATAAGGTGATTCCTTTATGCCAGACCCGCTGTTCGGTCACGCTGTGGTACGGCGGGCGGTTCAGTTCGTAGGCCATGCTCATGGCATCGAGCATGCTCCAAAGAATGTCCAGTTTGAACTGGAGAATTTCCAGCATGCGCTCCTGGCCTTCCCGCGTAGTGTAGTGCTGCAAAGTGATCGCCAGACCATGCTCCACATCCCGGCGAGCCTGGCCCAGACGCGTGCGAAAATATTCGTAACCGGCCGGGTCGATCCACGGGTAATGCTGCGGCCAGCTGTCGAGGCGTGATTGGTGGATTTGCGGCGCAAACAGCTCGGTCAGCGAACTGCTCGCAGCTTCCTGCCAACGGGCCCGACGGGCGAAGTTGACGTAGGCATCCACGGCGAACCGCACGCCAGGCAGCACCAATTCCTGAGAGCGCAGTTGATCCGGGTCGAGGCCGACCGCTTGGCCGAGGCGTAGCCAGGCTTCGATGCCGCCCTCTTCGCCGGGGGCGCCGTCGTGGTCCAGCAGGCGCTGAATCCACTCGCGACGAATCTCGCGGTCCGGGCAATTGGCCAGGATAGCGGCGTCCTTGAGTGGAATGTTCACTTGGTAATAGAAACGGTTGGCGACCCAGCCCTGGATCTGCTCGCGGGTCGCCCGGCCTTCATACATCGCCACGTGATACGGGTGATAGATATGGTAGTAGGCGCCCTTGGCGCGCAGGGCCGCTTCGAATTCGGCGGGGGACATTGCGGTGTCGGTCATTGCGATTCTCCGGGGTACAACCGGTGGATTTGCGGCGTCTAATCTGGCGTCTTCGCGGGCAAGCCACGCTCCCACAGGAACACGCGATCACTGTGGGAGCGTGGCTTGCCCGCGATGGGGTCATCCGCTACAACACAATACTCATGCCGTCATACGCCACTTCAACATCACGCCGAACCAGCTCCGCACGCTCCGGCGAATCCTCATCGAGAATCGGGTTGGTGTTGTTGATGTGGATAAGCACTTTGCGCTGTTTGGGCAGCTGCTCCAGCACTTCGAGCATGCCGCCGGGGCCGTTCTGCGCCAAGTGGCCCATCTCCCGGCCGGTACGCGTGCCGACGCCACGACGCTGCATTTCGTCGTCGTCCCACATCGTGCCATCCACCAACAGGCAATCGCTGCTGGCCATGATCTTCATCAGCGATACGTCGACCTTGCCCAGGCCCGGTGCATAGAACAGTTTGCCGCCGGTGCCCAGGTCTTCGACGATCAGGCCGATGTTGTCGCCGGGGTGCGGATCGAAGCGGTGCGGCGAGTATGGTGGGGCGGCGCTGCGCAAGGGAAATGGGGTGAAGCGCAGGTTCGGGCAAGCCGGGACGGTAAAGCTCTGATCGAGCTCGATACGGTTCCAGTTCAACCCGCCGTTCCAGTGAGTCAGCATGGTGAACAGCGGAAAACCGGTGCTCAGGTCTTCGTGGACCATGTCGGTGCACCAGACCTGATGTGGGCACCCTTCGCGCAGGCTGAGCAGGCCGGTGGTGTGATCGATCTGGCTGTCCATCAGGATGATTGCGCTGATGCCGGTGTCACGCAGCGCGCGACCTGGCTGCATCGGCGCGAAGTTCTGGAGCTGGGCGCGGATGTCCGGCGAAGCATTGCACAGCACCCAGTTCACGCCGTCATCGGAAATCGCGATGGACGACTGGGTACGCGCCTCGGCCCGCAGGCTGCCGTCGCGAAAACCTGCGCAGTTCACGCAGTTGCAGTTCCACTGGGGGAAACCGCCGCCGGCAGCGGAACCTAGAATCTGGACAAACATGGCCGCTCCATCATTGAAAGCTGAAAATAAAAACGCCCCGGCGAGCCGAGGCGTAGCACTGCATTCTCTACCAGACGGCAGAGCTTAGCGGCTTGCGAAGTACATGGTGACTTCGAAGCCGATACGCAGGTCGGTGTAAGCAGGTTTGGACCAGGACATAGAAGCGCTCCTTCAGGTGGATGGGACAGTTGAGACCTATACATATAGTCCACCTCCAGCCGGAGATGTTCAGATAGTTAGGTGGCTATGTTACTCAAAATTACAGAGCGATTGGCCACGAATCTTTGAGAAAGCTAATTGCAGCACCGGTAATGATCATTTTGCCACTTGCCAAGGCGCCCCGGAACAAGGCCCGCTGGCCAGACAGCGCCATCCGCCGTCGGCCCGATTCAGTCGTTGTGCCGCCGCCAGCAAGGCTTCACGGTCGATCATCAGAATTGCCTGAGGCAGACGATTCAGGTAGTCAGACGAATGGCCGGCCAGTTTGCCTTGCCAGAGCAGTTCGGCGGCCTGGGCGTTGGGCAGGGCGGTGTTGTCGAATTGATCGGCCAGAGCTTGGCGCTGATCGATGTAGGTCGCGTCATCGATGCTTTCGATCATCCCTTCCAATTCGCTGAGGAACTGTTTGATGTGCTCCAGCAAATCCAGAGGCGCGACGCTCGGTGATTGCACGCCAAACAGCAGCCCGGCCTGACCGTTTAACTGGCGTAGTCCGCTGAAGACGGCATAACCGAGCTGCAGCTCCACCCGCAGGCGCTGGTAGAACGGCGTCTGGCATACGTGTGCGAGCAAACGCCAGGCGACCTCATCGGCGATGTCATGGGTTGCTGTCGGGCAGAAGAGTAGCAGCGCGTGTTCGCTGGAGCCGGTATCGACGAAGTTCCAGAGATGCTGCGAGCGAATCGACGGAGGCGGCGTCAGTTGACTGTCCGCAGTGCCGGGAATACGACTCAAGGCAAGCCCCATCGCCGCTTGTGTCTGGGCAGACAGGCCTGTCGCCAGGCCATCCCAGCGTGCGCTCGACCAGAGTTGCTGCAGGTCATCTGAGACTACGGTGTGCTCAAGGCATAGATCGGGCAGTGCCTTGAGCAATTGTCGAATCGGCATCAACGCAATGGACGCCGGCTCTTCCTGTGAGAGATCGGCATCAGGTTTTGTCAGTTCTTTCAGCGCATATTCGAGGACTGTCGGCATCGGTTCCTGCAGCCCCGTCATCTTCAGCAGCCATTCATTGCCCGAAGCGCTGAAGGAAAAGTCGACGCCAGCCTGACGCGCATCTTCGCGCAGCATTCGCAGGCGGCTCTCCAGATTCGACTGAAGGCGATCGTGAGGTGCGAACTCCAGACGCCAGCGCAGATAAACCGCACCTTCATCCGTGTTATCCGGCAGCGCCTGGCTGAATTGCATCGGCGATCGTTCGCGGCGACTGCGTGAGCGATCCTGGGCAAAAGTCCGCAGGCCGCGATGGGCGCTGGTCTGGCCGCGAATCAATCCGGCATTCGAGGGTGGAGTCTCGGCGCGCAAAAACGGGTTGGGGGTCGGCAGTTGCCACTGGCCGGTGAAGTTATCCACAGCGCCAATTTGTTTGAGGATTGCCTTGAGGGCGACAACGCCCTGTTCGAATAACTCGGGTTCAAGCTGTTCGCTGTCTCGTCGGGCCAGTTGCAAGGCACTGCTGACTTGCTGTTGGCGCTGCAGCAGAGCTGCATATTCTTCGCGCAATTCGGCCCAATCCTGATGGGAGGCAAAAAAGCCCAGCCAATCCAGGAGCCGTTCGCGGATCATGTTGTCCGGTTGCGGGGCGTGGGCGGGCCGTGTGAATTCGATGTGCAGCAAGGCTTGGCCGGCATAGTGATAGAGCGGCGCGGCTTTCAGGTTGTCCGCCAGCCCATGCTCTCGCAGCTGCGCCAACAGGCCACCGGGTTTTTCGGCGTTCAGCCAGTGGCACAGGAACGCCAGCGCTTCGGGCGATGAGTCGGGCAGTGCTTCGAAGGCGAACAGCAGATCCAGCCGACGATCTCCAGCCTGTTGATAACTATTGTCTGAAGAATCCATCAACAGGGTGGGCTTTGTCTGAGGGACTTTTTCGCCGGGGGTAATAGCAACGGCAAACGCCTGCGCCATCTCCTTCAACTCATCGAGACTCTGTGGCCCGGCCAGGCTCAGCGTCATCTGCCCGGTCTGGTAAAACCGCTGATAGAAGTCCTTCAACGCTTGTTGAAATTCGGGCTGCGGTACCGGCAGGCTGTAGCGGTTTCCAGCATGAAACGCCCGTAACGGATGAGCCGCCGAGAGCCCGTCAAACAAAGCAAATTGCTGCTGGGCCGTCGCATCCCGCGACCAGGCGACAAATTCGGCGTGCAGCACTTCCCGTTCCCGCCGCTGATCGTCCGGATTCATACGCGGATGAGCGAGCATGTCTGACAGACGCTCCAGGCCATCCCTAAACGCCTGAGGTGGCAGCTCGAAAAAGAAGTCCGTCGTGCGTTCGCTGGTTCGCGCATTCACCTGCCCGCCATGACTTTGTACGTAGGCCATCAGCCCTTGCTCTGCGGGAAAGCGCTCTGTACCCAGGAACAGCAAATGCTCAAGAAAGTGCGCCAGCCCCGGCCAGGCCAGTGGCACGTCATGACTGCCGGCAGCGACCCGCAACGCGGCGGCGCAGCGCTTCAAATCGGGAGCATGACGCAGCGTCACCCGCAGGCCGTTGGCGAGGGTTTCAGTATGAAGGCGAGGGTGATTCAGCGCAGGCATGAGCACTTCCAGAACAGAGAAGCGCTAATGCTAGCGGATTAGGCCTTGTTCAGCTCGCCGTATAGCTCGGGACGGCGATCGAGGAAGTAGCGATTGGCGGCGCGGGAATCGATCATCAACTGACGATCCAGTTCACCGACAATCAGCGCTTCATCAAGTCCGGCCTGGGCGATGCGGCTGCCATCCGGCGCGGCGATGCTGCTTTGGCCGCAATACTGGATCTCGCCTTCGTGCCCGCAGTAGTTGGCGTAGGCCACATAACACTGGTTTTCGAAGGCCCGTGCGCGGACGGTGACGTCGGCGATGAAATCGTAGGGAATCATGTTCGCCGTTGGCACCAGAATCAGCTCGGCACCGGCCAAGGCCAGACGTCGGGCGTTTTCCGGGAACTCCAGGTCGTAGCAGATCAAAAAGCCAAGCTTCCAGCCGTTGAATTCAACCAGCGGAAACTCATCCGGCCCGGCGCTGAACATCGAGTGATCGAGGTCGCCGAACAAGTGAGTCTTGCGGTAGTTGCACAACCGCTCGCCATTGGCGTCGATCAACTGCACGGCGTTGTAGATCTGCCCGTCTTCGGTGCGCTCCGGGTAGCCATACAAAATGGCGATCCCCGTCGTCTTGGCAATACGCGCGATTTGCTGTGCCGATTCACCGTTATGCACCTCCGCCAGCACACTGACCGCATCGATGCCGATGTTGTAGCCGGTCAGGAACATCTCTGGCAGTACCAGCAAGTCTGCGCCCTTGGCCTCCAGCGCCAGTTGATGCAAGCGTTGCAGATTACCTGCGACATCCAGGGGCAGCGGTGGACATTGGTAAAGGGCTACGCGCATTTCGGATTCCTTACTCGGGCAGGGCGATCGGACCGATCTCGTTGAACACATCTCCTGGACCCGGGTTTTCGGCGTGAGTTTCACCACCGAAGTGTTTCATGATCCCCCACACCGCGTTGAGCGACGTCTGCACCGCGCCTTCGACCCAGGCCGGCGTCCACGAAACGTCGTCGCCGGCGATGAAAATCCCGCGCTGCTCGGGTGGCATGTCGTCCTGCATGAAGTGCGCGTACATGCGCTGGTTGTAGCGGTAGTGGCCGGGCAGGGCGCCTTTGAAGGCCCCGAGGAAATGCGGGTCGGCTTCCCACGACACGGTGATCGGATCGCCGATGATCCGCGCGGCGATGTCGACTTTCGGGTAGATCTTCTTTAACGCGTCCAAGGCCAGCTTCACGCGTTTTTCCACCGGGTGCGGGAGCATTTTCAGCGCGTCGCTCATCCACGAGTACGACAGGCAGATGACACCGGGCTTGTCGTCGCCGTTGTCGAAGAGGTAGGTGCCGCGGGTCAGGCGATCGGTGAGGGTCATGCTCATCAGGTCGCGGCCGGTTTCCGGGTCCTTGTCCTTCCAGAATGGGCGATCGACCATCACGAAAGTCTTCGATGATTGCATGTAGCGGGTGCGGTCCAGGGCCATCCACATCTTTTGCGAGAACAGGCTTTCGTCGCATTCGATCTGGGTAGTCAGCAGCCAGCTCTGGCAGGTGGTTAGTACTGCCGCGTATTCACGTGTGTCGCCGTAGTTATCGGTAACGGTAAAACGCCCGTTCGGTGCATGGGCAATTTTTTTCACGCCGGAACGCGGCGCACCGCTGTGCAGCGAGCTGAGGCTGGTGCCTTCAGGCCAATGCACGCAACGCTCCGGCACATGGCGCCAGATGCCCAGCGGCACCTGCTCCACGCCGCCGACTACCAAGTGCTGGTGATCGTCGCAGTTGGTCATCACCACGCGGAAGATTTCCAGCATCGAGTTGGGGAAGTCCGAGTCCCAGCCGCCAGTACCGAAACCAACCTGGCCGAACACTTCACGATGATGGAACGAGAGCTTGGCGAAGGCTTCGGAGGTGGCGACGAAATCATAGAACGTGCGGTCGTCCCACAGCGGCACCAAGGTGTTCCATAGTTCCTTGAGGCGCGGCACGTCGCGGTCCCGGATCGCTTGCTGGATATCGGAGAACTGCGAGCCGGCTTCCAGAGCATCCGCCCAGGCGTCAGCGACTTCCTGGAACAGTGCAGGAAGATCCGCCAGTTTCTGTGCGTAATGAGTTTTGCCTTCCAGATCGATTACCGTGCTGCCCGACGCAGGCGTCAGCGGGTTCGGGAAGGGTTTGGTCTGGAGGCCGAGCTTGTCGACGTAGTGATAAAACGCGGTCGACGACACCGGGAAACGCATACCGCCGAGCTCGGCGATGATGCCTTCTGCGCCATTGAAGGCCTGGGAGCGCAGACGGCCGCCCATCTTCGAGGCTTCGTAGACGACGGGTTTGAGCCCCAGCTTCATCAATTCGTAGGCGGCCACCAGGCCTGCAATGCCAGCCCCGACAATCGCCACTTCGGCACCGTGATTGTGCGCTGGAATGCTGCCCAGCCCGGCCGGGTGCTCGATCCAGTCGTCGAAGGCGAAAGGAAAGTCCGGGCCGAAAACGGTAACCGGTTTTTTACCGTCTGCAGGATGGCGATTGTTCTTGTTCATGGCTGACCTTGCTGGCGACCTGACGCAGAGTGCGCGTCTGAGTATAGGAAAAGATGGCAGCCATTCTAGAGAGCGTAGAACACGTTAATAAGACGCAATGTGTCGTCATTGTGCTAGTTGTCTGATCAATATGACGATGAATTGCTACACACTGTCCAATGTGGGAGCGAGCCTGCTCGCGATGAGGCCCAATCAGACAATGAAGAATTATCGGTTGAAACTCAAACCGGCTGCCCCCGATCAATCTTGCTACTCAAGATGATCGAAGTCGTCGTCTTCTCCACGCCATCCACACTGCCAATCTGATCCAGCAACTGATCAAGCTGCTCCGGCGAGTCGGTGCGCAACCACGCTACATAATCAAATTCACCACTCACCGCACACAATTGCTGAACCTGCGCCATGGCGCTAAGACGACGCAGCACTTCCTTGCCGGACCGCGGTTGCACGGTTATCCCGACGTACGCCTGCAATCCGCCATCCACCACGCGCTGCCCCAGGCGCACACCGTAACCGGTGATTACTTTGGCCTTTTCCAGCCGCGCCAGGCGCGACGTCACCGTAGTGCGGGCGATACCCAGTTGCCGGGCAAGCATGGCCACGCTTTCGCGGGCATTGATCTGCAAGGCCGCGATCAATTGGCGGTCGATTTCGTCAAGAACGGGCGGGCGAGTGTCAGGCAAAGGGGCATCTCCAGCGGCACAGAGCAATGGGCAGGCATGTTACAGGCACATCCTGCGTGGTGCTCGTGGCGGTTGTTTGAACTGGCATCAGTTACGCGCAATCCCGCCCAGCAGTGTAGAGACGGCGGGTACGTTGTAATTGCCTAATACGGCTGGAGTAATGATGCGGAAAGGGTTCTACATCGATAGCATGGACACGAGCCGTTACTCTCATAGTCGAATACGCAACGGAGGGCTGTGACGGGAGATGATGGGAATGATGAAGAAGATGCCTCCCGCTATACGGGAACATGCATTGCAGATCGCGAATCACGAAATGGGGCACTACGTGGTTGCCCGAGCCTTGGGATTTGAAACGGGTGATGTGACCCTGAAAGTCACCATGGACTTGAGGCATCAGGCCGGAGCTTCCATCATCTTGACGCGGTCAATCTCCTCGATAGAAGAAATGAAGGAACACCTGGAAGGTCGGCTGATCGTCCTCTTTGCTGGCGCTATGAGTCAGACCTTACCTGCAAAGCATTCGGCCAGGAAACTTGTCGATAAATCGAAAGCGGCAGCCATCCTGAATGGAGAGCTTGGGGCGGAACAGGATTACGCAAAAGTAAGGGAGCTACGGCATTTGCTGCGAAATATCTCCTACCCCGATACGGATCCTGCGTCGTCCGAGCGCATAACTGCCGAGCTTAAAGAGATTACCGATCGCGTGTGGTTGCGGACCCAACAAATCGTAGAGGCGTTGGCCGATACGATTACCGAGTTGGGTGCGAGTCTGGTAGACGGCATGGTCATTGTGGAGCAGTGGGGGCGGCCGGCGGATACTTATGAAGTCGTGTTGACGGGGGAAATGCTCGAGCGGTTGCGGCCTGTGCAAGCCATTCCATCGTTGAGTGTTTGGGCCTGAAAAGTGCCAGGCGCTGACTTCAATTTGCAGGGCAGATATCCTGTTTTGGCATAAAAAAACGAGCAAACAATTCGGGTTGTGATTTGATGTTTAATTTGGCGTAAATATTTCGGCGGTGAACTTTTATCGTTTCTGCTGACAGGGAGAGTTTTCCTGCTATCTCTTTGTTAGAGAAGCCGCTAAGTAATAATTTGAGGACGTCCTTTTCGCGCGTTGTTATTTGTGTGCCAAGCTGGAGAATCGATTCTGGCCATGGAGTTGGTTCAGGGGGGTATTTTTCTACGTCAATCTCAAAACTCATGCGTTGATGCATTAATGCAGTCACCCATGGTTTGATAATATCAAGTATTGTTATTTGCTCTTGATTGAAGCGGGCGTTACTACCAAAGGAAATGCATAGCGTTCTATCGGGGTCAAGCTGGACATTGTACTGTGCTTCATCTACAGAAATATACTGTGCGAAGTATTGATGATAGTACTCGGTTTCAAGGAAGTGCTCTGGTGCAATATCCAGCATATGAAAAAAACCGCTCTGCGGGTTTTCTCGATTAGCTATATAAAATGGATCCAGCATATAAAGTCCCTTCACGTAGCGATGAATGAACGCATCTATCTCTTCTGCATCTGCTACTTCAGGAAGGCTAACAACTTGCACTTGTTGATTGCTGAATATTAATACGACCCAGTTATCGATTTGCACATATTCATTTAACGTACGAATAAGTGAGCTCCAGAATTCTGGACGGTTCAACTGCATGATCAACTTTCCAATCGATCGATGCCAAGCCAGGCTATGAAGGTCGAGTGGCATTTTCTACCCCTTTAGGGTTAGGGATTCGTAGGTCGCGGGTAAGTATTCGTAGGTATTTACTATTCGTCAATGCCGGGTATATTCACGATCAGGATTCACGATGGCCATGAGGGCATGTCGTCTTGACAAGGATAGTTGTATGAGCAAATCACCTTTGCGAACCATTTTTGCAGCCTCGCTTCTCTGTGCAGGGATCAGCACATCAGTGGGGGCTGTAGAGCCTGGGGTGTATCTGTACAACTGGTTCGGGTTTCTCGCACCGGAGACCCCAAAGGAGTTTGAGCAGGAAACCGGCACCAGCCTCCATATGGATGCGTTCGACAGTGCCGAAATCATGCAGAGTAAAGTGATGGCTGGGCGCACGGGGTACGACGTGGTTGTGGCTACCTCCAACGTGTTGCCAAGCCTGATCCAGGCGGGAGTACTTCAGCCGTTGGATCGTAATCAACTGAGTAATTTGTCACACATCGATCCTGATATCTTGTCCCAGGTTGCGGTCAATGACCCTGGTAATCGCTACGCTGTTCCCTATTTATGGGGTACCACCGGCATTGGCTATGACGTTGATAAAGTCAAAGCGGCATTGGGTGATAATGCTCCGGTGAATAGCTGGGACTTGATCTTCAAAGAAGAAAACATCAGCAAACTCAAGTCGTGCGGTGTGGCAATGCTCGATTCTCCAAGTGAGATCATTTCAATTGCTTTGCATTACCTTGGGCTCCCTAGCAACAGTAGGAACCCGGATGATTACCAGAAAGCTCAAGCCCTGTTGTTAAAAATCCGTCCCTACGTCCTCTATTTCGACTCATCCAGAATCGACTCTGACCTGGCTGATGGCAGTATTTGTGCAGTTGTAGGTTGGGCCAATGGTGCCCTTGCTGCGCAGGCCATCAACGAGAAGGCTAATACTGGACGCAAGATTGCATACAGCCTTCCTCGCGAGGGAGCGTTGGTTTGGTCAGAAAATTTGGTTCTGTTAAAAGATGCTCCCCACCCAAAGGAAGGCATGGCATTTATTAATTATATGTTGCGACCAGAAATTATTGCCAAGAGCTCAAATCACACGTTGTATCCTAACGCTAATAAAGATGCCGCAGAGTTTGTTGAGCAGAAGCTGCGCGACAATACTTGGATTTATCCAGACAAAAAGACCGTTGCTACACTTGTTCCACTTGAGTCGCTGCCATTGAAGTTGGAGCGAATCCGCACTCGGGTTTGGACCAAAGTGAAGAGTGGTACTTGATCTGGCTGGGTTGCTGTTTTTGTTGTTCTATGAGGATCTTTATTTTATGTGAGGGGGCTGTGGGGGGCGGATAAATTAAAGGCGAAATTGTATCAATTTGACCTTCAGGGTTCGGAGACGGATAAAGCGGACTCTTTCAAACCAACCGATACCCCCTGCGCCTAACGGTTCGGGGCCCTGAAGGGCGCCTGATAGGAAGGTTCTGTATATGCGAAATTGTGTGTTTTCTGCAATATCCCGCGTTTATTTGGAGCACTGGTAGTCACGTAAGGAGCAAGGCAGCCCTTATCAGCCGACTTAATTAGGGGTTGTCACAAGGATTCTAGGGAAGGAGAAAAATCATGTACCAAGGTGATTGCCAAAACTACTTGGGGTCGGACGAATACAAAGCCTACAAGGAGATTGAGGAGCAGATCGGCCACTGCACGCCCGAACAAGCCTGGGCCATGTATTACGTCTCGGTCGGGATGGTGCGTGAAAACATCGCCATGGCGGTGATGGAACACATCGCCAGGGGTAACAAGGCACTGCTGGTTGAGTTCCCCGAACTTGGACCGGCTGAAAAGGGAGTTCACCAATCGAGCTAAGGCGGATCACGCAAGCCTTTACATCGAAGGAGTCACCAGTCCTGGATCGCGCGGTGTCCATAGGACTGTATCAGCGGTGGCCACCCAGAAACACGAAAGCCGCGCAGTGCGCGGCTTTGAGTATGGTGGGCCCAGTAGGACTCGAACCTACGACCAAGGGATTATGAGTCCCCTGCTCTAACCAACTGAGCTATAGGCCCTCAGTAGGCCGCGGATTATAGCGATGGTTTCTCGGCTGTGCTATCCGAAAAATCCAATATGGCTGTACGAAGAAACGTCGCAGCGAATTCGTCGGGGGGAAGCGGCAGGCTGACGATGTAGCCCTGGATCTGTTCACAGCCCTCCGCAGTCAGGAATTGCTGCTGCGCCTGGGTTTCGACGCCCTCGGCGATGACCGTGAATTGCATGCTGCGGCCCAGGGCGATGATTGCGCGAACGATCGCCGCGTCGTGTGGGTCGTCCGGCAGTCCGCGGACGAAGGATTGGTCGATCTTGAGGGTGTCCAGCGGCAGGCGTTTGAGGTAGCTCAGGGACGAATAGCCGGTGCCGAAATCGTCGATTGCCAATTGCACGCCCAGGCGTTTGAGTTGATGCAGCACCGCCAGCGCCTCTTCGGCCTGGCTCATGATGAAGTTTTCAGTGATTTCCAGTTGCAGGAAGCCGGGTTTGAGGTGGTTGTCCTTGAGCAGCTGTTCGATCCGGCCAAGCAGGTTCGGCTGGCGCAGTTGCGCGCCCGCGAGGTTGACTGAGAGTGGGCCCAGGCACTCATAGACCTGATTCCACTCGTACATCTGTCGGCAGGCGGTCTCAAGTACCCAGTCGCCGATTTGCAGGATCATGCCGTTTTCTTCAGCCAAGGGAATGAAGTGCTCGGGAGGCACATCGCCGAAGGTTGGGTGATGCCAGCGAATCAGCGCTTCGGCGCCGACCACTCGATGATCGTCCAGACTGATTTTGGGCTGGTAGTACAAAAACAGCTCATTGCGCTCGATGGCGCGCCGCAGTTCATGTTCCAGCGCCACGCGCTCGCTGGCTTGGGCGGTGAGGTCGCGGGTGTAGCTTTCAACCCGGTTACGGCCCTTGGCCTTGGAGCGATACATCGCGGCATCGGCGTTCTTGACCAGCGTAGCGACGTCGCAGCCGTCCTTGGGATACAGGCTGGTGCCGATGCTGGCGCTGATGAAAAACTCGTGCTCGCCGGCCTGGAAAGGGGCGGAGAAGCAATTGAGCAGCTTGGTGGCAATGTTGTCAGCATCGCTGGACTGTTGCAGGCCGGGGAGCAGGATGATGAATTCATCGCCACCCAGCCGCGCCACGGTATCGATATCGCGCAACTGCTCCTTGAGGCGCACGGCAATGCCTTTGAGCAGCAGGTCGCCAACCGGGTGGCCGAGGCTGTCGTTGATGTGTTTGAAGCGGTCCAGGTCGAGGAACAGCACCGCGCCCTGGCCACCGTTTTCCTGCTGGCTGTTCAGTGCGGTCAGCAGCCGACTCTCGAACAGCGTGCGGTTTGGCAGGCCCGTCAGCGGGTCGTGGTGCGCCTGGTAGTCGAGTTTGGCCTGCGCGTGCTTGAGGCTGGAAATGTCCGCGAACACCGCAACAAAGTGGGTGATGTGTTTATCCCGGTTGCGCACTGCGCTGATGGTCAGCCAGCTCGGGTAGAGCTCGCCATTCTTGCGCCGGTTGGAAATCTCGCCTTGCCAATGACCGTCGGCGGTCAATTGATGCCACATTGCCGCATAAAATGCGCTGTCGTGCAGGCCCGAGGCGAGCAGGCGAGGGGTGTGGCCCAGCGCTTCGCTCTCGCTGTAGCCGGTAATTTCGGTGAACGCACGATTGACCGCGCTGATGTGCTGTTGGGTGTCGGTGATCAATACACCCTCGGCAGTGCTCTCGAACACCGTGGCGGCCTGTTGCAGTTTCTCCTGCATCAGGTGCCGCTCGGTAATGTCCCGGGCGATGGTCAGCATGCAGTCCTCATCGCCGATGGGCAACGGCCGGCTTGAAACCTCGCAGAGCCGGATCTGCCCGTCTTTGCGGCGGATGTGGCAACTGAAGTCACGGACGAAACCGTCCCGGTGCAACAGCTCGAGCATCTGTTTGCGCTCGTTGAGATTGACCCAGATCCCCAGGTCCAGGGCCGACCGATCCACGGACATCGCACTATTGAAACCGGTAATACGGCTGAAGCCTTCGTTAACCTCCATCAGCAAACCGTCGCTCTGCCGGGACAGGAGCAAGCCGTCGGGAGACGCATGAAAGGCCTTGGCGAACTTCTCTTCGGAGGTTTGCAGTTGTTGTTGGGTTTCCTTGAGTTGGCTGATGTCCCGCACGACGACCACCAGGGCCGGGGTGGTATCGAGATCGAAAGGCTCGGCTGAAATCAGGCCGGTAAACACCTGGCCATTGCTGCGGCGAAAGGGCATCTCCAGGTTGCGGATGCTGCCGGCCTGCAAGCGCTGCAACAAACCCGGCCCCACGCCGGGTACGCCCCAGATGTTCAGGTCGGTGGCGGTCTGGCCTACGACCTCTTCGGCCTTGAGGCCGATCTGTTCTTCGAACGCTTCGTTGACCTCCAGCAGACAACCGTCGGAAAGCCGTGCGATCACCAGAATATCCGGGCATTGCTGGAACACCGAAGCGAACTTTTGTTCCGACAGGCGCAGCGCCTCTTCGGTGCGCTTGGCTTCGCTGATGTCGATCATCAGCCCGCGAAGTACCGGTTCATGGGCGTGCTCGATCAGGCTGACGATATCGCGGACCCAAAGGCAGCGGCCGTCGGCGGTGATGACCCGGTAATCGACGCTGTGATCGCGTCCGGCCGCCACTTCACGGTCGCAGAAGGTCTGGGCCCGGGTCAGATCCGCGGGGTGGATAATGTTGCGCCAGAAGCCCGGAATCAGCCAATGGGGCAGGGGATAACCAAGGAGATCCTGAGCGTGAGGTGACACGTAACTGTAGGTGTAATCGCTGATCCGGGCTTCCCAGGCGATAGCAGAAAGACTCTCCACCAGCCCGCGGTAATGGTATTCGCTGCTGCGCAGCTCCTGTTCCAGAGCGACCCGACGGGCAATTTCCGAACTGAGTCGGCGGTTGATCCGGATAACCACTGCCAGCACGATCATCAGAAACAGTAATCCTGGCAGGCCGTACATCAGCACATCGAGCCAGAACGTTCGATGGTCCAGAACGTTACCGACCCAATGTTCCTGGATGGCACTGATTTCACTCGGGGTCATGTCTGCCAGGACTTTATCGAGGATGCTGACCAGCAGCTTGTTGTTCGGGGGCACGGCCATCGCCAATTGGTAGCGATAGGGTGTTTCACCGCTGACGTAGAGCCCGTCGAGCTTGAGCTGGCGCAGGCTCCAGACGCTGGATGCGAGATCGCCCACGACGGCGTCCACGGCGTCGGTAGCCAGTGCCTGCAGCGCCGAGCTGACATTGGGCATCGCTACCAGATTCAGGTCGGGATGGTGGGTGCGCAATAGCTCATGGGGGGCATAGTTTTCCACCACAGCGATCTTCAGCCCGTACAGGTCTTCGATTTTGCGCGGTTGGGCACCTCCGACGTGAGCCAGAATGACAATCGGAAAGTCGAGATAGGGGCGTGTGAACGACAGATACGTCTGGCGCTCGGGAGTCGACATGATGCCTGGCAAGATGTCTAGCTTGCCTTGTTTGGCCTGCTGCAAGACTTCAGTCCAGCTGACCGGCTCGATGGGCGTGAGTTTGATGGCCAGCCGTTGACGGATGACGTTGATGTAGTCCGCTGCCAGGCCCTGATAACGCCCGTGTTCGTCGCGAAATTCAAACGGCGGCCAGGACGCGTCCACGCCCAGGCGCAATTCCGGGTGAGCCGTCAGCCAGCTACGTTCTTCGTCGGTAAGAGTCAACGCGCCAGCCGTTGCGGTCCAGGTCATCAGCGACAGCAAAAAAAGCACGGTCGGCCATCTGGGCATAACGGTCTCGTTACGGCTGGGGGGAATGTTTCGAGTGTAGACGGGCTATTCGGCGGGGGGGATGTACGGGGAATTTAATCTGTATAAAGCAAAACCCCCGGCCTGGGCCGGGGGTTCTGTGATCACTCGTCGAGGAAGGAGCGCAAATGCTCGCTTCTCGTCGGGTGGCGCAGCTTGCGCAGCGCCTTGGCTTCGATCTGACGAATCCGTTCACGGGTCACGTCGAACTGCTTACCAACCTCCTCGAGGGTGTGGTCGGTATTCATGTCGATACCGAAGCGCATGCGCAGAACCTTGGCTTCACGGGCAGTGAGGCCGGACAGGACTTCGCGAGTCGCTTCTTTAAGGCTCTCAACAGTGGCGACATCGATTGGCGACTGCATGGTCGAGTCTTCGATGAAGTCACCCAGATGAGAATCTTCGTCATCACCGATCGGGGTTTCCATGGAGATCGGTTCTTTAGCGATCTTCAATACCTTGCGGATCTTGTCCTCAGGCATTTCCATGCGTTCGCCCAGCTCTTCCGGGGTCGGTTCGCGACCCATTTCCTGCAGCATCTGCCGGGAAATACGGTTGAGCTTGTTGATCGTCTCGATCATGTGCACCGGAATACGGATGGTGCGGGCCTGGTCGGCGATCGAGCGAGTGATCGCCTGACGGATCCACCAGGTGGCATAAGTCGAGAATTTGTAGCCGCGGCGGTATTCGAACTTGTCTACCGCTTTCATCAGACCGATGTTGCCTTCCTGGATCAGATCGAGGAATTGCAGGCCACGGTTGGTGTACTTCTTGGCGATGGAGATCACCAGACGCAAGTTCGCTTCAACCATCTCTTTCTTCGCGCGGCGGGCCTTGGCCTCACCGATCGACATGCGACGGTTGATGTCCTTGATCTCGGCGATCGTCAAACCGGTTTCGGTTTCCAGCGCGGTCAGCTTCTGCTGGCAACGAATGATGTCCGGTTGCAGGCGACCAATGGCTTCAGCGTATTTGCTTTTGCCTTTGGCCAGTGCATCGGTCCAGCTTTCGTCGACTTCGTTGCCCGGGAACTGGCGCAGGAAGTCGGCACGCGGCATACGGGCATCACGAACGCACAGTTGCATGATCGCGCGCTCTTGCTGACGCAGACGATCCAGGGCACTGCGAACACGCTCGACCAGGCCTTCGAATTGCTTCGGCACCAGTTTGATCGGCATGAACAGCTCAGCCAGGGCGATCAGCTCGGCGATTGCCAGCTTGTTGCCACGACCGTGCTTTTTCAGGGCCTTGCGGGTGATTTCCATCTGATCGGCGACAGCACCAAAGCGCTGTGCGGCGATGACCGGATCTGGACCGCTTTCGGCTTCTTCTTCGTCGTCGGTCGCTTCGGCGTCATCGTCGTCGGTGTCGTCATCCGCTTTCACGGCTTTCGGGTCGACAGGCGGTGGCACTTCGGCTGCAGGCGGCGCAATGCCGTCGTCCGGGTCGATATAACCGCTCAGGACGTCGGACAGGCGGCCACCTTCGGTGGTGACGCGAGTGTACTCGGAGAGAATATGGTCAACCGTGCCAGGGAAGTGCGCGATTGCGCCCATCACTTCGCGGATGCCCTCTTCAATACGTTTGGCGATTTCGATTTCGCCTTCACGTGTGAGGAGCTCTACCGTACCCATTTCACGCATGTACATGCGCACTGGGTCGGTGGTGCGACCAATGTCGGTCTCGACCGCTGCCAACGCTGCTGCTGCCTCTTCGGCCGCGGCTTCGTCGGTATCGGCGTCGGCCAGCATAAGGGAATCCTTATCTGGCGCAACCTCGAATACGTTGATCCCCATGTCATTAATCATGCGGATGATGTCTTCCACCTGTTCCGGATCTGAAATATCCTCCGGCAGGTGGTCGTTGACCTCCGCGTAAGTCAGGTAGCCCTGCTCACGACCAAGTGTGATCAACTCTTTGATACGAGACTGCTGTTGCGCTTTTCCGGACATAACACCCTATCCACTGAAGGTCTTGGCGGGCAAAAAACAAGCCGAGGATTATACCTGAGCTATGACCTCACGCGCCAGTTGAGGTCGGGCTTGATGCGGAAACATTGCGACTTAAAAGGTCGCGCAGTTGATTTTTCTCTTCGGTGCTCAATTCACTTTGACGTGCTTTTCGAAGAAGTTGTTCCAGGTTTCGCTCGCGTTGGCGGGCTGACAAGCTAGTAATGGTGTCGAAAAACTGTTGTTCAAGGTTATCTCCATCAATCAGCCATTCCTTTTCTGCCAGCGCTTTGAGCAGTCGGCCTTGTTCGGTGCCGTGCCAACGCGCAATCAGTTGAAATGAGTTTAGCTTGGGATTCTTCTGTACGGCTTCGAGCAGGGCGACCAACAGTTGCGTGTTGGTATGGTCCTCGGCAGCGAAGTGCCCGGCATCCTCGACTTTCTCAGCCAGTTGCGGGTGATGTAGCAGTGTGCGCAAGGCGGCCAGGGTGGGCGGCTCTACAGCGGCCGGCACCCGTGGCGCGCGCGGTTGATCGCGATCGCCGCCACGTTTGCCATTCTTGTCCCACGGCTTCTTGTCCCATTTCTTGCCGCCTGCGCCAGGCTTTTTCGGCGTCCATTCCTGCTGCGGCGCGTACATCTCTTGCGCCTGCGGCTGATGGTAGTCGCTGTAATCCGGCATGGCGTCGTAATCGATGCCCGGATCGTAAGCGGGTGGCGCTTCCTGAGGCTGAGGTGTGCTTTGCACCAGTTGGCTCACGGCTTCACCGCTAAGCCCGGTAATTTCACTCAGGCGCTGGCGCATCAGTATGCGCAGGTTGGCGCCCGGGACTTTATCGATCAGCGGCGCGGCGAGGGTGGCCATGTGGGCCTTGCCTTCGAGGGAGCGCGGGTCCGATTCTTCGGTCAGCTGTTGAAAAAAGTAATCGGCCAGCGGCTGGGCGTGCTGATTGATTCGCGCGCGGAAGGCGTCAGTGCCCTCGGAGCGGACCAGGGTATCTGGGTCCTCGCCCTCAGGCAGGAACAGAAAGCGCGCCCGGCGCCCGTCCTGCAGACATGGCAGGGTTGCCTCCAGCGCCCGCCATGCGGCATTTCGGCCCGCCTGGTCGCCGTCGAAGCAGAACAGCACGCTGGGCACGACGCGAAACAGGCGCTTCATGTGCTCTTCGCTGGTGGCGGTGCCCAGAGTTGCGACGGCGTTGCGCAGGCCTTGCTGGGCGAGGGCGATGACGTCCATATAGCCTTCGACGACGATGATTTCGTCGAGGTTTCGGTTGTTCTTGCGTGCTTCATAAAGGCCGTAGAGTTCCTGGCCTTTATGGAAGACCGGGGTTTCCGGTGAGTTCAGGTATTTCGGCTTGTCGTCGCCCAACACCCGGCCGCCGAAGGCGATGATGCGCCCGCGACTGTCGCGGATCGGGAACATCACGCGATCGCGGAAGCGGTCATAGCGCTTGCCGGTTTCGGCGTTCTCGATCAGCAGGCCGGCGTCGATCATGGCCTTTTGCTGCAGGGTATCGCTGCTCAGGTGCTTGTACAGATTGTCCCAGCCAGGTGGGGCAAAACCGAGCCCGAAATCCCGAGCGATTTCTCCCGTTAGTCCACGACCCTTCAAGTAATCCACGGCAGCTTTGCGCGACGGATGGCTTTTCAGGGCTTGACGATAAAAATCGGCGGCGGCGGTGAGCAGTGGATACAGCGGCGAGTCGGTGGGCTGCCGCGGTTTGTGCGGTCGGCCACTCTCTTCGCGGGGAATTTCCATGCCGGCGGCTTTGGCCAGTTCTTCGACAGCCTGGACGAAATCCAGGTTGTCATGGTCCATCATGAAGCCGAGGGCGTTACCGCCAGCGCCGCAGCCGAAGCAGTAATAGAACTGTTTGTCGGGGCTGACGCTGAAGGAGGGGGTTTTCTCTTTGTGAAACGGGCAGCAGGCAGTGTAGTTCTTGCCGGCTTTTTTCATTTGCAGGCGCGAGCTGACCACGTCGACGATGTCGGTGCGGTTCAGAAGGTCGTCAATGAAGCTCTGGGGAATTAGCCCGGCCATGGCGTTCTCGTCATCTGCGCTGAAATGGACCCAAAACGAAGGGCGGCCGAACGCGGGTCGTTGTTTGAGGCGCGCAGGGTGTGCGGCTCGACCTGTGTCGTCTGCGTATCGCTGTCGGGAAGTGTATCTGCCGAAAATCCACTGACGTTAGTACCAATCAGTATTCGACTATTTGAAAGTGTTTCGCTGAATCCGGCGACGGCCAGTCGTTGGCCTCGGATAGCTCATAAGCGGGCACGCAAGAAGGTGCCTTGGGCTGATCGTCGTGAGAGGAATCAGTGGGTGTGCTCGTCAGTAGCCTTGGAAGGCTCGTCAGAAAAGACGTGCACCGCTGGCAAAAGAGCCAGGTCTGACGCTGTGAAGCAGATTTGTCTCGGTCGCGTCTGCGGCTTCGACGGTGAAGCATCAAGCGTTTTCCGCAAATGCCATTAGCCCGGCTGAGGGCCGGGCTTGGCAGAAGCTTGCTACGATCGTCTGTGTATTAGTACAGACGAACGGCGCGGCGCTGTTCGCGCTGAACTTTCTTGGCGTGACGCTTAACAGCGGCTGCTGCTTTACGCTTACGCTCAGAAGTTGGCTTCTCGTAAAATTCGCGGCTACGAACTTCAGCCAGTACACCGGCTTTTTCGCAGGAGCGCTTGAAACGACGCAGAGCTACGTCGAAGGGTTCGTTCTCTTTTACTTTGACGGCTGGCATCCAGAGCTACCTTCATTCATTACCGGGGTCAACATCCTCGCGGCAAAAGAGCACTTGAAGACGTCGGTTTTTAAGGGTTGCGGATGTTAACCCCTCATCGCTCGGAATGCAAAGCCTCTGATCGAAAACCGCTGGTCGGGGCATCACGCGAAGACTATTATGCGCGCCTTCGAATTCAGCCTCTACAAGGCGCAAACCCATGCTAGTACTGGGATTAGAAACCTCTTGCGACGAAACCGGTGTCGCACTTTACGACAGTGAACGCGGGTTGTTGGCCGACGCGTTGTTCAGTCAGATCGATCTGCATCGTGCCTATGGCGGCGTGGTGCCGGAGCTGGCGTCGCGTGATCACGTCAAACGCATGCTGCCCTTGATTCGTCAGGTCCTGGCCGAGGCCGGCTGTGTGCCGACCGAGATCGACGCCATCGCTTATACCGCGGGCCCTGGCCTGGTCGGAGCCTTGCTGGTGGGGGCTTCGTGCGCCCAGGCGCTGGCCTTTGCCTGGGGCATTCCGGCCTTGGGTGTGCACCACATGGAAGGTCACTTGCTGGCGCCGATGCTGGAGTCGCAACCTCCGGAGTTCCCGTTCGTCGCTTTGTTGGTGTCGGGTGGTCATACGCAGCTGGTTCAGGTCGACGGGATCGGTCAGTACACGCTCCTGGGCGAGACTCTCGACGATGCTGCCGGCGAAGCATTCGATAAAACCGCGAAGATGATGGGCCTGAATTATCCGGGCGGTCCGGAGATTGCTCGTCTGGCGGAGCAGGGCGTTGCGGGGCGTTTCACTTTTCCGCGCCCAATGTGTGATCGTCCAGGCTTGGCTTTCAGCTTCAGCGGGCTGAAAACCTTTGCGCTGAACACCTGGCAGCAGAGCGTCAGCGCCGGGGACGACAGCGAACAAGCCCGTTGCGACATCTCGCTGGCGTTCCAGCAGGCCGTGGTGGAGACTTTGACCATCAAGTGCAAGCGTGCCCTCAAACAGGCGGGTCTCAAGCGTCTGGTGATCGCAGGGGGCGTCAGCGCCAATAAAGCGCTGCGGGCTTCACTGGAGAAAATGCTCGGCGACATGAAGGGCGATGTATTTTATGCCCGTCCGGAGTTCTGCACCGATAATGGCGCGATG
This sequence comes from Pseudomonas sp. TH37, assembly GCF_016650735.1. NCBI lineage: Bacteria > Pseudomonadati > Pseudomonadota > Gammaproteobacteria > Pseudomonadales > Pseudomonadaceae > Pseudomonas > Pseudomonas sp. TH37. The sequence continues at coordinate 279,999 of NZ_JAEKFD010000007.1, forward strand.
ATTGCGTTTGCCGGCTGCCAGCGCTTGCAGGCCGGCCAGCATGAAAGCCTGGCGATCAGCGTGCAGGCGCGCTGGCCGATGGAGCAACTGTCGGCGCTGTGATGAGCGGTGCTCACGCGCGGTATTTAAAAATGCCGTTCGCGCCCGGCAAACAGGTCGCGTAGATTGCCGCGATGACGCCAGACGATCAGGCCCGTGAGTGCGCTCATGGGTAGCAGTGCCGCCGGTTCTTGCCAGGCAAGCAACGGCAGGGTCAGCGGTGTGGCAATCAGGGCTGCGAGTGAGCTGGTGCGGGTCAGGTAGAACGTCAGCGACCAGGCGCAGACCGCCAGCAGCGCGGCAGGCGGGTAGAGCCCCAGCAGCATGCCAGCGGCGGTGGCGACACCCTTGCCACCGCGAAAGCGGAAGTACAGCGGAAACAGGTGGCCGATAACGGCACAGACGCCGATCCAGGCCTGTTCTTGCAGTGAAAGGCCTATAGCACCCGCGATCAATACGGGCAGCAGGCCTTTGTTCAGGTCGCCGAGCAAGGTCAGGATGGCGAGTTTCTTGCCGGCCAGACGCAACATATTGGTGGCACCGGCATTGCCCGAGCCACTCATTCGCGGATCGGGGTTACCGGTCAGGCGGCTGAGCAAAATGGCGAAGGACAGAGAGCCGAGCAGGTAGGCGAGGATCGCCAGTAACCAAAACATGCTAACTATTCCGGGCGAGGACGCCCTGATTCTAACGGCGCATTGCGCCCTTGTCGTGCAGTGGAGAGAAGTGCTTGGACAGAGTGTTTATCGAGGGCCTGGAAGTCGACACCGTGATTGGTGCCTACGACTGGGAACGAGGCATCCGACAGTGTCTTCGACTTGATCTGAGCTTCGCCTGGGACAATCGTCCGGCCGCCGCCGGTGATGACCTGACCCTGGCGCTCGACTACGCGAGCGTTTCGTCGCGCATTCAGGCGTTCGCCGAACAGGCGCAGTTCCAGCTGGTCGAGACCTTTGCCGAGCGTCTGGCGCAAGTGCTGATGAGCGAATTCAAGATCACCTGGATGCACCTCAAGCTGACCAAGCCAGGTGCCGTCCCGGCGGCCACGGGTGTGGGCGTGGAGATCGAGCGCGGATGTCGCTGACTCAGGTGTACCTCGGGCTCGGTAGCAATATCGAGCGCGAAGCCCATTTGCAGGCTGGCCTGGACGCCCTGGCGGGTTTCCTGGTGGATATGCGCTGCTCGGCGGTATTCGAAAGCCAGCCGGTGGGGATCAAGAGCGGGCCGTTTTTCAATTTTGTGGTTTCGGCTTTCACCGATCTGCCGCTGATGGAGCTGGATCGACGGTTGAAATTCATCGAAGCGGATAACGGCCGTTACGCGCCGGACCGCAAGGGCTTGCCGCTGGATATCGACGTACTGCTGTTCGGCGACCTGGTGGGCAACTTCGATGGTTTGATCTTGCCGCGGGCAGAGATTCTGAAAAATGCCTTCGTGCTATGGCCGTTGTCGCTGATTGCGCCGGACAGAGTGCATCCGGGGGTAGGCAAGAGCTTTGCAACTCTGTGGGATGAAGCGCAGATCGATCAAGTGCTGGCGCCGGTTGCTTTTGAGTGGCGCGGTGAGCAGCTGACCCCTTTGAATTTGTTGTGAGGCGGATGACACCATCGCGGGCAAGCCCGCTCCCACAAGTTGGCGTTGTTTACATAATCGACAAACGACTCGTACCTGTGGGAGCGGGCTTGCCCGCGATGCTTTTCAAGCAGGCGCCGCCGCTTTGTAAGCCTTCAGCGCCTTGAGCCGCTCGCCCTTGATCGCCTCGCCCAACTCCGGTCCCTTGAATCCCTTCTCCAGCAACGGCTGAACGGCAACACTTCGCGCCGCAGTTGCCGCGCCACGTAAATAATCCGCCTGTGGATAGCTTCTCTGCTCCAGGCCTTTACGCCCCCGAGCGTCCATTTCACACGCTGCGATAAACTCCTCAAAGCGCTGAGGTCGACGATAGACGTCGAAACTCTGCAGCAACTCCAGCAAGGTCGACGGCTTAAGCTCCAGAGCACGATGGCCATGGGTATGATATTTGCCCACCAGCAGCGCCAGTTCCTGGCAGTCCTTCGGTGCCTTGAAGCGCTCGTTGACCGCTTTGATCAGCTTCAGGCCTTTGTGCTCGTGGGCGATGTGGCGGGGCCATTCTTCCTCGGGCGTCAATCCTTTGCCCAGGTCATGCAGCAAGCAGGCCCAGCGTACGGTTAGCGGTTGTTTGTGCAGCGCCGCTTGCTCCAGCACGCTCAGGGTATGCACGCCCGTGTCGATTTCCGGGTGATGGGCTTCGGGTTGCGGTACACCGAACAGCGCGTCGACTTCCGGCATCAGTGCCTTGAGCGCGCCGCACTCGCGCAGCACCTCGATGAATACCTGAGGCTGGTCTTCCATCAGCGCGCGGGCGATTTCTTTCCAGCTACGTTCGGGAGTCAATGCCTCCAATTCACCTGATTCGCTGAGTTGGCGCATCAGCTCCAATGTCTCGGGGGCGACGGTAAAACCCAGTGCCGCATAACGCGCGGCAAAGCGGGCAACGCGCAAAACACGGAGAGGATCTTCGGCGAACGCGGGGGAAACGTGACGAAGCAGGCGAGCCTCGAGATCCCGCTGGCCATGGTAAGGGTCGGTCAGATTCTGCTGATCGTCTTCAGCCATGGCGTTGATCGTCAGGTCGCGACGAATCAGATCTTCTTCGAGGGTGACGTCGGGGCTGGTGTGAAAGATGAAGCCGCCGTAGCCGCGCCCGTTTTTGCGTTCGGTGCGGGCGAGGGCGTATTCCTCACCGCTTTTGGGGTGAAGAAACACCGGGAAGTCCGCGCCCACCGGACGAAAGCCCTTGGCGAGCATTTCTTCGGTGGTCGCGCCTACAACGACCCAGTCGATATCGGTGACAGGCTTGCCCAGCAGGCGATCGCGTACCGCGCCGCCGACTTTATAAATCTGCATAAAAAACCTCCGTTAGCCCGACAGAATAACCTTTGCGTCGAACTTCCGGAGGCAGAAAACAGGATCAAAGATGAATGACTGCCAAGTCCAGCCGGCCGTAATCACCCTCGCCATGCTCGCTTCTGGGCGGAACATGATGGGTTTTCATCACCTGATCTCCTTGCAGGGTTTCCAGGTGAATGTCGAAGCCCCAGAGGCGGTGCAGGTGCTTGAGTACTTCGTCTGTGGAATCGCCCAGCGGTTTGCGGTCGTGTTGCTGGTGACGCAAGGTCAGGGAGCGGTCGCCACGCCGGTCAATGCTGTAGATCTGTATGTTGGGTTCGCGATTGCCCAGGTTGTATTGCGCCGCCAGGGTTTCACGAATGGTTCGATAGCCGTCTTCGTCGTGTATCGCCGGAACCAGCAGATCGTCCTTCTGATCGTCATCGAGGATGCTGAACAGCTTGAGGTCGCGGATCACCTTGGGTGACAGGTACTGCAGGATGAAACTCTCGTCCTTGAAGCTGCTCATGGCGAATTTGATGCTGGGCAGCCAGTCGGTACCGGCGATTTCCGGGAACCAGCGATAGTCCTCTTCAGTGGGCTGTTCGCATATCCGGCGGATATCGCGATACATGGCAAAACCCAGGGTGTAGGGGTTGATGCCGTTGTAGTAGGGGCTGTCGAAGCCAGGCTGAAAAACCACACTGGTATGGGAAGTCAGGAATTCCATCATGAAGCCATCGGTGACTAGGCCTTCGTCATACAAGTCGTTCATCAAGGTGTAGTGCCAGAACGTGGCCCAGCCTTCGTTCATTACCTGAGTCTGGCGTTGTGGATAAAAGTACTGGGCGATCTTGCGCACAATCCGCACGATTTCGCGCTGCCAGGGCTCCAGCAGCGGGGCGTGTTTTTCGATGAAGTACAGGATGTTTTCCTGAGGTTCGGCGGGGAAGCGTGCGTTGTCCTTGTCGCTGTATTTGTCCGCGCCTTTTGGAATGGTCCGCCACAAATCGTTGATCTGTTTCTGCAAATGCTCTTCCCGATCCTTCTGCCGACGGCGTTCTTCTTCGGCGGAAATCGGATAAGGGCGTTTGTAACGGTCGACGCCGTAATTCATCAGCGCATGGCAGGAATCGAGCAAGTCTTCTACGGCGTCGATGCCGTGGCGTTCTTCGCACTGCATGATGTACTGCTTGGCGAACACCAGGTAATCGATGATCGAACTGGCGTCGGTCCAGGTGCGGAACAGGTAGTTGCCTTTGAAGAAACTGTTATGGCCATAGCACGCGTGAGCCACCACCAGCGCCTGCATGCAGATGGTGTTTTCTTCCATCAGATAGGCAATGCAGGGGTCCGAGTTGATCACAATCTCGTAGGCCAAGCCCATCTGGCCGCGGCTGTAGGATTTTTCGGTGCTGAGGAAGTGTTTGCCATAGGACCAATGGTGATAACCCAGGGGCATGCCGACAGAGGCATAGGCGTCCATCATCTGCTCGGCGGTGATCACTTCGATCTGGTTGGGGTACGTATCCAGCGCGTAGCGGGCCGCGAGACGACTGATTTCGCGGTCGTAGGCCTGGATCAGCTCGAATGTCCATTCGGAGCCGGTGGAAATGGGTTGGCGCTTCTGCTCTTTGGCGGTCATGTCACTAACCTGCGCTGGAAGAGTTCACGGAAGACCGGATAGATATCCCCGGCCGAGACCAGTTGCTGCTGGGCAAAAGTGTCAGAGAAGGCTTCGGCGATGCGTTCGTATTCGAACCACAGGGCCTGGTGTTCGCGCGGGGTAATCTCAACATAAGTGTAGTACTGCACGAACGGCATGATCTGATTGATCAGGATGTCGCGGCAGATCGGCGAATCGTCGTTCCAGTTGTCGCCGTCGGACGCCTGGGCGGCATAGATGTTCCATTCGTTGCTCGGATAACGCTCGGCCATGATCTCCTGCATCAGTTTCAGGGCGCTGGAGACAATGGTGCCGCCGGTTTCCCGGGAGTAGAAAAACTCCTCCTCATCAACTTCACGGGCACTGGTGTGGTGGCGGATGAACACGACGTCGATTTTGTCGTAGTTCCGCTTGAGGAACAGGTACAGCAGGATGAAGAAGCGCTTGGCGATATCCTTGGTCGCCTGGGTCATGGAGCCGGACACGTCCATCAGGCAGAACATTACTGCTTTGGAGCTGGGGTTCGGCTGCTTGATGAGCAGGTTGTACTTGAGGTCGAAGGTGTCGAGAAATGGCACTCGGTGAATGCGCGCGCTGAGCTTCTCGATTTCGGCTTCGAGCTCCTGGATATCGCCGAAGTTGTCCGGTTCTTCCCGTTTAAGCCGCAGCAGTTCCTCTTTGACTTCGCGCAATTTCGCCCGGCTGCTGCCGGACAAGGCAATGCGTCGGGCATGGGCCGAACGCAGCGTGCGGATAATGTTGATCCGTGACGGGTTGCCCTCGTTGCTGATGCCGGCGCGTACGGTCTTGAAGGTGTCGGTGCCGGTCAGGTGGCGTTTGACCAGATTAGGCAGCTCAAGGTCCTCGAACATGAACTCGAGGAATTCCTCCTGGGTTATCTGGAAGACGAACTCGTCCATCCCTTCACCCGTGTTACCGGCCTTGCCGGGGCCTCTGCCACCGCCACCTCCGGGCGGGCGGGCAATGTGCTCGCCGCTGGTGAATTCCTTGTTGCCGGGGTGCACGATGGTTTGCTTGCCGCCACGACCGTGGTGAAGCACCGGCTCGTCGATGTCGCGGCCGGGAATGCTGATCTGCTCGCCGTGTTCCATATCGGTAATGGAGCGCCGGCTGACCGCCTCTTCGACAGCCTTTTTGATGTGATCACGGTAGCGCCGCAGAAACCGCTGGCGGTTTACCGTGCTCTTGTTCTTGCCATTGAGACGTCGGTCGATCACATAGCTCATGACTGCTCCTTAGAAGCTGTCCTGAAAGGGGCGAGCGTTAACGCAACATAAGGCCAGTGCCGGAGGGTGTACACGCTTCCCCCAAGCGCTTGATGCTGCCTGAACCTCGCTACCGCATTTCGGACACCTCCAGAGGCCTGTGTAACAGAAAAAGCGTAAACAGGCCTCGGGCTAACGACAACCGGTCTGACCGGCAGCGGGTTACTGTGATTTTCTGACCCGCAAGTACCACTCGGACAGCAGTCGTACCTGTTTGTCGGTGTAGCCCCGCTCGACCATCCGTGTGACGAAGTCGTTGTGCTTCTGCTGGTCCTCTTTGCTGGCCTTGGCGTTGAAGCTGATGACCGGCAGCAAGTCCTCGGTGTTGGAGAACATTTTCTTCTCGATGACCACCCGCAGTTTTTCGTAGCTGAGCCAGGTTGGGTTCTTGCCGTTGTTGTTGGCTCGGGCGCGCAGTACGAAGTTGACGATTTCGTTGCGAAAATCCTTCGGATTGCTGATGCCTGCCGGTTTTTCGATTTTCTCCAGTTCCTCGTTCAGGGCTACGCGGTTGAGGATCTCGCCAGTTTCCGGATCGCGGTATTCCTGATCCTGAATCCAGAAGTCGGCGTACAGCACGTAGCGATCGAAGATGTTCTGACCGTACTCGCTGTAAGACTCGAGGTAGGCAGTCTGGATTTCCTTGCCGATGAATTCGATATAACGCGGCGCCAGGTACTCTTTCAGGAAGCGCAGATAGCGTTCGCGGGTCTCCGCCTGGAACTGTTCCTGCTCGATCTGTTGTTCCAGCACGTAGAGCAGATGCACCGGGTTGGCGGCGATTTCGTGCGGATCGAAGTTGAAGACCTTCGACAGAATCTTGAAGGCGAAGCGGGTTGACAGACCGTTCATGCCTTCGTCGACACCGGCTGCATCGCGGTATTCCTGGATCGACTTGGCCTTCGGATCGGTGTCCTTGAGGTTTTCGCCGTCATACACGCGCATCTTGGAGTAGATGTTGGAGTTTTCCGGCTCCTTGAGGCGCGAGAGCACGGTGAACTGAGCGAGCATTTTCAGGGTGTCGGGCGCGCAATGGGCCTTGGCCAGCGAGCTGTTGAACAGAAGCTTGTCGTAGATCTTCACTTCGTCACTGACGCGCAGGCAGTACGGCACTTTGACGATATAGATCCGGTCGATGAATGCTTCGTTGTTCTTGTTGTTACGGAAGGTGTGCCATTCCGATTCGTTGGAGTGGGCCAGCAGGATCCCGGTAAACGGAATCGCCCCCAGACCTTCGGTACTGTTGTAGTTGCCTTCCTGGGTGGCCGTCAGCAATGGGTGCAGCACCTTGATCGGTGCCTTGAACATTTCGACGAACTCCATCAGGCCCTGGTTGGCCCGGCACAGCGCCCCCGAGTAGCTGTAGGCATCGGCGTCGTTCTGCGGAAACTCTTCCAGTTTGCGAATATCGACCTTGCCCACCAGTGCCGAGATGTCCTGGTTGTTTTCATCTCCCGGCTCGGTTTTCGCGACCGCAATCTGGTTGAGGATCGACGGATAGAGTTTCACCACGCGGAACTGGCTGATATCGCCGCCGAATTCGGCCAGGCGCTTGGTTGCCCATGGCGACATGATGGTATTGAGATAGCGCCGGGGAATGCCGAAGTCTTCTTCGAGGATCGCGCCATCTTCGGTGGCGTTGAACAGACCCAGGGGCGACTCGAAAACCGGCGAGCCCTTGATTGCGTAGAAGGGCACTTTCTCGATCAGTTGTTTGAGCTTTTCGGCCAGGGACGATTTACCGCCACCGACAGGGCCCAGCAGGTAGAGGATCTGTTTCTTTTCTTCCAGACCCTGAGCGGCATGGCGGAAATACGACACGATCTGGTCGATGCATTCTTCCATCCCGTGGAAGTCTTCAAAGGCCGGATAGCGGCGGATCACCTTATTGGAAAAGATTCGCGACAGCCTCGAGTTGGTCGAGGTGTCGAGCAGCTCCGGTTCACCGATGGCCAGCAAAAGTCGCTCTGCTGCGGAAACGTAGGCGCTGCGGTCCTTTTTGCATAGCTCCAGGTACTCTTGCAGAGAGAGTTCTTCCTGGCGCGTGGACTCGAAGCGTTGTTGGAAGTGGCTAAAGATACTCATGACGTCACCTCGCTCGATACGTGGAGCCGACGCCGGATCAGTCAGTCGATGCTGGCAAGCAACTGAATATGCAGTTGCTGTTTACCCCCCAGAACACCTCCAGGGTATCAACCCTGAAAGCTACTCCCGATGACCCGCGCGCCGGTGTACCGGCTCTCCCCTGTTTTGGATGGCCTGCGCTTAAGGATAGTTCGGAATCTTGAAGGTAAAGGCGCAATAAGTAATTAGTTGTGGCAGACCGTTCGTCAGCCAGCGCGCGAGCCCACGGGGGCCGGGCCTTGCGCGCCTTGAAAAAAATTATTCGGAAGTGCCTTGCGCTGTTTCCGAAGGATAGGTCGTACGCCACAGCTCAAAACCGCCATCCATGCTGTAGACGTCGGAGAAGCCCTGACTGATCAGGTAAGCGGCCGCGCCTTGGCTGGAATTGCCGTGATAGCAGACCACTACCGTTGGCGCGTCCAGGTCAGCGCCCTGAATGAAAGCATGCAGGGAATGGTTGTCCAGATGCTTCGAGCCGGCAATGTGCAGCGCGGCAAACGTTGCCGGGTCGCGGACATCGACCACCACCGCGCCTTGTTCGCGCAGGGCCTGGGCCTGTTCTGGGGGGATACGTTTGAATTCGCTCATGGCGGGCTCCTGTGGCTCGGCTGAAAGCGCAGTCTAGCGCGGGGCGCTGGCTGACGTTTGTTCGGGAATAGAGGCGGCGACAGCCGGCCGAGTATGGCCGTGGGCGTCGCATTTACATTGCAGGCGCTCGCCGGTGTCGACGTTCATCAGGGTCATGGCGCCACCCCAGACGCAACCGGTGTCGAGCGCAAACAGACCCGGCTCGTTGCACTGGCCTTCGAGCGCCGCCCAGTGGCCGAAGATGATCTTCAGGCCCTTGGTCTTGCGCTCCTTGTGGGTGAACCACGGCGCATAGCCCGGTGGTGCGGTGTCGATGCCTTCCTTGCCCTTGAGATCAAGCTTGCCGTCGCTGGTGCAAAAACGCATCCGGGTGAAATAGTTGGTGATGACTCGCAAGCGCGCCGCGCCTTTGAGGTCGTTGTCCCATTTCACCGGTTCATTGCCGTACATGCCGTCAAGGTAAGGCGCGAAGCGGTTGTCGTCGCGCAGGGCATCTTCGACTTCTGCGGCGCACTTCAAGGCTTTGCGCAGCGACCATTGAGGCGGGATGCCGGCATGGACCAGGGCGATATCGCGCTGTTCGTCGTAATGCATGAGCTTTTGTTGCCGAACCCACTCCAGCAGCTCCCCGCAATCGGGTGCTTCAAGAATCTCGCGTAGCGTGTCGGCCTTCTTCAGGCGTTCGATGTTTTGCCCGACGGCCAGCAAGTGCAGGTCATGGTTGCCGAGCACGCAGATCAGCGATTCGCGCAGGCTATAGAGGAAGCGCAAGGTTTCCAGCGATTGTGGGCCTCGGTTGACGAGGTCGCCCACCAGCCACAGACGGTCCCGGGCAGGGTCGAAGGCGACTTGCTTGAGCAGGCATTGCAGCGGTTCAAGGCAACCTTGCAAGTCGCCGACGGCATACGTCGCCATCAGTGCAGGGCTCCGGGTACCGCCAGACGAAACGGCGCGATGATGGCGTCGAAGTGCTTACCGTCCTCGGCGACCATTTCATAAGTGCCCTGCATCGTACCGACTTTGGACGTCATGACAGTGCCGCTGCTGTAAGTGTGGCTCTTGCCCACGTCGATCAACGGTTGTTGGCCGACGACGCCTGCACCGCGAACCTCCTCGACATGCCCGTCACCGTCGGTGATCACCCAGTGCCGTGAAAGCAGTTTGGCGGGTACCAGGCCATTGTTCTGCACGGTAATGGTGTAGGCGAAGGCAAAGCGATTTTGCTCGGGTTGCGATTGTTCTGCCAGATAGCGGGTGACGACGCTGACGTCGACCTGATAACGAGGATCGGACATGCAAAAGGCCTTAAAAACGAAGCGGGACGCGGGGCGTAACTGATGGATCTCAGTCTAGGCCAAGTATCGGGTAGTAGACCAGAGTGGCGTCCTACCCGATAGCGCTCATCGCCTGTCAGTCGGTGGCAGGCTTTTGTAGGACCTGTTCGCTGAGCTTGTCGGCCAAGCGCACGAAGGCAGCCAGATCGAGCTGTTCGGGGCGCAGGCTGCCATCGACGCCGGCGGCTTCGATTTCGGCGTTGCTCAGCAGGAGTTTGAGAGTGTTGCGCAATGTTTTGCGGCGCTGGTTGAAGGCTTCGCGCACGACGCGCTCCAGCAGTTTGTGATCTTTGGCTGGATGCGGAAGTACCGCATGAGGCACCAGACGCACGATGGCCGAATCGACTTTCGGCGGCGGATTGAATGCGCCCGGGCCAACGTTGAACAGATGTTCGACCCGGCAATGGTACTGAACCATGATCGACAGGCGACCCCAGTCACCGCCACCAGGCCCCGCCGCCAGACGCTCGACCACTTCCTTTTGCAGCATGAAGTGCATGTCACGAATCAGGCTGGCGTTGTGCAGCAGATGAAAAATCAGCGGCGTAGAGATGTTGTAAGGCAGGTTGCCGACCACTCGCAGGCTGTTCGGCGCGGCGTTCAGGCTGTTGAAGTCGAACTTCAGCGCGTCGCCCTGATGCAGGTGGAAATTGCTCTTGCTGGCGAACTGCTGGTTGAGGATCGGGATCAGGTCCTTGTCCAGCTCCACTACGTCCAGTTGGGCGCCGCTGTTGAGCAGGCCTTCGGTCAATGCCCCCTGGCCCGGGCCGATTTCCAGCAGACGGTCTTCGGGTTTGGCGTGAATGGAACGCAGGATGCGGTCGATAACGCCGGCATCGTGCAGGAAGTTCTGGCCGAAGCGCTTGCGCGCCCGGTGTTGGTAATGCTCGGTCATAAACGGGTCTCGGCCATCTGGTAGGCGGTTTCCAGGGCGACTTGCAGGCTGCCGGTGTCGATTTTGCCGCTACCGGCCAGATCCAGGGCGGTGCCGTGGTCGACCGATGTGCGGATGATCGGCAAGCCGAGGGTCACGTTGACTGCCGCGCCGAAGCCTTTGTATTTCAGCACGGGCAGGCCCTGGTCGTGGTACATCGCCAGCACCGCGTCGCAGTGCTCCAGATATTTGGGGGTAAACAGAGTGTCGGCGGGTAGGGGGCCGCGAAGGTCCATGCCCTCGCCGCGCAGGCGCTCTAATGTAGGTTCGATGATGTCGATTTCTTCATGGCCCAGGTGACCGCCTTCACCGGCGTGCGGGTTAAGCCCGCAAACCAGGATGCGTGGCTGGGCGATGCCGAATTTTTCTTGCAGGTCGGCGTACAGGATCCGCGTGACCCGCTCCAGGCGCTCCGGTGTGATTGCATCGGCAATCTCGCGAAGGGGCAGGTGAGTGGTGACCAATGCCACGCGCAAGCCGCGGGTGGCGAGCATCATTACCACTTGCGCAGTATGAGTCAGGTCAGCGAGAAACTCCGTGTGCCCGGAAAAGGCGATTCCGGATTCATTGATCACGCCCTTGTGCACAGGGGCGGTGATCATGCCGGCGAAATCCCCGTCCAGGCAGCCCTGGCCAGCACGCGTCAGGGTTTCCAGAACGAAAGCCGCATTGGCTTTGTCCAGTTGCCCGGCGATGACCTTGGCGTTAAGCGGCGTATCCCACACATACAGGCTGTTGGCCGGGGCCGGAATATCTGGCCAGCTGTCTGGCGTTACCGACAGCAGATCGACAACCACGCCCAGCTGCGCGGCCCGCTCGATGAGCAGGTCGCGGCTGGTAATGGCAATCAGAGGGTGTGGCTGGGCTTGCGAGGCGAGCAGCAGGCACAGGTCAGGACCTATGCCGGCCGGTTCGCCGGGGGTCAACGCGAAACGCTTGGGTTTCACTGCGTTGCCTGGTCTGCACCAGGGAGCTTGATTTCTACATACGCTTCGTCACGGATCTGACGCAGCCAGGTTTGCAGCTCTTCGTCGTATTTGCGGTTACGCAGTACGGTCATCGCTTGCTGCTCACGGGCCTGGGTAGTGCTGTCGGTGGCGCGGCGGCCAAGGACTTCCAGAACGTGCCAGCCGTATTGAGTCTGGAACGGCTTGGACAGCTGACCTTGCGGGGTCTTGGCCATCACTTCGCGGAATTCAGGCACCAGTGCATTCGGGTCGATCCAGTTAAGGTCGCCACCGTTGAGAGCGGAACCCGGGTCTTCCGAGAAGCTTTTCGCCAGCTCACCGAAATCTTCGCCCGCTTCGATACGGGAGTAGAGCGATTGAGCCAAGGCTTTGGTTTTTTCTTCGTCGCGGATCGGGCTTGGTTTGACCAGGATGTGACGCACATGCACTTCGTCACGCACCTGGGCTTCCCCGCCACGCTTGTCGAGGATCTTCAAAATGATGAAGCCGCCCGGTGTACGCATTGGCTGGGTCACGTCACCCACTGCCATGGTGCCCAGCAGGCGATCGAACGGAGGTGGCAGTTGAGCGGCTTTACGCCAGCCCATGTCGCCGCCTTCCAGCGCGGTTTCGCTGGCGGATTTGGCGATTGCCAACTGACCGAAGTCAGCGCCTTGCTTGAGCTGCTGGTAAACCGCGTCAGCTTGTTTGGCTGCATTCTGAATCGCGTCGGAGTTGGCGCTTTCCGGCGTAGGAATCAGAATGTTGGCCAGACGGAACTCTTCGGACAACTGCATCTTGCCCAGGTCGGACGCCAGGAAGTTCTTCACTTCCTGCTCGGACACCTGGATGCGTTCAGCTACACGGCGCTGACGTACACGGCTGATGATCATTTCGCGGCGGATCTGGTCACGAGCGTCGTCATAAGACAGGCCGTCGCGAGCCAAAGCGGAGCGGAATTGTTCGATCGACATGTTGTTGCGCTGAGCAATGGTGCCGACAGCCTGGTTCAGTTCTTCATCGGTAATGCGGATACCGGAACGCTCGCCGATCTGCAGTTGCAGGTTTTCGACGATCAGACGCTCGAGCACCTGCTGATCCAGCACGCCTGCAGGCGGTACGGCAGCACCGCGTTTGGCGATGGTTTGCTGAACTTCGTGAACACGCTGGTCCAGTTGGCTCTGCATGACCACGTCGTTGTCGACGATGGCCACCACTTTATCGATGGACTGTACCGCGGCGTTGGCTGCGGTACCCAGGAACAGCGCGCCCAGCATCAGCGGGCGCAGACAATCAGAAAGCTTGGTCTTCACGTTCACGATAACCTTGGATGCCTTTGTCGAGGAAGCTCTCTACTTTGGCGCCGGTGAGGCCGCCGAGTCCCTTCAGAACAATTTGGAGGAAGACGCCATGGTCGCCTTTTTCGTTTTGCGGAGCGTTTTGACTGGTTTCGTCATAGTCAACCCAGTAACGGTTGATCAGGCGCAGTTTCCAGCAGCAGTTGTCGTACTCGAAACCACCGAAGGCTTCCAGGGTACGGTTGCGGTTGTAGTCGTACTGCCAGCGGCTGATGACGTTCCATTGCGGCACAACCGGCCAGATCACCGAGAAGTCGTGCTGCTGGATCTTGTAGTAGTCCTTCACGTAGCCAGGAGTGCCCGGGGTTCCGTAGTCACCACCGCCTACCGCCCATTTGCCGGTGTTCTGGTCATAACGAACCTGGTCATTGCGATAGCGATAACCGGCGTTGATGACCTTGTTCGGGTTGTCTTCAGGCTGGTAGTGGAACATCGCGCTGCCCGAGCGAGGGCTGCGGCTGTCCGGGTCCCAGTTGTAATCGGCGGTGGTGCGCCAATCGCGGTTCCAGCGGTATTCGTATTCCAGCGCGTACGGTGAAACTTTGGCTTGTGCATCGTCGCGGGTTTTTCCATCGATACCCGGCAACTGGACTTCGCGGTCCTTGAAGTACAAAGCCTGGCCGACGCTGATGCGTTGACGCTCGAAACCGTTTTCTTCAATCCAGCGGTTGGTGATGCCCAGCGACAGTTTGTTTTCGTCGCCGACACGGTCGGAGCCGGAGAAGCGGTTGTCGCGGAACAGCGAGGCGTAGTTGAAGGTGTATTCGCTAGTATCGAAGACAGGGATGTCTTCCTGGTTAGTCTCAGGAACATAGAGATAGAACAGGCGCGGTTCCAGGGTCTGGCGATAGTTCTTGCCGAACCATTGGGTGTTGCGATCGAAGTACAGGCCGCTGTCGATGCTCGCGATCGGTACGCCGCGATTTTGGTTGCTGCCGAACTCACCACCGACGTAATCGGTGCCTGCGGCCGCTGCTGCGTTTTGCTGAGCAACGATTTGATTCTTGCCGGTGCTGTCCAGGTCCAGTTGATACTGGGTGTACTGATATTTCAGAGACGGCTTCAAGAACCCATAGGTCCAGTTCAACGGCAGACTGACGCCCGGCTTGAGATTCAAACGGTCGCCGGTAGCGCGAACCAGGCCGGTCACGTTGTTATCAAGTCGTGGTGCGACGGTGCCATCTTCGTTTACGTAGTTGCCATTTTTCAAGTCACGGTCGAACCGGACGATTTCGCTCTCGTAATCGAAATCAAGGCCGCCCGGGTGATAGGGCAGCGCGCCATAGAAGTTGATCTGCGGCAAACGATCATACGGCGTGATGTTCGAAACGGTCGCCAGCTGATAAGCCTGGGCATTCAAACGAGCGGTGTAGCTGTCGCCGCGATAGGTGACAGAACCTTGCTGATTCACGAAATCGGCACTTTTCACACCAATCTGATCAGTCTGCAGATCCTGGAAGTAATACGGATCGCTGATCTTGGTGTAATCGACCTGAGTCATTACGCGCGAGTCCAGACCACCCTTATGCTGCCAGTTGTACATGTAGCGGGTTTTATCGTAGTCGGTCTGCAGCTTGCGATCGTCGTTCTCGTCGTTGAGGTACGCGGCGCCGAACTGACCTTCGCTGGACTTGGTCAGGTAGCGGAATTCGCCTTCCATCAACAGGCCACGCTTGCTCATGTAGCGCGGGTACAACGTGGCATCGTAGTTCGGGGCCAGGTTGAAGTAATACGGGGTGACCAGCAGGAAGCCGGTATCGCTGCCGGTGCCAATGGTCGGCGGCAGGAAGCCGGACTGGCGACGGTCGTCGATCGGGAAGTAGATATACGGCGTGTACAGAACCGGAATGTCCTTGACCCGCAGTGTCACGTTGGTCGCAGTACCGAAACCGGTCGCCGGGTTCAAGGTGATGTTATTGCCCTTGAGCTGCCAGGCGTTGCTGTCCGGTTCGCACGTGGTGTACGTACCATCCTTGAGGCGGATGATCGCGTTCTCGGCACGTTTGGCGTACAGCGCGTTACCGCGGATACGGGATTTGTGCATCACGTATTCGGCGTTGTCGACCTTGGCTTCACCGGTGTCGAGTTGCACGTCGGCGTGGTCGCCCACGATCAGTGCGCCGTTGTCGCGAACGCGGACGTTGCCGCTCAGTTCGCCACGGCTCTCGGCCTGGTACAGGTTCGCTTCGTCGGCTTCGGCCTGCATGCTGCCCTGACGCATGACCACGTCACCGGCCAGAGTCGCGACTTGTTCATCCTGCTTATAGCGAGAGGCTTTGGCGCCGAGAAAGGTTGGAGCGTCACTTTTATTCGTCTTGTCATTCATGCCAGGACGAATCGGTTCGATATAGGAACCAGAGCAGTAAGGACCGGTTTCGGCCAATTGCGCTGCAGTGAGCTTCTCGCGCGGAACCCAGTCGAGGTGGCTGTAGTCTTCACTACGCGACTTCAGGCCGCGGCCCTTGGACTCGGTGACCAGTACGGGTTTGGCGCCGGTGTCTGCGGTGTCCGCCGGGGCTTCGCCAGTGGCGGAAACTGCGCTGCCGTCATGGACGGGGCGTGGCGGCAATGCAGCAGCCGGTGCCTTTGGCGCACAGTCCCAGGCACCCGAAGCAGAGACTGAGCAGTCATACTGTTCCGCGGCGACCACGAACGAAGTGGCTAGAGGTTGCAGGGCCAGCAGACTGCCGGTGACCAACAACGGAAATTTTTTACGAAACGCGGGGGATTTCAATGCCATCTTATTAGTCCGGGCTTCCTGCGTGCCATCTGCCCGCGGTGTGGGCCGCACGCCTCTCGATGGTCTGAAAAAGATGCTGGATAATAAAGCATGACCCGCTTGACGGCTAGCGCCGTCGGAGACCCTTGCAATGCCTGACCAAGATGTACGCTTGCAACACCTGAAAGTTTGGCTCGATGAACAGTTGGCTATCCTCTTCGCAGAACAAGGTTGGGGCACCGTGCCCCCGGCCACGTTGACTGCGGCCAGTAGCGACGCGAGTTTTCGGCGCTATTTCCGCTGGGAAGGCGCAGACAGAAGTTTCGTCGTGATGGACGCGCCGCCGCCCCAGGAAAACTGCAAACCCTTCGTGGATATCGCTTTTCTGCTGGCGAAATCCGGAATAAACGTGCCGAAAATTTATGCCGAAGACCTCGAACGTGGTTTTCTTTTGCTCAATGACCTGGGCAACAAGACTTACCTGGACGTGATCGACAGCGAAAACGCCGACGATTTGTTCAAGGATGCCCTGCAAGCGCTGCTGGCTTTCCAGCAGTTGCCGATGGTGGCGCCGCTGCCAAGTTATGACGTGGCACTGCTGCGTCGTGAACTGGAACTGTTCCCCGAGTGGTACGTGAAGCGCGAACTGGGTATCGAATTCGACTCGACGCAGCAAACGCTCTGGCAACAGGTCAGCGACTTGCTGATCGACAGCGCCCTGGCTCAGCCAAAAGTCCTGGTGCATCGCGACTACATGCCGCGCAACCTGATGCTCAGCGAGCCGAATCCCGGCGTGCTGGATTTTCAGGACGCGGTTTATGGCCCGGTAACTTATGACGTGACCTGCCTGTTCAAGGATGCGTTCCTC
This sequence comes from Pseudomonas sp. TH37, assembly GCF_016650735.1. NCBI lineage: Bacteria > Pseudomonadati > Pseudomonadota > Gammaproteobacteria > Pseudomonadales > Pseudomonadaceae > Pseudomonas > Pseudomonas sp. TH37. Next base: position 296,772 of record NZ_JAEKFD010000007.1, read on the forward strand.
AGTTGGCCTGAAGAGCGCGTGCGTGGCTGGCTGGAAGATTACTGGCAGCAAGCCGGTGCGCTCGACATCCCGGTGCAGCCTGACTTCGAAGATTTCCTGCGTGCCAGCGACCTGATGGGCGTGCAACGGCACCTGAAAGTCATCGGCATTTTCGCCCGTATCTGCCATCGCGACGGCAAGCCGCGCTACCTCGGCGATGTGCCGCGCTTCTTTGCTTATATAGACGCGGTCATCGCCCGTCGCCCTGAACTGGCGGAACTGGGTGAATTGCTGGCCAGTCTGCGTGCTGGAGCGACGGCATGAAGGCCATGATTCTGGCCGCGGGTAAAGGCGAGCGCATGCGTCCGCTGACCCTGACCACGCCAAAACCGCTGGTTCGCGCCGGCGGAGTGCCCCTGATCGAATATCACTTGGGGGCGTTGGCGGCTGCAGGGTTTACCGAGATCGTGATCAACCATGCCTGGCTCGGTCAGCAGATCGAGGATTACCTGGGCGATGGCTCGCGGTATGGCGTGAGCATTCAGTACTCGGCGGAAGGTGAGCCGCTGGAAACCGGTGGCGGTATTTTCCGTGCATTGCCGTTGTTGGGTGACGAGGCCTTTGTGGTGGTCAACGGTGACATCTGGACCGATTACGATTTCAGCGTGTTGCATCAGCCCATCGTCGGGCTTGCTCATCTCGTATTGGCGGACAATCCGGCGCATCACCCGAGTGGAGATTTCACTTTGGTCGATGGCCATGTGCAGGACGGTCGGCCGGATACATCGACCCTGACCTACAGCGGCATCGCTGTGCTGCACCCGCAGCTGTTTGACGGTTGCTCGGCCGGTGCCTTCAAGCTTGCGCCGCTGCTGCGCAAAGCCATGGCTGACGGGCAAGTGACCGGCGAACGCCTGAACGGGCATTGGGTGGATGTCGGCACCCACGAACGCCTGGCTGAAGTAGAAACCCTGATAGAAGCGAGACGCTGACATGTTGTGGCCAGGGACTCTGATTGGAGCCGGAGCGGGCTTTGCCATAGCCAGCATTCCGGGGGCCATGCTCGGTGCTTTATTGGGACAGGCGCTGGATCGGCGCTTGCACCTGCAGAGCTGGGCGCATTTATGGGAAAAATTCGGTGGTCGCTCGGTGCTGCGCAACGATGAACTGCTGTTCGTGTTGCTGGGCCGATTGGCCAAGAGCGATGGGCGGGTAGTGGATGGGCACATCCAGCAGGCGCGGCAGGAAATGCGCTCGCTGGAGATGACCGAATCGGCGCAACGTCGCGCGATTGCGGCGTTCAATCGTGGTAAGTCGGGACATGACCGGTTGCGCGGTTATCTGCGACGCCTGAGTGCTCAACCCCATGCGGCGGAAGGGGTGTTGCGTGCCTGTTGGCGGATGGTCTGGGCCGATGGCCGCGCCGGTAGCAGTGAGCGCGAGCTGATTGCCCAGTGGGGCAAATGGCTGGGGTGGACGCGGCAGCAGGTACAGGCCTTGGCGACTGACTATGAGCCGCAGAAACGCCCATCGATCAACAGCGCTGTAACTTATCAAGACGCCTTGCGGCTATTGGGCGTGTCGGCGACCAGTGAGCCGGCGCAAATCAAGCGCGCCTATCGACGCCTGCTCAGTCGTCACCACCCGGACAAGATTGCCGGCAGCGGTGCGACAGCGTTGCAGGTTCGCGAGGCCACGGACAAGACTCGTGAATTGCATACTGCCTATACGTTGATTCGAGAACGGCGGGATTTTCGTTAGCAAGTAAGGTTTGTGTCGCTAGTGATGCCGCCATCGCGGGCAAGCCTCGCTCCCACAGGTTTTATGTCGATAGCAAAAATTGCGTACGACTCAAATCCTGTGGGAGCGAGGCTTGCCCGCGATGAGAGCGACTCGGTCTATCAGTCCGCCGCTGGTTGAGGATTCAACCAACCCCGTACACGACGGACCAATTGCTCTTGCTCGGCCTTGGCATTCCCCGGCAGCGCCTTGAGCGAAACCTGACTGAACCCCGACATTTTCAAGCGTTTGCTGGCCTGTAAACGTTCCAGCGCCGCGTTACGATCCCCCGGCTTATCCATATAGAAGATATCTGCGGTAGGCAGCTTCAAGGTGGGCGTGAGCTCAGCCAGCCCCGGCGTCGCTGTAACAGGCGTCTGAGCGGCGACCATCACCAACTTCTCGACTTGCGATGGCTGCTTCTCGCTCAGATAACGTGCGGCCCAGTAAGCGCCGGTCCCATGGCCCAACACGACGATACTGCGAGCACTTTGCTGTTCGGCGTAGGCGATGGCGGCATCGATGCGGGCGAAGATTCGCTCCGCGTCGGCTTTGGCCTGTTCTTCGGTGGTTTCGACGATGGCCTTGTCGGCCACATCCGCTTCGCCGCCGGCCGCCTGTTCGATGGGCGCCGCAGTCGTGGAGTCTTTGCTGTCGGCATCAGGCGTTTTGGGCGCTGGCGCCACTTCAACGATACGTGGCGCAATGGCTTCGCTTTGCAGGTCCGGCAAGGTAATACTCAGGCTGCTCCACTCGACGTCCGGCAACTTGCGCCGCAATGGGCTGATTGCTTGCGGCCAGTCAACGGTTTCACCGGCGCCAGGGATGATAATCACCGCGCCTTTGGGTTCGGCGGTATTGGCCGGTTTCCACAAGGCGAGGAAGCTGTCGGTGCCGGCTTGCAGTTGTTGCTGTTCCTGCGCCGGGATTTTTCGCTCAAGTGCTGCCGCTTCTTCCTGACTACGCTCAAGCAGCGGCTGGCGTTCAACCGGTTTTTCTTCTGCGGGTTTTTCCGCAGCGGCAGGTGCCGGGTCAGCCGCCTCGACAGAAAACGCGCAAGGCAGGATCAACGACAGGCACAATGCTGGCAGTGCCAGGCGGTAGACAGGGGGCATCGGATATTCCAGGCCAGAAGTTAATCCGGCAGCCTAATGGGTTGGTCAGTATTTGTCAGTGTGTGAGACTTCGATGATGCATTTTCGCTGCCTGTGGGTTATCGGCTGTTTATGGTTTCCCTTGATGGGCTGGGCGGCGCCCGCGCCACCGGCGCACGTCGTGCACCTGTCGCCAGCGCAACAGCAATGGCTGGCGCAGCATGGCGAGTTGCGAGTCGGGGTGGTGTTGCAAACGCCCTATGCCCAATACGATCGCCGCTTGCAGCGCCTGTCCGGGGTTAACGTCGAGCTGATGAAGTGGCTGGCCAAGGCGCTCAAGATTGAACTGAGCTGGCGTAATTATCCTGATCTTGCACAACTGGAAGCCGCGGCGCGTGAAGGTGACATCGATATCGCACCGGGGCTGACGCAAACCCCCGCAGGTTTGCGGTTCTGGCAATTTTCCGACCCTTACATGCGGGTGCCGCAACTGGTGGTCAGCGACCAGAAGAGCACCGGTGCAGTAGAGCTGGAAAAGCTCGACAGCCAGACCCGCGTCGCCGTGCGCATGCCCAGCGTCACCGCCGATTATCTGCGCAGCAATTATCCCCATCTGAACCTGCAAGGCGTGCCTCTGGAGCGTCAGGCGCTGCAACTGTTGTTGAGTCAGCAGGCCGGTTACGCCGTGGTCGATGAAGCGCAGTTCGGGCGTCTGTCTGCCGAGCCTGAGTTCTCCGGGCTGGTCGTGGTGGGCGATATCGGTTTCCCGCAACTGCTGCGAGTGGCCACGCGCCGGGACTGGCCGGAGTTGGCCGGCATCGTCGAAAGCGCGCTACGGGCGATCCCGGCCAAGGACCTTGAACAACTGCACAATCAATGGCTGCAACCCAAGTATCCGCGGCTGTCCGAGTCGCCGGGTTTTTGGCAAAACCTCAGCCTGCTCTTGGTGGTGTTGCTGCTGAGCTGCATGGCCATTGTGTTTTGGCAGCGTCGCCAACAACACAGTCTGGAGCAGCGATTGCTGGCGGCGCGCGAAGACATTGCCCTGCGCGAGGCCAGCGAAGAAGCCTTGCGCCTCACACAGTTTTCCATCGATCAGAGCACTGTCGGCATCCTCTGGGTCAACTGGGACAGCCATGTGCGCTACGCCAACCGAGCGGCCGAAACCATGCTCGGCTACCCGGCGGGCGGGATCATTGATCGGCCATTGATCGACTTCGAGCCCGGTTTGCACATGGACCGCTGGCTGAGCCTGTGGAAACGCGCTCGGGCCAGTGAAGAAGGGCCGCAAAGTTTCGAAACCAATTGCGTGCGAGCGGACGGCAGTATTCTGCCGGCGGATGTTTCGTTGAGCTTCTTGCGTTTTCGCGATGGCGAGTACCTGGTGGTTTACCTCAATGACGTCACTGAGCGCCGTCGCGCCCTGGCCGCATTGCAGGAAAGCGAGGCGCGGCTGCAAGGGATCGCCGCCAACGTCCCCGGCCTGGTCTTTCGTCTGGAGCGCGCGCCAGTGACGGGGCAGATCGACTTTGCCTACATCAGTGAAGGCAGCGAGAGCCTGGTGGGGTACTCGCCGGCTACTTTGGCCCATCGGGACAAAGGCCTGCGCAGCCTGGTGCATCCGGATGACAAGGCCAGTTATCACCAGACTCAAGACCATGCACTGGACACCGACAGTGACTGGTCGTGGCAGGGTCGGATTCTGACCCGTCAGGGCGAACAGCGCTGGGCCGAGATCAAGGCTATTACCCGCCGGCTTGAAGACGGCGCCTATGTCTGGGACGGGATCGTCTGGGACATCACCGAGAGCAAGCGCATCGAGCTGGAGCTGGCCAGCTCCCGCGAGCAATTGCGCGAATTGTCCGCGCACCTGGAGAGCGTGCGGGAAGAGGAAAAGGCCCGCATCGCCCGGGAAGTTCACGACGAGTTGGGTCAGATGTTGACCGTGCTGAAGCTGGAAACGTCCATGTGCGAACTGGCCTACGCCCAGCTCGACCCAGGTCTGCACGAGCGCTTGAACAGCATGAAGCGGCTGATCGCTCAATTGTTTCAGCTGGTGCGTGATGTGGCCACGGCGCTACGGCCACCGATTCTCGATGCCGGGATCGCCTCGGCCATCGAGTGGCAGGCGCGGAGGTTCGAGGCGCGCACGCAGATCCCGTGCCTGGTACAAGTGCCGGATAACTTGCCGGTGCTCAGTGATGCCAAGGCCATCGGGCTGTTCCGGATCCTTCAGGAAGCGCTGACCAATGTCATGCGCCACGCCCAGGCGCATACTGTTGAACTGACGCTGACCCTTGAGGGCGATGAACTCTGTCTGACGGTCAGCGATGATGGCGTAGGATTTGTCGCCGCCACTGGCAGGCCGACATCCTTCGGTGTGGTCGGCATGCGTGAGCGGGTGTTGATCATGGGCGGGCAGTTGTCGCTTGAGAGTGAGCCGGGGGAGGGCACGACCCTGAGTGTGCGAGTGCCACTGGACCGCTAAAAGATCGCAGCCTTCGGCAGCTCCTACGCCGAACGCGTATCCCTGTAGGCGCTGCCGAAGGCTGCGATCTTTTCGGCGACAAGGCAATTATTGAGGAGAGGCAAGTGATCCGAGTACTGGTAGCCGAAGACCACACCATCGTTCGCGAAGGCATCAAGCAATTGATCGGCCTGGCCAAGGACTTGCTGGTGGTAGGGGAGGCGAGCAATGGCGAGCAGTTACTCGAGACCTTGCGCCATGTTCCCTGCGAAGTGGTGTTGCTGGATATCTCCATGCCCGGGGTCAATGGCCTGGAAGCGATCCCGCGGATTCGCGCGCTGAACAATCCCCCGGCGATTCTGGTGTTGTCGATGCACGACGAAGCGCAAATGGCCGCACGAGCGTTAAAGGTTGGCGCCGCAGGCTATGCGACCAAGGACAGCGATCCGGCATTGCTGCTGACGGCAATCCGCAAAGTCGCGGCGGGCGGACGATACATCGACCCGGACCTGGCCGACCGGATGGTCTTCGAAGTCGGCCTGACTGATTCACGGCCGTTGCACTCGTTGCTGTCGGAGCGTGAGTTCTCGGTATTCGAACGCCTGGCCCAAGGCGCCAACGTCAACGACATCGCCCAGCAGCTGGCCCTGAGCAGCAAAACCATCAGCACCCACAAGGCGCGGCTGATGCAGAAACTCAACATCACCTCCCTGGCCGAACTGGTGAAGTACGCGATGGAACACAAACTCCTCTGATACACCCCATCCACGGGTTCACTGCAAATCCCTGTGGGAGCGGGCTTGCCCGCGATTGCGGTTTGTCAGTCGATAGGATTTTGAATGTTCCACCGTCATCGCGGGCAAGCCCGCTCCCAGGACCGCGGTGGCATGTCCATTTGCGACATGCACACAAAGCCGCTTTTGCCTGTTTTTGTGGCTTACAGCTCACCGCCTGTCGCGATCCCGAATCGACATATCCATCCCCGCCATCCTTGTAGGGCAATCCCTACCCCCAATCTTCCATCCGGCTGAGGCGATTCTCTCCTGCGCCCCGATTTGCGCCGCTCCCAGCGTCCACTAGGCTTAGTCCACAGCAGTCATCAATAACAAAGGTGTGGGTATGAGCCAGGTTGATTCAAGCGCAGGGGCCAGCGATATTCTGGTCAGCTTTCGTGGAGTGCAAAAGAGCTACGACGGCGAGAACCTGATCGTCAAAGACCTCAACCTGGAGATTCGCAAAGGCGAATTCCTCACCTTGCTCGGGCCGTCCGGCTCCGGCAAGACCACCAGTCTGATGATGCTCGCCGGTTTCGAAACGCCGACCGCCGGCGAAATCCAACTGGCCGGGCGTTCCATCAACAACGTGCCGCCGCATAAGCGCGACATCGGCATGGTGTTCCAGAACTATGCATTGTTTCCGCACATGACGGTCGCCGAGAACCTGGCGTTCCCGCTGACCGTGCGCGGTTTGAACAAGAGCGATGTCAGTGACCGGGTCAAACGTGTTTTGAGCATGGTTCAGCTCGACACCTTCGCCCAGCGTTATCCGGCGCAACTGTCCGGCGGCCAGCAACAGCGTGTGGCCTTGGCCCGTGCGTTGGTGTTCGAACCGCAACTGGTGCTGATGGATGAACCCCTCGGTGCACTGGACAAACAACTGCGTGAACACATGCAGATGGAAATCAAACACCTGCACCAGCGCCTCGGCGTGACCGTGGTCTACGTGACCCACGACCAGGGCGAAGCCCTGACCATGTCCGACCGTGTGGCGGTTTTCCATCAAGGTGAAATCCAGCAGATCGCACCACCGCGCTCCCTCTATGAAGAGCCGAAAAACACCTTCGTCGCCAACTTCATCGGCGAGAACAACCGTCTCAATGGCCGCTTGCACAGCCACACCGGCGACCGCTGCGTGGTTGAGCTCGGCCGCGGTGAAAAGGTTGAAGCCCTGGCGGTCAATGTCGGCAAGACCGGCGAACCCGTCACGCTGTCGATTCGCCCGGAGCGCGTGAGCCTCAATGGTTCGAGCGAGTCCTGCGTCAACCGCTTCTCAGGGAGGGTGGCGGAATTCATCTATCTGGGCGACCACGTCCGGGTTCGCCTGGAAGTCTGCGGCAAGACCGACTTCTTTGTGAAACAACCGATTGCCGAGCTCGATCCCGCGCTCGCCGTCGGCGATGTGGTACCGCTTGGCTGGCAGGTCGAACACGTTCGCGCGCTCGACCCACTTTTAGAGGCGCATTGATCGCCCCCCCTGCTTCACCAACACCAACCCTGCACGTGGAGAACAATAAATGTTGAAATCCCTGAAATGCACCGGCTCATTTAACGCTATCGCTTTGGCAATAGGGATGATGGGTGCGGCGCACGCGATGGCGGCGGGCCCGGACCTGACTGTGGTGTCCTTTGGCGGGGCGAACAAGGCGGCGCAGGCCAAAGCCTTTTACGCACCGTGGGAAGCGGCGGGCAACGGCAAGATCGTTGCTGGCGAATACAACGGTGAGATGGCCAAGGTCAAAGCCATGGTCGACACCAAGAGCGTGTCCTGGGACCTGGTGGAAGTTGAATCGCCAGAACTGTCCCGTGGTTGCGACGAAGACATGTTCGAGCAACTCGATCCTGCGCTATTCGGCAAGACCGAAGACTACGTCAAAGGCGCTATCCAGCCGTGCGGCGTGGGCTTCTTCGTGTGGTCGACCGTGCTGGCCTACAACGCCGACAAACTGAAAACCGCTCCGACCAGCTGGGTGGATTTCTGGGACACCAAGAAATTCCCGGGCAAACGCGGCCTGCGTAAAGGCGCCAAGTACACCCTGGAATTCGCCTTGATGGCCGATGGTGTTGCACCGAAAGACGTCTACAAAGTGCTGGCCGGCAAAGACGGTCAGGATCGCGCGTTCAAGAAACTTGATGAGCTCAAGCCAAGCATTCAGTGGTGGGAAGCCGGCGCGCAACCGCCGCAATACCTCGCCTCCGGTGACGTGGTCATGAGCTCGGCCTACAACGGCCGGATCGCGGCGGTACAGAAAGAAAGCAACCTGAAAGTGGTGTGGAACGGCGGTATCTACGACTTCGACGCATGGGCGATTCCAAAAGGCCTGGATAAAACCCGTGCTGAAGCGGCGAAGAAATTCATCGCGTTCTCGGTGCAACCGCAGCAACAGAAGACTTATTCGGAAAACATCGCTTACGGCCCGGCCAACACCCAAGCCGTGCCATTGCTGGCCAAGGATGTTCTGAAGGATATGCCGACCACCCCGGAAAACATCGCCAACCAGGTGCAGATCGACGTCAGCTTCTGGGCTGACAACGGCGAGCAACTGGAACAGCGCTTCAATTCCTGGGCTGCCAAGTAACCACGCTACACGGGACGACGGTTCACCGGATGATCGTTCCCACGCTCTGCGTGGGAATGCCGCCCGGGACGCTCCGCGTCCCTGTGACGCAGAGCGTCACTGGATGCGTTTCCACGCAGAGCGTGGGAACGATCAGCACCAAAAGTTCGAGGCGGCGTTTGCCACCTTTGCAATGACCAAAGATTTCCGGAGTACGCCATGGCTATCGCCGTTCCCGTGAACGCGGGCACTGACCCCACCTTGAAGCAGCGGCTCAAGCACGCCGAGCGGATCAACCGCTGGAAAGCACAAGCCTTGATCGCGCCGTTGGTGCTGTTTCTGTTGCTGGTGTTCCTGGTGCCGATCGTGGCGCTGCTCTACAAAAGCGTCGGTAACCCGGAAGTGGTCGGCGCCATGCCGCGCACCGTGGCTGCCATCGCCAGTTGGGATGGCCGAGGCCTGCCGGCAGAGCCTGTGTACAAGGCTGCCAGCGAAGACCTCGCCGAAGCCCGCAAAAATCAAACCTTGGGCGACTTGTCCAAGCGCTTGAACATGGAGTTGGCCGGCTACCGCAGCCTGTTGACCAAAACCGCACGCGCCTTGCCATTCGCCACGGAGCCGGCTTCTTATAAAGAAGCGCTGGAAGCGCTGGACGAGCGTTGGGGCGACCCGGCCTATTGGCAGGTCGTGCGTCGCAACACCAGTAACATCACGCCTTATTACCTGCTGGCCGCCGTCGACCACCGTATCGACGACCTCGGCGAAGTGGCCCCGGCCACCCCCGATCAGGCGATCTACCTCGATATCTTTGCCCGGACCTTCTGGATGGGCCTGATCATCACCGTGATTTGCCTGGTGCTGGCCTATCCGTTGGCTTACCTGCTGGCGAACCTGCCATCGCGGCAAAGCAACCTGTTGATGATTCTGGTGCTGTTGCCGTTCTGGACCTCGATTCTGGTGCGGGTCGCCGCGTGGATCGTGTTGCTGCAATCAGGCGGCCTCATCAACAGCGGTCTGATGGCCATGGGCATTATCGATAAGCCGCTGGAGCTGGTGTTCAACCGCACCGGGGTCTACATCTCGATGGTGCACATTCTGCTGCCGTTCATGATTCTGCCGATTTACAGCGTGATGAAAGGCATCTCGCCGACGTACATGCGCGCCGCGATTTCCCTCGGCTGCCACCCGTTCGCCAGTTTCTGGCGGGTGTACTTCCCGCAGACCTATGCCGGTGTCGGCGCCGGTTGCCTGTTGGTGTTCATCCTCGCCATCGGCTACTACATCACCCCGGCGTTGCTGGGCAGCCCGAACGATCAGATGGTCAGTTATTTCGTCGCCTTCTACACCAACACCAGCATCAACTGGGGCATGGCGACCGCACTCGGTGGGCTGTTGCTGCTGGCGACCGTGGTGCTTTATCTGATTTACAGCTGGCTGGTGGGCGCCAGTCGCCTGCGCCTGAGCTAAGGGGAGAATGAAATGCTGAGTCCTTATATGTCGCCCATCGAACGGGTGTGGTTCTACGGTTTGCGGATTCTCTGCGGCTTGATTTTGTTGTTCCTGATCCTGCCGGTGCTGGTGATCATTCCGCTGTCGTTCAACTCGGGGAGTTTTCTGGTCTATCCGCTGCAAGGCTTCTCGCTGCACTGGTACCAGGACTTCTTTGCCTCTGCGGAATGGATGCGTTCGTTGAAGAACAGCATGATCGTGGCCCCGGCCGCGACGGTACTGGCGATGATCTTCGGCACGCTGGCGGCGATCGGCCTGACCCGGGGTGATTTCCCGGGCAAACCGCTGGTGATGGCGCTGGTGATTTCGCCGATGGTGGTGCCGGTAGTGATCATTGGTGTGGCCAGTTACCTGACCTTTGCCCCGCTGGGATTTGGCAACAGCTACATCTCGCTGATCGTCGTGCACGCCGTATTGGGTGTGCCGTTTGTGATCATCACGGTGTCGGCGACCTTGCAGGGGTTTAACCAGAACCTGGTACGGGCCGCTGCAAGCCTGGGGGCTTCGCCGCTGACCGCGTTTCGTCGGGTGACATTGCCGTTGATTGCGCCGGGCGTGATTTCTGGTGCGCTGTTTGCCTTCGCCACTTCATTCGATGAAGTGGTGGTGACGCTGTTCCTCGCCGGTCCTGAGCAAGCGACCTTGCCTCGGCAGATGTTCAGCGGCATCCGCGAAAACCTCAGCCCGACGATCGCCGCTGCCGCGACGCTGTTGATTGCGTTCTCGGTGATCCTGTTGCTGACGCTGGAATGGCTGCGCGGGCGCAGCGAAAAACTGCGTACCGCGCAGGTCTGAAGCCACAGGCGGTAAAAATGTGGGAGCGGGCTTGCCCGCGATGGCGTCATTACATTCAGCATTCATGTTGACTGATACATCGTCATCGCGGGCAAGCCCGCTCTCACAGGGATTTAAGGTAATTTCGGAATCTGCGGTGATTCACAATCTGAATAGCAGACAAACCCCAATCCCCAGCTACTATTGTGCCCAGCTCCCCTATCTATAAGAGGCTGCGCACATGAGTCTTTCCTCTTTCAAAATCGCTCACAAACTGATCACCGGCGCAGGTGCCATCGAGCAACTGGCGGCTGAACTCACACGCCTGGATGTCGACAACCCGCTGATCGTTACCGACGCCGCTCTGGTCAAGTCCGGCACGGTAGAGCTGGCGCTGGCGCAGCTGGGCGAGCGCAGTTACGAGATCTTTGACCGGGTGTTGCCGGACCCGGAAATCGCCATCGTCGAAGATTGCATGCGGGTTTACCGTGAAGGCGGGCATGACGGACTGATCGGCCTCGGTGGCGGCAGTGCCATCGACATCGCCAAGAGTGTTGCAGCCTATGCCGGTTACCACGGCGCGCTGGAGGATTTGTTCGGTGTCGATCAGGTACCGCGCAAAGGCCCGCCGCTGATTGCCATCCCGACCACTGCTGGCACCGGTTCGGAAGTGACCAACGTGGCCATCCTCTCCGACAAGGTCGCGCAGCTGAAGAAAGGCATTGTCAGCGATTACCTGTTGCCGGACGTGGCGCTGGTCAGCCCGCAAATGACCCTGACCTGCCCGCGCAGTGTCACCGCTGCCAGTGGCGTCGATGCGCTGGTGCATGCCATCGAGTCCTACCTGTCGCTTAATGCCTCGCCAATCACCGATGCCCTGGCCATTGGCGCGATCAAGCTGATTACCAAGGCGCTGCCCAAGGCCTACGCCAATCCATCCCATCTGCAAGCCCGGGAAGACATGGCCACCGCCAGCCTGATGGCCGGCATGGCGTTCGGCAATGCCGGGGTCGGCGCGGTGCATGCGTTGGCGTATCCGCTGGGTGGGCGTTTCAACATTGCCCATGGCGTCAGCAATGCCTTGTTGCTGCCGTATGTCATGACCTGGAACAAGATGGCTTGCGTGGAGCGTATGCAGGATATTGCCGAGGCCATGGGGGTGAAGACCGCTCAGCTGAGCGCCAACGAAGCGGCGGACAAAGCCGTGGAGGCGATGACCGAGTTGTGTGCGGCGGTGGAAATCCCGCTGGGCCTGCACAGTTTCGGGGTGCCCGAGGACGCGATCCCGGCCATGGCCGTGGAAGCCGCCGGCATCGAACGCCTGATGCGCAACAATCCGCGCAAGTTGAGTGCTGTCGATATCGAGAAGATCTACCGAGCGGCCTATTAGTACCCAATCATCGCAGCACGGTGCGCGCGTCAAAGCATGAGGTATACAATGCGCGCCATCGTGATTCTGCTCAAAAAAGGTGCGTCATGCAGCCCTTCGTCATTGCTCCGTCGATTCTCTCCGCCGACTTCGCCCGCCTGGGCGAGGAAGTGGACAACGTCCTGGCCGCCGGCGCCGACTTCGTGCACTTCGATGTCATGGACAACCACTACGTGCCCAACCTGACCATCGGCCCGATGGTCTGCGCCGCGCTGCGCAAGTACGGCGTGACCGCGCCGATCGACGCGCACCTGATGGTCAGCCCGGTGGACCGCATCGTCGGTGACTTCATCGAAGCCGGTGCGACCTACATTACCTTCCACCCGGAAGCCACGCAGCACGTCGACCGTTCCCTGCAATTGATCCGCGAAGGCGGCTGCAAGGCAGGCCTGGTGTTCAACCCGGCGACCCCGCTGGACGTGCTCAAGTACGTGATGGACAAGGTCGACATGGTCCTCCTGATGAGCGTCAACCCGGGTTTCGGCGGGCAGAAGTTCATTCCCGGCACTCTCGACAAGTTGCGTGAAGCGCGGGCGCTGATCGATGCCTCCGGTCGTGACATTCGTCTGGAAATCGACGGTGGGGTGAACGTGAACAATATTCGCGAAATCGCTGCTGCTGGCGCCGACACCTTCGTGGCCGGCTCGGCAATCTTCAATGCGCCGAACTACCAGGAAGTGATTGAAAAAATGCGCTCCGAACTGGCGCTGGCTCGTCCATGAGTGGTTTTGAGCAGCTGTTCCCCGGGCGTTTGCCGCGGCTGGTGATGTTCGATCTGGATGGCACGCTGGTCGATTCGGTCCCTGATCTCGCGGCGGCTGTGGATAACATGCTGCTCAAACTCGGGCGTCAACCTGCCGGTATCGAACCGGTACGGGAGTGGGTTGGCAACGGGGTGCACATGCTCGTGCGCCGGGCCTTGGCTAATCACATCGACGCCGAGGGCGTCGATGAGGTCGAGGCCGAGCATGCCCTGGAATTGTTCAACGGCTTTTATGAGGACGGTCACGATTTGACGGTGGTTTACCCCGGCGTGCGTGACACCCTCAAGTGGCTGAATAAACAAGGCATCGAAATGGCGCTGATCACCAACAAGCCGGAGCGCTTTGTCGCGCCGCTGCTGGATCAGATGAAGATCGGCCGCTATTTCAAATGGATCATCGGTGGCGACACCCTGCCGAATAAGAAACCTGACCCGGCCGCGCTGTTTTTCGTGATGAAAATGGCCAACATTCCGGCATCGCAATCGTTGTTCGTCGGCGACTCGCGCAGCGATGTGCTGGCGGCGAAAGCTGCGGGGGTCAAATGCGTGGCCCTCAGTTACGGCTATAACCATGGTCGACCGATTGCCGAAGAATTGCCGACGCTGGTGATCGATGATCTGCGCAAACTAATTCCCGGTTGCCTGGATCCGGCCGCTGAGATAACGTTGCCCGACGCTGTTCAATCCCCTCCTGGAAACGCCATCGTGGTGGTCACTCGCAAACTCTGGATGAAAGTCATCAAGGCCCTGGCCCGCTGGCGTTGGCGCGCCTGACTTGTTCCTGGCCGGCGTACCGGCGCGTTTGCACACCTGACCGTTAGACCCTCAAGCCACGAGGCACCTCATGATCCGCGAAGAATTCCTGCGTTTGGCCGCTGCCGGCTACAACCGCATCCCGCTTGCCTGCGAAACCCTGGCCGACTTCGACACGCCGCTGTCGATCTACCTGAAACTGGCCGACGAGCCGAACTCCTACCTGCTGGAGTCGGTGCAGGGCGGCGAAAAATGGGGCCGTTATTCAATCATCGGCCTGCCGTGCCGCACCGTGCTGCGGGTTCACGATCATCACGTCAGCGTGACCCACGACGGCGTCGAGATCGAAAGCCACGACGTTGAAGACCCGCTGGCCTTCGTCGAAACCTTCAAGGCGCGCTACAACGTGCCGACCATCGCCGGTCTGCCGCGCTTCAATGGTGGTCTGGTGGGCTACTTCGGTTATGACTGCGTGCGCTATGTGGAGAAGCGTCTGGGCAAATGCCCGAACCCGGATCCATTGGGTGTACCGGATATTCTGCTGATGGTCTCCGATGCAGTGGTGGTGTTCGACAACCTCGCGGGCAAAATGCACGCGATCGTCCTGGCCGATCCGGCGCAGGAAGACGCTTTCGAGCAAGGTCAGGCGCGTCTGCAAACACTGCTGGAACAACTCCGTCAGCCAATCACCCCGCGCCGTGGCCTGGACTTCAGCAAACAGCAATCGGCTGATCCGGTGTTCCGTTCGAGCTTCACCCAGGACGATTACGAAAAAGCCGTCGACACCATCAAGGAATACATCCTGGCCGGTGACTGCATGCAGGTTGTGCCGTCCCAGCGTATGTCGATCGACTTCAAGGCTGCGCCTATCGACCTGTACCGGGCGTTGCGCTGCTTCAACCCGACGCCTTACATGTACTTCTTCAACTTCGGCGACTTCCACGTCGTTGGCAGTTCGCCGGAAGTACTGGTGCGGGTCGAAGACAACCTGATCACCGTGCGCCCGATTGCCGGCACCCGTCCGCGAGGCGCCAACGAAGAGGCTGATCTGGCGCTGGAAAAAGACCTGCTGTCGGACGACAAGGAAATCGCCGAGCACTTGATGCTGATCGATCTGGGCCGCAACGACACCGGTCGCGTTTCGGAGATCGGTTCGGTGGAACTCACCGAGAAGATGGTGATCGAGCGTTATTCCAACGTGATGCACATCGTGTCTAACGTTACCGGCCAATTGAAGGCCGGGCTGACGGCGATGGACGCACTGCGGGCGATCCTGCCGGCAGGCACCTTGTCTGGTGCGCCGAAGATTCGCGCGATGGAAATCATCGACGAGCTGGAACCGGTCAAGCGTGGCGTCTACGGCGGCGCGGTCGGTTACTTCGCCTGGAACGGCAACATGGACACCGCGATTGCGATCCGCACCGCAGTGATCAAGAACGGCGAACTGCACGTGCAGGCGGGTGGTGGCATCGTTGCAGACTCGGTGCCGGCACTGGAATGGGAAGAAACCCTGAACAAGCGCCGCGCCATGTTCCGCGCCGTGGCCCTGGCCGAACAAACCCCGGACACCTGAGTTCACCGATAACCCTGTGGGAGCGGGCTTGCCCGCGATGGGGCCAGTACATTCAACATTGATGTTGTCTGTCAGTCCGCTATCGCGGGCAAGCCCGCTCCCACATGGATAGTGCTCATTTCAAAAAACGCGGCACCTGTAAGGCGGCCGCGTTTTTTATTGCCTACGATTTAGAAGTCCAGCGCAACCCCAACGGTCAAACCTTGCTGGGTAAAGTCATCATCCTTGCGCAAGGTATAGCCGCCACGCAGCGCCAGGTCGGCGGTCAATTTGTGGCTGACCCCCAGGCTTAAGCGGTTGAGATGGCTTTGCGGCGTGTAGCCCTGGAGATTGAAGTCGAGGGACGGCAGGCTGTTGAGGGCGATGTTCACTTTCTGGGTGTCGTCCTCGTACTCGCGCTCGTGGGCATATTCGCCAAATACCTGGGTCTGACGGGTGAAGTTGTATTTGCCTTGCAAGCCGACACCCAGGCGTTTCGAGTCTCGGGTCTGATCATCAAAAGTCAGCGCCGTGGAGCGGTTGCTGTTTTCCGAGTAGCCGTCGACTTCCACTTTGGCGTAATCGGCGCTGATGAACGGCGACAAGTGCCACTCGCTGCCCGGTTGCGCGATGTCGTAGCCAAGGCGAGTGCTGAAGGCCCAGAGATCGCCATCGGTATCGCCTTTCTCCGCACCTTCGCTGGCACCCAGATCGAATTTGCGTTTGAGGTTGTCGTAATCCAGCTTGCCACCGGTCAACACGGCATCGGCCCACCAGCGATTCTGCTGGAACTGGGCGAAGGCGGTTGCCAGATAGCTATTGAGTTTGTAGTCCGAATCGTTACTACCTGCTTCCAGGTCCTGACGATAGAAGCCTGCTGCCACACCGACGCGCCAGGCTTCATTAAGGCGATAGCTGCCGCCGATATTCAGGTTGTAGCCGCTGCCGTCGGCGCTGGCTCCGCTGTTTTGGCTATCGACATCCAGATGCTGACCACCGCCGGCGACAATTGCGCGCCATTGGCCGACAGCCTGCCAGTTCTCCCAGTCGGATTGCCACTGGCTACGCAGTTCGTCCTGGTGCGCGCGCAAGGTAGCGTGGGCCATTTCTGGTAGTAATGTCAGCTCCCACGGCGCAGCCAGTAGGGAGTAGGCGTAGTCGGAAATCAGTTTTTGCCCGGCTTCAGTCGGATGGACCCCATCGTTGTAAATCAGTTTGCTGGGATCCGGCGTGGCACTGTTGATGCCATACGTAGGGTTTTCGGTGCAGCTGTTGCCACTGAAACAGGTCGCCGTCAGGTTCTGGCCTGTAGCAAAACCGAATCGCGCCGGGTCGGCGAAGGTTTCCTGCAGCAGCAACGGAATGTTCAGCGGGATGATTTCGGCATCGATCCCCGCGAGACGGGTGACCAGTTGCCGGTTGAAGGCAGAGCTCAGTAGTGAGGTGGGTGTCTGTTGGGGCGTGCCATTGATGGCGGGCGTCAAACCCAGGTCGGGCAGCAGCCATACCACGATGTACCGGGCGCCGGCGGCCTGCAAAACCTGGACGCTGTTTGCCAGTCGATCCGCAGCGGCATTCGCCTGAGCGCCACTTTGTACAAGTCCCTGAAGAAAATCGTTACCACCCCCGGAAATGTAATACAGCGCATTCGGATCGGCGCTGAAGTTGTTTGTCGGCAGATAGCCCGAACGCGTGCGTTCACCCGTAGCGGATACACTGGTGATCGAGGTGAGGATCTGGTCGGTACGGTAACCTCCAACGGCCCAGTTATTGCCATCCGGCAGGCCCTGGGCGGCACGCGCCGCTGAAGTTGAAGCGGCCGTCTGGTCCGGTGAAAACCCGAGCCTTTCACCCAGCAGTTGGGTCGAGTTGGCGGAATAGACTTCGCCGCTGCCGTTCTGGTAAACCGGTCCGGTCCGGTTGGTGAAGCGCAGGGTCGAACCGGGAGGGCCGCCCGTGTCGGTAAACTGCCCGGCATCGTTGAGGCTATCGCCGAAGACGATGAAATTCGAATAAGGGTTGGGCGCCGCGATCGCCTGGGTGCAGGCCATAGCGAGCAAGCAGCCGGCAAGCGGTACAGCCAACGTCTGTCTGATCATGAGCAAGTCCGTTTGTTATTGTTGTAGTGAGCGAAACGATAGTGCCAAAAACTATAGGGCCTGTTGCCGTTCGGCGCGAACCCGTCGATTGTTTCACGCGCTTCGATCGCCCCATATTGCACGCTCTGCCCAGCTAAGTTACTGTGCCAAGACGTATAAATGAGACCTTCCCCGTGTTGATCGTCAGCAAACTTCTGGATCAAGTCATCAAGGCACACGCCCGTTGGCGTTGGCGCGCCTGAATCCTTCTGCCGGCCCGGCCGGATCTTTACCGCTTTGCCTTCTTTACCCGCAAGACAAACCGCTTTGCAGCGCGACTCCAGCGACTGACAAAGTGCAGGACGCTGCGGGTAAATCATTCGAAGGCTGTATTCAAAGTCAGTAAATTCAAGAGGTTCTTAACGCCATGTTGCTGATGATCGATAACTACGACTCTTTTACTTACAACGTTGTGCAATACCTTGGCGAGCTGGGCTCCGAGGTCAAAGTCGTGCGCAACGATGAACTTACCATTGCCGAAATCGAAGCCCTCAAGCCTGAGCGCATTGTCGTGTCGCCCGGTCCTTGCACCCCGACCGAAGCCGGTATTTCCATTGAAGCGATCAAGCACTTCGCCGGCAAGCTGCCGATTCTCGGCGTTTGCCTGGGGCACCAGTCCATTGGCCAAGCCTTTGGTGGCGATGTGGTCCGTGCCCGTCAAGTCATGCACGGTAAGACTAGCCCGGTATTCCACGAGGATAAGGGCGTGTTCGAAGGCCTGAATCGCCCGCTGACGGTCACCCGCTATCACTCGCTGATCGTCAAGCGCGAAACCCTGCCCGATTGCCTGGAACTGACCGCCTGGACCCAGCTTGAAGACGGCTCGGTCGACGAGATCATGGGGCTGCGCCACAAGACGCTGAACATTGAGGGTGTGCAATTCCACCCTGAGTCTATCCTCACCGAACAGGGCCACGAGCTGTTCGCCAACTTCCTCAAACAAACCGGCGGCACGCGCTAAGGACTTTCCATGGATATCAAGACAGCCCTGAGCCGTATCGTCGGCCACCTCGACCTCAGTACCGATGAGATGCGCGATGTCATGCGCGAAATCATGACCGGGCAATGCACGGATGCGCAGATCGGCGCGTTCATGATGGCCATGCGCATGAAGAGCGAAAGCATCGATGAGATCGTCGGCGCCGTGACGGCGATGCGCGAGTTGGCGGACAAGGTTGAACTCAATACCCTCGACGGCGTGGTCGATGTGGTCGGCACCGGCGGCGACGGTGCAAACATTTTCAACGTCTCCACGGCTTCCTCGTTCGTAGTCGCCGCAGCCGGTTGCACCGTAGCCAAGCATGGTAACCGTGCGGTGTCGGGCAAAAGCGGCAGCGCTGATCTGCTTGAGGCGGCGGGTATCTACCTGAACCTGACGCCGGTTCAGGTGGCGCGCTGCATCGACAACGTCGGCATCGGTTTCATGTTTGCCCAGACTCACCATAGCGCCATGAAGCACGCCGCCGGCCCGCGCCGCGAGCTGGGCTTGCGCACGCTGTTCAACATGCTCGGCCCGCTTACGAATCCGGCCGGTGTGAAACATCAGGTGGTGGGTGTGTTCAGTCAGGCGTTGTGCCGGCCATTGGCCGAAGTCTTGCAGCGTCTGGGCAGCAAGCACGTTCTGGTGGTGCACTCGAAGGATGGCCTGGACGAGTTCAGTCTGGCGGCACCGACCTTTGTGGCTGAATTGAAGAATGACCAGATCACCGAGTATTGGGTCGAACCCGAAGACCTCGGGATGAAGAGTCAGAGCCTGCACGGCCTGGCGGTGGAAAGCCCGGCGGCCTCCCTTGAGCTGATTCGCGATGCCTTGGGCAAGCGCAAGACCGAGAACGGTCAGAAAGCCGCCGAGATGATCGTGCTTAATGCCGGTGCCGCGCTGTACGCCGCCGACCATGCCAGCAGTTTGAAAGAAGGCGTTGCCCTGGCGCACGATGCGCTGCACACAGGCCTCGCTCGGGAAAAACTTGAGGAATTGGGTGCATTTACCGCGGTATTCAAAGTGGAGAATGAGGGATGAGTGTACCGACGGTTCTGGAAAATATTCTGGCCCGCAAAGTTCAGGAAGTCGCCGAGCGTAGCGCTCGTGTGAGTCTGGCGGAGCTGGAAAATCTGGCCAAGGCGGCCGATGCACCCCGTGGTTTTGCCAAGGCATTGATCGATCAGGCCAAGACGAAGCAGCCGGCGGTCATTGCTGAAATCAAGAAGGCTTCGCCAAGCAAAGGCGTGATTCGCGAGAATTTCGTGCCTGCGGACATTGCCAGAAGTTACGAAAAGGGCGGGGCCACTTGCCTGTCGGTGCTCACCGACATCGATTACTTCCAGGGCGCCGATGCGTATCTGCAGCAGGCTCGGGCGGCGTGCAAGTTGCCGGTGATCCGCAAGGACTTCATGATCGATCCTTACCAGATCGTCGAATCCCGGGCTCTGGGCGCTGACTGCGTGCTGTTGATCGTCTCCGCACTGGACGACGTGAAGATGGCCGAGCTGGCTGCCGTGGCCAAAAGCGTCGGTCTTGATGTGTTGGTGGAAGTCCACGATGGCGACGAGCTGGAGCGGGCCTTGAAAACCCTCGACACGCCGCTGGTGGGCGTGAACAACCGCAACCTGCACACCTTCGACGTCAATCTGGAAACCACCCTCGACCTGTTGCCGCGCATCCCGCGTGATCGTCTGGTCATCACCGAGAGTGGCATTCTCAATCGGGCCGATGTCGAGCTGATGGAAATCAGCGATGTGTATGCGTTCCTGGTCGGCGAAGCGTTCATGCGTGCTGAAAGCCCGGGTACGGAATTGCAGCGCCTGTTCTTTCCCGAGCGTGGCATTCCAGTGAGCGGTTCTACGCTCGACTGAACACATCTTCGCGGGCAACCCGATCCCTGTGGGAGCGGGCTTGCCCGCGAAGAGGCCATCAAGTACCCCAAAGACTCATGTCTTACGGAGTCATCCATGCCTCAGCCAACCCCTCTGACCATCGAAGCCGGCCTGCTCGCCGAACAGGATCTGCTGGCCCATGTGTGCACCGGTGAGTCGGAGTTCGGTCTGCTGTTCTGGCAACCCACTGACCGCGCGTTGGTCATGCCCCGTCGCTTGAATCGTTTGCCACTGTTCGACGCCGCGTGCGAAATATCTGCTGCCGCCGGTTGGCCGGTGCTGCTGCGTGAAACCGGCGGTGAGCCGGTGCCGCAATCGGCATCGACCATCAACATCGCACTGGTTTATGCCCCACCGCGCAGCGAAGGCGATCTGAACCGCATCGAAACCGGCTACCGGCGTTTGTGCGATCCGATCTGTCAGTTACTGGATGAGCTGGGCGGCACTTCGTCGTTGGGCGAAATCGAGGGCGCGTTCTGCGACGGTCGTTTCAACGTCAACCTCGATGGTCGAAAGATGGTCGGCACCGCCCAGCGTTGGCGCCAGAGCAAGGGCGGTCAGCGTCCGGTCGGTCTGGTGCATGGGGCGATGTTGATCGATGACGAGCGAGAGTCGATGGTCGCGGCGGTCAATCGCTTCAATGAGGCCTGTGGCCTGGAACAGCGGGTTCGCGCTGAAAGCCACATTGCCCTGCATGAAAAGTTTGCCGCTCCTGAGGCACTGGAACGGCTCGATGCGCTGTACCGACAGTTGCTGGCAGAAATGCTCGGGGCTTAAGTTTAGGAACTTAAGTTTTCGAGCTTGAGTTTTCGAGCTTAGCGCGTACCGAAGACCACCATGGTCTTGCCTTTGACGTTGACCAGGTTGCGCTCTTCCAGATCCTTGAGCACACGGCCGACCATCTCACGGGAACAACCGACAATCCGGCCGATTTCCTGACGGGTCACCTTGATCTGCATGCCGTCCGGGTGAGTCATGGCGTCAGGCTGCTTGCACAGTTCCAGCAGACAGCGCGCAACGCGACCGGTCACGTCGAAGAACGCCAGATCGCCGACCTTGCGCGTGGTATTGCGCAGGCGCTGTGCGATTTGTCCGCTGAGCACGTAAAGAATGTCTGGATCTTGTTGGGACAACTCGCGGAATTTTGCGTAGCTGATTTCCGCGACGTCGCATTCGACCTTGGCGCGCACCCAAGCGCTGCGTTCCTGTTCCAGGCCGGCTTGCTCAAACAGACCCAGCTCGCCGAAAAAGTCGCCGGAATTGAGGTAGGCAATGATCATTTCACGGCCGTCGTCATCCTCAATCAGGATGGTTACCGAACCTTTGATGATGAAAAACAGCGTGTCCGAGCGGTCACCTGCACAAATGATGTTGCTCTTGGCGGCATAGCGACGGCGCTGACAGTGCATCAACAGTTTGTCGAGGTTCTTGATTTTGGGTGTGGGAGTAATAGCAACCATGGTTGTATCCCGAAAAGACTGCACGGTGTTTGTTTTTTATAGGAGCTGGCGAAGCCTGCGATCCTTTTTATTCGCTACAAAGCTGGCAATGCGCCACTGAATTGGCGTCAGCTTAACAGACGCATTCCTTCAAGATTCGAGAATTTGCCTACGACGCAGATGGTTATGTCCTAGGAAGGCGAAGCGCTGCCAATCAAGGGCCCTGTGCTAAGCTGGCGACCCTTTTTTATACAGTGGAGTCTTGGCGATGAAGGCACGCATCCAATGGGCTGGCGAAGCCATGTTCCTCGGCGAATCCGGCAGCGGTCATGTCGTGGTCATGGACGGTCCGCCCGATGCCGGCGGTCGTAACCTGGGTGTCCGGCCGATGGAAATGCTTCTGCTGGGTGTTGGCGGTTGCAGCAATTTTGATGTGGTCAGCATCCTCAAGAAGTCCCGTCAGGCCGTCGAAAGCTGCGAAGCCTTTCTCGAAGCCGAACGTGCGACCGAAGATCCGAAGGTTTTCACCAAGATCCACATGCACTTCGTGGTCAAGGGCCGCGGGCTGAAAGAAGCCCAGGTCAGGCGCGCCATTGAGCTGTCGGCGGAGAAGTATTGCTCGGCCTCGATCATGCTCGGCGCGGCAGGCGTGGCGATTACCCACGACTACGAAATCATCGAACTCGGTTGAATCGACATTCAACTATCATAAAAGCGGTGCAGACTCTGGCGATCCATCGCTGACGTCTGCACAGGTCGCTTTCCTGAACAGAAAAACAAAATCGCCATCGCGAAGAGGTGTTAACCGTCCTACGCAGGTGCGTCGTTCGCATCTGACGGGCATGCTTGATCACGCGGCCAGCCCGCAATACATAGAGAGTTTTAACGGTGAAAAGCAAACTCAAGCTCCACGGGTTCAATAACCTGACAAAGACCTTGAGCTTCAATATCTATGACATCTGCTACGCGGAAACTCCGCAAGACCAACAGGCTTACGTCGAGTACATCAATAAAGAGTACAACGCCAAGCGCCTGACGCAGATCCTCACAGAAGTTGTCGATATCATTGGTGCCAACATCCTGAACATCGCCAGTCAGGACTATGAACCCCAGGGCGCCAGCGTCACGATTCTGATCTCTGAAGAGCCGGTGACCCCGACCGACAGTCAGATCGAAGAGTCTCCGGGTCCGTTACCCGAAATCATCCTGGCCCACCTCGACAAGAGCCACATCACGGTGCACACCTACCCGGAAATCCATCCGGTAGACGGTATCGCGACGTTCCGTGTGGACATCGACGTGTCGACCTGTGGCGTCATTTCACCGCTCAAAGCACTCAATTTCCTGATTCACCAGTTCGATTCAGACATCGTGACCGTGGATTACCGCGTGCGCGGCTTTACCCGTGACGTCGAAGGCAAGAAGCATTTCATCGACCACGAGATCAACTCGATCCAGAACTACTTGTCCGAAGACACCCGCGACGCGTACCAGATGACCGACGTGAACGTGTACCAGGAAAACCTGTTCCACACCAAAATGCTTTTGAAGCACTTCGAACTGGATAACTACCTGTTCGGCGACGCCACCAGCAACCTGTCCTCTGAGCAACGTGCCTTGGTGACTGAGCGTGTGAAACACGAAATGCTCGAAATCTTCTACGCGCGCAACATGCCAAACTAAGATCTTCGAGTACAAAAAAAGGCGACTACCTTGCGGTAATCGCCTTTTTATTTGTTGGAATACAGAACCCTTGTGGGAGCGTGGCTTGCCCGCGAAGAGGCCCTATGTAACAACCTGACCCTCAGATCCGATAAGTACTCTTC
The DNA here is from genome assembly GCF_016650735.1 of Pseudomonas sp. TH37. NCBI lineage: Bacteria > Pseudomonadati > Pseudomonadota > Gammaproteobacteria > Pseudomonadales > Pseudomonadaceae > Pseudomonas > Pseudomonas sp. TH37. The sequence continues at coordinate 320,482 of NZ_JAEKFD010000007.1, forward strand.
GTCATCACCTTGGCCAACAAACTCATCCCGAACTTCACCGGCGCCGGAAAACGAAATCCACCCGCATCCAGCGCACTTTCAGCATGATGCTCTTCATCGATACGCATCTGCTCCAGGATCGCCCGGGATTTTTCGTCCTCGGCTGGCAGTTGCTCAAGGTGTTCGTTCAGGTGTTTGCAGACCTGATGCTCGGTGGCAGCAACGAAACCCAGGCTGACTTTGTCGCTGATCAACCCGGCAACCGCGCCAATCCCGAACGACATGCCGTAGAACAGCGGATTGAGGATGCTGGTATGGCTACCCAGCTGATGAATGCGTTGTTCGCACCAGACCAGATGGTCGATTTCTTCTTCGGCGGCGTGCTCCATGGCGGCGCGCACTTTCGGCAGTTTGGCGGTCAGGGCCTGACCTTGATACAGCGCCTGGGCGCAGACTTCGCCGGTATGGTTGATGCGCATCAAGCCGGCGACATGTCGGGTGTCCTCGTCGCTCATTTGCGCATCCGGCTGCACGATGGCCGGCGACGGACGGTAAGGCTGACCACTGAAAGGCAACAAAGTCCGCATCGCAGCATCGGCTTGCAGCAGAAGACGGTCAATTGGCGAGTAGTGACGTTGGGTAGTCATGCTGACCTCCGGGAAGAATCTCGGCGGCCAGTTTAACCCAATCGGCCGGGAGAGGGTTTGCGTTGGGTCATTTCAGCTTTCTACACCCAAAGCAAAAGATCGCAGCCTTCGGCAGCTCCTACGGAGATCGGTGTAGGAGCTGCCGAAGGCTGCGATTTTTTGGTGGTTAGTGGATCAGCCCGGCGGCCAGTGCATCTGACGCTGACCCAGCACGTGCATATGGATGTGATAGACGGTCTGCCCACCCAATTCATTGCAGTTCATGACCACCCGGAAACCTTCCTCACAGCCCAATTCCAGAGCCAGACGCTGGGCCGTGAACAGAATGTGCCCGGCCAAAGCCTTATCGTCCTCGGTGAGGTCGTTAAGGGTGCGCACCGGTTTCTTCGGGACTACCAGGAAATGCACGGGGGCCTGCGGTGCGATGTCGTGGAAGGCCAGTACTTGGTCGTCCTCGTAAATGATCTTCGCCGGGATTTCCCGGTTGATGATCTTGGTGAACAGAGTATCCACAGCTGTTTTCTCCGTTGTTTGGGCTGGCCTGAGTGTAACCATGGGTTATGTCAGAGCCCAGTCTTTTGCCTTGAGGATTGATCAGCGCGGGCAATAGGCTTTGTTGACCATGCCCGCGATTGTCCGGGTCAGCCAGCGTGAGCCGAGCCGCGGCAGGAACGCGAACCAGCGATTCAGGCGACCGGGGATAATAATGGCGCGATTTTTCGCCAGCGCGCGCACGGTATAAAGCGCGACTTCTTCTGGACTCATCAGCAGTTTGCTCTCGACCAGTTTGTCGGTATCCAGTTGCGCGGTGCGGAAAAACGCCGTGCGGGTCGGGCCGGGGCAGAGCACCGACACCTTGACCGCGCATTTCTTCAGTTCGACGCGTAAACCTTCGGAAAAATGCAGTACGTAAGCCTTGCTGGCGTAGTAAGTGCTCATCCAGGGGCCGGGATGGAACGCCGCGACCGAGGCGACGTTCAGAATCTGCCCGCCGCCCTGCAAGGCCATGCTGTTGCCGATGGCATGGCACAAGCGAGTGAGGGCCAGGATGTTCACTTCGATCAAGTCCTGCTCGGTCATCCAGTCCTGGGCCAGGAACGGACCGCAGGTACCGATGCCGGCGCAGTTGACCAGCAAATCGATTTGCCGGTCGCCTTCCTCCAGCTCCAGCAAAAAACCGGACAGCCTCAGCGGCTCGCCCAGGTCACAGGCACGAAACAGCACCTCCACACCAAAACGTTGAGTCAGTTCAATCGCAATGCTTTCCAGCTGATCACGCTGTCGGGCCACCAGAATCAGGCTGCGGCCGCGCCGGGCCAGCGCTTCGGCCATCGCCAGGCCGATGCCGCTGGAAGCGCCAGTGATCAGAGCGTAACGGGTCATGCAGTTCTCCATCGCAACAGCTCCGCGCCGGCGACGCAGGTGTCACGGACGGGGAGCGCTGTTCATTCTTTCGCAGAGTCTACAGGGGGCTCGGCTGCTTCGGCTGCATCATCGGATGAATTTGGTGCTTGCTCGGCCTCTTCGGCCGGCTCGACTTCAACTTCGTCGGTGATCACCGAGTTGCTTTGATAGGTGCTCTCGGTGGCGCTTTTGTACTCATCCTGGATCGCGGTGAGGCCTCCAGTCAGCCCGCCGACGAACATGATCGCGATAAACACCAGCCACAGCGAAGCCAGCACCCTGACCGCGTTGCTGTTGGGCGGTGGTGGTGCGCCATATCGGTTGGCAGTGTTGTTACCCGGCACGATCATTATTACAAACGGAAAAACGCTGCCCACGACCGGTACAAGGTTCAGCAGCCAGAGCCAGCCGGACCAGCCGATATCGTGCAGGCGCTGCACACTGAACTGGATGCTGATGAATGCGAGCACCACGACCAGGATAAAGGCCAGCAGACCCGCGAGGACCAAGCCAGCAGTGGAGTCCGTGCTAATGAGCGCGAAGCCGAAAATAGCCAGCACGGCACCAACGCCAAGCGTCACCAGCGTAAGCGCCATCGTCCAGGCCAGAAAGCGCAAGCGACCGATGCGGCCAACGAAACTGAATGGCTTGAGTGCAGAAAACTCCGGCAGTGCTTCGCCGACAGAGGCTCGGGGCGGTGCATAGGGAGAATCGGGATCTGCCGTGACAGGTTGGTTATTGGCAGGGGCGTGTTCGTGAACGTCGGACAGGTTCAGCTCGATCGAGGGTTCTGTTTCGATTCGGGCATCGATGCCGGTTTTCGTTAGCGCCTGAAGGTAAGTCTGCGCGTCGGCGTGTGACAGGTCGCGCTTGAGTGCAACTGTCCGGCCACTGAATAGGCGCTCGATAGCCGCGACATCGCTTTTGAACAGGTCGGCGAGATTGAGCTTCGCGGTGGTGGCGTCAACACCTGGCTGCAGAGCGCCATCGAAGACGATCTTGAAACGGTTTTCGCTCATGGCCGAGGCATCCTTGTCGCGAGAGTTTGTTTGTAGTAGACGGTGTTGCAAGTATGGAGTGTAGGGCCAGCCGGATTGGGCTGGCCAAGTTTTTCTGTCAGCGCGGCCAGCGCTTGGGCAACGCCGCCGCCAGTTCCAGCGCCTTGCGGTATTCGGCATCGAGACGTGCGACCAGTTGATCGACACTCGGCAGGTCATCGATTTCTCCGACACCCTGGCCTGCGGACCACACGGTTTTCCAGGCTTTGGCTTCGTCGCTCAATGGCTTGAGCTTGGAGCCGAAATTCACCTCGCCCTTGCCTTGCAGGGCTGCCATGTCGAAACCGGCGGCCTCCAGGCTCCGACGCATGAAACTTGCCGGTACTCCCGACACCGCTGGAGTATGGACGATGTCGGCGGCTCTGGAAGTCAGGAGCATCTCCTTATACGCGTCAGGTGCATGACTTTCAGTGGTGCCGATAAATCGCGTACCGAAGTAGGCCAAATCCGCGCCGAGCACTTGCGCGGCAAGAATTTCATGGCCATGGTTCAGGCAACCGGCCAGCAGCAGGGTCTTGTCGAAAAACTGGCGAATCTCGGCGATCAGCGAAAACGGGCTCCAGGTCCCGGCGTGACCACCGGCGCCCGCGGCCACGGCAATCAAACCGTCAACACCTGCTTCAGCGGCTTTTTCCGCGTGGCGACGGGTTGTCACGTCATGAAATACCAGGCCTCCATAGCCATGCACGGCGTCGACCAATTCCTTCACGGCGCCGAGGCTGGTGATCACGATCGGTACTTTGTGCTCGATGCAGATCGCCAGGTCGGCCTGCAATCGCGGGTTGCTGTTGTGGACAATCAGGTTCACCGCGTAAGGAGCGGGATTTTCCAGTATAGCCAGTCCTGCTTCGATTTCTTCCAGCCAGGCCTTGAAACCGCTGCTCTCACGCTGGTTCAGCGCGGGAAAGCTGCCCACCACGCCATTACGGCAGCAGGCGAGCACCAGTTCAGGGTTGGAGATCAGGAACATCGGCGCCGCCACCACGGGCAGACGCAAGCGTTGTTCGAGCAAAGCGGGCAGCGACATTGGAAGTACCCCGGGTGAATTATGCTTATTGGATTAAAACGGCCGAACGACGACCAGAATTACGATAGCCAGCAATATCAGAACCGGCACTTCATTGAACCAGCGATAAAAGACATGGCTGCGGGTGTTTTCGCCACGGGCAAAACGTTTTACCTGTGCGCCGCACATGTGGTGATAGCCGATGAGGATTACCACAAGGGTCAATTTGGCATGCATCCATGCACCTTGGGTGAAGTAGGCGCTTGGGTTGAGGCTGATCAACCAGATGCCGAATACCAGGGTGGCGATCATCGCCGGGCCCATGATGCCCCGGTACAGCTTGCGCTCCATGATACTGAAGCGTTCCTTGCTGACGGTGTCTTCGCTTTGGGCGTGATAGACGAACAGGCGCGGCAGGTAAAACAGGCCGGCAAACCAGCAGACCATGCTGACGATATGAAGCGCTTTGAGCCACAGATAAAGCATTTTTAGTTATTCCCAGGGTTCACGGTAGCGGGAATAGTAGAGGCTTGAGCCGCCACACGTCACCTTGACGGTTGTCGCAGGGCCGCGCGGCCCCTATTATCGACGGCTTTCCAGTGGGTTCGTTGAGGGCAGGTTTATGGTCAAGGTCGGTATCGTCGGCGGCACGGGTTACACCGGTGTCGAACTGCTGCGTCTGTTGGCACAGCATCCGCAAGCTGAAGTGGTAGTGATCACTTCCCGATCCGAGGCTGGCCTGGCCGTGGCCGACATGTACCCGAACCTGCGAGGCCACTACGACGGCCTGGCTTTCAGCGTTCCGGACATCAAGACCCTCGGGGCCTGCGACGTGGTGTTCTTTGCCACGCCGCACGGTGTTGCGCATGCGCTGGCCGGTGAGCTGCTGGCTGCCGGGACCAAGGTCATCGACCTGTCGGCAGACTTCCGTCTGCAAGACGCCGATGAGTGGGCCAAATGGTACGGTCAGCCGCACGGCGCGCCGGAACTGTTGGAGGAGGCGGTCTACGGCTTGCCGGAAGTCAATCGCGAGCAAATCAAGCAAGCGCGCCTGATTGCTGTGCCGGGTTGCTACCCGACTGCCACGCAATTGGGTTTCCTGCCATTGCTTGAAGCCGGTCTGGCAGATACCACTCGTTTGATTGCAGACTGCAAATCCGGTGTCAGCGGTGCCGGTCGTGGCGCTTCTGTAGGTTCGCTGTACTCCGAGACGTCGGAAAGCATGAAGGCTTATGCCGTCAAAGGGCACCGTCATTTGCCGGAAATCCGCCAGGGCCTGCGTCGTGCCGCGGGCAAGGACGTTGGTCTGACCTTCGTTCCGCACCTGACGCCAATGATTCGCGGCATTCACTCGACGCTCTACGCGACTGTCGTGGATCGCTCGGTGGATCTGCAAGCATTGTTCGAAAAGCGCTATGCCAACGAACCGTTCGTCGATGTAATGCCTGCCGGCAGCCATCCGGAAACCCGTAGCGTGCGCGGCGCCAACGTTTGCCGTATCGCCGTGCATCGTCCGCAGGATGGTGATCTGGTGGTGGTATTGTCGGTGATCGACAACCTGGTCAAAGGCGCGTCGGGTCAGGCGGTGCAGAACCTGAATATCCTGTTCGGTCTGGATGAGCGTCTGGGCCTGTCCCATGCAGGCATGCTGCCGTAAGGCTTTATCCCGCTCAGCAAAAAGGCCCGTCGAACGGGCCTTTTGCATTTTGGTCTGACAATTGGGTTGATTGATATACCGTAACAATAGTTGACCGATTTTCTGGGAGAAGCGGATAATGCGCGTCATCACGCATTATGGCGGCGTAACGCCGGGAGATAGTCAGCATGAGCGTCGAATCCTTCACCCCCACGGCTTTGCAATTCACCCACGGTGCCGCGCACAAGGTGAAGAGCCTGGTCGATGAAGAGGGGAATGATCGCTTGAAGCTGCGCGTATTCGTTACGGGCGGCGGTTGTTCAGGGTTTCAGTACGGCTTCACCTTCGATGAAGAAGTGGCCGATGACGACACCATCGTCGAGCGCGAAGGCGTTAGTCTGGTGGTCGATCCAATGAGCTTCCAGTACCTGGCAGGTGCCGAAGTGGATTACCAGGAAGGTCTGGAAGGTTCGCGTTTCGTGATCAAGAACCCGAACGCTACCACCACGTGTGGCTGCGGCTCTTCGTTCTCGATCTGATCGCACCTCACCGCATTACCAGACGCCGCAGAATCTCAGGACTCTGCGGCGTTTTGCTGTCTGGGGTTCAGGCTCAGGCGGGGTAGATGGCGCCGAGTACGCGTAGGCCGCGGGCACCGGTGACACTCGGACGGTTGGCCGCGATACCTTCCAGGCAGCAATGGGCTAGCCAGGCGAAGGCCATGGCTTCGACCCAGTCCGGGTCTACGCCGTAAGCAGCAGTGCTGCTGACTTTCGCATTCGGCAACAGGCTGGCCAAGCGCTTCATCAGCGTGGCGTTGTGCGCGCCGCCGCCACAAACCAGCAGCTCCCGGGTATTCGATTGGGCGCTTTGCAATGACTCGACAATGGTCAGCGCAGTCAGCTCAAGCAGCGTGGCCTGTACGTCTTCGGCAGCGAAGGTCGGTAGCTGCGACAGATGCTGCATCAGCCATGGGAGATTGAATACTTCGCGACCGGTGCTCTTCGGGCCTTGGGTCACAAAGAATGGATCACTGAGCAGCTCGTTCAGCAGAACCGGTTCAACCTTGCCGCTGGCGGCCCATTGACCGTCACGATCAAAGTTGTCGCCGCGTTGCTGGTGAATCCAGGCATCCAGCAAGACATTCCCGGGGCCGCAGTCAAACCCGGCAACAGGCTTGCCGGGTTCGATCAGGCTGAGATTGCTGAACCCGCCGACGTTCAATACCGCGCGGTTGCCAGGTCGTTCTTCAAACAGGGCTTCGTGAAAGGCTGGAACCAGTGGGGCGCCTTGTCCGCCGGCGGCTACATCACGGCTGCGGAAATCGCTGACCACGGTGATGCCGGTCAGCTCGGTGAGCAAGGCAGGGTTGCCGATTTGTACCGTGAACCCGCGCGCCGGCTCATGGCGAATGGTCTGGCCGTGGCTGCCAATTGCGCGAATGTCGTCGGGTTTCAGATTTTGTTGGTCGAGGAGGGTGTGAATGCCCTGTGCGGCCAGTTTCACCCAGTTCTGCTGGGCAATGGCGGAGCGGGCAATCTCGTCCGGGCCGCTGGCGCACAAGCCAAGCAGCTCGGCGCGCAGGGAATCAGGCATAGGGATGTAATGGGTGGCGATCAGCTTGATCGCCGGGGCTTGCTCGATCAACGCAATGTCCAGGCCATCAAGGCTGGTCCCGGACATCACACCTATATAGAGCGTCATGGCTTAGCGTTTACTCGAAGCCAGCTGGGTGGTTTTCTCTTGATCCATGCGCGCCATCAGCGGCTGGCTTTGCGCGAGGAAGCGTGAGCGTTCAGCTTTGGAGATCGGATCGGCCATCGCCACCTTCTGACCCAGCGGGTCGACGTGCACGCCATTGACCTGGAACTCGTAGTGCAAGTGCGGGCCGGTGGACAGGCCGGTAGTGCCGATGTAACCGATCACCTGACCTTGCTTGACGCTGCCGCCAGTCTTGATGCCTTTGGCGAAGCCCTGCATATGACCGTACAGCGTGCGATAGGTATTACCGTGCTGGATGATCACGGTGTTGCCGTAACCGCCGCGACGACCCGCCAACAATACTTTTCCGTCACCGGCAGCCTTGATCGGCGTACCGCGTGGGGCTGCGTAATCGACACCCTTGTGGGCGCGGATCTTGTTCAGGATCGGGTGCTTGCGTCCCATGGAGAATTTCGAGCTGATGCGGGCGAAGTCTACCGGGGTACGGATAAACGCCTTGCGCATGCTGTTGCCGTCAGCCGTGTAGTAGCTGCTGTTGCCTTGTTTGTTGGTGTAGCGCACTGCGGTGTAAGTCTTGCCGCGGTTGGTGAAGCGTGCAGAGAGGATCGGGCCATTGCCAACAGCTTTGCCATTGACGACTTTCTGTTCATAGATCACATCGAACTCGTCACCCTGGCGAATATCCTGGGCGAAGTCGACGTCATAGCCAAACACACTGGCCATATCCATGGTCAGGCTGTGGGACAAACCGGCTCGGGCGGCAGATTGCGACAGCGAGCTGTTGATCACGCCATGAACATAGGCGGAGCGAACTGTGGGCTTGGCGGTAATGCGGTTGAACGTATAACCCTTGTCATTCTTGGTCAGGCTGATGCTTTCCATGTCGCTGACCTTGCTGTGCAAGTTGGTCAGCTGGCCATCCGGGTCCAGTTCGAACTCAAGCTTCTGGCCATGTTTGAGCTGGCTGAACTGCTTGGCCTGCTTGTCGCTGGCTAGCACTTCATGCACCGAAGTGGCCGGAAGGCCGACTTTCTCGAACAAAGTCGAGAGAGTGTCGCCTTTGCTAACAATCACTTCCTTATGGCCTGGCGCCTTCTTCTCTTCGACGACTGGCGCGGGAGCAGGGGCGGGGGCGGCCTGGGCGGTTTCCTGAGTGTCTTCGGCGCTGTTTTCGATCTGCGCGAAGGGGGAGGCGGCCGGCTCATTTGTGGCTTGGACGGATTCGGCGGCGTCTTGATCTTGTGTCAGTTGTTCTGCAGGGCTTTCCAGTTCAAGACTCAGGGTCGTCTTTTTGGCTTCAACATCACTGGAAGGGAATACCAGAAGCGCCAGGCTGAGAAGGGCGGCGATGCCACTTGCTGCAAGCAGGTGGGTCTTCGGGTAAAGCGGAGGCGCTTTAGACGGTTCTGTGGTCATAGGTAATTTTGACTTTGAAAAGATGAATTGGAAAAGATGAATGACATGATGAAGACGAAATAACTGTATAAAATATAACCAAATCATCTCTGAAGCAAGTCTGCGAACGCTCTGTCCGTGGATTGGCGTCCGTGCGCCGGGCAAAACTTGTATTTGGTGCGCGATCTTGTATGGTTGTTCCCCTTTGAATCTGAGCCTTGCGGGTCTGTTATGAAGTCGGTTGAAGAGCAGCTAGCGCTGATCAAACGTGGTGCAGAAGAACTGTTGGTCGAGTCCGAGCTGATCGAGAAACTCAAGCGTGGCCAGCCGCTGCGTATTAAGGCAGGCTTCGATCCGACCGCGCCGGATTTGCACCTGGGTCACACCGTGCTTATTAATAAGCTGCGCCAGTTCCAGGAACTGGGTCACCAGGTGATCTTCCTTATAGGTGACTTCACCGGGATGATCGGTGATCCAAGCGGCAAGAGCGCGACACGTCCTCCGCTCACCCGTGAGCAGGTTCTCGAGAATGCCGAGACCTACAAGACTCAGGTCTTCAAGATTCTTGATCCGGCCAAGACTGAAGTGGCGTTCAACTCCACCTGGATGGATCAGATGGGGCCAGCCGACTTCATTCGTCTGACTTCGCAATACACCGTGGCTCGCATGCTCGAGCGCGACGATTTCGATAAGCGCTACACGACCAATCAGCCAATTGCTATTCACGAGTTCCTCTATCCGCTGGTTCAGGGTTATGACTCGGTCGCGTTGCGCGCGGATGTCGAGCTGGGTGGTACCGATCAGAAATTCAACCTGCTGATGGGGCGCGAGCTGCAGCGTAGTTATGGTCAGGAGGCTCAATGCATTCTGACGATGCCGTTGCTCGAAGGTCTGGATGGTGTGAAGAAGATGTCCAAGTCGTTGGGCAACTACGTCGGTATCCAGGAAGCGCCGGGTGTCATGTATGGCAAGCTGGTCTCTATTCCGGATGTGCTGATGTGGCGTTACTTCGAATTGCTCAGTTTCCGCTCCATGGAAGAGATCGATGCTTTCCGGGCTGACGTCGAGGCGGGCGCGAATCCGCGTGACATCAAGATCAAGCTGGCCGAAGAGATCGTTGCGCGCTTCCATGGTGAAGAGGCTGCGGCCAATGCTCACCGTGCGGCGGGCAACCGTATGAAGGATGGTGAGCTGCCGGATGATCTGCCAGAGATCGAGTTGACCGCTGCCGAGGATATGCCGATTGCTGCTGTCCTTAATAAAGCGGGCCTGGTGAAGAACTCCGCTGTGGCGCGCGATCTTCTCGGTTCTGGTGGTGTGCGTATAGATGGTGAGGTTGTCGATCGCACCTTTATATACGTACTGGGCGCGACCCATGTTTGCCAGGCCGGGAAGAAGGCATTTGCGCGTATTACGCTCAAATCCGAATAAAGCTGAAATCAGGGGTTGACGGCAGATTCTGGAAGC